>NZ_JBEYSY010000001.1:633679-694907 GCF_040704315.1 Micromonospora sp. NPDC047644
GCCAGCCCGGCGGGCGGAACCGCCCGGACACCCCGCCGCCGACCGAGCGCGGCGGTCGCCGCCTCGACTGGCTGGACGACTGACCCCCACCACAGCACGGCGAAAACGGCCACCCGGAGATCCGGGTGGCCGTTTTCGCTGCAAGACCCACTCGCGATCAGTGAAGTCGGGCCATCCCGAAGACCGCGACACCGCGACCTCCGGGAAGCCGAGTTGATCACAGCGCCCGGTCAGCGACACCAGGCGCGGTCCGGCGCGGTCAGCGCAGACCAGGCGCGGTCCGGCGCGGAGCCAGCGCGGTCAGGCGGCGGAGAAGACGCCCTGACGGAGCACCGGCACGACGTCGGACACGCCGATCCGGACGGCGACGTCCACGTCCGCGGCGAAGCCGCTCTCGGTCAACTCCCGTCCGGAGACGCTGCCGCGCACCGCGGCGGGCAGATCCGGGGTGCTCGCCAGCGCGGCGAGCGCCATGGCCGCCTCCACCGAGAGCCCACCGGGCACACCGGAGAGGGCGTCCAGCACCGAGGCGGCACCGAGTTGGTCCTCCACCGACGGTCGCAGCGACCCGTCCGGCCACTGTTCCCCCGAGGCGATCACGCCGATCGGGGCGTCGAGCGTGCCGTACCCCTGGCGGCGCAGCCATTGCCCGACGGCGCGCGCGTTGCGCAGGCACGCCGCGACCACCGGCAGGCCGGTGGCGCTGGCGGCGGCGCTGATGGCCGAGCCGTTCGGGGAGGGCAGCACAAGGTCAGCCACCACCGGTGCGCTGCTCAGCGCGGCGGGCGAGAGCGACCACGGATGGTCCGTGGTCGTCTGCCGTCGCCCGACCGCGGCGGTCGCACCCACCCGGACGGCGTACTCGGCCGCCTGCTCACCCCAGGGGAACGGGTGCACCCGCATCCCCCGGGCGACCGCCACCTCCACGGCGGTGGTGAACGAGAGAACGTCCACCACCACCAGCGCCGCGCAGACCCGGCCGAGTTCGGCCGCACCGGTCAGCCCCCAGTCGAACCGGGCACCCGATCCGGGTTGGCCGTAGACGGCGGCCGTCAACGCCTCAGCGCTCGTCAGGCGACGGCTCGGTGACACCGGAGTCAGACTCGGACACCTCGCCCGGCTGCTCCGACCCGATCGGCTCGACCGCGCCGGTCTCCGGAGACGGACCCGAGGATGCGATCGGCTCGGAGACCACCTCGGCCGCGTCGACCGGCTCGGCCGGCTCGCCCGGCAGCGGAACGGCCTCGACCGCACCCGCCACGCCGGCGGCCGGCGCGGGCACCTCGACGGCCGCCGTACCCCCGAAGAGGCGCGGCAACGTCTCGGTGTGCGCGGTACGCAGCTCGTCCAGGCCGATCCGGAACTGCCCGTGCACCTCGAGCGCCCCGCCGGACGGGTCGGTGACGCCGATCAGCTCGAACGGCACGCCCCGCTCGGCGCAGAGCGCCGCGAACGCCTTGTCGTGGCCGCGCGGCACCGAGACCAGCGCCCGCGTGGCGGACTCGCTGAACAGGTAGACGAACGGCATCGAGCCCTCGGCGAACTGCTCCGGCACCGCGACCCGGGCACCGACGCCGCGACGCAGGCAGGACTCGACCAGGCTCTGGGCGAGGCCACCGTCGGAGAGGTCGTGTGCCGAGCTGAGGTGACCCACCCGGGCCGCCTCGGCCAGCAGCTCGGCGAGCGCCTTCTCGCGGAGCAGGTCGACCTGCGGCGGAATGCCTCCGAGGTGCTCGTGCGTCACCCAGGCCCACTCCGAGCCGGACAGCTCCACGTTCGTCTCGCCGAGCAGGTAGAGCTGGTCGTGGTCGCCGCCGCCGCGGGGCACGAAGCCCATCGGCACCCGGTCCGCGACGTTGTCCAGCACACCCAGCACACCGACAACCGGGGTCGGGTGGATGGCCGCCGCGCCGGTCTGGTTGTAGAAGCTGACGTTGCCGCCGGTCACCGGGATCCCCAGCTCCAGGCAGCCGTCCGCCAGGCCGCGGACGGCCTCGGCGAACTGCCACATCACGCCCGGGTCCTCCGGGGAGCCGAAGTTGAGGCAGTCGGTCACGGCGATCGGCTTGGCACCGGTCACCGCCACGTTCCGGTACGCCTCGGCCAGGGCCAGCTTGGCGCCGTTGTACGGGTCGAGTCGGGTGTACCGGCCGTTGCCGTCCACCGACAGCGCCACGCCCAAACCGGTCCGCTCGTCGAGCCGGATCACGCCGCCGTCCTCCGGCTGGGCGAGCACGGTGTTGCCCAGCACGTAGCGGTCGTACTGCTCGGTGACCCAGGTCTTGTCGGCCAGGTTCGGCGACGCGATCATGCGCAGCACGGTCTCCCGCAGCGCGTCCGGGTCGGCCGGGCGCGGCAGCGTCTCGGCCCGGTCGGCCTGGAGCAGGATCAGGTCGGCCGGCTCACGCATCGGCCGGGCGTAGACCGGGCCGTCGTCGACGAGCGAACCCGGCGGCACGTCGACCACCAGGTGGTCCTGCCAGGTGATCAGCAGTCGACCCGGGCGGCCGTCCGGCTCCGGTGCGGTGACCTCACCGATCGCGGTGGCGAGAACACCCCACTTCTCGCAGGTCTTGAGCACCGCGTCGAGCTTCTCCGGCTCGACGACCAGCAGCATCCGCTCCTGCGACTCGCTGGCCAGGATCTCGTGCGGGTCCATCGAGGGCTCGCGCAGCGGCACCCGCTCCAGCCAGACCCGCATGCCGGTGCCGGCCGCGGCGGCGGTCTCGGTGAGCGCGCAGGTCAGGCCGGCGCCGCCGAGGTCCTGGATGCCGACGACCAGCTGGCCGTCGTACAGCTCGAGGCACGCCTCGATCAGCAGCTTCTCGGTGAACGGGTCGCCGACCTGCACAGCGGGTCGACGTGCCTCGCTGCCCTCGTCGAAGGTCGCGCTGGCCAGCACCGACACGCCGCCGATGCCGTCGCGGCCGGTCTTGGCACCCATCAGAACGACAACGTTGCCCGGACCGGCTGCGGCCTTGTTCTGCAACCGGTTGACCGGCAGCACGCCCAGGCAGAGCGCGTTGAGCAGCGGGTTGCCCTGGTAGGAGGGGTCGAAGACCAGCTCACCACCAATGTTGGGCAGGCCCAGGCAGTTGCCGTAGCCGCCGACGCCGGCGACCACGCCGGTGAGCACCCGGGCGGTGTCCGGGTGGTCCGCGGCACCGAAACGCAACGGGTCCATCACCGCGATCGGGCGGGCGCCCATGGCGAGGATGTCCCGGACGATGCCACCGACGCCGGTCGCCGCGCCCTGGTACGGCTCGACGAAGCTCGGGTGGTTGTGCGACTCGACCTTGAAGGTCACCGCCAGCTCGTCGGAGATCTGCACGACACCGGCGTTCTCACCGATGCCGGCCAGCAGCCGGTCGCTCTGCGGGGCCTTCTCGCCGAACTGGCGCAGGTGCACCTTGCTCGACTTGTAGGAGCAGTGCTCGCTCCACATGATCGAGTACATCGCCAGCTCGGACTGGGTGGGCCGGCGGCCGAGGATCTGCCGGATCCGGTCGTACTCGTCGTCGCGCAGACCAAGCTCGGTGTACGGCTGAAGCTCGCCCGGGGTGCCACCGGCGCGCGGCACGGTGTCCACGCCCTCGGCCCAGACGGCGGCGGCCGGCTGGGCGGGAGCGGTCGCCGGTGCGGCCGGCTGCGCGGGGCTCGGCTCGGCCGGCTGCGCCGGGGCGGAGTACGCCTCCGGCGTGTCCCGTACCGGATCCGGATGGGTGGTCATGACCTCTCCTCGCTGCGCTGGTGCCCGCCGAAGCCGCTCCTCGCACTCATGCCGGCGCCCCGACCAGGTGCTTGAGGACCGATGTGAAGAAGCCGAGGCCGTCCAGCGAAGGGCCGGTGAGCGCCTCTACGGCGTGCTCGGGGTGCGGCATGATGCCGACCACGTTGCCGGCGGCGTTGGTGATCGCGGCGATGTCCCGCTGGGAGCCGTTGGGGTTGCCGCCGAGGTAGCGGGCGACCACCCGGCCCTCGGCTTCGAGCTGGTCCAGCGTCGCGGTGTCCGCGACGTAGCAGCCCTCGCCGTTCTTGACCGGGATGAGCACCTCCTGGCCGGGCTGGAACGCGTTGGTCCACGCCGTCCCGGCCGACTCGATGCGCAGGACCTGGTCCCGGTTGCGGAAGTGCAGGTGCTGGTTGCGGGTGAGCGCGCCGGGCAGCAGGTGCGCCTCGCAGAGGATCTGGAAGCCGTTGCAGATGCCCAGCACCGGCAGACCACCCTGGGCGGCGTCCACGATCGTCTCCATCACCGGGGCGAACCGGGCGATGGCACCGCACCGCAGGTAGTCACCGTAGGAGAACCCACCGGGCAGGACGACGGCGTCGACGCCGTGCAGATCCGGGTCGCCGTGCCAGAGCCGGACCGGCTCAGCGCCGGCGATCCGGACAGCCCGGGCCGCGTCCCCGTCGTCGAGCGAGCCGGGGAAGGTGACGACACCGACCCGGGCGGTCACGAGCGGGCGTCCGCGGTCTCGTCGGCCTCGACCACGCGGACGGTGAAGTCCTCGATGACGGGGTTGGCGAGCAGCTTGTCGGCAATCTCCCGGGCGCGGTCCAGGTCCGGTTCACCGGTGAACTCGATCTCGATGCGCCTGCCGATCCGAACCGAGGCGACATCACTGACGCCGAGCCGGGGCAGCGCGTTTGCGACGGCCTGGCCCTGCGGATCAAGGATCTCGGGCTTGAGCATGACGTCGACGACGACGCGAGGCACTGGGCACTCCTGACTGTGTACGCAGTTGGGTGCCGACCCACAAATGGGCGAGCGCAGCCAGCGTACCTGGCAGATATCGCCGCGGACGCACCGGCCGGGTGCCGCTCAGGCAGTGATCGACATTACTGACGCTCAGGGTGACACGTCAGGCGCTACAGGTGGCCCTAGCAGGACATATACGGCGCAGTGGGTGGCCGAATCGTTACATTGGGCAACCTCGATCACCTCCTTGATAACGATCGCGTCGCGCCCTACAGTACATCGACGTAAGTCGATTTGCTGGCGTCGGGAACCCCCGCCGTCCGGCGCCACCCGCACCCGGCGACCCCGGGCCCGCCCCGTCCAAGGAGTCCACCCGATGCGCATCCGCCCCCTGCTCGCCGTACTCAGCACCGCGCTGGTCGGCGCCCTCGGCGTCACGTCCGCCGCGTCCGCCGCCCCCGCCGGCCCGCAACCCATCATCGGCGGCGAGACCGTCTCGTCCGCGCCCTGGGCCGCCGCGGTGCTCAGCAACGGCTCGTTCACCTGCTCCGGCAGCGTCATCGCCGCGCAGTGGGTGCTCACCGCCCGGCACTGCATCAGCGGCACGATGTCGGTACGCGTCGGAAGCGTGAACCGCACCTCCGGCGGGGTCACCCGCACGGTCAGCGCCACCTACACCCGCTACGACCTCGCGCTCATGCGGCTCTCCAGCACCGTCAGCACCTCCGCGGTGAGCCTGGCCAGCAGCAACCCGCCGATCAACTCGACGAACTCGATCTACGGCTGGGGCATGACCTGCTACAGCGGCTGCTCGGCGTCCACCCAGTTGAAGACCGCCACCGTCCGGGTGACCAGCAACGGCGTCACCGACGCGTACGGCGGCCAGGCGATCCGCAGCACCAGGATCAACGGCAACGCGTGGCGCGGCGACTCCGGTGGCCCGCAGTTCTACAACGGTCAGCAGGTCGGCGTCGCCTCCACCGCCGACGGGTCGAGCATCCAGAACTACGGCAGCGTCGCGTACAACCGGGCCTGGATCACCTCGGTGGCCGGTGTCTGACGGTTAGCGCCCCGCTCGGTGCGGATGGTCGGCCCCGTGCCGACCGTCCGCGCCGCGCCGTTTTGCAGCATCCGATCAGGTGAACAATGCACCCGATCGGGTCGGGCCACTCCTGACAGCATCGGAAACGTGCTGGTCGTGACGACAGAGCAACTGCCCGGCTACGAGATCCGCCAGATTCTCGGTGAGGTGGTGTCATCGATGGCCAGGACGCGCAACCCGTACCGCGAGGGTGTGAAGAACCTGCGTGGTGGCGCGTACGACCCGATGGCCCCGGACAACCTGACCCGGTGGCGCACCGACTCGGTGACCCGCCTCGGCGAGGAGGCCCTCCGGATCGGCGCGAACGCGGTGATCGGCATGCGGTTCGACAGCCGGGACTGCGGCGAGATGTGGATGGAGATCTGCGCGTACGGGACGGCAGTGGTCGCCGTACCCAAGATGCCCGAGGTCATGCCGGCCGACCAGCCGGCGGTCGCGGCGGAGACCGCCACCGACCCGGCCTTCGCCGAATCTCTCGGTGGCATCGCCGAACCCGCCAGCGCCCCGACCCTCCGCACCGCAGCCGAAACCCCAACCGGCGAATAACCCCCAACCCCTCACCCCTGGCCCGGACCCTCGGCCTCGTTGATCATGAAGTTGTTGCCACCCCAATCGGCGTGTCGTGGCAACAACTTCATGATCAACAGCCCCGGGAGGCCAGGGGCCGGGTGGGGCGGGGTTAGAGGATGGGGGGTGGGCTGTAGGTGGCGGCGTTCGGGTGGGCGGTCACCACGGAAGTGATGCGGCTCGTCACGG
The DNA here is from genome assembly GCF_040704315.1 of Micromonospora sp. NPDC047644. Taxonomy (NCBI): domain Bacteria; kingdom Bacillati; phylum Actinomycetota; class Actinomycetes; order Micromonosporales; family Micromonosporaceae; genus Micromonospora; species Micromonospora sp. NPDC047644. The sequence continues at coordinate 640,240 of NZ_JBEYSY010000001.1, forward strand.
CTGCCACCTGGGCCTGGGCGGCGCCCACGAAGGCGTTGCGGTCGGCGACCAGGGTGTCGATGTCGGCGCGGGACAGGCCGAGTCGGCCGTCCGCCGCCAGGCGGTCGAAGAGGTCGTTCTCCGGTGAGCCCTTCTCGCGCATCGCCAGGGCCACCGCCACCGCGTGCTCCTTGATCACCTCGTGGGCGACCTCCCGGCCGACGCCTCGCCGGACCGCCGCGACCAGGATCTTCGTGGTGGCCAGGAACGGCAGGAAGCGCTCCAGCTCCCGGTTGATCACAGCCGGGTACGAGCCGAACTCGTCGAGCACGGTGAGGAACGTCTGGAACAGCCCGTCGGCGGCGAAGAACGCGTCCGGCAGTGCCACCCGGCGGACCACCGAGCAGGACACGTCCCCCTCGTTCCACTGGTCACCGGCCAGCTCGCCGACCATCGACAGGTAACCCCGGATGATCACGGCGAAGCCGTTCACCCGCTCCGAGGAACGGGTGTTCATCTTGTGCGGCATCGCGCTGGAGCCGACCTGACCCGGCTTGAAGCCCTCGGTCGCCAGCTCCTGACCGACCATCAACCGGATCGTGGTGGCCAGCGACGACGGCGCGGCGGCCGTCTGGGCCAGTGCGGCCAGCACGTCGAAGTCGAGCGAGCGCGGGTAGACCTGCCCGACGCTGTCCAGCACCCGGGAGAAGCCCAGGTGCTCGGCGACCCGCCGCTCCAGTTCGGCCACCTTGTCGGCGTCACCGTCGAAGAGGTCGAGCTGGTCGGCGGCCGTGCCGACCGGTCCCTTGATCCCCCGCAGCGGGTAGCGGGCGATCAGCTCCTCCAGCCGCTCGTACGCGATCAGCAGCTCCTCCGCCGCCGACGCGAAGCGCTTGCCCAACGTGGTGGCCTGCGCCGCCACGTTGTGCGACCGGCCGGTCATCACCAGCTCGGAGTGCTCGTGGGCCAGCCAGGCCAACCGGGCCAGGGTGGCCACCACCCGGTCACGGATCAGCTCCAGCGACGCGCGCACCTGGAGCTGCTCGACGTTCTCGGTGAGGTCACGGGAGGTCATCCCCTTGTGCACGTGCTCGTGCCCGGCGAGCGCGCTGAACTCCTCGATCCGGGCCTTCACGTCGTGCCGGGTGACCCGCTCCCGCTCGGCGATCGAGGCGAGGTCCACCTGGTCGAGCACCCGCTCGTACGCCTCGACCACGCCGTCCGGCACCGGCACTCCCAGGTCGCGCTGAGCGCGGAGAACGGCGAGCCAGAGCCGCCGCTCCATCCGGACCTTCTCCTCGGGGGACCAGAGGGCGACCAGTTCGGGCGAGGCGTACCGGTTGGCGAGCACGTTGGGGATCGTCGTCACGTGCCTCATTCTCTCCTACCCGGCGGCCCGTGCGGCCAGCAGGCCAGGGCGGGTGCCGGTGGGGCCCGGTGGCCGTTTTGTCGCCCGGGGCGGCACAGCTACCAGCCGGTATCGGATCATGGTCTCCATCTGATCTCCGGCGAAGCCGAATCCCATTTCACGACAGAGGGCTTGCATGCGTAGAAGATCCCTCGCCGGCCTCACCGCGATCGCGGTGACCGGCGGCACCCTCCTGGCCACGGGCGCACCCGCCCAGGCAGACGACCCTGTGATGATTCTGTACGTCAAGCAGGCCGACGCGAACTGCTCCGACCAGGGGCCCGGCTCCCCCGACACGCCGTTCTGCACGATCGGTGCCGCAGCCGCCGTGGTGAAGGCCCCCGGGGCAGTCTTTATCGAAGGCGGCACCTACGCCGAGCGCGTCACCGTCACCAGCTCCGGCACACCAGAAGCGCGGATCGCCTTCAGCGCCCGGACCACCAGCGCACCGGTGACGCTCGTCGGCCCGAACGCGGGCCTGGTCATCGACGGCCAGCACGACATCCAGATCGAAGACATCAATGTCCGCGGGTCAATCGACGTACCCGCCCTCGATCTGCGTAACGCCTCGAACATCATGATCGCGGGCGGCACATTCACGATGGCGAACGTCGCGACCGCACCCGCCATCCGGCTCGCCAATGTGCAGGTGGCGGCGCTGGAACAACTCGTCGCCAGCGGGACGGCGCTGGCCGGCGGCGTGACCATGGATGCGTCCACCAGCGAGGTGCTCGTCGAGGACTCACTGGTGGCGACCGACCCGAAACACGTCGCAGCCGATGGCGTGGGCATTCGAGTCGACGGGCCACAGAACACGATCATCGACGGCGACGTCGCCGGCTTCTCCGGAGCTGCCATCTCGGTGGGCCCGGCCGCCGCCGGGACGGTGATCGCCAACAACCGGATCATGGGCGGGATCGGATACGGCATCCACAACCGCGGAGCCGTGGGCACGGCCATCGCCAACAACGAGATCCAGGACCGCTGCCTGGGCGGCATCCGGGTCGACGGTGCATCGTCGCAGGTCTCGGTGCAGAACAGCGTGCTCCGCAACAACGCCGCCTTCAACCAGGGCTACTGCGACCCGCAGGCTCCCGAGGGCGCTGAGATCGCGGTCCACGACGCCGCGCTGAGCGGCACCGTGATCGATTACAACAACACCTGGCACCAGTCCGCGTCCGGGACCGGCTACTCGTGGAACGGAACCAGGATGGGTCTCGCCCAGTTCCGCACCGTCTCCGGGCAGGCCGCACACGACCGGTACACCTCGGATGTCCGGGAGAACGTCGACTCGGCGAACTCGACGGCACCCGGCTACCAGGAGCTTGACACCAACGGCAAGCCGCGCCGGGACGATCCGGCCGTGGCGAACACCGGTGCCGGCCCGATCGCGTACGCCGACCGTGGCACCACGGAGTCCATCAAACACCCGGTGTCGTCCTTCGACGCCACAGTGGACCTCGCCACGAGCACGGTCAGGGTGGACGCCTCCGCCTCGACGCCGGGCTTCGTCCCGATCCGTGATTACCAGATCAGTTGGGGCGACGGAATCTCCACCACCCACTCCAGTCCGATCGCCACACACAAGTACGCCACGCCGGGCACCTACAACGTCACCGTCAGCCCCACCGGAACCGACGGCCTGACCGGCAGCAGCACCGAGCAGGTCAGCGTGCTGCGGCGCACCGCTTCGGTGGGCCTGCTCGCGATGTCGAACCGTCGCTACGTGGGAACATCCGCGTCGGCTCTCCTGCCGAACCAGGCCGGGTTGACCGCCGCCGCGCAGTACGACCTCGCGGACGCCGGCAACGGCCAGGTGGCCCTCGTCGCGCGGTCCAACGGCCGCTACGTCACGCAGTCGGCCAACGAGTCCCTGAACGCCGCGGGTCAGGTGGTCGGCACGCCGGAGAAGTTCGCTGTCGTGCGCAACAGTGACGGCACCGTCAGCCTCAAGGCCAGCAACAACCTGTACGTCACCGCCGATGCCAGCGGCGCCGTCTCGATGAGCGCCAGCCGGTCCACCATCAGCGCCTCGGAGAAGTTCGCCCAGGTGCCGGTCGCCGACGCGAACAGGTCGCTGAAGGCCAGCGTGAACGGCCGCTATGTGATGGCCGACGGTGCCGGGGTGAAGCCGCTGATCGCGAGCGCGGCGACTATCGGCAGCTGGGAGCGGTTCGACATCGCCGACCTCGGTAGTGGTCAGATCGCCCTCTTCGCCCGCGCCAACAGCCACTTCGTGTCCGCCGACGGCGCGGGCACCAAGCCGCTGATCGCCAACGGCCCGGCCGTCAGCACCTGGGAGAAGTTCACCATGGTCCGCAACAGCGACGGCACGGTCAGCTTCAAGGCCGGCATCAACAGCAAGTACGTCAGCGCCGACGGCGCGGGCAGCAAGCCGCTGATCGCCAACGGCCCGGCCGTCAGCACCTGGGAGAAGTTCACCCTCGGCTGAGCCGGATCACCACCTCGACGCCCGCCAGACCGCACGGTCTGGCGGGCGTCGCCGCGTACGGCTCAGCGCAGCTTGTCAGACGGTGACGGAGGCGGTCAGGCGGACGGTCACGAGACGGGTGGCCGTTTTGTCACCCAGGTCAGCACCGCACTTGTCGATCATGCAGAATCACCCCTATCTGACCTCCGGCGTCGCCGGATCCTCCTCCTTCTCGAGGCCAGCATGCGCAAATCCTTCTTCGCCGGTCTCGCGACCGCTTTACTGACAAGTGGCACCCTGGTGGGCACCGCGCTGCCCGCCCAGGCGGCCGCTCCGACGACGCTCTACGTCCGGCAGAATCCCCCCGCCAACTGCTCCGACCAGTACCCGGGCACCTTGGAGCAGCCGTTCTGCACCATCGGAGCCGCAGCGGCGATCGTCACCGGCGGGCAGACCGTCGACATCGGCGGCGGCAACTACCCGGAGCGCGTCACGATCGGCACGTCCGGCACCCCCGAGCAGCCGGTAACTTTCGTCACCACTTCCACCTCCGCGGCGACCCTGGTCGGCGCGACGGCCGGCTTCGTGATCGACGGCCAGCACGACGTGGTGCTCCAGAACCTCCGCGTCGTCGGGTCCGAGGTGCCGGCCCTGGACGCACGCAACTCCTCGGGCCTCACCATCCGGGGCGGCACCTACGGCCTGAACATACCCGCGACGTCACCGGTGATCCGGTTCGCCGGCGTGACCAGCTCGAGCCTGTCGAAGATCACCGTCAGTGGGTTGACCGCCAGCGCCGGCATCACCATGGACGCCGCCAGCAGTGACGTGGCCATCCAGGACACGAGCGTGCAGGGCTATGCCAACTACATCCTTTCCGACAACACGATCGGCGTCCGGATCGACGGTCCGCGCAACTCGTACATCGGTGGCAGCATCGCCGGCTTCACCAACGCGGCGATCGCGCTCGGGCCCACCGCGGCCGGCACCGTGGTGGCCAACAACGTGATTTCCGGGGGCGCCGGCCACGGCGTGCACAACAACGGGGCCACCGGCACGGCCATCGCCAACAACACCATCAAGGACCGCTGCCAGGACGGCATCCGCGTCGACGGCGCCTCGTCCGGAGTCTCCGTCCAGAACAACGTGCTCGCTCTGAACGGTCACTTCGATCTGGCTTACTGCTCCAATGCGGCGCTGGACGGGGTCGAGATCGGCGTCTACGGCGGTGCCGTCGGGAAGACGGTGGTCGACTACAACAACGCGGACCACTACGACAGCAACTCACCGCAGATCTACGCCTGGAACACCCGGATGTCGCTGGCCGCGTTCCGGGCCGCCTCCGGCCAGGCCGCACACGACCGCGAGACGAGGCAGGCGCGGGACAACATCGACTCGGCGAACTCGGCCGCCCCCGGTTACCCGACCCTCGCCCGCGGCGGCGCGCCGCGGGTCGACGATCCGGGCGTGCCGAACACCGGCGCCGGCCCGATCACGTACGCCGACCGTGGCACCATCGAAGCCCTCCGGAGCCCGGAGGTGCGGTTCGACGTCGCCATGAACATCCAGGCGCGCTCGGTGACTCTGGACGCGTCCGCCTCCCTCCCCGGCTTCAACCCGATCGAGTCCTACCGGTTCTCGTTCGGCGACGGCAGCACCGTCACCCAGACGACCCCGGTCGCCTCGCACACCTACGCGAACCCGGGCGCTTACCAGATCGCCGTCACGGTCACTGGCACCGACGGTCGGTCGGGGACTTACAGCAGGCAGATCAGCATGCTGCGGCCGACCGGGACCGTCGGTCTGCGCGCCCTGTCCAACCGCCGCTACGTGAGTTACGAGAAGAGCTTCGGGCTTCGACCGAACCAGGCCGAACCGAACACCATCGCGCAGTTCGACCTGGCGGACGCCGGTAACGGCAAGGTCGCTCTCTTCTCCCGGGCGGTCGGTCGCTACGTCGCCGTCGCCCAGGCCGACCTCGCCACGTTGACGGCGGACAGCGTGAGCGTGGGCGTATACGAGACGTTCACGTTGGTGCGCAACGGCGACGGCACCATCAGCCTCCAGATCCCCATCACCAGCAAGTACGTGACCGCAGACGTCAACAGCGCCATTCCGCTGAGCGCCAGCCGGCCCTCCATCAGCACCTGGGAGAAGTTCCTCCTGGTCGTCGTACCGGACGCGAACCGGTCGCTGAAGGCCAAGGTCAACGGTCGCTTCGTCAGCGCCGACGGCGCGGGGGCCAAGCCGTTGATCGCGAGCGCGGCGACCGCCAGCACCTGGGAGCGGTTCGACGTGGTGGATCTCGGCAACGGGCAGGTCGGCCTTCTCGCCCGGGTCAACAACCACTTCGTGTCCGCCGACGGCGCTGGCGCCAAGCCGCTGATCGCGAACGCACCGACGGCCAGCACCTGGGAGCGGTTCACAATGGTCCGCAGCAGCGACGGCACTGTCAGCTTCAAGGCCGCCATCAACAACAAGTACGTCAGCGCGGACGGCGCGGGCAGCAAGCCACTGATCGCCAACGGCTCGGTCATCAGCACCTGGGAAAGGTTCACCCTCGGCTGAGCCGTTACCCGCACGGCGACGCCCGCCAGACCCTCGGGTCCGGCGGGCGTCGCTGTGCACGCTCCGTTCAGCGCTCCAGGATGGCGGTCACGCCCTGACCACCGGCGGCACAGATGGAGATCAGCCCACGCCCGCTGCCCCGCTCGGCCAGCAGCTTCGCCAGGGTCGCCACGATGCGCCCGCCGGTGGCGGCGAACGGATGCCCGGCGGCCAGCGACGACCCGTTGACGTTGAGCCGGTCGGTGTCGACAGCGCCGAGCGGCGCGTCCAGGCCGAGCCGGTCCTTGGCGAACTCCGGCGACTCCCAGGCGGCGAGGGTGGCCAGCACCTGCGACGCGAACGCCTCGTGGATCTCGTAGTAGTCGAAGTCCTGCAACGTCAGCCCGGCACGGGCCAGCATCCGGGGCACCGCGTACGCGGGTGCCATCAGCAACCCCTCGTCGCCGTGCACGAAGTCCACCGCCGCCGTCTCCGACCAGCTGAACCAGGCCAGCACGGGCAGGTGGTGCGCCGCCGCCCACTCCTCGCTGGCCAGCAGCACGGTGGACGCGCCGTCGGTGAGGGGTGACGAGTTGCCGGCCGTCATGGTGGCGTGCTCGGCGTCCGGGCCACGGGTGCCGAAGACCGGCTTCAGCGAGGCGAGCTTCTCCAGGCTGCTGTCCGGGCGCAGGTTCGCATCCCGGGTGAGCCCCAGGTACGGCGTCATCAGGTCGTCGAAGAAGCCCCTGTCGTACGCGGCGGCGAGGCGCTGGTGTGAGCGCAGCGCCAGCTCGTCCTGGGAGCGCCGGTCGATCTGCCAGCGGACTGCGGTCCGGGCGGCGTGGTCACCCATGGACAGCCCGGTACGCGGCTCGGCGTTGCGCGGGATCTCCGGCTTGAACGGCTGCGACGGGCGCAGCCTCGCCGCGATCTTGAGCCGTTCGCCCAGCGTACGGGCCGAGTTGAGCTTGAGCAGCGTGCGGCGCATCTCCTCGTTGACGCCGAGCGGGGCGTCGGAGGTGGTGTCGACACCGCCGGCGATGCCCACGTCGAGCTGACCGAGGGCGATCTTGTTGGCGACCAGGATGGTCGCCTCCAGGCCGGTGCCGCAGGCCTGCTGGATGTCGTACGCCGGGGTGTGGGGGTCGAGTCGGGAGCCGAGGACCACCTCACGGGTGAGGTTGAAGTCGCGGGAGTGCTTGAGCACCGCCCCGGTGACCACCTCGCCGATGCGCTGTCCGGCCAGCCCGTAGCGGGCGATCAGGCCGTCGAGCGCCGCGCCGAGCAGGTCCGCGTTCGACGCGTCCGCGTAGCGGGAATTGGAGCGGGCGAAGGGGATGCGGTTGCCCCCGATGACCGCGACCCGCCGGATGCTCTGCACGATCCGCCTCCTCGACATGTGTTTGCTCGAACCCTACTCGCCAGTAGGCTACGCCCATGACCGACAGGTACGCGAGCTTCGTCCAATCGGCCGCCGGCCGCGCGCTGGTCAAGCGCCTCGGGCTGCCCGACCCGCCCCGACTGCGCCGGCACCACCCCGGCGACCCGCTGCTGGCCGGCCCGGCCCTGCTCGGCGCGGCCACCGGCGGCCGGCTCGCCGAGCCGGTCACCAGGATCCTCACCGCCGCCGGGATCGAGCTGGCCGACCCGGCCGCCGCCACCTCGCAGCGGTACGGGGCGCTGCTCTTCGACGCCACCGGGATCACCGACTCGACCGAGCTGCGTCAGCTCTACGACTTCTTCCACCCGCAGGCTCGGGCCGTGCTGCCCAGCGGCCGGGTGATCGTGTTGGGCACCCCGCCGCAGGAGTGCCCGACACCTCGCGAGGCGACCGCCCAGCGCGCCCTCGACGGGCTGGTCCGCAGCATCGGCAAGGAGTTCGGCCGGGGCACCACCGCGCAACTCGTCCACGTCGCCCGCGACAGCGACGCCGCCGGCACCGTCACGAGCCTCGAATCGACCCTCCGGTTCCTGCTGTCCGGCCGCTCGGCGTACGTGTCGGGGCAGGTCATCCGGGTCGGCGGCGGCACGGCGAGCGTCCCGACCGACTGGGACCGCCCGTTGGACGGGCAGGTCGTGCTGGTCACCGGCGCCGCACGGGGCATCGGCGCCGCGCTGGCGAAGGTGCTCGCCCGTGACGGCGCGAAGGTGGTGGCCCTGGACATCCCGGCCGCCGGTGACGCGCTCGCCGCCGTGGCGAACGACATCGGCGGCACCGCCGTCCAACTCGACCTGACCGCGCCGGACGCGCCGAGCCGACTCGCGGAGCACCTGGCCGGCCGGCACGGCCGGGTCGACGTGGTGGTGCACAACGCCGGCATCACCCGGGACAAGACGTTGGGCCGGATGGACGCCGACCGGTGGGACCAGGTGATCGACGTCAACCTCTCCAGTCAGGAACGGATCAACGACGTACTGCTGGAGCGGGAGCTGATCCCGGCCGGTGGGCGGATCATCTCGGTCTCGTCGATCGCCGGGATCGCCGGCAACCGGGGGCAGACCAACTACGCCACCAGCAAGGCCGGCGTGATCGGGCTGGTCGACTCGCTCGCGCCGGCCCTGCGCGAGCGCGGGATCAGCGTCAACGCGGTGGCCCCGGGTTTCATCGAGACCCGGCTGACCGCACGCATCCCGCTGGTGGTCCGCGAGGCGGGACGGCGGATGAACAGCCTGGCCCAGGGCGGGTTGCCGGTGGACGTCGCCGAGACGATCGGCTGGCTGGCCTGGCCGGCCAGCGGCGCGGTCAGCGGAAACGTGGTCCGGGTCTGCGGCCAGAGCCTGTTGGGGGCGTGATGCGGGGAACGAATGAGCCGGACGACGACCTGTCGCTGCACGAGCTGATCGACGGGCCGACCGAGGCGCTGACGGCGGGGACCGTGGCCGCGGCGCTCCGGCCGTCGGGTGGTCGTGCCCCTGTCGAACTGGCCCGGATGCCGGCGGCCGGGGCGTTGCACCGGCGGGCGTTGCTCGGCGCGCTACCGGGTCTCGGCCGTGGGCGACGGGGCTCCGACCTGCCGGCTGTCGAGTTGACAGTGGCTGGGGTGGCCGTCGACCGGGCGCAACTGGCCGACTACGACCGGGTCTGCTCCTTCCGGCTCAGCGATCGGCTGCCGGCGACGTTTCCGCACGTCATGGGCTTTCCACTGGCCCTGCGGCTGATGACGGCACCGGGTTTCCCCATCCCGCTGCTCGGCCTGGTGCACATCGGCAACCGGATCACCACGCACCGCCCGATCACCGCCGACGAAACCCTCGACTTCACCACGTACGCGGAGAACCTGCGCCCCCACGACCGGGGGCGGCAGGTGGACGTGGTGCTGGTCGGCTCGGTCGACGGGACGGAGGTGTGGCGTGGCGTCTCGACGTACCTCGGTCGGGAGGGCAAGCCGGGCGGGCGCGATCCCGGTGAACGGGCCGCAGCGCCGACGCCCACCGCTCGGTGGCGGGTGGAACCGCGCGTCGGTGCGGAGTACGCGCGGGTTTCCGGCGATCACAACCCGATCCACACGTCCCGACTCGGAGCGCGGCTGTTCGGTTTCCGTCGGCCGATCGCGCACGGCATGTGGAGCAAGGCGCGTTGCCTCGCCGCGCTGGAGGCCCGACTGCCGGATGCGTACACCGTCGAGGTCGCCTTCAAGCTGCCCGTACCGCTGCCGAGCACGGTGAGCTTCGCGCTCCTGCCCGACGGGGTGTTCACAGTGCACGACTCCCGCGGCCGACCGCACCTGGCGGGTCTCGTGCGTTGAGTCGCCGCTGCCCTTGGCAGGCGCGCGCTTCTACGCTAAGTTGTTCTCATAGCGAGATGTTCTCAAGGTGAGAGAGACGCGATGAACGAGCAGGAGTTCCTGGCCGCGTACGACCCCCGGGCCTATCCGTCGGTCGCCGTGACCGTCGACGTGGTGGCGCTGACCATCCGCGACGGCGCACTGCACCTGCTGCTGATCCGGCGCGGGGAGGCACCCTTCGCCGGGCACTGGGCGCTGCCCGGGGGCTTCGTCCGCCCCGACGAGGACCTGACCGCCGGCGCCGGACGGGAGCTGGCCGAGGAGACCGGGCTCGGCGGCGAGGCGCTGCGCCGCGTACACCTGGAGCAGTTGGGCAGCTACGGCGCTCCCGACCGCGACCCCCGCATGCGGGTCGTCTCGATCGCCCACCTCGCGTTCGCCCCCGACCTGCCGGACCCGGCCGCCGGCAGCGACGCCGACGACGCGATCTGGCTGCCGGTGACCGCGTTGACCAGCCGGCAGCTCGCCTTCGACCACGGCCGGATCATCGACGACGCGTTGGAACGGGCCCGCTCCAAGGTGGAGTACACCCCGCTCGCCACCCGCTTCCTCGCCGCCGAGTTCACCATCAGCGAGCTGCGCGCCGTCTACGAGACGGTCTGGGGGCACCCGCTGCACGCCGGCAACTTCCACCGCAAGGTGCTCTCCGTGCCGGGCTTCGTGGAGAGCACCGGAGCCAGCACCGAACGCGGCGGCGCGCGGGGTGGTCCCCGGGCCCGGCTCTACCGGGCCGGCGACGCCCGGCTGCTGCACCCGGCGCTGCTGCGACCGGCCCGCGAGGAGACGGTGCGATGAGGACCACCGAGGCCATCGACCTGGTCACGGCCGCCCGCACCGACGCCGACCTGTTCGGCACCGACCAGCCGGCCCGCCGCTACCGCGAGCTGGTCGCGGCCCTGCACCCCGACCGGCTGCCGACAGACCCCGGGGTACGCGCCGAAGCCACCAACGCGTTCATCCACGTCACCACCCGGTGGCAGGCCCGGCAGACGACAGTCCTCGGCGACTACCGGCTCGGCACGCCGGCCCACTCGGGTGACCTCGCCGACCTCTACGACGTCGGCGACGACCGGCTGCTGAAGCTCCCCCGGCGGTCCACCGACAACGACCTGATGGCCCGCGAGGCGCACGCCCTGCGCACCATCGCCGAGCGCGGCGACCCGCGCTACCTGCCGTACGTGCCCCGGCTGGTCGACGAGTTCCGGCACCGCGACGCCGCCACCGGCGCGGAACGGCGGATCAACGTGATCGCCACCGCACCCGGCCTGCACGACCTCGACGAGGTGCGGCGCGCGTACCCCGACGGGCTGGACGCCCGGGACGTCGCCTGGATGTGGCGGCGGCTGCTGGTCGTGCTCGGCCTGGCCCACCGGGCGGGCGTGGTGCACGGCGCGGTCCTGCCCCGACACGTGCTGATCGAGCCGGACGCCCACGGCGTGGTGCTGATCGACTGGTGCTTCTCCGCGGCGGTCGGCGGCACCATCCCGGCGGTGGTCCCCGGCCACGGCTGGGACCCGGAGGAAGTCCTCACGAAGCAGCCGTGCGGGCCGGGCACCGACATCGCGACGGCCAGCCACTGCATGAGCTGGCTGATGGGTCCGCGCGCCCCCCGCGAGCTGCACACCTTCGCGCAGGGCTGCCGGCAACGGTCGCTGAGCGCCCGGCCCGACGACGCCTGGCGGCTGCTGCGCGAACTCGACCAGGTGCTGGACCGGCTCTACGGGCCCCGCACCTTCCGACCCTTCACCCTCACCCCCTAAGGAGCTGTCATGGGCAGTGGAATCTGGTCCACCGACGTGTACGACGCCGCCGACCGCTACCGCCGGTCCACCGGTAGGAGCGCCTTCTCCTACAGCGACAGCGGGGCGCGCACCGTGCACCCCGCGCTCGACCCCAGGGACGCGACCCGCGAGAGCCGCGACTCCGCCGAGCACCCCCGGTCGACCCCCGTCGCGGTGCTCTTCGACGTGACCGGCTCGATGCGCACGGTGCCGCGGGTCCTGCAGACCAAGCTGCCGCAACTGCTCGGGCTGTTGCAGCGGCAGGGCTACGCCAGCGACCCGCAGATCATGTTCGGTGCCATCGGCGACGCCACCTGCGACCGGGTGCCGTTGCAGGTGGGCCAGTTCGAGTCGGACAACCGGATGGACGACGACCTCGGCCGGATCGTGCTGGAGGGCGGTGGCGGCGGTCAGATGAGCGAGTCGTACGAGCTGGCCATGTACTTCATGGCCCGGCACACGGTCACCGACAACTGGGAGAAGCGCGGCCGGCGCGGCTACCTGTTCATCATCGGCGACGAGCTGGCGTACCAGCGGGTGAAGGCCCGGGAGGTGGCCGGCCTGATCGGGGACGACCTCTCCGAGGACGTGCCGCTGCGGCAGGTCGTCGACGAGGTGACCCGGCGCTGGGACACCTACTACCTGCTCCCCACCGGCAGCCACTACTCCGGCAACGCCACGGTGCTCGACTTCTGGCGGGACCTGCTCGGGCAGAACGCCATCGTGCTCGACGACCTCGACGCGGTCTGCGAGACCATCGCGCTCACCATCGGCCTCGGCGAGCAGGCCATCAACCTGGACGAGGGCCTGCGCGACCTGGACCGCGCCGGCTCCGGCGCCACCGGGACCGTGTCGAAGGCGCTGGCCCGTCTCGGCCGGGAGCGGCGGGCCGAGGTGTCGACGCTGCCGGCGTTCACCGACACGGCCAGCGGGGTGACCCGGCTGTGAACCACGTGGCGGTGGTCGACCTCGGCTACGGCGACGCCGGCAAGGGCACCGTGGTGGACTGGCTCTGCGCCACCCGGCGGGTGCACACGGTGGTCCGCTTCAACGGGGGCGCGCAGGCGGCACACAACGTCGTGCTGCGCGACGGGCGGCATCACACGTTCGCCCAGTTCGGCGCGGGCACCTTCCATCCCGGTGTGCGTACGCACCTGTCCCGGCACGTGGTGGTGGACCCGTTGGCGATGGCCGCCGAGGCCGACCACCTCGCGACGGTCGGGGTGCCCGACGCGCTCGACCGGCTGACCGTCGACGGGGACGCACTGCTCGCCACCCCGTACCACCGGGCCGCCAACCGGGCCCGCGAGATCGCCCGGGGAGCCGACCGGCACGGCTCCTGCGGGCTGGGGGTGGGCGAGGCCGTCGCGTACGGTCTCGCCCACCCCGACGACGCGCCCCGGGTCGCCGACTGCCACCACCCGGCACTGCTGCGCCGCAGGCTGACCATCCTGCGGGACCGGCTGACCGCCGAGCTGGGCCCGCTGGACGCGCCACCGATCGAGGACTGCCTGCCCGCGTACACCGGGTTCGCCGACCGGGTCGCCGTCGTCGACGGCAGCTGGCTCGCCGGGGCGCTGCGCACCGGAACCTGCGTCTTCGAGGGCGCGCAGGGGGTGCTGCTCGACGAGTGGCACGGCTTCCACCCGTACACCACCTGGAGCACCACGACGTTCGCCAACGTCGACAGCCTGCTGGCCGAGGCGGGCCGGCCCGGCGACGTGACCCGGATCGGGGTGCTCCGCGTCGTCACCACCCGGCACGGGCCCGGCCCGCTGGTGACCGAGGACCCCGGTCTGCCGTTCGCCGACGCGCACAACGCCACGAACCCGTGGCAGGGCCGGTTCCGGTTCGGTCACTTCGACGCGGTCGCCCACCGGTACGCCCTCGCCGCGGCCGGCGGCGTCGACGGCCTGGCCCTGACCCACCTCGACCTGACCGGCCCCGACCTGCGAATCTGCCGCCGCTACGACACCACCGACCGGCTCACCCCGGGCCCGCCCGGCGACCTGGACCGCCAGGCCGCGCTCACCGCCCGCCTGCTGCGTTCCCGCCCGGTGTACGACGACCCACCGGCGGACTGGGCCGAGGCGGTGCGCGCGGAGCTGGGCACCCCGGTGGTGCTGACCTCGCACGGCCCCACCGCCGACGACAAGATCCCGCACGGCCCACTGCTGGCCCCACCGGCCCTGGTCCGCGCCAACTGACAACTCCGGGGGATCTGGCGACTCGCCCACCGGGCAGGTCGCGCCCGGCCAGCATGAGGGAATGGACGCCCTGCTCGACCTCCTCCGTGGGACGGTCACGTCGCCGTGGGTCTACCTGGTGATCTTCGGCCTCACCGCGATCGACGCGTTCTTCCCCGCGGTGCCGGGCGAGGCGGCGGTGATCACCGCGGGGGTGCTCTCGGCGAGCGGAGGGCACCCCAGCCTGACCCTGGTGATCGTCAGCGCCGCCGTGGGCGCGCTGGTCGGCGACCACATCTCGTACGCCATCGGAAAGGGCGGAGGTGCCCGCCGCCTGGCCCGCCTGCCCGACGGCAGCCGCCGGCGGGCCAGCTCCGAGTGGGCCCGCCGGGCGGTGGACAGACGCGGCGGGATGATCCTGACCACCAGCCGGTACGTGCCGGGCGGGCGGACCGCCGTCACCCTCACCATGGGCGCGGTGGGCTATCCGCGCCGGTCGTTCCTGCTGTACGACAGCATCGCGACGGTCACCTGGGCGCTGTACTGCGGGCTGCTCGGCTACTTCGGCGGGCTGGCCTTCGAACGTGACCCGGTGAAGGGCGTGCTGGTCGGCGTGGGGGTCTCGCTGGTCGTCACGTTCGGGCTGGAGGGGATCCGGTGGCTGCGCCGCCAGGCGCACCGTCGCGCCGCCGCCCGACGCTGACGGGCACACCCGTCACAGCAGGTCGGCGTCGTACACCAGGATGGCCAGCTGGACCCGATTGCCCGCGTGGAGTTTCGCCAGCGCCCGGCTGACGTGTGCCTTGACGGTGGCCTCGCTCATCGTCAGCCGCCGGGCGATCTCCGCGTTGCCGTGCCCGCGCGCCACCTCCCGGACGATCGCCAACTCCCGCTCGGTCAGGGGTGCGAGCCGCGCACGGGCCGCGTCCCGGCGGGCCGGACCACGCTCGGCGAACGAGCTGATCAGGCGCCGGGTCACCGTCGGGGCGAGCATCGCGTTCCCGGCGGCCACCGTGCGGACGGCGGCGGCCAGCTCGCGGGGCGGGGTGTCCTTGAGCAGGAAACCGACCGCGCCGGCCCGAAGCGCGCGGTGCACGTACTCGTCGAGGTCGAAGGTGGTCAACATGATCACCTTCGGGCCGACGGCGACCACCTCGGGCGCGACGGTCAGCCCGTCGACGCCCGGCATCCGCACATCGAGCAGCACCACGTCGGGGCGTAACCGATGGGCCTGCTCCAGCGCGCCGGCGCCGTCCGCCGCCTCACCGACGACGGTGATGTCCTCCGCCGCCTCGAGGATCAGCCGCAGCCCGGCCCGAACCAACTGCTCGTCGTCGACCACCACGACCCGGATCACGCCGCATCCGCCAGCGGGATCAGGGCCCGGACCAGGAAGCCGCCGTCCGCGGGGGCCGCCTCCAACCGGCCCCCGAGCAGCTCCACCCGCTCGCGCAGCCCGAGCAGCCCCTGCCCGGCACCCGGCAACGCCGACCCGCCCTCGGACGGGCCGTTACGGACCAGCACCTCCAGCCCGTCGGGCAGGTAGCGCAGGCAGACCGTCGTCTCGGCGTCGGCGGCGTGCTTGCGGACGTTGGTCAGCGCCTCACGGACCACCCGGTACGCGGTACGCCCCAGCGTCGCCGGAAGCGCCCTCGGCACACCCTCGTCCCGCCGGGACACCCGCAGCCCGGCGGCACGGGACTCGCCGATCAACTCGTCCACCGTGTCGAGCCCCCGCTCCGGCGTCACGGCCGGGTCGGCCTGGCGCAACACACCCAGCACCTCGCGCAGGTCGGTGAGCGCCTGCCGGCCGGTCGTCCGGATCAACGCGGCCGCCTCGACGGTGGCCGGGTCCACGGCGGTGACCTCCAGCGCCCCGGCGTGCACCACCATCAGCGAGACCCGGTGTGCCACCACGTCGTGCATCTCCCGGGCGATCCGGGTGCGCTCCTCGGCACGGGCCCGGTCGGCGCGGGCCTCCTGCTCGCGTTCCAGCCGCTCGGCCCGGTCCCGCAGCGCGGCGAGCGTGTCCCGACGGGCCCGCACCCAGAGGCCGAAGACCAACGGGAGCCCGACCAGGCAGGCGGCCAGCAGCAGCACGTTGCCGGTGCTGGCGGTGGTCATCCGGCGTACGCCTCCCACCGCCAGCCCGACCAGCACCCCGCCGGTCAGCACCCCCGCCGCACCGGCGAGGTAGCCGGCGAGTTGGCGGCCGCGCAGCCGCAGCCCCGCCTGGTACGACGCCAGCACCCCGGCCGCCGCCGCGGCCAGCACCAACCAGCCGACCGCCGCGGCCAGGAACAACGGCCAGCGGCGGGCCTGGACCGTGCCGGCGGCCCACGCCGAGCCCAGTGCGATCAGCAGCACGATGACGCTCGGCAGCGGCGAGCGGACCCCGATGTCACCGGTCGCGCTGGCCCACACGGCCACGCCGACCAGGACGGCCAGCAGCGGCGGGGCGTACCGATGGACGACCCGCCGGAGGGCGACGGCGCTGGAGGCCACGCAGCGAGCCTAGGGCCCCGCCGACGCATCGGGCCGCCCCGCGGCGCCGTACCCGGGTGCGGTGGGGGATGACCCCGATGCACAGTCCGGGCCGGCCGCTACCTAAGTAGTGCCGTCCACCTGACCACTGGCCGATGTCGGGAGCAGCCGCACCGACCAGCATCAGGATCATGGATCTGCTCGACCTGCTGCACGACACGATGTCCTCGCCCTGGGTATACCTGGCGATCTTCGCGATCGCGGTGTTCGACGGCTTCTTCCCGGTGGTGCCGAGCGAGACGGCGGTGATCACCGCGGGGGTGTTCGCGGCCTCCGGAGCGCCGTACCTGCCGGCGGTGATCCTGGTGGCCGCCGCCGGGGCACTGGTCGGCGACCACATCTCGTACGCCATCGGGCGCGGTGGCGGCACCCGGCTGCTCGACCGGCTGCCGCCCGACGGTCGACGCCGCGCCGCCATCGACCGGGCCCGTCGGGGGATCGCCACCCGGGGCGGTCTGATTCTCACCGTGGCCCGCTACATCCCGGGCGGCCGGACCGCCGTCACCCTCACCATGGGTGCGGTGCGGTATCCACGGCGACGGTTCCTGGCCTTCGACGCGCTGGCCGCCGGCTCGTGGGGGCTCTACTCCGCGCTGGTCGGATACGTCGGCGGGCTCGCCTTCGAGCAGGACCCGCTGCGTGGTCTCCTGCTCGGTCTGGGCCTCGCCCTGACGGTGACGGTGGTCGTCGAGGTGGTCCGCTGGCTCCGCAACCGCCGCCGTCCGGCGCTGGTCGGCGAGCCGGGCACCGACGCTCTTCCCGCCGGGGCCGTCAGTCGGCCGGCGGACGCCAGGTGACGCCGTGCAGCAGTTGGGCAGCGCCGAGCCAGGCCACGTTCATCATCCGGGTGGCCGTCTTCTCCGGGTCGGCGTCCGGGTGGTCCGCGAGCCAGTCGGCCAACGACTCGGTCGCGCCGACCAGGGCGTACGCGACGACCTCCAGGTCGATGGCGGCGATCTCGCGGCCCTCGGCGCGCAGCGCGTGGTCGAGCATTCCGGCGACCACCTCGACCAGTCGGGCCCGCATGGTGGCCAACTCGCCGGCGAACGGCTGCTCGCCCCGGGCCTGCCGGTAGAGCACCGCCCAGCCGTCCCGGTACGCGCCCACGAAGCCGAAGAACGCCCTCAGCCCGCGCCAGAGCCGTTCGTCGGCCGGCAGGTCGGGGGCCGCCGCCCCGGCGATGGCCTGCATCATCCGGGTGCCCTCCCGGTGCAGGCAGGCGACGAAGAGCTCCTCCTTGGTGCCGAGGTATGCGTACACCATGGGTTTGGAGATGCCGGCGTCCTCGGCGATCTCGTCCATGCTGGCGGCGTGGAAACCACGTCGGGAGAAGACCTTGACGGCCGCGTCGAGCATCTGCTGCTCGCGGACGGCGCGAGGCAGGCGCTTGAAGGCGGGGACGCTGGACACCTTGCGAGCATACCTACTCGTGCGTAGGGTTACGCGCGAGTAGCCAATCTTCCGGAAGGCGCACCCTGATGACTGACTTCGACCCGGCCAACTTCGCCAACGTCGGCCCCAAGGAGTTCGCCCAGCTGGTCAAGTCCACCCCGGACGACAAGATCGCCCAGGTGATGTCCGGCGACCTGCGCGACAAGGTCCTGGGCGAGGTGTTCGGTCGGATGCCGTCGCTGTTCCGCGCGGACCGGGCCGGCGCCACCAACGCGGTCATCCACTGGATCATCACCGGTCGCCCCGACGGCGGCAGCGACACCTACGAGGTGGTCATCGCCGACGGCACCTGCGTCGTGAACTCGACCCCGCAGCACGACCCGAAGCTCAGCCTCACCATGGGCCCGGTCGAGTTCCTGAAGATCGTCTCCGGTGGCGCCAACCCGGTGATGATGTTCATGACCGGCAAGTTGAAGGCGAAGGGCGACCTCGGCCTCGCCGCCAACATCGCCAACCTGTTCGACATCCCCAAGGCCTGACATGGCCGAGTTCTCGCTCGACCTGAACGAGGAACAGCGGGATCTACGCGACTGGGTGCACGGCTTCGCCGCCGAGGTCGTGCGCCCGGCCGCCGCCGAGTGGGACGAACGCGAGGACACCCCGTGGCCGGTGATCCAGGAAGCCGCCAAGGTCGGCCTCTACGGCTTCGAGTTCCTCGCCACCTGCTGGGCCGACCCGACCGGACTCTCCCTCCCGATCGCCAGCGAGGAACTCTTCTGGGGTGACGCCGGCATCGGTATGAGCATCTTCGGCACCTCGCTCGCCGTCGCCGCCATCTACGGCGCCGGCACCCCGGACCAGATGGTCGAGTGGGTGCCGCAGTGCTTCGGCGACGTCGACTCGCCGACCGTCGCCGCCTTCTGCACCAGCGAGCCCGAAGCCGGCTCCGACGTCGGCGCGATGCGCACCCGGGCCGTCTACGACGAGGCCACCGACGAGTGGGTGCTCACCGGCCAGAAGGCGTACGCCACGAACGGCGGCATCGCCGGGGTGCACGTGGTCACCGCCTCCGTCGACCCCACGCTCGGCTCCCGGGGTCAGGCGGCGTTCGTCGTACCGCCCGGCACCCCCGGCCTGGCCGCCACCCGCAAGCTGCGCAAACTCGGCCTCCGCGCGTCCCACACCGCCGACGTCTTCCTCGACGGGGTACGCGTACCCGGCCGCTGCCTCCTCGGCGGACGGGACGCCCTGCTGGAACGCCTCGACCGTGCCCGCTCCGGTCAACGGTCCACCGGGCAGGCCGCGATGCGCACCTTCGAGCTGTCCCGACCCACCGTCGGCGCCCAGGCGCTCGGCGTGGCCCGGGCCGCCTACGAATACTCCCTCGACTACGCGAAGGACCGCGTCCAGTTCGGGCGCCCGATCATCGAGAACCAGGCGGTCGCGTTCGCGTTGGCCGACATGCGGATGGAGATCGACGCGGCGCGGCTGCTGGTCTGGCGGGCCTCGTGGATGGGCCGCAACAACCGCCCGTTCACCGCTGGCGAAGGATCGATGTCCAAGCTCAAGGCCGGCGAGGTTGCCGTGTCGGTCACCGAGAAGGCAGTGCAACTGCTCGGCGGCGCCGGCTTCCTGCGGGACCACCCGGTCGAACGCTGGTACCGGGACGCCAAGATCTACACCATCTTCGAGGGCACCTCGGAAATCCAACGACTGGTCATCTCCCGGGCGATCTCCGGGATGCAGATCCGCTGACCGCTGACCGCTGTCGGCCCCTCCTCGACGGGCGGGCCGACGGCGGCCCGGACTCCACGATCTGTGCCGTCTTTGTCACCCCACGCCGACGCCAACTGGGCCTTCAGCCACGCCCGGTGCATGATCAAGGAAGAAGCCCTGATGGACGGGCGGGCCGCCGCCCGTCCGCGTACCACCCCGAGGAGGTCTGCGGCATGGACCTGCCGTTCGTCGTCACCACGCTGACCCGTCGCGGGCTACTCACCCCCGGCAGCCCGATCCGGGTCGCCTCGCAGCTCAACGCGTTGCGCACGTGGGGGTGGAGTCTGGCAGGAGAGCTACGGCAAGCAGCCGCCCGGGATCCGGGCCGACCCGCCGTCATCGACGAGAACGGCGTCGAGCTGACCTACCACGACCTGCTCGACCGGGCCGAACGGATGGCCCGCTCGATGCGGGCCGGGCTCGGCGTACAGGCCGGCGACCGGATCGGCGTGCTCTGCCGCAACCACCACGGACTGATCGAGACGATCGTCGCCGCCACCCTGCTCGGCGTCGACGCGGTACTGGTCAACACCGGGCTCAGCGCCGCCCAGCTGGGCACCGTCGCCGAAGAGCAGCGACTGCGGCTCCTCGTGCACGACGACGAGTTCGCCGATCGGGTCCTCGGCCTCCCCGCCGAACTGCACCGGCTCGACGAACGCGCCCGCGAGGAGTTGGTGGCCGGCGCACTGCCCGGTGACCTGCAACCACCCGAGCGCGACGGCCGGATCATCGTGCTCACCTCCGGCACCACCGGCACGCCCAAGGGTGCCCGTCGGCCCACACCCAGCGGCTTCGGCCCACTGGTGTCCATCATCGACCGCATCCCCCTGCACGCCCGGGACCGGGTGATGATCGCCGCACCGATCTTCCACACCTGGGGATTCGCCGCCCTCCAGGTCTGCCTGGCACTACGGGCCACCATCGTGCTGCACCGCCGCTTCGACCCGGCCGCCACGCTCGCCGCCCTGACCGCGCACCGCTGCGACGCGCTCTTCGCCGTACCGGTGATGGTGCAACGGCTGCTGGAGGTGCCACCGCCGGACCCGCGCCCCCAACTCACCGTCGTCGCGGTCAGCGGCTCCGCCCTGCCCGGCGGACTGGCCCCGAAGTTCATGGACGTCTACGGAGACGTCCTCTACAACCTCTACGGTTCCACCGAGGTCTCCTGGGCCTCCATCGCCGGGCCGCAGGACCTGCGTCAGGCACCCACCACCGCTGGTCGCCCCCCGCACGGCACCCGGCTGGAGCTGCTCGACGACAACGATCAACCCGTACCGGATGGACAGGTCGGGCGGATCTTCGTCGGCAACGAGATGCTCTTCGAGGGCTACACCTCGGGCGCCAGCCGGGAAACCCACGACGGCCTGCTCGACACCGGCGACCTCGGCCGGCTCAACGCCGACGGGCTGCTCTTCGTCGACGGCCGGGCCGACGACATGATCGTCTCTGGCGGCGAGAACGTCTTCCCGTCCGAGGTGGAGGACCTGCTCGCGCAACTGCCACAGGTCCGCGAGGCGGCAGTGATCGGCGTGCCCGACCCCGAGTACGGCCAGCGCCTCTCCGCGTTCCTCGCCCTGCACCCCGGCGAGACCCTCGACCCCGAGGCGGTCCGCGAGTACGTCCGACACTTCCTGGCCCGGTTCAGCGTCCCCCGCGACGTGATCCTCGTGAAGTACCTGCCCCGCAACGCCACCGGCAAGGTGCTCACCCGAGAACTGCGCCGCTACTACGGCTGACGGCGGGTCGTACCGGGCGAGGTCGGCGCGACCGGTGGCGGCTGCGACGGGGGTTGCCCGAGTTCAGCCGGGAATCGTGATCCGGTCCTCGATCGCCGCGGTGGCGATGTCGGTGCGGTGCTGCGAGCCGGCCAGCTCCACCCCGTTGACCAGCGCGTACGCGGCGTCCCGCGCGGCGGCCAGGTCGGCGCCGGTGGCCGTACCGCAGAGGACCCGGCCGCCGGCGGAGAGCAACGCGCCGTCGTCGGCCCGGCGGGCGGTGCCCGCGTGGATGATGCCCGGACCCTCCGCGCCGGTGATCACGTCACCGGTGCGCGGCGCGGCCGGATAACCCGACGAGGCGAGCACCACCGTCACCGCGCTGCCGTCCCGCCACCGCAGCGGCGGATGCTCGGCCAACGTGCCGGTGGCCGCCGCGTGCAGCAGCCCGCCCAGCGGAGTCTCCAGCAGCGCGAGCACCACCTGGGTCTCCGGGTCACCGAAGCGCGCGTTGAACTCGATCACCCGAGGGCCGGCGGCCGTGATCGCGAGCCCGACGTAGAGCAGGCCGGCGAACGGGGTGCCCCGGCGACGCATCTCCGCGAGCGTCGGGTGCACCACGTCGCGCATCACGTCGTCGACCAGACCGGGCGGGGCCCAGGCCAGCGGCGCGTACGCGCCCATGCCGCCGGTGTTCGGCCCGCTGTCGCCGTCACCGAGGCGCTTGAAGTCCTGCGCCGGCAGCAGCGGCAACGCCGCCTCACCGTCGGTGACCACGAAGAGGCTGACCTCCGGGCCGTCGAGGAACTCCTCGACCACGACCCGTCCACACTCGCGGGCGTGCGCCAACGCGGCGGACCGGTCGTCGGTCACCACCACGCCCTTGCCGGCGGCGAGCCCGTCGTCCTTCACCACGTACGGTGCGCCGAACTCATCCAACGCCCGAGCGGTGCTCTCCTCGTCCGTGCAGACGTACGCCCTGGCGGTCGGCACGCCGGCGGCGGTCATCACGTCCTTGGCGAACGCCTTGGAGCCCTCAAGCTGCGCGGCCGCGCCGGACGGGCCGAACACGGCGATGCCCTTGGCGCGTACCGCGTCGGCGACCCCGGCGACCAACGGCGCCTCGGGCCCGATCACCACCAGGTCAGCCGCCGTCTCGACGGCCAACGCCGCCACCGCGGCCGGATCTGTGGCATTGACGGCCCGCAGCTCAGCCACGCTGGCGATCCCCGGATTCCCCGGTGCCGCGACAACCGCGGAAACCCCCGAATCTGCCGCCAACCCGAGCGCGAGCGCGTGCTCGCGCCCACCACCACCCACCAGAAGAACCCGCACGCCCGAGATCCTACTGCCCACCCTTACCCCACCGTTGATCATGAAGTTATTGCCCTCCGCCGCGGCGTGTCGTGGCAACAACTTCATGATCGACGGTGCCGGGCAGCGGCGATTGCCTGCCGGACTGTGTGGGGGATGTAGGCGGGGTGCAGGGTGTCCTGCCAGGTGAATCGGAGGACGGTCCAGCCTGCGTTGACGAGGCGGTTCTGGCGACGGCGGTCGGCGTAGGCGGCCTCCGGGGCACCGTGAGGGCCGCGGCCGTCGGCCTCGGCGATGACGCGAGCGCCCCGCCAACCGAGATCCCCGATCCCCAACAGGTAGCCGTCCTCATCGCGTACCTCAAGTTGCAGCGCGTCCGGTGGCACTCTCCCGTCCACGCAGCGCAACCTGGTCCGCGTCTCCAACGGGGACTGCGCACGCCCATCGACCTCGCTGAGGTAGCCACGCGCCACGACCGCACCGCGCCGTCCTCGAACGAGGCGCGGAATGGCGAGCAGATCATCGGTGGTTACGAGCCGACGATTCAGTGCCGAATCCAGCACACTCACCGCCGAAAAACGATCAACCCGAAGGCTCACGTCGGCAAGGGTCCGCAGCGGTTCTGTAGCGGTGATTCCGTTCACCCGGACAAGTTGGTCGGGCTGAATGACCAACTGATGGACCACCACCTCCGGGTGGGCGAGCCGGGCCGGCCGGGCGATCGGGCCTGGCACCGACAGGTCGATCACGTCGGTGGCCCGCAGACCGGCCAACCCGTGCAGCTCCACAGCCGTTGCGAGCACAGCGGCTGCGGCTGGCCCGAAGGAGGCCACGGCAGCCCTGATCCGCGCCGCGCGGGGAACGCCGTCGTACCGGGCAGCGTCCACCAGGTAGGCGCCACGCGCCACGACCCGCCAGCGTCCGGCCCGACAAAGCCGCTGCACCTCATGCGTCGTCAGGCCAGCCGCACGCGCCTGCCGGAGTGTTACAACTCCGTCCCGCCCGGCCGCAATCTGCCGCACCACATCCAAGGCATCCACCCGGCCACCCTGGCCCAACCCGAAACCCGAAGAAACCCCCTGTGGACAACCCCTCCACCCCTGTGGATAACCAGGCTCTCAGAGCTGGTTGATCATGAAGTTATTGCCACGACACGCCGACAGCGATGGCAATAACTTCATGATCAACGCGGAGGAGGCGGGGTGGGGCCGGGGTGGGGCCGGGGTTAGGGGAGGAGGGGGTGGAGGACTACGTTTTCTTCTCGGCCTGGGCCCACCCCGACGACGCTCACCTTGGTGTTGCAGAGTTCTTCGACCCTCGCGATGTAGCGGCGGGCGTTCTCCGGGAGGTCGTCGATCGTGCGGGCCTTGGTGATGTCCTCCCACCAGCCGTCGAGTTCCTCGAAGACGGGCTTTGCGTGGTGGAAGTCGGTCTGGCTCATCGGCATGTCGTCGACCCGGACGCCGTTGATCTCGTAACCGACGCAGATCGGCACCTTGGGCAGGCCGGTGAGCACGTCCAGCTTGGTGATGACCAGGTCGGTGACGCCGTTGAGGCGGCAGGCGTACCGGGCGACGACCGCGTCGAACCAACCGCACCGGCGCTCCCGCCCGGTGGTGGTGCCGTACTCAGCGCCGATCTTGCGCAGGTGGTCCCCGTTGGCGTCGAACAGCTCGGTCGGGAACGGCCCGGCACCCACCCGGGTGGTGTACGCCTTGCTCACCGCGATGACCTTGTTGATCGCGGTCGGCGGGATGCCCGCGCCCACGCAGGCGCCGCCGGCCGTCGGATTGGACGAGGTCACGAAGGGGTAGGTGCCGTGATCCATGTCGAGCATGGTGGCCTGGGCGCCTTCCAGCAGCACCGTCTCGCCCCGGTCCAGAGCGTCCCAGAGCATCGCCCGGGTCTCCGCGATGTACGGCTTGAGCCGCTCCGCGTACGCCAGGTACTCCTCGACGGTCGCGTCGACGTCGATCGCCTTGCGGTTGTAGACCTTGAACAGGATCTGGTTCTTCTCGCGCAGCGCGAGTTCCAGCTTCTTGCGCAGGATGCCCGGGTCGAGCAGGTCCTGGAGGCGGATGCCGATCCGGGCGACCTTGTCGCCGTACGCCGGGCCGATGCCCCGCCCGGTGGTGCCGATCCGGGACGAGCCGAGGTAGCGCTCGATGACCCGGTCCAGCGCCCGGTGGTGCGGCATGATCAGGTGAGCGTCACCGGAGATCCGCAGGCGGGACACGTCGACGCCGCGCTCCGCCAGGCCGTCGATCTCGGCGAGCAGCACCTTGGGGTCGACCACCACACCGTTGCCGATGACGATCATCGCGTTCGGCGAGAGCGCGCCGGACGGCATCAGGTGCAGCGCGTACTTCTGGCCGTCCGGGGTGATCACCGTGTGCCCGGCGTTGTTGCCGCCGGAGTAGCGCACGACGTAGTCGACCCGCTCACCCAGCAGGTCGGTAACCTTGCCCTTGCCCTCGTCGCCCCACTGAGCACCGATGAGCACGATCGCTGGCATCTTTTCCGCCTCCAGAAGGCTCGGGTGCCAGGTGGCGACCGCTCGGCGAGCCCGGGGTGTCAGGTTAACAAGTAGTGACGGCGTGGCCGGCAGGGGTCGCGTCGAGAGGCAGGAGGCTCCTTCCGTGTACGACGTGGTGCTGCTCACCCTTGGTGCGGAGCGGGACGCTCCCGGGGGCTGTGGCAGCGGCGGGGCCTGCTGCGGCGGCGCGACCGGGGCCGACACCGGCCCGACGAGCCAGGCCGACACCGGCCAGGCCGACACCGACCAGGTCAGCAGCGGCCAGACCGCCAGCGACCAGACCGACTCCGGGCAGTGCGCGACGGATCGGCCACGGGTGCCGGTGCTGGCGTGCGCCGACGCGCTGAACGCCCGGGGTGCCCGGGTGGAGACGGTCACCGCCCGCTCCGACGCCGAGATCGACGCGGTGCTGGCCCGGTTCGACGGCCCGGCCCGCCCGGACGGCCTCACCTGGCCGGACCAGGACAGCAAGACCCGGCTGGTCATCGCCACGGCCAGCGACGGGCAGTTGCGCGCCGTGCTGCGCCGGCTGGTCAAGCGGTACGCCCCGGCGCCGAGCAAGCGCCCGGCGGACCTGCCCGGCAACCGGACACTGCCCGACCTGCCTCCGGTGGCCGTACTCCCGCTCGATCCGGCCCGTGGCGGCACCCACCGGGACCTGGCCGCGCAGCTCGGGCTGCCCCGTGACCCGGCGGCGGTGGCCGCCGCGGTGCTGGACGGCACACCGCGCCGGTTGGACCTGCTCCGCAACGACGGTGGCTCGGTGACCCTGGACGGCGCGCTCCTCGGCGCAGCCGACGACGCCGGCCGTCCCCTGCACTGGCGCGCCCGGGTGGAGGTCGACGACACCATCCTCAGCGACGGTGGGGAGCCGCTGCTGGCCTGCGCGGTGGGGAACGCCGGCGGGTACGCGGCGCTCAACGACGTGACGCTGCTGACCGCGCCGGACCCGGCCGACGGCCAGGTCGAGGTCGCGGTGGCCGTTCCGGTGGTCGCCCGCGCGGCGTGGGGGCGCAAGCGGGTACGCCTCGAAGTTCGGCGGGCCCGTGGGCGGGCGGTGTCGGTGCTGCCCAGGGAGGGCCGGGTGCCCTATCTCGACGATGGTGTCGAGGGTGAGCTGACCCGTAAGCGTTCCTGGTGGGTCGAGCCGGGTGCCTGGGCGGTCTGGTCGATCTGACCTCGGCCGCGACCGGCCGACCTGCCTGCGCCGATCGGCCCTGCTGGGCGATTGGGCCTATCCTCGCAGGAGGACTGGGGAGGGCCGTAATGGACGAGAACGCCGACCGGGCGCAGGTGCCCGGCCAGCAGCCGGTGCCGGAGCGGGACGTCGAACCACTCTGGCCGCCGGATCCGGGCGACCGGGGCGCGGTGCCGCCCTGGGCTGCGGTCGCCGAGCAGCGGGGTGGGCCGTCGCCGGTCACAGATCCGGTCACGCCACCGGTGGCCGCGCCGCCGATCGGGCGACCGCCGGTTCCCGGCCAGCCCGGCGCCGCGGCCCAGTCGCCGCCGTCACCGTCGGACTACCCGTCGCTCACCGGCGCTGTCCCGGCGCCTGGGGGGTGGGGGGCCAGCGGCCCGTCCGGTGTCGGGTCGGGTTGGGCGCCGGCACAGCCGAGCTGGCCGCCCCCGACCGACCCGGCCGCTGCGTCACCACCGGCAGGCCCTGCCGCTGCGTCACCGCCGGCGACCGCTGCCTGGGCGACGCCGCCGTCGACTGGCCCCGGGGACAACGGCGGGCCAACCAGCCCGGGAAGCAACGGTGGGCCGGCCAGCCCCGGCATCCCGGCTGCCGACGCGGCACCGAGTACCGCCTCCGCACCGCGCGACGGCCGTCCCGCCGCGAGCGACGCGGGCAGCGGGACGGCCGACGCGGCGCAAGTGATGCCCGCTGACGCGGCGCAGGTGATGCCCGGCGAGCGGGGCGGCCCGGCCGCCGCGCCGATCACCCCGGGCGGCGTTGACCTGAACCTGCCGTTCACCCTGGACCACCCGACCGCCGCCGACCGCTCCGCCGCGTCGGCACCCGCCGACCCCCCCACCACGGCCGCCGCCACCGACTCGCCCATTCCGGCGGCCACCGCGTCCGCCGCCAACCCGAACGCCACCGACACCCCGCGTGCCGCCACCAGCCCAACGGCCGGCGGCCCCGCACCGGCAGACCCCTCGGCCGCAACCGTCGCGGCGGCCCGGTCGGCACCACAAACTGGTGTGCCCGCGCCGCAGACTGGCGGGCCGGCACCACAAACTGGTGTGCCCGCGCCGCAGACTGGCGGGCCGGCACCACAGACTGGCGGGACCGCACCACGGACTGGCGGGCCGGCACCACAGACTGGCGGGACCGCACCACAACCCGGCCAGCCGGCGCAACAGCCCGGCGCGGCCGGTGCGGACGGGGCCCCCGACGGTCCGGCGCGGCCGATCGCCGAGTCGCCGTGGGCGTACCCGCCGCAACGCCCGTCCGGAACGCCCGCGCCCGCTCCGGACGGGGCCGGCGCGACACCTCCGATTCCGCCTCCACCTCCGGTCGTTCCGCACGCCGGTCCGGCGCAGGCACATCCCGGGCAGCCGTTCATCCCCGGCCAGGTCGGCCCGGCGCAGATTCCGCCGCCGCCCGACGTGACGCAGTTCAGCAACCCACCGCATGGCCTTGCCGCGCCGCAGCACGCTCCTGGGCAGGCCGGGCCGCCGACCCCACCGCCCGGGCCGTTCCCGCCCTCGCCGGGCTGGCACCCACCGCCCTGGCAGCAGGGCTCGCCCGCCGGCACGCCCGGCCAGCCGTACCAGGAGGCCGACGGGGTGACCCGGGTGCCGGCCCCCGCGTACCCGGACGCGAGCTGGACACCGGACACCACAGCCGCACCGACCGCCGAGGACTTCGCCCGACGCCGCCAGGTTCGACCCGCCGACCCGGTGGCGACCATGGGCGTACGCGCGGTGGTCAACAAGATGGGCCTGCTCCGGCTCTCGCCGGGGCGGCACGAGCAGGAGCTCAAGCGGGACATCGAGATGGTGCGCCGCAACTTCGGCGGCCTGCGCCAGGTGACGGTGGTCAACCCGAAGGGCGGCGCCGGTAAGACGGTGGCCATCCTGCTGCTCGCGATGACGTTCGGTCAGAAACGCGGCGGCTACGTGCTGGCCTGGGACAACAACGAGACCCAGGGCACGCTGGGGATGCGCGCCCAACAGGACTTCCACTCCCGCACGGTGCGGGACATGCTGCGTGACCTCGGGCAGTTCCAGGGTGCGCACGGGCGGGTCGGGGACCTGTCGCAGTACGTCCGCTCGCAGGGCGAGGGAATGTTCGACGTCCTGGCCTCGGACGAGTCGGCCACCGGCGGCGAGATGTTGACGGCTGCCGCGTTCGCCGAGATCCGAGAGGTGGTCAGCCGGTTCTATAAGTTGATCTTCGTGGACACCGGGAACAACGTCCGGGCGCAGAACTGGCAGGCGTCGATGGACGCCACCGACCAGTTGGTGGTCACCATGTCGGCCCGTAACGACTCCGCCGAGACCGCGGCCCGGATGCTCGACCACCTGGAGCAGAGCGGCCGGCAACGGCTGGTCCGTCAGGCCGTGACGGTGGTGTCGATGCCACCGTCCCGCAAGGAGATCGACCTGCCGGCCATCCAGGAGCACTTCGCGGCCCGCACCCGGGCGGTGCTGCTGGCCCCGTACGAGCGGCTCATCGACAGCGGCGAGCCGATCCGGTACGGCGGGCTCTCCTCGGCCACCCGGGACGCCTGGCTGAAGATCGCCGCCGCGGTCGCCGAAGGGCTGTGACCCGCCGACGGCCGGCCCGATCTCGGGCCGGCCGTCGGGGCAGGGGTCAGTTGCTCGCCAGCGCGTCCGCCGCTTCCGGGTCGCAGTCGCGCAGGAACTGGGCACAGCGGGCCGCCTCGTCGGCCTCGCCGATCTCGTCGGCGGCACGGGACAGCACGTAGAGGCAGCGGAGGAAGCCCCGGTTGGGCTCGTGTGACCACGGCACCGGGCCGTGCCCCTTCCAACCACTGCGGCGCAGCTGGTCGAGGCCCCGGTGGTAACCGGTGCGGGCGTACGCGTACGCCGTCACCACCTGGCCCTGGGCGAACGCCCGCGCCGCGAGCTCCGCCCAGGCCGCGCTGTAGGTCGGGAAGCCGGCCGCCACGTTGGCGTACGCCTCGTCGGTGCCGGCCTCGTCGGCGGCGGCCAGGGCGGCGTCGGCCTCGGCGTTCGCGGGCAGGCGGGTGGCCGGTGGCTCTGGCAAAAGGTTCTGCATCGCCCCATTCAACCCGCTGGACAGGGCGACACGCGAGCGGGTCGGCCGACGTGTCCCGCTGAACGGCTGAGGAGTTGGTCACGCCTGCGGCCTATGCCGCTGCCTGGTGTTTTCCACTACAACTAATGGTCCGGAGCCTCCCCAGGAACCGGTAACGCAGGAGCCCGGTGGCCACGACCATCGGGCTCCTGTCGGTTCCACCCCCGGCCCGAGGTTTGACCGGCCCCGCAGGAGGGGCAGGATGGCCCGGTGCCGACCCCACCTCCCGCGGACGTCATCGAGCCGCACCTGCATGCCGGTGAGATCCAGACCCGGGCCGAGTTCGACCAGCAGCTGGCCACCGGTCGGCTGGCCGGGCTGACCGTGCAGGGCCTGCGGCTCGACCTCGCGCCGGTGCCCGACCTGACCGGCGTCGACGTCGCCGGCACCCTCTTCGTCGGTTGCCGGTTCGCGTCCCGGGACGTGGGCGCCGACCTGGTCCGGCGCGGCGCGAACGTGGTGCCGCCGTTCTCCGGGTTGCCGTACCCGACCCAGCCGACGCACCTCTACACCCCGGACGACCTGGCCGCCGGGTTCGCCGAGGGCGGGTTCACCGGGATGTACGACACCCGGGTGTACGACCACTACCGGGCGCACGGCGGCGCGTTGCCGGACGTCAAGGAGGCGCTGGGTCAACGGCTGCACGATCACGGCGTGGACAACGCGCTGGCCGACGCCACCCGGGTCTGGCTGAGCGCGTACGGGCCGCAGTCGGTGGTGGGCATCATGGGCGGGCACGCGGTGCGGCGCGGCAGTCCCGCGTACCGGATGGCGGCCGTGCTGGGTTGGGAGCTGGCGCGGGCCGACCGGCTGGTGGTGACCGGCGGCGGCCCGGGTGTGATGGAGGCCGCGAACCTCGGCGCCTACCTGGCGGACCGGCCGGCGACCGATGTGACGGCCGCGATCGATGTGCTGGCCACCGCCCCCGACTTCACCGACCACCACCGGTACACGGCCACGGCGCTGACGGTCCGGCAGCGGTACGCGGGCGTGCCCCGGCAACGTGGCGACGAGCTGGGCTGGGCGCGTGCGGGTGGTCTGGCCATTCCGACCTGGCTGTACGGGCACGAGCCGGCGAACCTGTTCGCCGGGCGGATCGCGAAGTACTTCTCGAACGCGATCCGGGAGGACACCATCCTGCGCCTCGCCCGGGGCGGCATCGTCTTCGCGCCGGGGCGGGCGGGCACGGTGCAGGAGGTGTTCCAGGCGGCCACCAAGACCTACTACGGCACCGATGGCGCCAGCGGGGCGTACATCTTCCTGGACCGCTCCTACTGGACCGTGGAGTTACCGGTGGAGGCGTTGTTGCGTCCCCTGCTGGCGGCATCGCCGTTCGGTGACCTGTCGTCGACGATCCACCTCACCGACGACGTCCGCGAGGCCGTACGCCTGCTCACGACGTGACGACGACGGCCGACTCCCCGTGGGGAGCCGGCCGTCGGGTGGGACGTCGTTACTTGGTCATCGTGGTGCCGGTGGAGCGGAGGTGCTCGCAGGCCTCGACGACCCGGGCGGCCAGGCCGGCCTCGGCGGCCTTGCCCCAGGCGCGCGGGTCGTACTGCTTCTTGTTGCCGACCTCGCCGTCGATCTTCAGCACGCCGTCGTAGTTGCGGAGCATGTGGTCCACGACGGGGCGGGTGAAGGCGTACTGGGTGTCGGTGTCGATGTTCATCTTCACCACGCCGTAGTCGAGCGCCTCACGGATCTCGCTGAGCAGGGAGCCCGAGCCGCCGTGGAAGACCAGGCTGAGCGGCTTGTCCTTGCCGTACTTGGCGCCCACCGCCTCCTGGATCTGGTTGAGGATCTCCGGACGCAGCTTGACGTTGCCCGGCTTGTAGACGCCGTGGACGTTGCCGAAGGTCAGGGCCGCCATGTAGCGGCCCTTCTCGCCGAGGCCGAGCGCCTCGACCATGGCCAGGCCGTCATCGGTGGTGGTGTAGAGCTTGTCGTTGATGGCGTTCTCGACGCCGTCCTCCTCGCCACCGACGACACCGACCTCGATCTCAAGGACGATCTTGGCCTTGGCGGCCTCGTCGAGCAGCTGCGCGGCGATCTCGAGGTTCTCCGCGACCGGCACTGCCGAGCCGTCCCACATGTGCGACTGGTAGAGCGGCTCCTCGCCGCGCTTCACCCGCTCCTGCGAGATGCCCATCAGCGGACGCACGAACCCGTCCAGCTTGTCCTTCGGGCAGTGGTCGGTGTGCAGCGCGATGTTCACCGAGTACTTCTTGGCGACCTCGTGCGCGTACGCGGCGAACGCCACCGCGCCGGTGACCATGTCCTTGATCGAGGGGCCGGAGAGGTATTCGGCGCCACCGGTGGAGACCTGGATGATGCCGTCGCTCTCCGCGTCGGCGAAGCCCTTGAGCGCCGCGTTCAGCGTCTGGGAGGAGGTCACGTTGATCGCGGGGTACGCGAACCGGCCAGCCTTGGCGCGGTCCAGCATCTCCGCGTAAGCCTCGGGGGAAGCGATGGGCATGTGATGTGCTCCTTACTTACCACTCTCGGCCGTGCTGGCCGCTGTTCTTCATTTGTGCGCCGGACCGCGCTGTCCTCCACCCGGAAGTATCCCGTAGGTGAGGTGCGCCGGAACAACCGACCCGGCGCTGGTCGTTCACCGGCGGTCCAGGTTGTCCGGCACGATGACGCTGATCAACCAGGTCACCACTGTCATCACGATGGCTCCCCAGAACGCCGGCCAGAATCCGTCCACCTGGAACGGCAGGTCGAGCCCGCGGGCGATCCGGTCGGTGAGCAGGAACAGCAACGCGTTGACCACCAGCGCGAACAGGCCCAGGGTCAGCAGGTAGAACACACAACCGACGACCCGGATCACCGGCTTGAGCACCGCGTTGATGACGCCGAAGATCAGAGCCACCACGATCAGGGTGAGGACGGTGTTGCCACCCGAGCGACCGTGCACGTCGACGCCGGGCACGATCAGCGTGGTGATCCACAACGCGACCGCGGTGATCGCCAGTCTGATGAGGAAGCCCACCACACCATCCTGGCATCGGGGCGCGTCGCCGAGGGCTGATTCCGTCTACTCGGCTTCCGGGCGGTGCGCCGGCCCAGCCCGTACGGTGGGTGGGAACCGTGCCCCGAGACCCCCGGGAGGGACGATGGGTCAGCCCGACGAGGACTTCAGCCCCGGCGACCACCTCACGCCCGACGAACGCGACCCCGAGGCGGACCCGGCCGACGCGGTCGAGCAGGCCACGGTCGCCGGCCCGGCCGACGTCGACGGTGAGCCGCACCGTGGCCTGGAGGTCGACGACTGGGACGCGATGGAACAGGCCCGGGTGGTCACCGGGGACGAGGACGACTACCGCTGATGCCGTCGCGGGGTCGGTTGCCCGTTGCGACAGGGCTGCTCAGCCGTTCGGGTCATTAGACAAATGTCGATCCGAAGGGGTTACCGGAGGGGTCCGGGCGTCCCTACGTTGGACGAGCGCCACCTGTACCCCCACGGGAGGACCCCATGCTCAAGCACTCGCTCCGCTGGCTGACCGGGCTCGTCGCCGCAGGCGCGTTGATCGCCGCCTCCGCGAGCCCCGCCGTCGCCACGCCGACGATCAAGCCCTACTTCCAGGACGCCACGCTGGCCATCGGCGCGGCGGCACCCATCCGCGGCCTGTTGCTGCACGCCGACGAGCCGACGGTCCTCACCGACGTCTCCGTGCGGTACGACTACCGGTCCCTGGCCAGGAAGATCACTGTGACTCCTGCCGACGGCCAGGAGTGCACAGCGCCGGAGCCGGGCGTTCTCGTCTGCACGGAGCCCTCCGATGTCGTCCTGTCCGAGATGCCGCCGCTCGGCAGCGGGATCTACCGCAACGGGGCCAAGCGGGTGAACCTCGGCCTCACCGAGGATGCGCAGCTCGGCGACTCCGGCGACGTCGCGGTCAGCTTCCAGGCAGCCGGGGGCCAACGCGGCAGCTACACCTCCCGGGTCCGGGTCGGCGAGGGGGTCGACCTGGCCGGCGGACCGCACACCAGCCTCTCCGCCAGGCCCGGTGGGAAGTTCACAGTGCCGCTGGTCGTGGCCAACGCCGGCGACCGGACCGTCACCGGATTCGTCGCGGTCTTCGACCTCCCCTACTCGATCCGAACCAAGGACCGCTTCAGCAACTGCCGCTACTCCGACGACCACCTGGTCTCCTGCCACTTCGACGAGGAGATCCCGGTGGGCACCGGCCTGGCCACCACGCTGAACCTCGAACTCGGCAAGGACACCGCCGCGCCGACCAACCAGACCGGCTACGCCCAGTTCATGACCACTGCCGACTTCGAGGACCTGACCCGGGTGCGGACGGCCGCCGGCGCACGGGCGGCCACCCTCGGCAGCGGCCCGAAGCTGACTCTGGCCGAGGCACCCAGCAGGGCGCGGCAGGCCGACCAGACCGATGTCGGCCCGGGTTACGACTACACCGGGTGGACCGTCAAGGCCACCGGCAGGAACGGCACCGACCTCGCGGCCGTCGGCGCCACGATCAAGGGCACGGCTGGCACCGTCGTCACAGCGACCGTCGGCTTCCGGAACAACGGCCCGGCGACGCTCGACAGAACGAACGAAGACTTCGAGGCCGCCACCCACACCGACGTCGAACTGCCGCCGGGCACCACCGCCGTCGGGGTCCCCGGCAACTGCTGGTTGCGGCAGGACACCACCCGCACGTACCTGTGCGCCTCCGAGATGCTCCTGGTGGCCGGGCAGACCTACACCGTGAAGTTCCGGCTGCGTATCGACAAGGTCATCTCCAACGCCCGGGGCGCGGTGCGGGTCAACGCGCCGTGCGAGTGCCCCGCCGGCGGCGGCTTCCAGGACGACACCAGACCCGCGAACGACAGGGCCACCATCGTGGTCAACGCGGCCCAGGGCGGCGGTGACCACGGGGACGGCGACGGTGCTGGTGACGGTCGTGGCGACGGTGGCGGCGGGGGTGGCGGGGGTGGCGGGGATTCGCTGCCGATCACCGGCGCCCCCAGCACTGTGATCGCCGGCATCGGCACTCTGCTGCTCCTGACCGGCGCCGGCTGCTACCTGCTCGCCCGACGCCACGGCAGCCGCTCCGCCGCCTGACCCGACCCGACCGACGCCCCGCCGGCCCGTACCGGCTGCGGGGCGTCGTCGTGACGTCTCCGTCCGTCAGCGGACGGGATTGACCTGTTCCGGGTGCTGCGCCACCCACTGCGCCAACCGGTCCTCGCGCAGCGCGGCGAGGAACCCCGGGCCCTGCTTCGGATCCAGCGACAGCCGCGAAGCGTTGCCCGCCGAAGGGCCGACCGGCAGGCTGAGCCCCACCGGGTCGACGCTCCTCAGCTCGGGCAGCACCGCCACCAGCCTGGTCAGCGACAGACCGTCGTCGTCGACCGCCAGACCCGTGCCGGCGGCCGACAGCAGCGCGGTGAGCCGTACCGGGTTGGTCAGCACGTCCTGGGCGACTGCCCGCCGGACCAACCCGGCGACGTAGCGCTGGGCGTTGCGGTCCCGGTCCAACGCCCCGTCGGGCAGATACCGCCGTTGCCGCAGCAGGTCGACGGAGGCAGCCCCGTCGAGCAGTTGGCAGCCGGACGGGAAGGTCCGGCGGGTGTGCCAGGACCGGACCTCCTTCGGCAGACACACCTCCACCCCGTCGACCGCCTCGGTGATCCGGCGCAGACCGGCGAAGGTCAGCACCGCGCCGGCGTCGACGCGTACCCCGGTCAGGTCGGCGACCACCCGGCGGGTCAGGTCGTAGCCGGCGTCCAGGTCGGGTCGGCGCTCGCCGGCGCCGCTGTAGAACGCGCTGTTGAGCTTCTCGACCCCCCGGCCGGGAATCGAGACCTCCAGGTCGCGCGGCAACGAGATGAGGTACGGCCGGCTCCGGTCGGCCGGGATGTGCACCAACAGGACGGAGTCCGCCAACCGGTACGGCGGCTGCTGGCCGAAGCCGTCCACCCCGAGCAACAGGACGTTCAGCGCCCCGGACCGCGTTCCAGTCGGCTGACCGGAGAGCGGTGGGCCCTCCGCCGGCCGATCGGGGCGCAGTTGCGGCACCCCGACGCCGAGCGCGGCCAGCAGGGCGAGAGTGACGCCGGCGGCCTGGAACCGCTGCCGGCGACGACGGCGGACAGCGGCGAGCCGGTCGATCGCAACCCGCAGCGGGCCGGTCGACGGGGTCAGTGTTTCGTGCCGGGCGAACGCGGCCCGCAGGTCATCCTCGATCATGTTCACGCCTCCACGTACTCGGCCCGAAGCGTGGCCAGGGCTCGGGAGATGGACGAGCGGACGGTCCCGACGGCACAGCCGAGAATGTCGGCGATCTCGACGTCGGGCAGATCCTCGTAGTAACGCAGCACCAGAGCGGCCCGCTGTCGACGCGGCAGCCGGGACAGCCAGGACCAGACCTGGTCCCGATCCACGGCGGACTGGGCGTGGTCGGTGGGCACCGGCACCGATGTGTCGGGCTCTCCGCGCAACAGCACCCGACGCATCCATGAGCCGCGCCGCCAGTCGACGTACTGGTTGGTGAGCATCCGGCGTACGTACCGCTCGGGCGAGTCCGCTCGGGCGACCCGACGCCAGTTGAGCTGGACCCGGACCATGGTCTCCTGCACCAGATCCTGGGCCTGGTGTGGTTCGCCGGTCAGCATCACCGCGTACCGCAGTAGCGGGGCCAGCCGCGCGTCCGCGAACTCCTCGTACGTCACTGCACCTCCCGGAGGGCTCCTGCCTCACTTGACGGAAGCGGACCGGCCGAACATTGCGGTGACTCTGATCAACCTTTTGGTTCGTCTTGCTCGGCGGGTGGCTTTGCGGGCTGCAGTGAGCCTTAGCAATTCCTTAAGATCCGCAGGCTCCACCTGATCCCCCAACTGGAGGAATCCCCCTCATGCTCACCCACTCCACCCGGCGTTGGCTCGCCGGACTGGGCGTAGCAGGCGCGTTCGTCGCCGCCGCCGCCAGCCCGGCCGTCGCCGCCCCGGAGGCGCCCATCGAACTGGGCGTCTACTTCAGCGACACCACGATTGCTGCGGGGTCCGAAGGCAAGATCGACTCCCCCCTCCTGTTCGCCTCCGAGCCGGTGGTGGTCGAGGGCCTCACTGTCACCTACGACTACCGGGACCTGAGCGGTGTCGTCCAGGTCAAGCCCGAATCGTCGAGCTTCGACTGCAAGTCGCCGGAGGCCGGCGTTCTGGTCTGCACCGACCCCTTCGAGATCGGTCTCGAGGAGTGGGCCTTCGGCGGCCTCTTCGAGGTGGCCCTGATGCCGGCCGCGAAGGCTGCCGACGGCGACAC
The DNA here is from genome assembly GCF_040704315.1 of Micromonospora sp. NPDC047644. Taxonomy (NCBI): domain Bacteria; kingdom Bacillati; phylum Actinomycetota; class Actinomycetes; order Micromonosporales; family Micromonosporaceae; genus Micromonospora; species Micromonospora sp. NPDC047644. The sequence goes on from NZ_JBEYSY010000001.1 coordinate 677,210, forward strand.
CGGCAACCTCAAGGTCACGGTCAGCGCGGAGGGTCTCGCTCCGGCCAGCCACACCGCCAAGCTGCGGATCGGCGAGGGCGTCGACCTGGCCGCCCCGGGCGAGGAGACCGAAATCTCGTCGGCTCCCGGAGGCACGTTCAGCGCTCCGCTGACGCTCAGCAACGCTGGCAAGACCGCCGCCAAGGGAGCGGTCGCGGTCTTCGACCTCGATTACGCGATCCGCCCCGACAAGCAGTACAGCAACTGCACCTACGAGGACGGGCACCTGCGGACCTGCGCCTTCGACGAGGTCACCGCCGCCGGCAAGGCCCGCTCGGTTTCGCTGTCCTACGTGCTCGGCAAGGACACCTACGCGCCGGGCAGCGAGTACGGCTACTACAACTGGATGACGATCGCCGAGTTCGAGGACTTCAACGCCTACCTCCAGGCCGGCGGCATCTCGGTCGGGAAGCCCGGCAACGGTCCGGTCCTGAGCCTTCCGGAGGTCCCGTCCAAGATGGGGGCGCGCGGCTTCCAGGCTGACACCGACCCGATGAACAACTGGTCCGGCATGAGCGTCAAGGTCACCGGCAAGAACGGCACGGACCTGGTGGCGGTCGGCGGCCAGCTGACCGGCAAGGCCGGCGACGTGGTCACTGCCTCCGTCGGAGTCCGCAACGACGGCCCGGCCGCGCTGGACTTCGGCCGCTCGGGCAGCCCGGTTACCAAGATCGACATCGCCGTTCCGGCGGGCACCACCGCGGTCGAGGTTCCCGAGTTCTGCGCGCCGCTCAACGGCGACGAGCAGGACTGGGAGAACGCCGGCAAGCCGGGCGCGAAGCTCTACCGCTGCTACCCGGACATCTTCATCGGTGTCGGCGAGGAGCAACTGGTCGACATCGGCCTGCGGATCGACAAGGTGATCGAGAACGCGGCGGGCACCGTCACCATCAACGCCAAGTGCGAGTGCGAGGGCTTCACCGAGGACCTGAAGCCGGCCAACGACGTCGCCAAGATCCTGGTCAACGTGGCCGGCGGCACGGGCGGCGGTGGCGACGGCAACGGTGACGGTGACGGCGGCTCGCTGCCGATCACCGGTCAGTCCACCGGGCTGATCGCCGGCCTCGGCGCGCTGCTGCTCGCCGCGGGCGTCGGCGGCTACCTGGTGGCCAAGCGCCGCCGGACCCGCTTCGTCGCCTGATCCACCCGCACCACCGGTGCCCCGTCGACCACCACGGTCGGCGGGGCACCGTCGTTGGGCCCCGCGACGGCGGGGCACGGTCGTGGGACCCGGCGGCGCGGGTGGGTGGTGACGGGCCGGTCCGGCGCGGCCGGGACCCTGGGCTTCGGTACCCTTTGTGGCCGTGGACACAGCTGAGAAGACCCGCGCTCTCATGGAGAGCGTCGCCCTGAACCCGCTCGATCCCAAGGATCTGCTGCAGACCTTCGGGCTGATCGGCGTGTGGGTGATCCTCTTCGCCGAGACCGGCCTGCTGGTGGGTTTCTTCTTCCCGGGTGACTCGCTGCTGTTCCTCGCCGGGGTGGCCTCGTCACCGGTGGCGGACGCGATCTTCGGTGACGGCACCCGCCTCTCCCTCGCCGGCCTGCTGATCGGTGGGCCGATCTGCGCGATCGTCGGGGCGCAGTTGGGGCACTGGCTCGGCGCGCGGTACGGCCGGCCGATGTTCGAGCGGCCGAACTCCCGGCTCTTCAAGAAGGAGTACGTGGAGAAGGCCGAGTACTACTTCGAGAAGTTCGGCCCGGCGAAGGCCGTCGTGCTGGCGCGTTTCATTCCGATCGTCCGGACGTTCCTCAACCCGGTCGCGGGCGCGCTCGGCATGCCGGCCAAGAAGTTCCTGCTCTGGAACATCGTCGGCGCGGTGCTCTGGGTGGACGGCATCCTGCTGATCGGCTACCTGCTGGCCGAGCAGATCTACCAGGCCATCGGGGACAAGATCGACCACTACATCCTGCCGGTGGTGGCTCTGATCATTCTGATCTCGGTGCTGCCGATCTTCTTCGAGTTCCTGCGCGACCGGCGGGCCCGTAAGCGCGGCGAGGCGGTCGCGGTGGTCGCGGCGGCCAGCGCCGCGGGCGCTGTGGAGGCGGCCCGCGAGGCGTTCGACCACGACCGGCACCACGATGGCCGTCAGCGCCCGGAGCACGGTCAGGACCGTTGAGCGGTACGACGACGGCCGGCCCCCTGGTGCGGGGGTCGGCCGTCGGCATGTCGAACCCGGCCTCCGGTGGTGCGACCGGGGCCGAGCAGGTGTCAACCACCGGTGGCGCCACCCCTGGCTCGCCACCGGACGCCGCCCCGGCTCGGGACGGCGTGGGGTGCCTATGTCAGCGGGCCTTCTTGGTGGCCCGCTTACGCGGCGGGGTCAGCAGGTCGGCGATCGTCGCGATCGCACTCGGGACCAGGCTGTAGTACGCCCAGACACCGCGCTTCTCCCGCTGCAACAAGCCAGCCTCGGTGAGGATGCGCAGGTGGTGACTGACCGTCGGCTGAGAGAGGCCGAGCGGCGCGGTCAGGTCACAGACGCACGCCTCGCCCTCGGGGGCCGACTGGATCAGGCTGAGCAGCCGCAACCGAGCAGGATCAGCAAGGGCCTTGAGGACCCCGGCCAGACGCTCGGCATCGGCACGTTCGATCGGCTCGCCGTTTAGCGGCGAGATCTGAGGCATAGTCATTTCGGCCAACGCAGTTCCCACGTATTCCATCCTTCCACCAGCAGCATCGATCCGCCTGCATATCAGCAGATCCGAATCGGCAGACTTTTACGCCACAAGGCCGAGGTCAGCCAACGTATAGGCCGCCCGGTACGGCAATCCGGCGGCTCGCACCGCGTCGCCGGCGCCTCGATCAACAATAACCACCACGCCTACGACTTCCGCCCCGGCCTCGCGAAGCGCCTCGACAGCCGTCAAAACACTTCCGCCCGTCGTGGATGTGTCCTCCACCGCCAACACACGGCGGCCAGCCACCTCCGGTCCCTCGATCCGCCGCTGAAGACCGTGGGCCTTGCCCGCCTTGCGCACCACAAAGGCGTCCAGGGCCCGGCCGGTCGGAGCGGCGGCGTGCAGCATCGAGAGCGCGACAGGATCCGCGCCCAGGGTGAGGCCCCCAACGGCGTCAAACTCCCAGTCGGCGGTGAGGTCGAGCAACACCCGGCCGACCAGAGGAGCGGCCCGGTGATGGAGCGTGACGCGCCGCAGATCCACGTACCAGTCTGCCTCCCGCCCGGACGAGAGCACGACCCGGCCGTGGACCACGGCCAGGTCGGTAATGAATTTACGCAGGTCGTCGTGGTCCCCCATGGCGATAGAGGTTACTGCGCAACTCTGAACGCCGTGTGCGGGGTCCACCCTGATCAGCCCAGAGAGGAACCGATGAGTGGCGATGTTCGACTACGCTCAGCAACTGGCCCGACAGCGGCGTGCCAACGCCGTTCCACCGCTCGCTCGGGGTCGGCGGGCCGGTCGGGCTCAGCGCTCGTCGCGACCGATCCGGCCGCGGGTGTCTCGCGCGACCGCCTGGAGCAGCCGCCGCGGCGCGTGTCGCATACCTGCGACGACCACCTTGTACTTCCACGCCGGGATGCTGACCATCTTGCCTTTGCGCAGGTCACGCAGGGCTTCGTCCACTACGTCCTCGGCCCGCAGCCACAGCCACTCCGGCGTCTTGGACATGTTGATGCCGGCCCGCTGGTGGAATTCGGTGCGGGTGTAGCCGGGGCAGAGGGCCATCACCTGAACGCCGAACGGCCGCGCCGACTGGCCGACGGACTCACTGAAGTTGGTGACCCACGCCTTGCTGGCGGAGTACGTCGATCCGGGCATGGCCGTACCGAAACCGGCGACCGAAGAGACATTTATCACTGCCCCATTTCGCCGTTCGGTCATCGGTCGGAGCGCCGCCAGGGTCAACCGCATGACCGCGTGGACGTTGAGTCGCAACAGTCGCGCCTCGTCCTCCGCCGTGGAGCGCAGGAACGGTTTGTTCAGGCTGATCCCCGCATTGTTGACCAGCAGATGCACCGGGCTGCCGTCGGCGAGCCGCTGCTCCACGGTGGCGCAGCCGTCGTCGGTGGACAGATCCGCGGAGATCGTCTCCACCTCGCGTCCGGACGTGGCACCCAGCTCAGCGGCCAGCTCGGCCAGGCGGGCCGCGTCGCGGGCGACGAGCACCAGGTGCCAGCCATCGGCGGCCAGTCGTCGCGTGAACGCCGCGCCGATGCCGGCGGTGGCCCCGGTGATCAGGGCTCGGCGCTCGGCAGTCGTGGGGTCGAGCGTCACGGAACGGTCCTCACCTGGGCGGGTACGGGGGCGTGTGCGGCGCCGACGGGGGCTGGTGCGGGGCGGGCGGGAACAGGGGCGGTGCGGTTGGCGCCGTCGGGCGGTGGCGGCCGAACCAGTTGTTCGCCGCCGGCAGCGCCAGCAGCGTAGCTACTACAAGGTAACCGAGTGCCTGGGCGACGGAAAGCCCGGCGTTGAGCGGGATCCACCAGGACGGGTACGCGTCGCCGACCAGACCCAGCAACTCGGCGAGGGACCGGTCGCCGGAGCCCATTCGCAGCGGCGCGGCCCGTTCGCCGACGACCACCACCATGCTGCAACAGGCGGCCAGCAGACCGAGCCCGCTGACCACCCAGGTCGCCACCCGGACGCCGTTGCGACCGGCCAGCAGACCGAGGGCCAGGCCGGCCAGCAGCAGCGCGGACAACGCCGCCACCACCGCCGACAGCACCGCGGACGCACGGAGCAGAGCCACCACGCCGTCGACCTGCTCCGGGCTCGCCGAGGTGTCGCGGGCGGCGGACCGGAACCCGTCGACCGTCCCACCGAGCACCACCAGGGAGACCACCGCGTACGCCAGCGCGGCGACCGCCATCACCAACAGCACGGTCGCGGCCGTCAGGGCGGCGGCGGGCCGGCGGGCCGGTGCCGATTCCGGGTACGACACGACGGATCCCTCCGGTAGGCGTCGGGTTGCAACCTACTCGGAGGGATCGTCGGCGTCGTGCTTATCGAACCGTCAGTTGCTCGGCGGCGGGGTTGACCCGGGCCGATCCGTGGGCGGCGTGTCGTCCGGCCGGTTCGCGGCCGGTGGCGGCGGGTAGCTCGGCTCCCCACTCGACGGATAACCCGGCTCACCGGATGCCTGCGGGTAACCGGGCTGACCCGGCGCCTGCGGGTGGCCAGGGTAGCTGGCGCCCGGGGTGGGCGGTTCCCAGCCCGCTGTGGGCTTGCGGAAGAACGGGTTCGCCTTCGGCAGCGCCAGCAGGACCAGCGCCGTGATCAGCGCGATCAGGCCGAGCACACCGAGCAGGAGGCTGACCGGGGTCACCCAGGAGGGCAGTGCCTCGTCCAGCCGGCGCTGGATCTCCTCCGGGCTCGGCGCGTCGCCGCTGGTCCCGCCACCGGTGGTGAAACCGCCGGCCGCGTTGCTGAGCAGACCGCCACCCAGGCAGCAGACCATGATGCCGCCGACGATCCAGGTGGTGATCCGGGCGCCGTTGCGGCCCTGGTTGTTGAACAGGGCCAGCACGCCCAGCACCACCGCGAGCAGCAGCAGGACGATGCTCCCGCCGATGCCGACGACGGCGAAGACGTCGGCCACCTGGTCGCCGTCGGTGGCGCTGCCCTCGTACGCCGCGCGGAGCGCGTCCCGCGTCTTGCCGAAGGTGCTGAGCGAGATGATCAGACTGACCACCTGGAGCGCCAGGAACAGGAAGAGCAGGTAACTGGAAATCGACACAATGGATGGCCGCTGACGGGCCGGCGTGCTCTGGGAATCGACCACGATTCTCCTTCCCTAAGATCGCGCCCACACCGTATCGACAACCGGCCAGTTCGGCATGCCGTGACGAGCCCGGCGCGTCCGCCTGGCCGGCCTCGACGGCCTCAGACCCGGGGCGGGAGGATCGTCAGGTCGGCGGGGTCGAGAAGGTCACCGCGGGCCACCCGCCAACCCTCTTCGCCGTACGCCTCGAAGGAGAGCCGTGCGGTGCCACCGGACTGGTAGTCGTGGTAGCGCATCGTTCCGGTCGACGGCAGCTCTGTCTCGCCGGTCGCGGTGTAACGCGCCTGCCCGGTCTCGGCCCAGGTGAAGCGCCGCCTGCCGAGTTCGATGGTCGGTGCCCCCGGGGTGACGGTGGCGCCCGGTTCCGGGGTCCAGAAGACCAACTCCAGTTCGGGGCCGTCCTCCACGGAGAGCCGGTGGCGGGTGCCGGAGTCGTCGTCGAGGAGGTGTTGCACCCAACTCCAGTCGCCCTCGACCAGGCGGATCGTGGCGCTCACCGCGTACTCCCGCTCGCGGATCCGCACGCTGTCACCCGGAGCCAGCCGGCGCAGCGGGCCGCCGCGCGGCGGCTCCGCCGATTTGTGGACGGGCCGGCCCGTCGGCCGCCGGCGGGCCCGCACGACGACCACGACCACCGCGAGTACGGCAACAGCCGCCACCAGGCACGTCACCAGCGCGTCCACGCGACCACCTCCCCAGGTACGTCGGCGCAGACGGTAACAACCGTCGGCACCCGGAAGGCCCGTGCTGTGGCCGACAGCTCAACTAGCGAGTGTCCTCGGGTGCGTCCTCCGGAGGCGGCACCGGCGGTCCGGTCGGCCCTGGTGGGGCGGCCGGCGCTCCCGGCGTCAGGTGCGCGGCCGGGTCGGGGCAGATCAGGTAGCCGGGTGGGAGCGGCTGGTTCGGCGGCAGGAAGCCCGGCACCGGTGGGGCTGTCGGATATCCGTAACCGGTCGGGGCGTAGGTGAGGGCGGGCATCACCCACGCCGGGCCGGGCAGCGCCTCGTTCGCGGTACGCGGCACGAACCAGCGGTTCGCCGGTGGCAGCGCCAGGAGCAGGGCCACGGCTGCGGAGAGGACCAGAACGGTGAGCACACCCAACCCTGCCGCGGGGACGAGCAGGTCCTCCCAGGGGTCGGTGCCGGCGTACAGCGTGTCGAAGAACGTCGAGCTCTCCCACTCTTCGTCCCAGTCCGGTGGCGGCTCGTCGCCGATCTCCGGCATGGTCAGCAGCGGCACGAGAAAGCCTCCGGAGCAGCACTGCCCGAAGCAGACCAGCAACTGCGCTCCGCTGGCCACGAAGACCAGGATCCGCGCGACGTTGGCACCTCGCCAGACCGGGACGGCGGTGGCCGCCAGCCAGACCGCGAGCAACACCGCCGGCACGCCGAGGATCAGTGTCATCGCGACGTTGCCCTGCCGCTCGCCGGCCACCTCGTCCGGGTCGGCGTCCGGCACCAGTCGTACCGCGCGGTCGATCTGGCCATCGAAGCGCACCGCCTCGGCCACCGCGAGCGCGGCCAGGCCGAGCAGCACCAGCACCACCGTCAGTTGCAGCCAGAAGGCGATGGTCACGGTGGCCGGGCGGGGCGGACGCGGCACGGTGGCGGGCGGGCTCATGGCTGGCAACGTACGGTGCGTCGCCAGCGACCGGCAGAACCGATCGGGCAGCACCGACCGGCGAATGGATCATGCTGCGGCGAGCCGCCGACTGGCGTAGGCGCCAAGGGTTTCCCGGTCCATCACGCAGCCGACGAAAGTGGTCAACTCGCTCGGATCGTCCCGCAGCGACGTCCACGTCGCTCGGGCCTTCTCCGGGTCGACCCGCTCCAGCAGCGTGGCCGCGTACGCCCGGCCGGCGGGTGTGCCGTCGGCCAGCACCCGGTCGAGCTGGCGGCGTACCTCATCGGGGTGGTCGCCGAGGGCGGCCTCGACCCGGTGGTACGCCTCGGTCACCGGCAACAGCGTGCCCGCGATCCCCACCCCACCAAAGGCGAGCGTGTCAGCGGCCACCAACTCGTCCACGGCGGCGCCCAATTCGCGCTCCCAAGCCTTCCGCATCCCAAACATGCCTCCACCCTTTCCCCGTCCGGGCCCACTCCACCCCCGCCCCACCCTGTTGATCAAGAGGTTTGCGTCAGGACAGGACGCGAACCTCTTGATCACCGCGTCGGGGGGTCAGGCGGGGGATACGGAGAGGGTGTTGGTTTCGGTGGAGCGGTCCACCTTCACCGTTTCTCCGTCTCGGATCGATCCGGAGAGCAGGGCCCTGGCGAGTTGGTCTCCGATCGCGCTCTGGACCAGCCGACGGAGCGGTCGCGCACCGTAGATCGGGTCGTAGCCGTGCTCGGCCAGCCAGTCCCGGGCGGCATCGGTGATCTCCAGACCCAGCCGACGATCGGCCAACCGCCGCCGCATCCGGTGCAGCTGGATGTCGACGATGGAGCGCAGGTCGTCCCCCCGCAGCGAGGCGAAGACCACCATGTCGTCCAGCCGGTTGAGGAACTCCGGCTTGAAGTGCGAGCGGACCACGGCCAGCACGCCCTCGCGGCGCTGCTCGTCGGCGAGCGTCAGGTCGCTGATCACCGACGACCCGAGGTTGGACGTGAGGATCAGAATCGCGTTCCGGAAGTCCACGGTGCGGCCCTGGCCGTCGGTGAGCCGGCCGTCGTCGAGCACCTGGAGCAGCACGTCGAAGACGTCCGGGTGAGCCTTCTCCACCTCGTCCAGCAGCACCACGGAGTACGGCCGCCGGCGCACCGCCTCGGTGAGCTGACCACCCTCGTTGTAACCGACGTAGCCGGGCGGGGCACCGACCAGGCGGGCGACCGAATGCTTCTCGCCGTACTCGCTCATGTCGATGCGGACCATGGCCCGCTCGTCGTCGAAGAGGAACTCGGCGAGGGCCTTGGCCAGCTCGGTCTTGCCGACGCCGGTGGGGCCGAGGAAGAGGAAGCTGCCGGTCGGGCGGTCCGGGTCGGCGATACCGGCGCGAGCACGGCGTACCGCGTCGGAGACAGCGCCCACCGCCTCGGTCTGGCCGACCACCCGGTCGCCCAGCGACTCCTCCATCCGCAGCAGCTTGGCCGTCTCGCCCTCGAGCAGGCGGCCGGCGGGGATGCCGGTCCAGGAGGCGACCACGGCGGCGATGTCGTCCGCGCCGACCTCCTCCTTCAGCATCGCGCCGTCGGCCTGGAGTTGCGCCAGCTCCTCCTCGGCCTGCTTCAGCTCGACCTTCAGGGCGGGAATCCGGCCGTAACGCAGCTCGGCGGCGCGTTCCAGCTCGCCGTCGCGCTCGGCCCGCTCGGCCTCACCGCCGAGACGTTCCAGCTCCTCCTTCGCGGTGGAGAGCTTGGTGATGTGGCTCTTCTCCGTCTGCCAGCGCTCGGAGAGCACAGTGAGCTGCTCGCGCTTGTCGGCCAACTCCTTGCGGAGCCGCTCCAACCGCTCGGCCGAGGCGGCGTCCGGCTCCTTGGCCAGGGCCATCTCCTCGATCTCCAACCGCCGGACGGCCCGCTCGATCTCGTCCACCTCGACCGGACGCGAGTCGATCTCCATCCGGAGCCGGGACGCGGACTCGTCGACCAGGTCGATCGCCTTGTCCGGCAGGAACCGGTCGGTGATGTACCGGTCGGACAGCGTCGCGGCGGCCACCAGCGCGGCGTCGGTGATCCGTACGCCGTGGTGCACCTCGTAGCGCTCCTTGAGCCCACGCAGGATGCCGATGGTGTCCTCGATGGTCGGCTCACCGACCAGCACCGGCTGGAAACGGCGCTCCAGCGCCGGGTCCTTCTCGATGTGCTCGCGGTACTCGTCGAGCGTGGTGGCGCCCACCATCCGCAGCTCACCACGGGCCAGCATCGGCTTGAGCATGTTGCCGGCGTCCATCGAACCCTCGCCCTTGCCCGCGCCGACGACGGTGTGCAGCTCGTCGAGGAACGTGATGACCTGCCCGTTGGAGTTCTTGATCTCCTCCAGGACGGACTTCAGTCGCTCCTCGAACTGGCCGCGGTACTGCGCGCCGGCGACCATCGCGCCGAGGTCCAGCGAGATCAGTTTCTTGTCGCGGAGGGACTCGGGCACATCGCCGGTGACGATCCGCTGGGCCAGGCCCTCGACGATCGCGGTCTTGCCGACGCCGGGCTCGCCGATCAGCACCGGGTTGTTCTTGGTACGCCGGGAGAGCACCTGGATGACCCGGCGGATCTCGGAGTCCCGGCCGATGACCGGGTCGATCTTGCCATCGCGGGCGCTGGCGGTGAGGTCGACGCCGTACTTGGTCAGGGCCTGGTAGGTCTGCTCCGGGTCGGCGGTGGTGACCCGACGGTCCCCACCGCGCACGGTCGGGAAGGCCGCGACCAGGGCTTCCTCGGTGGCACCGACGGCCTTCAGCGCGCCGGACACCGCCCCGCCCACCCGGGCCAGGCCGGCCAGCAGGTGCTCGGTGGAGGTGTACTCGTCGCCCAGCGGCCGGGCGATCTGCTCGGCGGCGCCGATGGCGTTGACGAACTCCCGAGCCAACGTCGGCTCGGCGATGCTGGAGCCGCGGGCGGCCGGCAGGTTGTCGACCGCGCGCTGGGCGGCCTGGCGCAGCTCGGTCGGGTCGGCCCCGACGGCGCGCAGCAGACCGGTGGCGGTCGAGCCGTCGGTGTCCAGGAGTGACAGCAGCAGGTGCCAGGGCTCGACAGTGGCATGACCGCGCTGGTTGGCCAGCGCGACAGCGCCCGTGATGGTTTCGCGGCTCTTGGTGGTGAGTCTTTCGGTGTTCATGGGCTCCCCCGGATCGGCGTTGTCCACTGGGTTGGACACAACCAGAGTTGAGCGTATTCCGCTCAACCTTAGCGCGTGACGCCCATCACTCCCGGCGTCGCCACCGCCAGTCGAACTCGCCGGCCGCCGGAGCCGGGCCGGGCAGCGGGCCAGCGTCCGGCTCCGACGACAGGCCCGCCACCAGGACCGCGAGCTGGCGACGGCGCAGCTGACGGGTCCGCTCCGGATCGGGTACGCGGACCGCGGCACACGCCTCCAACAACAACCCCAGATCGTGGACGACCGCGTCTGGGCGCAGCCGCCCGCTCGCGTGGGCCCGGTCGACCAGGGCGGCGGCCAACTCACCGGCGCGCACCGCGTCCCGTCCCATCTCCTCGGTCGGGGTGAACGTGCCGGCCAGGTGGACGGTGAGCGAGTGCACGTCGGCGTCGACCACCCGGGCCAGGAAACCGGTGAACGCGGCCCAGTCGTCCGGCTCGGCGAGGGCGGTCTCGGCCTCCGCGACGTACCGACGCAGCCCGTCGTGGCAGAGCTGGCGCAGCAGGTCCTCCTTGCCCGCGTACCGCCGGTAGAGGGCACTGATGCCGACGCCGGCGCGCTCGGCGACGGCGGCGATCGGGGCCTTCGGGTCGTCGAGGAAGACGGCGCGGGCGGCTTCCAGGATGACCTCGTCGTTGCGGGCGGCCTGGGCGCGGCGACCGCCGAGGGTCTTGCCGGACGTCGGTGACATGAGTTCAGACTAACAGTGGAACGGATCGTTCCGCTCTGCTATGGTCATTGCAGAACGAAACATTCCGTTCCGAAGGAGTTCCGGCATGAGTGACACCGCTGTCCACCCGTTCCGCGTTGAGATCCCGCAGGCCGCCCTCGACGACCTGGCCGCCCGGCTGGACCGCACCCGCTGGCCCGTCGAGCTGCCCGGCGCGGGTGACTCGTACGGGATGAGCAACGACCGGGTGCGCGCCCTCGTCGACAGGTGGCGGGGCGGGTTCGACTGGCGCGCCGTCGAGGCCCGCCTGAACGCCCACCCGCAGTTCGTCACCGAGATCGACGGCGAGCGGATCCACTTTCTGCACGTCCGGTCGTCCCGGCCGGACGCCACCGCGCTGGTGCTCACCCACGGCTGGCCCGGCTCGGTGCTGGAATACCTCGACGTGATCGCCCCGCTCACCGAGCCGAGCGACCCGGACGCGCCGGCCTTCCACGTGGTCGTCCCGTCGCTGCCCGGCTTCGGCTTCTCCGGCCCGACCCGCAGCGCCGGCTGGAACCGGTTGCGCATCACCCGCGCCTGGGCCGAGCTGATGAACCGCCTGGGGTACGACAGCTACGGCGCGGTCGGCAACGACGCCGGCTCGATGATCTCGCCGGAGTTGGGCCGGACCGACCGGGAGCACGTGCTCGGCGTCCACGTGACTCAGCTCTTCTCGTTCCCCTCGGGCGACCCGGCCGAGTTCGCCGGGCTCTCCGAGGCGGACCAGGCGGCGCTCGGGCACCTTCAGTGGTTCTACGAGAACAAGTTCTCCTTCAACCAGGTGCACAGTCAGCAGCCGCAGACCCTGGCGTTCGGACTGACCGACTCACCCGTGGGGCTGCTCGCCTGGAACGCCCAACTCTTCGACGAGAGCCTGGACGCCGACTTCATCCTGGCCAACGTGGCGCTCTACTGGTTCACCGGGACGGCCGCCTCGGCGATGCGGCTCTACTGGGAGGACGCGCACGCCGGCGAGCCGCCGACCGAGCCGACCACCGCACCGACCGCGCTGGCCATGTTCCCCGGGGACTTCCAGTCCATCCGCGCCTTCGCCGAGCGGGACCACTCGAACATCGTCCGGTGGACGGCGTACGACGCCGACGTCGAGGGTCGGGGCGACGTCGGCGGTCACTACGCGGCCCACCAGGCCCCCGAGGTGCTGGTCGCCGACATCCGCGAGTTCTTCGCCAGCATCCGCTGACCGCCAGCGCTCGATCGATGAGCTGCGCAGGGGCTGGTCTGACGACCGGCGGCCGTCCAAGATCTGCGGATTGTTCATCAAGCGGTAGCCTTGGCTGGTGCGAGTACGTGTCGAGCAGACCGCCCTACCCGGGATCGGGGTACGTCACGATTTGGTGACGGAGTCCGGACGCCGCCTGGGCGTCGTCTCCCATCGCAATGGCCGCCGTGATCTCGTTCTCTACGATCCCGACGACCCTGACGCCTGCCAGGCGGACATTCCGCTCACCGACGACGAGGCCGAGGCTCTGGCTGACATCCTCGGCGCGTCGCTGATGCTCGGTCAGCTCTCCGGGCTCCGCGAGCAGGCCGCTGGTCTGCTCACCGAGCAGATCGCCATCACGGCGGGCTCCCCGTACGTCAACCGGAAGCTCGCCGACACCAAGGCGCGTACCCGCACCAGCGCCTCCATCGTGGCGGTGCTGCGCGAAGGCGAAGTGATCGTCTCGCCACTCCCCTCCTTCCGCTTCGCAGCCGGCGACGTGGTGGTCGTCGTCGGGACCCGCAGAGGTCTCGACGGCGTGTCCGCCATCCTCGCCGACAGTGACCCGGACGGCTGAGGCGGATGCACGATTTCACCACGCTGCTCATCGAAGTCGGTGCGCTGCTGTTGCTGCTTGGCCTCCTCGGCCGGCTGAGCCGACGCTTCGGCCTCTCGCCCATTCCCCTCTACCTGCTCGCCGGGCTCGCGTTCGGGCACGGCGGGCTACTGCCGCTCGCCGCCAGCGAGGAGTTCTTCGCGGTCGGCGCCGAGATCGGCGTCATCCTGCTGCTGGTGATGCTCGGCCTGGAGTACTCGGCCAACGAACTGGTCGGCAACCTCCGCTCGGCAGCCCCGGCCGGGCTGATCGACGGCGTGTTCAACGCGCTGCCCGGCGCGGCCTTCGCCCTGCTGCTCGGCTGGGACTGGGTCGCCGCCCTGGTGCTCGGTGGCATCACCTGGGTCTCCTCCTCCGGGGTGATCGCCAAGGTCCTCGCCGACCTGGGCCGGCTCGGTAACCGGGAAACCCCGGTGATCCTCTCGGTGCTGGTCATCGAGGACCTGGCGATGGCCCTGTACCTGCCGCTCGTCACTGCCGTACTCGCCGGCACCGGCCTGCTCGGCGGCGGGATCGCGCTCACCGTCGCGGTGGGCACTGTGCTGATCGTGCTGGTGGTCGCCATCCGGTACGGCCACCTGATCTCGTCCGCCCTGTCGGCGAAGGACCCGGAGGCGCTGCTGCTCGGCGTACTCGGTCTGACGTTGCTGATCGCGGGCATCGCCGCGTCGCTCCAGGTGTCGGCGGCGGTCGGCGCGTTCCTCGTCGGCATCGCGCTCTCCGGCCCGGTGGCGCACCACGCCACCGAGTTGCTCTCGCCCCTGCGGGACCTGTTCGCCGCGGTGTTCTTCGTCTTCTTCGGCCTGACCACCGACCCGCAGGACATTCCGCCGGTGCTGCTGCCGGCGCTCGCGCTGGCCGTGATCACCATGGCGACGAAGACGGCGACCGGTTACCTCGCCGCCCGTCGGGTCGGCATCGCCGAACCCGGTCGATGGCGGACCGGCCTGGCGCTCGTACCCCGAGGTGAGTTCTCCATCGTCATCGCCGGTCTCGCGGTGGCCGCCGGGAGCGTCGAGCCGCGGTTGGCGGCGCTGGCCGCGACGTACGTCCTGATCACCGTGGTGACCGGGCCGATCCTGGCCCGGCTGCCGGACTTCCCGTGGTTCAAGCGGTGGCTGCGCAACCGCGCGGCGGCTCAGCGGCGGGGGCCGGCCCCGGTCGTCGACTCACTGCACTGAGGTCCACCTGAAGGCCGCGGCCGCGTGGGTCGCGCCTTCGCGAAGGTAGAAGCGGTGCGCCTCGGTCCGGGCCAGACCGGACTCCAGGAAGACGTAGTCGGCGCCCCGTTCGTGTGCCCATGCCCGGGCCGCCGCCAGCAGGTCGGTGCCGACACCCCGGGAGCGCCACCCGGGGTGCACGGCCAGGTCCTCGATCGAAGCCCGACGACCGAAGCGCACCGAGAGGATGTCCAGGTAGACGCTGGCCACACCGACCACCTGATCCTCGTCCGATCGCGCCCCGAACAGTGCGACATCTTCGCGGGCGAGCAATTGCGCGGTCCGCTCGACAGCGCGGTCGCGGTCCCAATCCACGGGACGCCCGCCGGGAGGGGCGAAAAGCCACTCCAGCCCCATGACGAACTGAGCCTCGGCGCCCCGCTGGAACCGTCGAACATGGATGGTCATAGGGGCATCATCGGCCACTCCGTCGATGCAGTGGGCCCGCCCATGCCAACGGTTGCGGAATTGCTCCCCATGGGGACTACCGCAGCACCCGACGGCGGGTTACCGTTTCGCCCCAGCAGCCACGGTCCGCAGGCAGCGTTGCCAGACGCGGGCGAGAGCGGAAGGTTGGCCGGTGAGCGTGCAGGAGTCGACTTTCCACGGCTTCGCCAACCCCGTCGATCCGACTCCGGCGGAGTTGCGGTCCTGGGCGTACAAGCCTGATTCGGTGCCGTTGGCCTCGATGCCGCCCGACTGGGACCTGCTGGTCTCGGGCGACCGACTGGTGTTGACGCTCTTCGAGTTGGCGATGGACCCCACCTGCCCGGCCCGGCGTTTCGCGCTGCACTGCCTCTACATCTACGCGGCCGACGGCATCCGGACGAACTTCCGCGCCCACCCGAAGCGCCGCTTTCGCAAGCTCGTCGAACAGGCCGAACGCGACGGCGACGAGCTGATGAAGGTCTGGGCGCACAACGGCCGGGTGCTGTTGGCTCGACCGGACCTCTTCGTCTACCGGGACTGGTGCGAAGGCGGTCTGGTCCGCGAAAACCGCCGCCTCGGCTGAACCGCCGGATTCGCTCCGTTCATTTCGCCGATCTTGCACTTTCTGTCCCGACCTATTGCACGAAGCTAGACATTCCGTCATCCCAAACTGCAAGATCGCGGAACGTCGGGCGCGGATGCGGCGAACGGGCCGGGACCCCCCGTGGGTCCCGGTCCGCACGTTGGTTGCCGGTCAGTCCTGCTTGCGTTCCGTCTCGGCTCGACTTCGTTCGCCGTTGTGGTCGGCGTTTTCGGCGAACCGGCCCGCGATGACCCGGTCCCGGTAGGTTCCCTCGGTCACCTTGTCGAACTTCTTGCGGACGGTTTCGGCCAGGTTCTCCAACCGGTCCTCGGTCTGCTGGGCCATCTTCTTCGCCGGTTCCGCCATCGCTCCCCCTTGCCATGCCGGTAGGTCCGGATTACGCCGATTGGACCCTTATCGACAGGCTAACCGAAGCGGCCCGGACCGCGCCGGGAATCCGGCGCGATCCGGGCCAACAAGACAGATCCGGGTGAGCGGTGGGTCAGCGATCGGGTGTGCGGCGGGGACGCCACACCACCAGAGCGGTGGACGTGCGGTTGGTCGGCACCAGATCCCGGCCCGGGAAGCGGGCCAGCGACTCCAACTCCGCCACCCGGCGGTACGCGGCGTCCAGCTCCGCCTCCAGCCGGGCCACCCGCTGCTGCGCCTGCTCCAACAGCCGTTCCAGCCCGATGATCCGCTTGACGCCGGCCAGGTTGATCCCGTCGTCCTGACTGAGCCGCTGCACCTCGCGCAACAACACGACGTCGCGGACGCTGTAGCGACGCCCGCCACCAGCGGCTCGGCCGGGCTGCACGAGCCCCAGTCGGTCGTACTGGCGCAGGGTCTGCGGATGCATTCCCGCCATCCGAGCCGCTACCGAGATCATCAACACCTTGGCCTCGTAGGCAGGGTCGCCCGAACCGAGGAACTCGCCCGACATCCCGCTCACCTCCGCGTCCGTTCCACCGGACTAACTGACTCGACGCACCCGAGCGTCGAGATGTTCCCGAGCCGCCGGCGGGGTCTGCTCAGCGAACGACTCCAGCGCCGAGCGCGCCTCGTCGGACAACCGGGCCGGCACCACCACGTCCAGCGTGACCAGCAGGTCACCGGCCTGCCCGTCGCGACGGACCACACCCTTGCCCCGGGCCCGCAGCACCCGACCGCTCGGCGTCCCCGGCGGCACCCGCAGGGTCACCGCCCCGTCGAGCGTGGGCACCCGCAGGTCCGTGCCGAGCACGGCCTCCGCGAAGGTGACCGGCACGGTCAACGTCAAGTCGTCCCCGGTACGCCCGAACAGCTCGTCCGGCCGAACCTTGACCTGTACGAAGAGGTCACCCGCCGGGCCACCGCGCTCGCCCGGCTCACCGCGCCCGGCCAGCCGGATGCGTTGACCGTCGGCCACCCCGGCGGGGAAGCGGACGTTCATGGTGCGGGTCTTGGTGACACCGCCGCTGCCGTGGCACTCCGGGCACTTCTCCTCGACCACGGTGCCGACGCCCTGGCAGTTGCGGCACGGCTCGGAGAAGCTGAACGACCCCTGGTCGCGGGTGGTCACGCCGGCACCATGGCACACCGGGCAGGTACGCGGCTGGGTGCCGGGTTTCGCCCCGTTGCCGTGACAGGTGTCGCAGACTCCCGGCGCGCGCAACGTCAGGGGCAGCGTCACCCCGCGCACCGCGTCGCCGAAGTCCAGCGCCACCTCGGTCTCCACGTCCCGACCACGGGCCGGACCGCGTGGCGCGGCCTGCCCACCGGCCTGGCCTCCGCTGAAGATCGAGCTGAACAGGTCCTGGAAGCCGGCGCCACCGAAGCGACGGTCGCCGCCACCTCCGCCGCCACCGAACATGTCGGAGACGTCGAACGGCATGCCGCCCGGCTGACCCCCACCCCTGGCGTTGCGCCGGAACGCGCCCGAGCCGAAGAGGGAACGCATCTCGTCGTACTCGCGACGGCGGCCGCTGTCCGACAACACGTTGTACGCCTCGGACGCAGCCTTGAATCGCTCCTCGGCCTTCGGGTCGCCCGGGTTGTGGTCCGGGTGGGACTCCCGGGCCACCTTGCGGTACGCCTTCTTGATGTCATCCGCGGAGGCGGCCTTGTCCACGCCGAGAACGGCGTAGAAGTCCTTCTCGATCCAGTCCTTCGAACTCACCGGTCCACCTCCTTCCGACCCTCGTGGCCCGGCCGTCCCGCCCACCGCTGGGCGGTGGGCCGGCACCCGGATGGGCACCTCGGTGCCCTCCAGTCTCGACACGTACAACATCGCGATCGACACCACGTGTGCCAGCGTGTCGGCCACTGTCGTCGACGGCCGCG
>NZ_JBEYSY010000002.1:0-610252 GCF_040704315.1 Micromonospora sp. NPDC047644
ATCGAGTTCGTACCGGCCTCGGTAGTGCCCATCTCCTTGGCCATGTCATCGACGTTGATGTTCTTACCCTGCACACTCAGGGCGTTACGGGTCGCGGCGGGCCCGCAGTAGTAGAAGTTCGGCTGCGCCTCGTAGCGCACACCCAACTCCCGCTCACCATGACCCTTACGGTCAGTCTGCGTCTGAGTGGCCGGCTTGGCATCGGACATGGCGTAAGCGGCGGTCACCGGCCCGGCGATCGCACCACCGGCGAACGCGAGCCCAGCGGCGGTCAGGGCGGTCTTACGGATCAGATCGGTACGCATGATGGCGTGCTCCTCTGCCTCAGGGGAAAACCCACACGACCACTCAACGGGGGTGCGTCATCGTGCGGGAAAGTTCGAGGGGTTCTGCCCGGCGACCCGCAACGGGGTCGGCGTCGGGACAGGGGTGCAACCGTTCGCGGTGGCCGGTCATTCCGCCCGGCCCGCGAGGGGATCAACCTGCCTGTGGTGCTCGGCCGGTCCGGGGGTGTAACCGCGGCGGCCGGGCGGGTGTTCCCGGTGGCGGCCCGGCCGTTGTGGTGCTCGGCCGGTCGGGGGTGTAACCGGGGCGGCCTGCCTAGTGTTCCCAGGGGGCTGCGGGGCTGCCGTGGCGGCTGTGTGGTGCTCGGCCCTGCGGGGGGTGTAATGAGGTGGCCTGCCGGGTGTTTTGGCGGGCCCTGGCCTGGGGTTGACCCGGGCTGCTGCGGTGGTCTGCCAGGTATAACGACCCGGGCCGGCCGCCGATTCCGCGGCCGGGGTGGCCCCAACCACCCGACATTCACCCCGAACCCGACAAAATGCCCAAGTCGCCGCCGCAGCGACGTCCGACATGGCGGTCAGCGCGGCATGATCCACTCGGTTTCCCGGAAGTCGCGGTATTCCGCTGCCCAGGATGCCCCGACTTCACGGAACCCGAGTGGATCATGCTTGCCTGCACCGTTCGTGTGCCGCGCGGGGGTTGACTGCGGGGCGGCGCGTCGTGTGGTCGGCCTTGACCGGGGTCACCGCGTGGGTGATGTCGGCCTGGTCGGGGGTGCGTGTGATGTCGGGCCTGGTTGAGGTCACCGTATGGTGCGGTCGGGCCTGGTTGGGGTTGCCGCGTGGTGCGGTCGGGCCCGGTTGGGGTTGCCGCGTGGTGCGGTCAGGGCCTGGTCGGGTTACGAGTCGTTCGGCTCGGCTGGTCGAGGTTGCCGGAGGGGGGCGGTCGGGTTGCCGCGTCGTGTGACGCGGCCTGGCCCAGCTCGGCCCAGTGCGAACCCGGTGCAAGATCGTGCTTGATCCAGGAAGCAGGGCCTTCCTTGTGCCACGAGACCACTACATCAAGGATCGAGCACGACCTTGCGGATGTGCGCAGGGTGCCGGAAAGGACGCTCGATCCCCGACCTGAACGCCGTCGCGGGAGGAGAGCTGCTGTTCGCGAATCGCCCGCCAGTGTCGTCGATCATGCAGTTGTGGTGGGTGACAAGTCCCTCAGTCGTGACCAAACCGGGCACCACAACTCCATGATCGACGCTCGAAGGGCCGGGCCGGGACGCGCGGGGTGGCACGCGTGGGGCGGGCACTCGCGGTGGTTCTGACGTGCGGATGGGGCAGCCCGAAGGTGTCGGACTGCCCCACCCGGGGCGCGAAGATGGAATCAGAACCCGAGGACGCTCCGGCCGCCGACGACCGGCAGTCGCAGTTCGCTGTCGTTCGGCGCGACCCGCAGTTCGGTGCCGCCCAGCGGCAGCAACGTGTACTCCTGGTCGCTGGAGAAGACGACAACGCCGATCCGGTGTCCCGCCGGGAAGATGTAGTCCTTCGGCTCCATGGTCCACCGGTAGTCGTACAGCTTGCCCTGCTTGACCGGCGCGGTCCGCGCGGCGCTGACGCGGTTCTGCGGGTCCATCCAACCTCGCGTCACCACGGTCGGGGCGGCGGTCGACCCGGCCGGGCCGTAGTCGACCAGGTACGCGGTGAGGTTCGCGTCCGGCTTGTTGTCGATCGCCATCCGCAACCGCATCTCCGGACGCCCCGAGATGCGCACGCTCTGCGTCAGCTCGGGGGAGCGGTAGGCGAGTCGGTTGGCGCTGGCGGTGTCCGGGTTGGACACGAGCGTGTCCGGGTGGATGGTCCGGCCCTCGTCGACGAAGCTCTGCTCCACCCTGGCCTTCGGCGGCTTTCCGGTGGTGAGCGTGCCGGGTGCGGTGGCGTCGGTGGCGGCGAAGCGCAGCCCGACCTCCCGTGCGGCCGGGTCGGGCCAGTTGGCGTACGTGGTGTAGGCGCGGTCCTCGCGCTGGAGCACCGCCGTCGGCTCGTCCATGATGCCGTTGCGCACGTTCCACAGCCAGAAGTCGAACCAGCGGTTCTCGGTCTGCTTGTACGTCCACGTCTGCCCACTGGGCAGGGTCACCGACGCGCTGCTGCCCGGACCACCGTGGCCGCCCTGGTGCAGCCAGATCTTGCGGGGGACGTCGCGCTTGGCGAGCTGGTCCCACCAGCCGGCGAAGTGCTCGGTCTTCACGTTCCAGTCGTTGAGGCCGTGCACGACGAAGACGCTGGCCTTGACGTCGCGGGCGTCGAGGTAGTCGCGGTCCTGCCAGAACTTCGAGTAGTCGCCGGTGACCCGGTCCTGCTTCGCGGTGATGTCCGCGAGTTCGTCGGCGCAGGGCCCCTCGGCGCGCGCCTGCCCGGCGGTGTACTGGGCCAGGATGTCGAGGTCCTCGCCCTGGAACGTGCCGGGCGCGACCACCAGGCCGTTGGCCCGGTAGTAGTCGTACCAGCTGCTGATCGCGGAGACCGGGACGATGGTCTTGAGCCCCTTGACGCCGGTGGTGGCCACCTGGTTGGGCAGGGTGCCGTTGTAGGAGACGCCGGTCATGCCGACCGCGCCGGTGCTCCAGCCGGCGGTGACCGGGGCGCCGTTGGCGTCGTACCCCTTGGCCCGGCCGTTGAGCCAGTCGATGACCGCCTTGGTGCCGAGCGTCTCGGCCTGGTCGCCGCTGGTCGGGCAGCCGTCGGAGTCGCCCGTACCGACGCTCTGGCCGAGCACCACCGCGTACCCGCGGGGCACGTAGTAGTCGTCCAGCGAGCCGGGCAGGTTGGCCTTCGCCTGGGCCCGCTGCGCGCCGGCGTCGAGGGCACGACGCCCGGTGCGGTCGGTGAGGCCGTTCTGCGGCAGGTCGTCGACCAGCACGCTCGGGTACGGCACGTCACCCCAGGTGCCCTTGCGGTACGGGCTGTGCTCGAAGATGACGGGCACCTTGAAGCCCTGCGTGCCGGTCTCCCGGGGCCGGGAGATGTCGATCGCCACCCGGTCGGGCCGACCGTCGTGGTCGGTGTCCACCGGGGTCTGGACGAACACCCGCTCCTCGATCGCGTCGGCGAGCGAGAACACCGGTTGGGTCATGCCGTCGCTGACCACGATGCCGGTGGGCGTGGTGGCGGCGGGTGGTGCAGCCGTTGCGGTGGGGGCTGCGCTGAGCACCAGAGCGCCGGAAACGCCGACGCTCAGTAGCGCGAGATGACGGGGTCGACGCATGCGCGTCTCCCTTCGGTTGGGCTGGTTGCCGTGGGTCGGCAGGGGCCAATCTCGAAGATCCATTCGTGGTCATGCTAGGTCCGCCGCGGCGTCCCGTCGATCCCGTCGGCTGCCCACGGTGGCCGGTCAGGGGGTCGGTGGCGTCACCGCGATGATCAGGTGGGCGCGCTGGTCGCTGGCGTGGCCCGCCGGGAGGTGGCCATGTACCTGGCGGTGGTCGCCGCCCACGACCCGAGGCGGACCTGGAGTTGCTGGCCTGGGTCCAGCAGCACGTCGGTCGTCGGGAGGACGACCTCGCCGGGGCGCTGATCGGCGACGACCTGCTCGACCTGTTCGCCGTCTCCGGCACACCCGAGCACGTGGCCTCGCAGGCCGCGGCGGTGTTCGACGCCGGGGCGAGCCGGGTGGAGTTCGGCACCCCGCACGGGTTGACGCCGCACGGCGGGATCGACCTGCTCGGCCGGCGGGTGCTCCCACTGTTAAGAGCGTGAAAACCTCCTCGTCGAGGGCTCCCCGAAGATCGTTGACCTGCATATGATCTTGCAGAAAGTCGCCCGATGAGGCACTTTCGTCCACATTAGACGAGGAGCACCATGCTCAGAAGAACGCGGTGGCTGATGGCGGTCGCCGTCACGGCCACGACGCTGACCGCCCTACCGGGCGGATCGGCCACAGCCGGCGGCATCGACCGACCCGGCGCACCCGCCGCCTCGACCGACGGCAGGACGCACACCGTCACCCTGCTGACCGGCGACGTGGTGACCGTTCGCACCAACGGCTCGGGCTGCCCGCAGGCCACGATCCGGCCCGTCGACGAGAACGCGGTCATCGACCAGAGCTGCGGCCCCGACGGTCACCTGCACGTCGTCCCCGCCCGCGTCGCGTCCCAGATCGGCTCGGTCCTCGACCCCGACCTGTTCGACGTCACCACGCTGATCGCCGACGGGTACGACGACGACAACTCCGCCGAGCTGCCGCTCATCGTGCAGCCCGCCACCGCGTCCGCCCGCGTCGCCGCGCTCGGTGACGTGCTGCCGTTGCCCAGCATCGGCGCGGTCGCCGGCCGCGTACCCAAGAAGAGCCCGGCCACCGCGAAGCTCGCGACCAACTCGCTGCTGGCCGGGGCGAAGAAGGTCTGGCTCGACCGTAAGGTCCGCGCCACCGCCCTGCCCGCCGGCGCGAAGCCCGCCGGCCTGGACCGCAACCTGACCCAGATCGACGCGCCGGACGCCTGGAAGGCCGGCTACACCGGCAGGGGGACCACCGTCGCGGTGCTCGACACCGGCGCCGACTTCACCCACCCGGACCTGGTCGGCCGGGTCGCCGAGCGGGCCGACTTCACCGCCGAGGGCGGTGATGCCGTCGACCACAACGGCCACGGTACGCACGTCGCCTCCACCATCGCCGGCACCGGCGCGGCCGCACGCGGTCAGCGTCGCGGTGTCGCGCCCGACGCCAAGCTGCTGATCGGCAAGGTCCTCGACGACCGTGGCTACGGCGAGGACTCCGGCATCATCGCGGCCATGGAGTGGGCCGCCCCCCGCGCCGACGTCATCAACATGAGCCTCGGTGGCAGCGACGCCGACGACGGCAGCGATCCCCTCTCGCTCGCCGTCGACGCCCTGAGCGCGTCCACCGGCACGCTGTTCGTCATCGCGGCCGGCAACAGCGGCGCGCAGATCTCCTCGCCCGGCTCGGCGTCCAGCGCGTTGACCGTCGGGGCCGTCGACCGCGACGACAGGCTCGCCGACTTCTCCAGCCGGGGACCACTGGTCGACAGCCACGTGGCCAAGCCGGAGCTGGTCGCGCCGGGCGTCGACATCGTCGCGGCCCGGGCCGCCGGCACCAACCTCCAGGACCCGATCGACGAGCACTACGAGGCGATCAGCGGCACCTCGATGGCCAGCCCGCACGCGGCGGGCGCCGCCGCGTTGCTCGCCCAGCGTCACCCGGACTGGACCGGCCAGCAGCTCAAGGCCGCACTGGTCGGCGCGGCCGACCCGCTGACCGGCATCGACCCGTACGCCGTCGGAGCCGGCCGGCTCAACGCGGCCCGGGCCCTCGGCGGCCCGACCAGCAACCAGCCGGTGGTCAACCTCGGCACGTTCGCGTACCCGCAGTCGGGGACCAGCGAGACGAAGCTGAGCTGGACCGCTGAGTCGACGACCGTCCTCGACCTCGACGTGGCAGTGGTCAACCACGACGGCCAGCCGGTACCGCGCGGCGCGGCGTCGCTGTCGACGAACCGGGTGACCCTCAAGCGGGGCGCGACGGGCGCGGCGACCCTGCGGATCAATCGCGCGGCGCTGGGCAGCCGGCCGGGCCTCTACCTGGCCACCGTCACCGCCCGCAGCGGCCGCAAGCCGGTCGTGACCACGCCGGTGAGTTTCTACGTCGAGCCGCCCAGCTACGACCTGACCATCCACACCAAGCCGATGCCCGGTCTGCGGGACGGCGCGGACAGCTGGATCAACGTCATGGTCGCCAACCTCACCGACCCCCTGCTGTTCTACGGCGGGGGCGGCGGCACGCCGGGGGAGACCGTCACCCTGCGGGTGCCGGCGGGCCGGTACTCGGTGCTTGGCGCGTCGATCGCCTACTACGTCGACAGCGACGTGCAGGAGAGCACCCTCACCGCGGCGGGTGACCTGGACGTGCGGGGCCCGCGGAGCGTGACCCTCGACCCGGCGCAGGCCCGGCCGGTCACGGCGACCGTCGACGGGGCGGCCACCACGACCACCCGGACCGACGTCACCACCTTCCAGACCGCGGTGAACGGCCTGCCGTGGTGGCACCAGATCAGCGGGTTCGGGGTGGCCACGGCGGTCCGCAGCGTGGCGGTCCCGAAGCCCACCATCGGATCGCGGCGCACCTGGGCGGCCGTCAACATGGATTCGCCGGCCGGCACCGCGAAGCCGTACCGCTACAACATCGTGCACGAGTACGCCGGCGGCGTGCCGGCCGACCCGTCGTTCCGGGTCACCAGAGCGGAGCAGGCCCGGCTGGCCCGCATCGACGAGACGTTCCACCAGACCGACTCACCGGAGATGTACACCACGTTCGTCCGATTCGGCGAGACTCCCGACGGGGTGCCGGTGACCCAGACCTTCGAGGGTGTCATGCCGCCGAGCCGGACGTCGTACCTCTCACCGGAGATCGTCTGGGCCGACCAGGGTGTCTACGGCGGACTGGGGGCCATGGAGGCGCCGCGCCAGTACCGGCCGGGCAGCCAGCAGTCCAAGGTCTGGGCGCGGCAGCCGCTGCACTCCGACTGGTACGACGACCCGGCCGGCGCCGACTGGAGTTGTGCCACCCCGCCGTCGCGGACCCGCGGCAACCTGCACCTGGACATGGTGACGCTGACCGACCAGCACCAGCGGGCCGACTGCCTGCAGGGCGAGGTGATCGGCGTTAAGCGCACGCTGTCGCTGTACCGCAACGGCACGCTCGTCGACGAGCGGTCCGGCCCGTACGGCGACTTCACCGTTGCGCAGTCGATGGCCGACTACCGGGTGACGCTCGACGTCGACACGAGTCTGATCCTGCCGATCTCCACCAAGGTCAACACCTCGTGGACGTTCCGGTCAGCCGGCCCCGACGGGACCGGGAGCGTGCCGCTGCCGCTGCTCGCTGTCGACTACGCCCTGCCGATGGACCACGACAACCACCCGGTCGACGGAACGGCTGAGCTGGCCGTCCGGCAGGCGCACGGTGTGAAGGCGCAGAAGGTGACGTCGTTCCAGGTCTGGACGTCAACCGACGACGGCGCCACCTGGAAGTCCGCCCGCGTCACCGGCAGCGGTGACGCCTACCGGGTCGCGCTGCCGAAGGCCACCACCGGGCAGGCCGTCTCGCTGCGGGTCAAGGCCACCGCCAACGGCGGTAGCGGAATCGACCAGACCATCATCCGGGCGTACCGCGCCGGCTGACGGTCGACATGGTGTCGGCCCGGCTCCGGCCGGGCCGACACCACACCGTCACTGACCTTCCCAGACCGCCTTCGCGCCGGAGTCGCCGGTGCGGATCACGTAGTACACGGCGATGCCGGCGGCGATCACCGACAGCACCTGCAACGCGATGGTCAGCGGTCGAGAGGGACGTCCGTCGGCGATCGCCTCGGCGGCTCTCGGCGCGACGAACCGGACCAGTGCCAGCGCCACGATGCCCAACAGGATCGCGGCCCAGAGCGTGATGTCGCCGAACTCCTGGTGCGTCTCCAGCGTCGGCAGGAACTCGGGGGTCACCCGGTTGGCGGCACGCATGCGTTCGAAGAAGGCGTCGCCGCTGAGCTTCGCCAGCAGGGCCGCGATCGGCGCACCCACAGCGAGCAGTCCCAGCACCCACCGGGTGTGCGGCCGGATCAGCGGGACGAGCGCGTAGCCGATCGTCAGGAGCGCCAGCAGCGGCACGAACACGACAGCGGCGTGTAGCACCAGCGGGTGGGCGGGGATGCCCATGAACTCCTCGAACATCGGCGTCTCCTCCGGTGACATCGGCGTGGACGGTGATCGTCCACACCGGGACGCTAGCGGTACCAAGCGGGCGTGTCATCCCCGCCGATCGATCACCTGTCGCGACGTGACTCAGGTCGTCGCCGCGCGTACGCCGAGGCCGACCAGGATCACGCCGGTCAGCCGATCGAGCCTTCGTCGCACCGATGCGGTGCGGAGCAACCGGGCGGCGGCACCGGAGACGACGGTCCAGCCAGCGAGCCAACAGGTGTGCAGCGCGGCGTGCGCCGTGGCGAGCAGTACCATCGGCAGCAGCACCGGTCGGCCCGGTTCGAGGAACTGCGGCGCCAAGGTGAGGTAGATGGCGGCGGCCTTGGGGTTCAGCACGTTGCCGAGCAACCCTTGCAGGTACGGGTGGTCCACCCGCCAGGGCAACCTCCGGGCGGAACCCGTCGGTCGCCGTCCCGCCTCCGTGCGACGCCGCGACGCGGACCAGAGCATCCAGAGCCCGAGCCCGACCAGATAACCGGCCCCGACCAGCTTGACGACCCAGAACGCCTGCGACGAGCGGAGCACCAGCGCGGCCAGGCCGACAGCGGCCAGCGTGGCGTGCACGTAGAGCCCGGTCACCGTACCCAGGATGACCCACCAGCCCTGCCGCCGCCCGCCGGTGGCGACCCGCGAGACGACCAGGGTCAGGCTCGCGCCCGGCGTGGCGGTGATCGGCGCGACGGCGACCAGGAAGCCGAGCACCGCGACCCCGTGCATCCTCAGATCACCACCCGGTAGTGGGTGGTGAGCCGCCCGGCGTCGTCGTAGACGTGGAACGCGACGCCGGGCGGCTGGGTCTGGGTGGTCAACGGGCCGTCGCCCTCCCAGGGCATCCGCAGCGTGGAGACCACGCCCGGGGCGATCAGCAGTGGACGGCCCGCGAAGGTGCTCGCGGCGGCCGTGTGGAAATGCCCGGTCAGCACGGCGACGACCTGCGGGTGGGCGGCGACGAGCGCGGCCAGGGGGTCGGCCGGCAGCAGCCGCATCGGGTCGATGACCGGGTGGTGCAGCACCACCGGCGGGTGATGCAGGGCGATGAACGTGGGTGTCCCGGCCGGCACCGAACCCAACTCGTCGGCGAGCCAGGCCATCGTCTCCTCGTCCAGGTGACCGTCGTCCGCACCGGGCACGGAGGAGTCGGCCAGGAGGAAGACCGCCCCGGCCACGTCGTGGCGGGCGTTGATCGGGCCGGTGCCGCCGTCGTCGTCACCGAGCAGACCCTTGCGGTACGCGTCGCGTACATCGTGGTTGCCGGGGCAGACCATGACCGGCAGCGGGGATTCGAAGAGCTTCGCGGCGGTCTCGTACTCGGCCACCTCGCCGTGGTCGGCGATGTCCCCGGTGATCAGGATCGCGTCGACCTGTCGGGGCAGGCCGTGCAGGTAGTCCATCACCCGGGCGGTCCGCTCGGCCGACCGGGGATGGCTGTCGAGGTGGGTGTCACTGAGGTGCGCGATGACCAGCACGAGGCTCTCCTAACGGCTACCAACGTCAAAGCCGTCAGGGACGCTACTCCGGGCCAGGTCGACCGGCGCAGCGCGATGACCGCCGCGGTCAGCTCCGCGAGCGCGGCAGGCAGTCCTTCTTGTACTTGAGGCCCGACCCGCACCAACAGGCGTCGTTGCGCTCCGGCGGCCAGGCGATCCGCGCGCTGGGCCGCGCCGACACCTCGGCCGCGTACCCCGCGCGGACGCCCGCGTCGGCCGGGTCGCCGTCACGTCGACCGGCGAACGCGGTCAACCCGGCCACCGTCGCGCCGAACACGCCCAGCCCGGCCTGACCGGCACCCCGCAGCCGAACCAGCTCCGTCTCCAGCCGGCCCCGGTGCGCGTCCCAGTCCGGCCCGTACACCTCGCTGAGGGCGGGATGCTCGGCGAGCAGGCGATCGAACTCGGCCCGCGGCCAGAAGAGCAGATCCGACTCGGCGTCCCTGCGCTCACCGGCCCGCCGGACGAGCTGGGTCTCCAGCCGGTCTGCCAGATCGTCCTGCCGGTCGTGCGGCAGGTTGAGGTTCCGGCGTACCCGATGCCGTTGTTGCAGCAGGAAGAAAGTCACACCGGGCGCGTCCGGCGGACCGAGATCGATCACCGGGTCGGTGGCGGTGATCGCCGACGCGCCGGCGGTCGCACGCTCGCCGAGCACGGAGTCGACAGCCTCGCTCAGCCACGTCTCGGCGATCGCCGAACGACCACCGGCGTCCAGCGCCGCGCTGACGTAGGCGGCGGCGTCGGGCTGCGTGAGCAGCAACGGGCGCAAGGCGGTCAACTCCGCCATGGCCTCGTCGTCCTGACCGCCGGCCCGGAACAGGGCGCGGGCCCGCAGCGCCCGGGCGAACCCGGCCCGAGGATCATCGCCGGACGGGTACGCCGCCACGGCCTGCTCCGCGTACCGCAGGGCCGCCTCGGGCCGCGCCCGGATCTCCGCGATCTCGGCGGCCAGGGTCAGGGCGTCCCCGGCGTCGTCCAGGTCCTCCAACCGGCCCTGCTCCGCCGCCTCCGCGAGGTCAGCGGCGACACCGAGCGGGTTGGCCGTCCCGAGCGCCGAGCGGCGAAGTTCAGCGAGGTCAGCCTTGGTGAGTACATCTCTCGTCGGCACGATCTCACGGTACGTCGGGGTGCTCGCCCTAGGCGGGCAGATCACCTGTTGCGACGCCGCCGGGCGGACTACGACCACGCGCCGGCCGCAGCGGCCCGCGCGGCGTAGGTGTCGAAGTCGAGCGGGTCCCGTCCGAGAACCCGACGTACCCCGTCGGTCGGCTCGGCGAGGTGGCCCGCCCGCATCCCGGCGAACAGGGCGTTCAGCGCCGTGGCCGCCTCCGCCGGATAACCCTCGGCGAGCAGTTCGGCGTGGTACTGCTCCGGGGTGAGCTCCACGTAGCGGATCGAGCGGCCGGTCACCCGCGCGATCGTGGCCACCGCCGTCGCGAAGGTGAGCGCACGGGGGCCGGACAGGTCGTACACCTGTTCGTGGTGACCGGGCGAGGTCAACAGCATCGCCGCCACGTCGGCGACGTCCTGGGCGTCGACGAACGGCTCGGGCGTAGCGCCCATCGGCAGGGCGAGCCGACCGTCGAGCAGTGGTTGGCGAAACAGGTCCTCGCTGAAGTTCTGACTGAAGTTGTTGGGCCGGATGATCGTCCACTCGATGCCGGACTTCCGCACCGCCTCTTCCGCGGCGAGCATGCCGGGGGAGAAGTCATCAACCCGGTCGATCCCGCGCCCGGAGAGCGCCACGATCCGGCCGACACCGGAGTCGACTGCCTGCGTCACGAAGTCGGTGGCCAGCGCCGGGTCCTCCGGAGCGAGCAGATAGACGGCAGAGACGCCTGCCAGAGCCGGCCGCCAGGTGTCCCGCCGCGACCAGTCGAAGCGCACCTCACCGGAGCGAGAGGCGGCTCGGACGTGGTGACCCGCCGCCCGCAACGTCTGAACCAAGCGGCGGCCGGTCTTGCCGGTGCCGGCCATCACGAGTGTCGAAGCTACGTCCGTCGTCATGACCACGAGTCAACGCGCCCGGTCGTCGGCGGGACATGTCCTGTCGTACGCCGGGCATGTCCGATCGTCCGCGGTCCATCCTCCGCGATCTATCGTCGGTGGCATGGACCCGTTCGACAATCTGCTGCGCGGTCTGCACGCCGACGGCGCGGCCTTCGGCCGGTCGGTGCTGACGCCGCCGTGGGCGCTGCGGTTCACCGACGGCGCCCCGCTGACGCTCTGTGTTCCGATGCGGGGCGAGGGCTGGATCTCGCATCCGGACAGCGACAAGCCCCGCCCGGTCCGGGTCGGCGAGGCGGCCATCGTGCGCGGGCCGGCGCCGTTCGTCTTCTCCGCCGAGCCCCGGTCGAGCTTCGAGCCCGGGGAGCTGCGCGACGTCCGGCGTGGCCAGACCGGGGTCCTCGATCCGGTGGGCACGGATCACACCGACCGTGTCGTGCTGCTGGTCGGGGTGTACCAGGTCCGGGGCCGGGTGCCGCAGCGGTTGCTGGGCGCGCTGCCGCCGGTGCTCGTCGTGCCGGAGGACCAGGACTGCGCAGCGCTGCGCGACTACCTGGACGCCCAGCTCGACGCGGGTCGGCCCGGACGGCAGGTGGTGCTGGACCGCCTGTTGGACTGGTTGTTGGTGTGCACGGTGCGGGACTGGTTCGACCAGCCGGAGGCCGAGACGCCCGGCTGGTATCGCGCGCTCAGCGACGACACGGTCGGCCCGGTGCTGCGCGCCATGCACGACGCGCCGGGCCGACCGTGGACGCTGGCCAGCCTTGCCGCCCAGGCCGGGGTCTCCCGGTCCACACTGGCGAAACGGTTCACCGCGTTGGTGGGCGAACCGCCGCTCACCTACCTGACCGACTGGCGCATGGCGGTGGCCGCGGACCTGCTGTCTGAATCGACGGCGACGGTCGCCGCCGTGGCGCGTCGCCTCGGGTACGCGGACGCGTTCGGCTTCAGCGCGGCCTTCAAACGTGTGCACGGGCTGAGCCCGAGCGGGCATCGACGGCTCACCCGGGTCGACGCCACAGCGGCCTGAGCGGCACTCGTCAAGGGCGCAGAGCCGGTCGACGAGTGGTCGCAAAACCAACGAACTACGGTCATCTGCCGTCAACCCGTCGTCGGTAGCGTCCGGTCGCCAGTTTCCCGACCAGATCGCACAAAGGCGGAGTTATGGGCACAGTGGATCGCCGTACGTTCCTCAAGGCGATGGGAGTTCCCGCGATCGGCGCGGCGCTCCCGTTGGACCTCAGCAAGGCGCTCGCCATCCCGGCGAACAACCGGACCGGCACGATCAGGGACGTCGAGCACGTCATCATCCTGATGCAGGAGAACCGCTCCTTCGACCACTACTTCGGCACCATGCGTGGCGTACGCGGCTTCGGCGACCCCCATCCGGCGACACTGCCGTCCGGCAGGGACGTGTGGCACCAGCCCAACGGGAACGACGAGCTGCTGCCCTTCCGCCCCGAGGTGAAGGACCTCGGCCAGACCTTCCTGCCGGACCCGCCGCACGGCTGGAACGACGGGCACGCCGCCTGGAACGACGGCCGGTTCGACAAGTGGGTGCCGAGCAAGGGCGTCACGGCGATGACCTACCACACCCGCCAGGACCTGCCGTACCACTACGCGCTCGCGGACGCGTTCACCGTCTGCGACAGCTACCACTGCTCGCTGATGGGGCCGACCGACCCGAACCGTTACCACATGTGGAGCGGCTGGGTCGGCAACGACGGCAAGGGCGGTGGCCCGGTCATCACCAACGCCGAGGCCGGCTACGACTGGTCCACGTACCCGGAGCGGCTGGAGCGCAACGGCATCTCCTGGAAGATCTACCAGGACGTCGGCACCGGCCTCAACGCCGCCGGGTCCTGGGGCTGGACGAACGACCCGTACATCGGCAACTACGGCGACAACTCGCTGCTCTACTTCCACCAGTACCAGAACGCGCAGCCCGGAACGCCGCTGGCCGACCGGGCCAAGACCGGCACGGAGATCCGCACCCAGGGGCGCGACCCGGAGGCGCTGCTGGCCGACTTCCGCGCCGACGTCGAGGCCGGGCGCCTGCCGCAGGTCTCCTGGATCACCGCCCCCGAGGCGTACACCGAGCACCCGAACTGGGAACCGGCGTACGGCTCCTGGTACATCTCGCAGGTCATCGACATCCTCGCCGCGAACCCCGAGGTTTGGAGCAGGATGGCGCTCTTCATCACGTACGACGAGGAGGGCGGCTTCTTCGACCACGTAGTCCCGCCGACGCCCCCGCAGAGCCGCGAGCACGGGCAGTCGACGGTGCCGACCACCAACGAGATCTTCCCCGGCGACGCCGACCACCCGGCCGGCCCGTACGGCCTCGGCATCCGGGTGCCGATGGTGATCGTCTCGCCGTGGACGCGCGGCGGCTACGTGAACTCCCAGGTCTTCGACCACACCTCATTGATCAAATTCCTGGAGGCGCGGTTCGGGCACGGCCGGCCGGACCTGATCGAGAAGAACATCACCCCGTGGCGGCGGGCCGTCGTCGGCGACCTGACCACGGCGTTCGACTTCCGGAACCCGAACCGCTCGCGCGACGTCAGGCTGCCCGACACCGACGACTTCAAGCCCGAGGACCTGGTCCGGCACCCCGACGAGGTGCCGGTCCCGCCGGCGGAACAGCGGCTGCCCAGGCAGGAGCACGGGGTACGCCCAGCCCGGCCGATCCCGTACACCCTGCACGCCGACGGGCACCGCGGCGGCGACTCGTTCCGGATCGACTTCCGCAACTCCGGCGGCGTCGCCGCGGTCTTCCAGGTCCGCCAGACCGGCACCGCCGACGCCCCGCGCAGCTACACCGTCGAGGCGGGCAAGCACCTGAGCGACACGTGGCCGGCCACCTCCGGGTACGACCTGTCCGTGCACGGGCCGAACGGGTTCTTCCGCCGGTTCACCGACGGCCGGTCCCACCTCGACGTCACCCCCGCCTACGACGAGCACGGCAACAAGCTCGCCCTCACGCTCGCCAACCGCGGGTCGAATCGGGTCGAGGTGACTGTCCGCGACGGGTACAACGCCCGACCGGTCACGCTGTCGCTGCGACCCGGCGAGACCGAGCGCGCCACGTGGACGCTCACCCGCACCCACGGCTGGTACGACCTGACGGTTTCCGTCGCGGGCGACGCCGAATTCGCGTACCGCTGCGCGGGTCACGTCGAGAACGGTAAGGAGAGCATCAGCGACCCGGCCCTCGGCGGGCTCGTCTGAGCGACACCGCGTCACCCGGGCACCGGCGGCCCGGGTGACGCGGCTCGGCACCGCGGTCGGCGCCGGATTTGCGGATGAGCGTGATGACTCACAGGCATATTGATGCCGCACAGTCATCACGCTCGTCACGGCGCTCGCATGTCGGCTCGGTCAGAACTCCTCGTACACCGCCGGGTCCTGGTCCGAGAGCCGCCCGTCCGGGCGGCCCAGCGCGGTGATGGCCTCGACCTGCGCGTCGGTGAGCGTGATACCGAAGACGTCCAGGTTCTCGGCCTGCCGCTGCGGGGAGGCGGCCTTGGGCAGCGGAATCACCTGACGGGCCACGTGCCAGGCGAGGATCGTCTGCGCCGGGCTGACGCCGTGCGCGGTCGCGATCTCCACGACGACGGGGTGCTGCTGGAGGTCGTTGCCGTGGCCGAGCGGGCTCCACCCCTGCACCAGGATGCCGTGCTCCCGGTGGTAGTCGAGCGCCTCCTGCTGCGGGAAGTACGGGTGCACCTCGATCTGGTTGACCACCGGGGCGACCCCGGTCTCGGCCACCAACCGCTCGATGTGCTCGGGCAGGAAGTTGGAGAGCCCGATGTGCCGCACCAGGCCGCGCTCACGCGCCTCGATCAGCGCCCGCCACGCCTGCACGTACCGGTCTTCCTTGGGGTTCGGCCAGTGGATCAGGTACAGGTCGACGTGGTCGAGGCCGGTGCGGAACACACTCTCCTCGATGGTGGTCAGCGCGTCGTCGTAGCGGTGGTGCCGACCCGGCAGCTTCGAGGTGACGACCAGCTCGTCCCGCAGGTCACCGGCCGACCGGGCGGCCCGGCCGACAGCGCCCTCGTTCTCGTAGTTCACGGCCGAGTCGATCAACCGGTAGCCCGTCCGGATCGCCTGACCGATCGCGTCGACACCCGCCGAGCCGTTCAGCTTGTAGGTGCCGAGCCCGATCGCCGGCAGGGTCGTGCCGTCAGCGGCCGTCAGGTGCGGAATCGTCATGATCGGAACCCTACCCGCGCGGGGGCGTCCCGGATGGCGAGTGCGGCCTGGATCAACGCGGCGTGGGTCAGCGTCTGAGGGTAGTTGCCGAGGTGGACGCCCGTCGCCGGGTCCACCTCTTCCGGGTAGAGGCCGAGCGGGCTGGCGTGGTCGACCATGGCCTCGAACAGCTCGACGGCCTCACGGCGACGCCCGGTGCGGGCGAGGGCCTGAACGAGCCAGAACGAGCAGGGCAGGAACGCGCCCTCGGTGCCGGGCAGGCCGTCACGTCCGGGCGGGTAGCGGTAGAGCAGTGGCCCGCCGGCGGAGAGCCTGCTCCGGATGGCGTCGATGGTGCCGCGTACCCGGGGTGAATCGGTCCGGTCCATGTCGAGCAGCGGCAGGACGAGCAGGGCCGCGTCGAGATCCCGGGAGTCGTACCTGCGGACGTAGCTGCCCGCCGTCGGGTCGAAACCGCGCGTCCGGACCTCGGCGGCGATGGCGTCCCGGGCGTCCTGCCAGCGTCGACGTTGCCGCTGCGGTAGGGGGTGCGTGCCGGCGATGGCCAGGGCGCGGTCCAGGGCGAGCCAACCCATGAGCTTGGAATGGACGTGCTCGGCCGGTGCCCGTACCTCCCAGATACCCGCATCGGGCTCCCGCCATTGACTGGCGACCACGTCAGCGAAACCGCGGACCGTCCGCCACGTCTCGGCGGGGAGGCGGTGCCCGGCCTGAGCGAACACCCAGGCGGCGTCGATCACCCACCCGTAGCCGTCGAGTTGGTGTTGACTGGCGGCGCCGTTGCCCATCCGTACCGGAATGCTGTTGCGATAGCCGGGCCAACCAACCAGGTCATGTTCCGCGGGAACGCGCCGGCCGTGCAGGGTGAGCAGCGCCGGCAGGCGTGGCCGTTGCAACCGGGTGGCGTGCAACAGCCAGGCGAGGAAACCGCGCGCCTCGTCGGTCTTGCCGACGCTGAGGAAGGCGCTGACCCCGATGCTGGCGTCACGCGGCCAGACATAGCGGTAGTCCCAGTTCCGTACACCGCCGGGATCCTCGGGCAGTGAGGTGGTCGGTGCGGCCACCGGCGCTCCCGAGGGCGAGTAGGTCAGCAGGCGCAAGGTGAGCAGACTGCGTACGACGTGATCCCGGAAGGGCAACCGCTCGTCGATCTCCGCGGTCCAGGCCCGCCAGCGGGCCTCGTCCTCGACGAGTAGTTCCCAGGCGGCTGTCGGGTCGACGTGGACCACCGGTTCGCGGTGGGCGACGGCCAGCACGAGGGTGACCGGATGCCCCGGCCTGACCGTCATCGAGGTGGGCCGACCCGGTTCGATTCTGAACGTGGGCGTGCTGTCCAGCGCGACCGCCAACGCCCCCCACTCACAGACGAGCCCCTGGCGCCGGTGCTGTGCCCGGGGCCGGTGGTGCCGCGCGCCAAGGCGGGGATCGAACTCCACCACCGCCTCGACCGCTGCCTGCTCGGCCGACAGCCGTCGCACGATCAGTGTCGTGGGCAGCAGGCGACCGCTGACCTCGGCCACCATCGCCTCCGTGAGGCGGAGCCGCCCACCGCCCGCCGCCCACGTGGTCTCCAGGGTGGCGGTGTGCTGCCGGTACCGGCGTTCAACGACGGTGGCCGGCCCGGCCGGGCCCACCCGGAACGTTCCGGCGTCCGGGCCCCCGACCAGTCGACCGAACAGGGGATCGCCGTCGAAGCGTGGAACGCAGAACCAGTCCATCGCGCCGTCACTCGCGACCAGGGCAGCGGCGCGCGTGTCGCCCAGCAGACCGTAGTCGCTGATCGGCGGCCGGTCAGCCACGAGTCACCTGGGTTGCAGGAGCAGCCCGAGACAAACCCCGTAGACAAGGTGGACGACAGCCGTGACCAGCGGGGTCTGGATGCCGTAGTTGAGAGCGAACAGCCCGGGCGGCTCCAACACCGCCGTGCTTGCCGGTCCCGCCCGTTGCGAGGCCATGCGCGGGTGGACACCAGGAAGCAGCGGCAAGATCACCGTCAGCGCGATCCCGACGTGCACAATCCCGAGCAGTGCCCCGATCCACCAGTCCGCCCGATGCAACAGCGCGAACGTGGCCGCGTAACCCAGGGCGAAACCCTGACCGGTGCAGAGGTGGAGGAAGAACCCG
Source organism: Micromonospora sp. NPDC047644 (assembly GCF_040704315.1). Taxonomy (NCBI): domain Bacteria; kingdom Bacillati; phylum Actinomycetota; class Actinomycetes; order Micromonosporales; family Micromonosporaceae; genus Micromonospora; species Micromonospora sp. NPDC047644. Next base: position 17,885 of record NZ_JBEYSY010000002.1, read on the forward strand.
ACGACCCGGGCCCGATCGGGGTCCTCGGTGACGAAGGCCCCGAGTACCAGGGGAATATCGAGCCGGGTGAGACCGGCCAGTTGAGCGGTGATCATCGCAGCGGTGAGCGCCGCGGTGGCGACCAACCCGAACAACGCCCATCCGGCCCAGTCCATCTCAGCAGTCGTCGACGTCGCGGGCGTTCGCGGTCATCGGTCACCCCTCCGGCTGAACAGCGTGAATCCCACGGCCCGGACCGGACACCCGGGGGCGGGTGTCCGGTTTATTACCATAAGCCACTGGAGCTGTCGCGCCGACCTGCTCGCCCAGACGCCCCTTGCCGAGTTGGCAGCAGGTCGGCCGCCGCCAGGCAGCGCTGCGGTGTCGGTACGTCGTCAGTGGTCGTCTCCAGGCGTGTGTCCGCGGACCGACGGCTCATCGATCCGCCCGGGCTGAGCGGTGGCAGTGGGGAGGCCACTGCCGGCCCGGCTGGGGCGAGCGGCAGAGTCGGGAGCCTTGATGGTGGTTGGACGCTGTAGAGCTGATGTCGCAGACGAATCAGAGGCTCAGCACCGGACGCTCGGGGCACCCGGGGAAAGCTCAGAGCGTGGTGTTCGCATTTCAGTCGAGCAGGAACGCGTCGACCAGGGCGTGCGCCCGAGGGCGCAGGTCGAAGGACTCCTCCCGCCGTCTGCGAGCCACGTGCGACAGGCCGTCGGCGGCCTCGTGAGGCGTGGCCGCTGTGCCCCTTTGACGTGGGCGAACGTCAGGCCGGGGCGGTGGACAGCCTTCGTGCCGGCGGCCAGAGCGGCGCATTGAGCCGCAGCAGACCCCTCGACGTCTCAGCGTCGCCGGTCCGTGACGCGGATGGTCAGGACCGTGCCGTCCCGGCCGAACGACACCACGCCGTTGCGCGGCCGGGACCGCGACCATCGGCGGCGGATCAGCGGTGCCGCCCGGAGGTACGCGGCGACCTGGCCGTTCGCAAGGTAGCGATAGAGGTTGCTCTCTACGCCGCGGAACACGTCCAGGGTCTTGCCGTTCGGCAGCGGGGCGCGGTAGAGGGTGCCCTCCGCACGCAAGTCATCCGCCACGGACTGCGCCATGGCGGTGCTCACCGCCCACGACGGGTCCAGCTCGAACAGCCTCAGTTGGCCGGAGGAGGGTTCCTCGTCCGCACGTTGCCGTGGCGTGGCGTAATGACGGGCGGTGGCGCTGTCGCCGGCGAACAGCAGCGCGGTGGCCGCTACCGCCCGCAGCAGCAAGCGCGGCGCGCACCTCGTCCGCGGTCACGGCAGGCCAGCCGGCACGCCGTCGTTCTCCCAATCGCGGCCGTGATCCGTGCTGCCCGCATTCCCGCGTCGGCGTACCAGTCGCCTATCGAACCCCTGCTGGTGATGCCGCCCTCCGATACGTCGCCTGCCGAATTGAAGTGCTGGGCGTCCGTCGCGCGGCCGGCAGACCTGTCAGCCACGCCGCCCGTCCACATGGAAGCGATGACCGGCGGGCGTGTCCAGTCTGTTCGGAGGAGGGCCTCTTGCGAGGCGGCTCATCGTGGCGAGACCCGTTGAGCAGGTGTCGCGAAGCCGACAGGACGTTCTTGGGGAATCCCTTCGACTTCCGCCTATCGTGGGCTGCTCCGCCCACAGTGGATTGCCTTAGCTGAGTGGTCGGAATCCGTGCGCCCACTCCGTTTCTGCCTTCATGACCGCCGCCTGCTGACGTGGAGCACGGAGTTTGCATCGATCGTCGGGCGGACAACCTCCCGCCGGACCACTGGAGCTTGACATGACGGCCGACAAGCCTGTTCCTGCCCTCCCGGATCGCCTCCGGGATCTGTTCGCGAGTTGGAACGCCGCTGGACGTCCAGCGCAGCGTGCCATGAAGTGGAACCGATCCACGTGGCAAGCGACGTTGCCGGACCATCACGACCTTCTTGCCGAGCTTCCGGACAGGATTGACCGTGACGTTGTGGCGCAGCGAGGGTGCCATGCCGGTGACGGCGAGGCCGAGGCGGTCCAAGCCTTCGTCAGCGCCATGGTGTGGGGTTATGGGTCGATCGGATACGGTGCGTTTCGGACAGCGCGCGTACTGCGGGTCAATCCGAATGCGCCAACCCTGCTCCGGGAGGCGGCAATACGAGTCCGCCGCGACGGCGGGGCTGAAGCCTTTGCCTGGTTAACGGATAACCGCCTGCGCTACCTCGGCGTCGCCTTCGCGACCAAGTACCTCTTCTTCTGCGGCGCGGCCCAGGCACCCGCGTTGGTGCTCGACAGTCTGGTGCAGCGCTGGCTGTGGCGGAATGCGGCCTTCTCGGTGAGTTTGAACTGGCAGGTAGCGCACTACCGCCGGTACCTGGCGTTGCTGAGCGGATGGGCCGACGAGTTGCGAATCACGCCGGAACAGGTCGAGCAGTTGATCTTCACGGACTCCGCCTCGCAGCAGCCGGGTACTCCGTGGGGTTCTCCATTGCTGAGCGCAGCCGATAGCGCCGACGCTGCCTGTGCTGAGAGCGCCGTCCTGGATGCGCTCGATGAAGCCCTGGCTGCCTATGCCGAACTGGGCGACGGTGTCGGGCCAGGCGACATCGAGGATTTCGAACTCGGCGTACGCCAGTTGCGCCGCATCGTGCTGGCCCGCAGCGTCACACACCGCAGTTCGTCGACCTGACCAAGCCGGGAGTAGATGAAGCACCTCTGGCAGTCGACGACCCGGCGACTGCGGGAGTGTCGAACCAACAGGAAAGGGCAACGGGTGCAGCGGGAGCGAATGTGGTTGGCGTTGTGGCAGCTATTGGTGGAGCGGCCTGGCCAGCACAAGCGGCAACTGCTGACAGGGCTGCAGCGCATGGGCCTTGTCGACCTCACCACGACAGACGTCAACCGAATGCTGTACGCCAGCCCAGACACCTTTGCGCATGATGGTGGTGCGCCTCCGGTCTGGCGCCTCACCGATCAAGCGCAACTCGTCGACCTGAACGATCCGCTCACGCCGGCGGCACCATTGCCGCGCTGCTACGTCGGCAAGGCCCCTCGTGCATGGCAGGCCGAGGCGTTCGCCCAGTGGCAAACCGGGGGCCGATGTGGAGTTGTGGAGGCCGTCACCGGGACAGGCAAGACGACGGTGGGGGTTCTCGCAGCGGCAGCGGCGGTGCAGGCCGGCGAGAAGGTGTTGGTGCTCGTGCCCGGCAGGGAACTGCTCGATCAGTGGCATGAGGTGTTGAGCCGTGATCTTCGGAATACTCGCGTCGGACGACTCGGGGACGGCCACGGGGACTCATTCGACGACCACCAGGTTTTGGTGGCCACCGTCCACTCGGCAGCCAGGTACCAGATGCTGCGCCCGGGATCGGCTGGACTGCTCATCGCTGACGAGGTGCACCGGTACGGGGCGAAGACGTTCGCCTGGGCACTGGAGCCCGAGTTCGGTGCCCGGTTGGGACTGACGGCGACGTACGCGCGCGAGGACGATGGTCTGGAGGAGCACCTTGAGCCCTACTTCGGCGGCGTGGTGATGGGCTGCAGCTATCAGCGTGGCCTGGCCGACGGGATCCTTGCGCCCTTTCGCGTGGGCTTTCTCGGCACCGATTTTACTGCGGATGAGCGTGAGCAGTACGACCTCTACGACGAGCGTGCCAGGACTCTCCGTGGTCGGCTGATCCTCGATCATGGCTGTCCGGACGAACCGTTCGGTGAGTTCATGGCCCACGTCAATGAGCTGAGCCAAGGGGGCAACGGGAACCGCAATGCTACGGCGGACGCGCGCCGATACCTGCATGCTTTCAGCAAGCGGCGTCAGCTGCTCGCGGACTGCCACCACAAGCAGGAGACTCTCGCGTCCCTGGCACCGGTTCTGGCGGTGGCTGACCAAGGGCTGGTGTTCGGCGAGACCAGGGCCAGCGCCGAAAAGGCGGCGGCAGTGCTCCGCCGCAACGGTGTCGCTGCCCTGGATTTCACGAGCGCCCTGCATCAGACGGAACGCAAGCGGCGGCTCGCGGCATTCAAGCACGGGCAGGTGAAGGTCTTGACCGCGCCGCGGGTCCTGGACGAGGGGATCGATGTCCCGCAGGCAGAGGTTGGCGTGATCATGGCCGGCAGTCGAAGTAGACGCCAGATGATCCAGCGCATGGGCCGGGTGATCCGACCCAAGGCCGACCGCCGTCCGGCAACCTTCTTCGTCCTCTACGCCAGGGGTACCTCGGAGGATCCGAGGATGGGCGCACACGAGGACTTTCGCGAGCAGCTCACCGTTGTTGCCCAGGACTTGAAGGACTTCCCGGCCCGCACGACGCTCGCGGACCTCTTGCAGTGGTACGGCGAGGGCAGGTTGATGAACTGATGCTTCCCGTGGCGGAGGTCAAGCCCACGGCATGTGGCCTTCCTGATCCGTGACGGGGTAGCAGAGAAGGGCCAGCGGGTCGACTTTCCTCGTGAGGTAATCGCCACCGGGCTGGATGGATTGGCTCGGCACGGGTGTTCAGTACGCACCCGCCGTTTGGTCCCGCACATCGGACTGCACGGGCCGTCCCCACCTCCGTGCGACTGCGAGGGCATACGACTTCAGTCGGTCAGCGTGTTGTTGCGGGCGCCTCCGACGAAAGCGCACCAAGCGGCTGGGCGAAAGGTGAGAGCCGGTCCGGCCTGATCCTTGGAATCACGCACGTAGACAGTGTCGGCGAGGTTGGTGGCGACCTCGACGCAGTCGCCGCCGTTGTCGCCGCTGCGGGTGCTCTTGCGCCAGACGGCACCGGTCAGGTCAGTCATGCCGCATCTCCCCAGCGATCCGCTTGATCATGTCAGTCGATTCTGCCTCGCCGAGGGCCAGCGCATCCAGCCCTTTCCAGACGCGCTCGTAGGCGGCCAACTCGTCGGGCTTGTCGAGGTAGAGCGCCCCGGTCAACGACTCGCTGTAGACCACCGACGGCTCCGGCGCGGCACGGCCACCCTTGGTCGTCGGAAAGTCGAGGACTACGAACGATCCCGCGACCGCTCCGGGCTGGGCGCCTGCTGCCAGTGGCAGCACCCGGACGCTGATGTTCGGTAGCTCGGACAGCTTGATGAGGTGAGCGAGCTGTTTGGTCATGACCGGTGGGCCGCCAACGCCACGACGGAGGACCGTCTCAGACAGCACGGACTCGAGCCTGGGAGCCGCTGGCAACCGCCGAGAGAGCAATGCCTGCCGTTGCAGTCGGACCTGTACGGCCCGCTCGCGTTCCTCCTCGCTCAGCATCCCGCCGAGGCGGTAAAGCGCGTGGGCGTACTCCTTGGTCTGCATGAGCCCAGGGATGAGCGACTCGTCATAACGGCGGAGGTGGGCGGCGGCGGATTCCAGGCCCACGTACAGCTCGAACCAGTTCGGCACCGCATCGCCGTACGCGTGCCACCAGCCTTTCGACTTCGTCTCCGCAGCCAGCCCGCGCATCGCCTCGGTCATCTCCGCCGATACCCCGTACAGCTCGCACATCGCCTTGACGTCCAGCACGCGGACCGAGCCCTGGCCGCATTCGAGGCGCCAGATCTTCTGCCGGCTGTACTCAAGGGCCTCGGCGGCGGCGTCGAGCGTCACCCCGGCCTCGTTGCGGAACTGTCGCAGCAGGCGGCCGAGTTGCCGGCGCGGCACTGTCGATCCGATGTCTTCGGGCATCCGCGCACTCCCTGGTTCCAACACACGCAACACTGCGTGACCCGCTTCTGCAACTCCTACGCGTTTCAGCAAAGCAAGTCAATGCACAACAGCGAAATTGCGGTTTAGAACGTTGCGTTTCCACTCCGTAGTGTCGCAGGCTGATCACAGCACGGCGGCCGTCCGGTCCCCCCGACCGGCCGCCGTGCTTCCCCGAACCCCTCGCCCCTCCGCATCAGGAAGGCAGGCAGACATGAACGCCAGAAACCAGCGACCGAGGACGGCGAGCGGTGGTGCGACCTACCGCTCCGCCGCGTACACCAGTCTGTTGCCGTGGCAGGTGCGTGAGCGCCGCTTCGTGCCGGTCGGGTTCGGGCGTCGCGGTCTGAACCCCGACGACGTGTACGCCTTCCTCGACCGGGTCGCCGGCGACATGGCCGCCGTCTACGCCGCACTTGCCGAGAGTCGCCGCGAGACCGCCCGCATCAAGGCCGGGCTGCGTCGCTGGCAGAGCGATCAGGTCCGCGCCCGCAACGAGCAAGGCCAGGCCCGATGAGCCAGCGGTACATCATCCACCTGCCCGTCGTCGCCAACGACCTGCCCGCCGCGCAACGCCTGGCCCGGGTCATCGGCCGGTGGATGCTGGTGCTGCCGATGACCGACCCGGGGGAGACCACCGTCTCCGAAGAGGACCATCAGCTCGTCCGGCACCGGGTCTTCTGCGATCGGCGGATGCCAGGCGGCCGGCGCTGCGTGCTCCGCGACGACCACGACGGCCACTGCTCCCGCCGCCTACGCCGGTGACCAGGCGTCTCCAGGCCGCCGTGCATGATCGAGTTAGTGATCTGTGACGGAGCTTGACGCACCGATCAACTATCCGACTCGGCGGATTACCTGGTCGGCCCGGAGCGTGACCATGGCGATGGTGTGGCCATCGGCGTCGGCGAACTCGACCTCGTAGGCAGTCGAGGGGCTGTCGAAGACGTGAACGACGGTTCCCACTGCCCCGGCAGGAAGTTGTTCTCCCGGAATGGCTTCTCGTAGTTCAACCACGTCGTACAGCTCCAACATGTCACCCTTCCTTGGGCGGGAACGAGATGGTCACCATCCGAGGTGAAGAGGACCCGTTCTCCAGTATCCAGGCTGTGCGGACGATGACCGTGCCACCCGGCCCCGTCAGGGGTAGGTCCACGTTCCATCGCTGGCCGAACTCGTCGGCCTTGCCCAGCAAAGGCGTGCCAGCGACGACGCCTTCGCGGATCTGCTGCATGATCACGTCGGCGTCGTCCGGCCCGAGGCCGGTGGTGGAGTTGATAACGCGGTACTTGTTCTTGCCGACAGGGTGGTCCGGGTTCATGGCGTAGGCGGTGATCTTCCGTGCGTCGATCTCGGCCTTGGTGAAGTCCGGTCGGCCGGGATCGCCCGGAATCTTCGTGGGCTCGGGGCCATCCGGCTTCTGTGGGGTGGGCGGCTGCTTCTGGAGTCGCCCCAGTGCCTGCTTGAGTTTCTCGATGAGGTCGCCGAGCCGGCGCATCTCCGGAATCAACCGCCGCAGGCTGGCCAGCAACCCGCGCAACAACCGCGCGATCCGCGCACCCCACGACGCCACCAAGGTCGTGACCTGCTCCACGACCAGCGGCGCGGCCAGTCCGCCGGTGATGAGGAGTTCGCCCGCGTACACGATGATGCGGGACACGCAGGCGGCGATGGCGTCGCGGACGAGGAGTCGGACGGCGGCCACCAGGCCGGCGGCCCCTTCGGTGATTGCGGCCATGGTGTCGGCGCCCTGGGCGAGGCCGGTGATGGCCTGTTGCTGTTCGGCGGTCCAGGCCCGGTAGGCGGGACCGGCGCTGCCGCCCCAGCCGGCGACGTCGGTGCGCACGGCGCGTGCCAGTTCGGCGGCGTCGTCGCGGAGTGACCCGGCGATGTTGCGCCAGGTCTGGGCGTGTGCGGTGATCTGCGCCGGGTCGCCGGCGAGCCAGTCCAGCGCCTCGCTGAGTGGCTTGACGTGTTCGATGAGCCAGGCGATGCCGTACTGGAGCAGGGCGCCGACCGGGTCGGAGGCGAGGGCGAGGGCGTCCAGGCCGGCGCTCACGACGCCGAGGCTGCCGTCGATCCAACTGCCGGTGCGGACGCCCTGGGCGATGAGTTCGATGTCCTCACAGATCCACACGCCCGCCCAGGCGCTGGGTGGGGTGTCCGCAGCGGCGGCGACGAGCGGGTTCGACGTCACCTGTGTCGCCGCACCCCGTCGAGTAGCTGCTTGGCGTGGGCGTCGGAGCGTCGGTAGCGGTCGGCTCCGACGCGCAGCTTGCCGGCGGTGTCCCGTACCGATGCGGCGGCGGCGCCGATGCTGTCGACCAGGGTGCGCTGGAGGCCGTCGAGCAGTACCGGCATCATCGCGCAGAGCTGCCCGTACGCGTCGGTGCCCAATCGGACGCGCTGGCCTGCCTGCTGGGCGGTGTCGAGGCTGCTGGCGCAGCGGTCGAGGCGGGCCGCGTGGGCGGTCAGGTCGTCCGGGTCGACCTGGATGCCGTCAGCGGCGGGCATCGTTCGATCCCTGGTCGGGGGAGAGTCTGCTGCGGTACGAGTCGATGATGGCCTGGGCGCTCGCGTCGTCGCCAAATGACTCCCTGGCTGCGGCGCTGACCTGTCGAAGCAGGTCGGCGCGCGCGGCAGCGGTGGTCTTGAGGATCTGCCGAGCGGTGTGCGCGGCGGGTTGTTGCCGGACGCGTTCGTCGAGCCGTAGGTCGAGCAGCAGGCCGGTTGAGTCGACTGTGACGTCGATAGTCCGGTCGGTGTTGTGGGCGGTGCCGGTCAGGCCCTGCACCGTCGCCGACATCGTCTTGGCCCGTGCTGCCCGCTCGGCGAGCGACGTCTCCCACTCGTCGAGCCGGCGCTCCGCCGCGTCGAGCGCAGCGTCGTCCGCCCACACGTCGACCCTCCCCAGGGGACCACCGCCGGCAACAACCGGCGACATCACCAGCACGCTACCAACCAGTGGCGCAGCGTGCATGCCCCCAGAATGAACGCCAAAAACGCATCGCCAAGCGAAGCCCGCGCTCCGTCAAACCCCGCCCGCCCCGCCGATCATGGACTTGTGGTGGGTAACAAAGCGCCCGTTAAAGCGCTAAATCAGGCACCACAACTCCATGATCGACGGAGTCAGGCCGCGATCTTGCAGTTTCTGTCGCGACAAATGACGCAGAGGCCCGCATCTCGACGACCGAAACTGCAAGATCGACGGGGTGAGGGGCGGGGCGAGGGGCGGGGCGAGGGGCGGGGCGAGGGGCGGGGCGAGGGGCGGGGCGGGGTGCGGGGCGGGGTGCGGCGGGGCGGGGCGGGGCTGGGGTTCGTATCCTTTTGGGATGGTGGGGCTTTCTCGGCGGGCGGTGTTGCTGGCCGGGGGAGGGCTGCTCGTCGGTTGTTCGGGGCGGTCTGAGGCGGGCGAGGTCCAGCTGCGACTGGCGACCGGGCCGGCGGGGGCGGTCTACCGGCGGATCGGTGGGGCGCTGGCCGAGCACATCTCGGAGCAGGTGCCGGGCGCGACGGTGACCACGGTGCCGAGCGGGGCGTCCACCGACAACATCCGGATGTTGCGGGCCGGTGAGGTGCACCTGGGGTTGACCAGTCTGGACGCCCTGATCACCAGCGACGGCAGCGCGCCCGGTGGGCTGTCGGCGATCTGCCGGCTCTACGACAGTCATCTGCATCTCGTGGTCATGGCCGGCTCGGCGATCGACGAGTTCCGGGATCTTGCCGGCAAACGCGTGTCCCTCGGTGCCCACGACTCCGGTACGGAGTTCACGTCGCGGCGGGTCCTGCAGCTCGGCCCGCTCGACGCCGACGGCCGCAACCTCAGCCAGGCCGAGTCGGCGGCGGCACTTCGCGACGGCACGATCGACGCGATGTTCTCGCTGACCGGTGTCCCCACACCGGCCATCACCGAGTTGGCGCAGCGGCACCCGATCCGGTTGATTCCGTTGGACGCGCAGGCGGACGGGCTCTTCACGGCGTACCCGGGTCCGTATGCCCCGGCCATGATTCACGCGGCTGCCTACGCCGGCGTTCCGGCGACCCGCACGGTCGCCGTACCGAATGTGCTGCTGGCGCGCGACGACCTGCCTCACGAACTGGTCTACGCCATCACCGACACGATCTTCACGCATACCGGGGCGATCACCTCCGGCGACCGCGACGATGCGGAGGCCCTTCCGGAGGCGTGGCAGATCAACGTGCGTACCGGGATCTCCACCGCGTCGGTCCCGCTCCACCCGGGCGCGGCCGCCTGGTTCCGCGACCGCAAACGCTGAGGCGTGACCGTCAGACCGGCGTCGGAGCGTCGGACAACGACGCCACCCGGGGCGCGGCCGGCAACACCACCACCGCGGCGAGCCCGTTCCCGGAGCCGTCCGGACGGGGCAGGCCCTCTTCCAGCCGCAGCTCACCGCCGGCCGCCCCGATCAGGTCGGCGCAGATCGCCAGGCCCAGCCCGGTCCCGGGCACGTTCTGGTGTCGAGGTGAGCGCCAGAACCGTTGCGACGCCTGGGCCCGCTCGGACGCATCCATGCCCTGGCCGTCGTCGCACACGGCGACGGCGACCGCGCCAGCGGGACCGACCCGCGCGGTCACCTCCACGGACTGCGCGTCAGACAGCCGCAACGCGTTGCTGATCAGCTCGTCCAGGATGCTGCCCAGGCCGCCCGGCGGTTCCATTAACCGCAACCCCGGGGGTACGACGACAGTCAGGGTCTGCCCGGCCGTGGCCGTCAGGGCCCGCCACCGGTCCACCCGGGTCGCCAGCACCTCGTCGAGGTCCACGGGTGACGCCGTCCGCAGGCTCTCCATCCGAGCGCTGGCCTGCAGCGAGTTGAGCATCCGCTGCATCGCCTTCAGCTCGTCGACGGCGACGTCGTACACCTGCTGCCCGTCGCCCTCGGGCCGCAGGTGTGGTGCGAGGCTCTCCACCGCGAGCCGGAGGCTCGTCAACGGGTTACGTAACTGGTGCGACGCGTCGGAGACGAAGGCGCGCTGCCGCTGGGCGGCGTTCTCGACGGCGTCCATCATGGTGTTGAACGACCGCGCCAGCCGCCGCAGCTCGATCGGGCCGGCCTCGGCGTCGGCGCGGATGGTCAGGTCTCCCTCGGAGATCCGTGCGGTCGCCGCGTCGAGCTTCCGCACCGGGCGCAACACCCACGCCGACACCGGCCAGGCGACGGCCGTCAGCGCGAGCAACGGCAGCAGCCCGAGCCCGGCCAGCCGGGCCCAGCGTACGAGGATGAGCTCGCGCGTCCGGGTCAGGTCGGAGATCGTCACGACGGCGCCGACGACCTCACTGTCCCGGCCGACCGGTTCCGCCACCACGAGTGCGGAGTCGTCCCAGGGCGCCCACTCCCAGGACGGGTCGGAGCGGGCACCGGCGAGTGCGGCGGTCACGATCCGGGGCAACGCCGCCTCGGCCTGCGCCGCCTTCTGGTACGCGTCGGCCGGCCCGAGCAGCACCGCACCCGACGTGTCGATCAGCGCGACGGGGATGCCGTAGAGCTCGTGGTACCGCGTCAGCTCCTGCTGCAACGCCTCGGTGCGGCCGGTCGACAGCGCGGTCTCGGCCAGCGAGGCGAACCGGCCGACGTCGCCCAGACGGTTGACGTACGTCTCCTGCATCTCACGTTCGGCGACGGTGATGCTGAGCGGCACCCCGAGCGCCGCGACGAGGAGCACGGCGAGGGGCACCAGGACGACGAGCAGTCGTCGGTGCACGAGGTCAGCCGATCAGCTCCGGCTGGTCGGCCAGCAGCCGATAGCCGACGCCGTGGACGGTGCGGATGACCACGTCCGGCCTCAGCTTGTGCCGCAGCGCCGCGATGTGGGTGTCCAGGGTGCGGCTCGACGATTCCCAGGTCGCGCCCCAGATCTGGTCGAGGATGACGTCGCGGCTGACCACGTTGGGCGCCCGCCGGGCCAGGAGCAGGAGCAGTTCGAACTCCTTGCGGGTCAGCGGCACGAGGTCGCCGTCGACGGTGACCTCCCGGGTGCCGACGCCGATGCGCATCGGGCCGAGGACGAGCGGCTCGTCGGTCTGGCCGAGGGCACGAGCGGCCCGTGTGCGCCGCAGGACGGCGTCGATCCGGGCGAGCAACTCGGGGATGCCGAACGGTTTGACGATGTAGTCGTCGGCGCCGGCGCGCAGGCCACGGACCCGTTCGTGCTCCTCGGATCGCGCTGTCACCGCGATGACGGCGGTCTGCGGGTGGTGCCGCAGCTTGCGGATCACGTCGAGCCCGTCGCCGTCGGGGAGACCCAGGTCGACGAGGACCACGTCGGACGGCGCGGCGCGCTCGGCTTCCGTGGCGGTGGCGACGCGGTGAACCTCGAAGCCCGCCTGGGTCAGGACGGTCACCAGACCCCGCGCCACGCGGTCGTCATCCTCGATGACGGTTATCCGCATACCGCCGAATTGTACGGCCCACAGCGGGGCTCGTGCCGGCCCGGTTCTTGGGATTTTTCTGACACCGTCCGGGCCCCGACCAGCAGAGACTGGGAGCCAACGAGGTGCCGAGAGATGTCCATGCGTTGATGGGGAGGTCGCCATATGCGAACGACCAGCAGGTACCGGGCCGCCGCGCGGATGATCGCCGCGATTGGTGTCGTCGCGCTAACCGCCGCCTGTTCCGGCAACGGAGGGGCCACCGGCGGCGGGGACGCCGCGAACTACCCGGACGAGAACATCACGATCGTCGTGCCGTTCAGCGCGGGTGGCCCGACGGACACTGTCACCCGGATGATCGCCGGGCCGATGGCCGCGAAGCTCGGCGGCAAGATCGTCGTCCAGAACGTCGAGGGTGCCGGCGGCACTGTCGGCGCCGGCGATGTCGCACGGGCCAAGCCGGACGGCTACACGGTGCTCATGCACCACATCGGCATGTCGACGGCGCCGGCCCTCTACAAGAGCCTCGGCTACAAGCCCCTGGAGGACTTCGAGACGGTCGGGCTCGTCACCGAGGTGCCGATGACGATCGTCGCTCGCAAGGACTTCGCGCCCGCGACCCTCCCGGACCTGGTGACCCACGTGAAGGCGAACGCCAACAAGGTCACGCTGGCCAACGCCGGCATCGGCGCCGCGTCGCACCTGTGCGGTCTGCTGTTCCAGAGCACCACCGGGGTGAAGCTCCAGGAGGTTCCGTACCAGGGCACCGGTCCCGCGCTGACCGACCTCGTCGGCGGCCAGGTCGACTTCATGTGCGACCAGACGACGAACACCAGCGGCCAGATCGCCGCGGGAAAGGTGAAGGCGTACGCGGTCACCACACCCGAGCGGGTGAAGAGCCTTCCCGACCTGCCCACCACCACCGAGGCCGGGCTGCCGCAGCTGAAGGTCAGCGTGTGGCACGGTCTCTACGTTCCGGCCGACACGCCGCCGGAGATCGTTCAGAAGCTGTCCGAGGCGTTGAAGGTGGCGCTGGCCGACCAGGGGGTCATCGACCAGATGGCCAAACTCGGGACCGCGCCGGTCCCGGCCCAGGACGCGACCCCGGACGCCCACCGGGCGAAGCTCGACGAACAGCTCGGCACCTGGGCGAAGATCATTGCCGACTCCGGGGTCAAGGTCTCCTGAGGTGGAGCGCCGTCGGTCGTTCCCGGACGTCCTCGCCGGGGGGATCTTCGTCCTGATCGGTGGCGCATTCGTGGTGGGGGCGCTCGGCTACGAGCTGGGCACCCCGACCCGGATGGGCCCCGGCGCCTTCCCGCTGCTGGTCGGCGCAGCCGTGGTCGCCCTGGGCCTGGCGATCGCCCTCAAGGGTCTCGTCGCCGGTGAGGTGATCTCCTTCGGGCCGGTCCCGTGGCGGGCGGTCGCCGTCATCATGCTCGCGGTCCTGTTCTTCGGGTTCACCATCCGGCGGCTCGGGTTCGTCCCGACGACGGCGGTGACCGCACTGCTCACCACCCTCGCCAGCTCACGCGTACGGCTGCTCACGGCGGTGGCCGTGGCCGCCGGGCTGACCGTGGCCAGCACGCTCATCTTCGTCGTCGGACTTCAGCTGCGGATCCCGCTGTGGGGCCCCTGGCTGGGCCTCTGACGCGGCATCCGGATTGAGGCATGGAACTCCTCGACAACCTCGCGTTGGGCTTCTCGACGGCCCTGTTGATCCAGAACGTCCTCTACTGCTTCGTGGGAGTGGTGCTGGGGACCGCCGTCGGCGTGCTGCCCGGCATCGGGCCCACGGCCACGGTGGCGATGCTGCTGCCGATCACGTTCAGCTTCGAACCGGTCACCGCGCTGATCATGCTGGCTGGCATCTACTACGGGGCGCAGTACGGCGGCTCGACGACCGCCATCCTGATCAACCTGCCTGGTGAGTCGTCAGCGGCGGTCACCGCGCTGGACGGGCACGAGATGGCCCGCCAGGGTCGGGCCGGCCCCGCCCTGGCAGCCGCGGCGATCGGGTCCTTCGTCGCCGGCACCGTCGCAACAGTGGCGCTGGCCGCCGCGGCCCCGCCCCTGGCCAGCGTCGCGTTGAAATTCGGCCCGGCAGACTACTTCTCCCTCGTGCTGTTCGGCCTGATCGTGTCGATCGCGCTGGCGCGCGGCACCGCGCTCAAGGCACTGGCGATGATCGCGCTCGGCGTGCTGCTCGGCACTGTCGGCCAGGACATCTACACCGGGACTCCGCGCTTCGTGTTCGAGCAGCGCGAGCTGTACGGCGGCATCGACTTCGTGTCGGTCGCCGTGGGCCTGTTCGGGGTGGCCGAGATCCTGCGCAACCTGGAGAACGAGCAGACCCGTACGGCGATCGTCAGCAGGGTGACCAACCTCTGGCCCACCCGCGAGGACCGGCGTCGGATCGTCGCCCCGATCCTGCGGGGCACCGGTCTCGGCGCCGCGCTCGGTGTCCTGCCCGGCGGCGGTCACGTGCTGGCCTCGTTCACCTCGTACGCGGTCGAGAAGCGCGTCTCGAAGCGGCCACAGGAGTTCGGGCGGGGCGCGATCGAGGGCGTCGCCGGCCCTGAGTCGGCGAACAACGCCGCCGCGCAGACCTCGTTCATCCCGCTGCTCACCCTGGGCCTGCCCGCCCACCCGGTGATGGCACTGATGATCGGCGCGTTCATCGTCCACGGCATCACCCCGGGTCCGAACGTCATCAACGACGAGCCGGCGCTGTTCTGGGGCCTGATCGCCTCGATGTGGATCGGCAACGTGCTCCTGCTGCTGTTGAACCTGCCGCTGATCGGTCTCTGGGTGCGCATGCTGCGCATCCCGTACCAGGTGCTCTTCCCGATGATCATCCTGTTCGCGGCGATCGGCACCTACTCCCTGAACTCCAACGCGTACGACGTCTACGCGATAGCGTTCTTCGGGATCCTGGGCTACGTCCTGATCAAGTGCGGGTGCGAGCCGGCGCCCCTGCTGCTCGGCTTCGTCCTCGGCCCGCTGCTCGAGGAGAACCTGCGCCGCGCGCTCATCATCTCCCGTGGCGACCCGTCGGTCTTCGTGACCCGGCCGATCTCCGCGGCGCTGCTGGTGCTGGCCGTCGTCGCGCTCGTCGTCGCCGTCCTGCCGACGATCCGCCAGCGGCGCGCTGTCGTCTTCGCCGAGGAGGACTAGCAATCCGGACCACGTGACGGTCAGGGCGACGAAGATTGTTTCCGTGACGAGCGACAACACGCAGCGGGGGTGGTCCGCCCGAACCATCTGGGACCGGCGGTTCGACGCCCCGCTGCGCTCGTTCCTGCGTACCGAGACCGGCGGCGCGCGGGTGGTGCTGATCGCCGCGGTGGCGGCTCTCGTCTGGGCGAACCTCAGCGCATCGTCGTACGAGTCGGTCTGGAACACTCCGTTCTCGGTCCGGCTCGGCGACTGGCAGGTGGCGCATGACGTGCGCACCTGGGTCAACAGCGGCCTGATGACGTTCTTCTTCCTGGTCGCGGGGCTGGAGTTGCGCCGCGAGTTCGACATCGGTGAGCTGCGGGAACGGCGTCGCCTGGCGTTGCCGATGCTGGCCGGGGTCGGCGGCATGCTCGTGCCGATCGCCATCTACCTCGCCATCAACGCCGGGCACACCACCGCTGCGGGCTGGGGTGCGGTGATGGCCACCGACACGGCGCTCGCGCTCGGCGCCCTGGCCGTCTTCGGGCCACGCTTCTCGGAACGGCTGCGGGGTTTCCTGCTGACCGTCGCCGTCGTCGACGACGTGGTGGCGATCGCGGTGCTGGCCATCGCGTACCCGCATCATCCCTCGCTGACGGCGCTGGTCGTCGCGGCGGCGATCTTCGGCGTGGTGCTGCTCGTCCGGGGCTGCGGGGTGCGGTTCGGGCCGGTCTACGCGCTGCTCGGGGTGGCGGCCTGGCTCGCCGTCTCGATGTCCGGTGTCGACCCGGTCGCGGTGGGCCTGGTGATGGGGCTGCTGACCTACGCCTACGATCCCGGCCGCGGCGACCTGCAGCGGGCCAGCGACCAGTTCCGCCTCTTCCGGGAGCAGCCCACCCCGCAACTGGCCCGGATGGCCCGCGCCGGGCTCATCTCGGCGCTGTCGCCCAACGAGCGGTTGCAGACCCTCTACCACCCGTTGGCGAGCTACCTGGTGGTGCCACTGTTCGCGCTGGCCAACGTCGGCATCGTGATCGACGGCGACCTGCTGGCCAGGGCGGTGACCTCCCCGGTCACGCTGGGGGTCGTGGTTGCGTACGTCGTCGGCAAACCCGCCGGGATCGTCATCACCGCGTGGTTGGTGACCCGGCTCAGCGGCAACCGGTTCCGGCCACCCGTCGGTTGGGTCGCGGTCGCGGGCGTCGGCACGATCTCCGGCATCGGGTTCACCGTCGCCCTCCTGATCGCCACCCATGCCCTGAGCGGCCCCGCCCTGGACGAGGCGAAGTTCGGTATCCTCGTGGCGACGCTCGGCGCGTCGGTCGTCACCTGGATGGTGTTCCGGTCCGTCGGACGACTCTCGCCGGCGCGGCGGACCCGCGCGCTGCTGGGCGTCACCGAGGGGATCATCGACCTGATGCTGCCGGTCGATGCGGACCGCGACCACATGCGGGGGGCGCTCGATGCGCCGGTGACGGTCGTGGAGTACGGCGACTTCGAGTGCCCCTACTGCGGGCAGGCCGAGCCGGTGGTCCGGGAGCTGTTGGCGGACTTCGCCAACGTCCGGTACGTCTGGCGGCACCTGCCGCTCACCGACGTGCACCCGCACGCCCAACTCGCCGCCGAGGCCGCCGAGGCGGCGGGGGAGCAGGGCGCGTTCTGGGAGATGCACGACCTGCTGCTCGCCCACCAGGACGCTCTCAACCCCGCCGACGTGCTCGGCTACGCCGAACAGCTCGGCCTGGACCTGGACGGGTTCCGGGAGCACATGGTGAAACGCATGGGTGTGGACCGGATCGCCGAGGACGTCGACTCGGCCGACCTCAGCGGCGTCACCGGCACCCCGACCTTCTTCATCAACGGCCGCCGCCACCACGGCGCGTACGACATGGCCGCGCTCTCGGCGGCGGTGAAGGCGGCGTTCGCGAGCGCGAAGCTGCGCCCCGAGTACCACCCTCGGGACCCCGGTCGCCGGGAGACCGGCCCGACGAGCTGACCGCGCGGGCACGCGGTCGTCCGGGCCCGTGGCCACCTGCCGGCCGTCGGCGGTGCCGCCACGATCCCCGGGTACGGGTAGGACGCCTCGCTGACCTGCCGGGAGTCGCGGCGTCGCGGCGCCAACGGGATCTACCGTCGATGACCTCCGACGCGCCTCCGCCTCGCGGGCGGGCTGGACGTCTGCGCGCCGTACGGCCTGACGGGTCTGCTGGGGTGGAGAGGTGTTGGTCGGAGCCTTTGGAGCTGAATCGTTTACGGCATCAGCTCCAAAGGCAGCGAGCCAGTCCATACCACCCCGCACCGCCGCTCCGAGTCGGTGAGTTCGTGGTCGACGTTGACGCGACCGGGACGCGACGCCGTTCCGGGTCGTCAGCATGATGGCGATGCCTGGCCGATTCCGATCACCAGGAGGATCGGCAGCCGTCTGTCGATGTCCGAAGTGGAACCGCTGCGGAACGTGTTCGGGGAATCACGATCGACTCGGACCCTTGACTCCGGGGAAACATCGGGCCACCATCTGACAACGTTGTCAAAGACCCCCGCTATCTGACAACGTTGTCATGTCTGGAGGCAAGATGTCCGAGCCATCGCCGATTTCCCGGCGTACCTTCCTCTCCGCCGGCGCGACGCTGCTGGCGTCGGTCGGGGTGACCGCGGTCCTCCCGAACGCCCCCGCGTTCGCCGCCGCCGTGCCGCCGCCGAGCGCCACCCCCACCGACCTGGCCCGGTACCGCCCGGTGACGGTCTCCTCGACCGACTACGCGCCGACGCCGGCCACCTTCGCGGTGGACGGCCTGCCGCAGGTCGGCGTCCGGGGGAGTGGATGGCGCGCGGCCAACGGCGATCCACAGTGGATCTCGGTGGACCTCCAGGCGCTGTGCCGGATCGAGGCCGTCTCCCTGGTCTTCGAGGCCACGCTCGACGACGGGCCGTTCGACGGCAACTACACCGACACCGACGGTGACGAGATCCTCTCCAGCGCTGCGACCGCGTACCGGATCGAGGTCTCCACCGACGGCCACGCCTGGCGGTCGGTGTACGAGACCACCGAGGGTCGGGGCGGCGCGCAGACCATCAAGCTGCCCGAGCCGGTCACCGCGAGGTGGATCCGGATGACCGCCACGAAGCGCTCGAACAGCAACCCGGTGGGGCTCAACGGCTTCCAGGTCTACGGCGTACCGCTGTCCGGCCGGCCGAAGGTCGAGGGCTGGACCAGTTGGGAGGGCGGCAACACCGGCCCAATCCCCGAGCTGACGGTCGCCGCCGACGGCACGGTGCCGCTGGAGTCGGGCTGGTCGTTGACGATGGACGACTTCGCCGGCACCGCCGACGGCGCCGAGCTCTCCCGCGCCGGCGTCGACGTCCGGTCCTGGCTGCCAGCGACGGTGCCCGGCACCGTGCTGGGCACCCTGGTCGAGCAGGGCCACCTGCCCGACCCGGTGAGCGGCTTCAACAACATGCGCATCCCGGAGGCGCTGTCCCGGCACACGTGGTGGTACCGGCGCGCGCTGCGGCTGCCGCGCGACCTGGACACCTCGGCCGGCCGACGGATCTGGCTGGAGTTCGACGGGATCAACCACGAGGCGACCGCCTGGGTCAACGGCGTGCAGGTCGGCAGCGTCAAGCACCCGTTCGCGCGGGCCGCCTTCGACATCACCGACGCGTTGGCCGGTCACCGTGGCGAGCACGTGCTCGCCGTCCGGGTCACCCCGATGCCGCATCCGGGCACCCCCGGCGACAAGGGGCCCGACGGTCGTACCTTCCTCCAGTCGGCCCACCACTACCTTGACGCGCCGACCTACCTGGCGGTGTCCGGGTGGGACTGGATGCCGGCCGTGCGCGACCGGGTCACCGGCCTCTGGGACCACGTCCGGCTGCGCAGCACCGGCGCGGTGGTCATCGGTGACCCGCACGTGCAGACCACGCTGCCGGACCTCCCGAAGACCGACAGCGCCGAGGTCACCATCCGGGTGCCGGTCCGCAACGCGGCGGCCAGCGCCACCACCGTCACCGTCCGCGCCGAGTTCGACAAGGTACGCGTCGAGTCCACGGTGACCGTCCCCGCCGGCGGGAGCACCACAGTCACCTTCGCGCCGGAGCGCTTCCGCGCGCTGCGGCTGCGCAACCCCCGACTCTGGTGGCCCAACGGCTACGGCGACCCCCACCTGTACGACCTCACGCTCACCGCCACCGTCAAGCGCTCGGTCAGCGACCGGCGTGCGCTCCGCTTCGGTGTCCGCGAGTTCGCCTACGACTGGCACCAGCCGATTGTCATCTCGCCGCCCGGCAAGCCCGCACTGGAGTTCGTCGACGGCGCGGCGACCCAGACGGTCACCTTCGACCGGCAGCACGCCCAGCACGTGCGCATCCAGGCCGGCCAGCGTGCCACCGGTTGGGGCATCTCGATGTTCTCGCTGTCGGTGGCCGACGGCACCGGCCCGGATCTCGCCCTCCGTCGCGACGCCACCGCGTCGTCCTCGGAGAACGACGGCAACGGCCCCGGCAAGGCCGTCGACGGCGACCCGGCGACCCGCTGGGCCTCGCAGGCCGAGGACGATCAGTGGATCCAGGTCGACCTCGGCGCGGCGGTCGACTTCGACCGGGTCACCATCGTGTGGGAGCAGGCGTACGCGCTGGACTACCGGGTGCAGGTCTCCGCCGACGGGGACGCCTGGAGCGACGTGACGTCGGTCAGCAACGACACCCCGCTGGGCAGCCGCGCCACCCAGGTCGAGACGTTCGCCACCCAGACCGCGCAGCACCTGCGCATCCAGACCGGCGCGCGGGTCACCTCGTGGGGCGTGTCCATGTGGGCGCTCTCGGTGCAGCGGCAGGCCGAGCCGGACGTCGACCTGGCCCTGCGCCGGACCGCCACCGCCTCGTCGTCCGACGGCGACTCGAACGGCCCCGACCGGGCCGTCGACGGCAACCCCCGTACCCGCTGGTCGTCGCAGTTCGAGGACAACCAGTGGATCCAGGTCGACCTTGGCGCTCCGGTCAGCTTCGACCAGGTCACCATCGTCTGGGAGCAGGCGTACGCCCGCGACTTCGTCATCCAGGTCTCCGACGACGGGCAGCGCTGGAGAGACGTCAAGGCGGTCAGCAACAAGATCACCGAGCTGAAGATCACGGTCAACGGCGTGCCGGTGTTCGCCCGAGGCGGCAACTGGGGCTGGGATGAGCTGCTGCGGCGGGTGCTGCCCGACCGGCTGGCCGACACGGTCGAGATGCACCGCGACATGAACTTCACGATGATCCGCAACTGGCTCGGCAGCAGCAACCGTGAGGAGTTGTACCAGGCCTGCGACGAGCAGGGCATCCTGGTGTGGAACGACTTCTGGCAGGCCGGGGCCTTCCTGCCCAACCCGCCCGGCTACGTCGACATCGCCGCCGACACCATCCGCCGGTTCCGCCACCACCCGAGCATCGTGGTCTGGTGCGGCGCGAACGAGGGAGACCCGCCGCCGATCGTCGACGCCGGGCTCAAGCAGGCCGTCGCCACCGAGCACCCCGAGATCCTCTACATTCCCAACTCCGCCAGCGGCATCGTGAGCGGGCGCGGGCCGTACGGCTGGGTCGACCCGACGACCTACACCGACAAGAAGATCTACGAGGCGGACTCGTTCGGCTTCCACACCGAGATCGGTATGCCGGTGGTGTCGGTGGTCGAGAGCATGCGCAACCTCGTCGGGGACGCGCCGGAGTGGCCGATCGGCGAGGTGTGGAACTACCACGACTGGTCGACCATCGGTAACCAGCGGGTCGGCACGTACCAGGCGGCGATCGACGCGCGGCTCGGTGAGTCCGCCTCGCTCGACGAGTTCGCCGCCCGGGCGCAGTTCGTCAACTACGAGAGCCACCGCGCCATGTTCGAGGCGTGGAACGCCAACCTGTGGCAGGACGCCACGGGTCTGCTGCTGTGGATGTCGCACCCGGCGTGGCACAGCACGGTCTGGCAGACCTACGACTACGACCTCGACGTGAACGGCGCGTACTACGGGGCCCGCAAGGGGTGCGAGCCGGTGCACGTCCAGGCCGACCCGGGCACCTGGCAGGTCCGGGTGGTCAACCACACCGCCGCGCTGCTGAGCGGGGTCACGGTGAGCGCCCGACGCTACGACCTCAGCGGCCGTGTGTTGGGTTCGACTCAACGTCAGCGGGTGGACGTGGCCCGCTCGGCGACCACGGCGGCCTTCGCGCTCGCCGCGCCCGAGGCCGGCGGGCTGCACCTGGTGCGACTGGAGCTGCGGGACAGCCGGGACCGGCTGCTGGCGGAGAACACCTACTGGCGCTACGACAAGGCCGAGCAGGTGCGGGCGCTCAACGACCTGCCGAGCACCCGCCTGTCGACGTCGTCGAGCACCGTACGCGTCGTGGACGGGCGCAACACCGTCACCACGATGGTCCGCAACCAGGGCCGTACCGTCGCCGCCCTGGTGCGGCTCGCCGTGCGCGACAAGAGCGGTGAGCGGGTCCTGCCGGCCCGCTACGACGACAACTACTTCTGGCTCCTGCCGGGGGAGAGTCGTGAGGTGCAGATCTCCTGGCCGGCCCGCGCGGGCCTCGCCCGCCAGGTCACGGTGACCGCGCAGGCGTACAACTCCTAGGAGTACGCGGTGGGAAGCGGAGCCGTGCGGCTCCGCTTCCCACCGCGCCCGTGCGCCGCCACCTGATGTGGGCGTTTAGGTCCGTTACCGCACCTCGGCTCAAAACCGAGATCCATGCTGAGCGGGTGAGACGGTCCGGTTCCACGTCCGGCGCGGTACGGGTCGCGTTCGCGTTCTGGATCACGCTCGTGGGCACCACGGTGCCGACGCCGCTCTACCCGCTCTACGAGATGGAGTTCGGCTTCTCGTCGTTGACAGTGACGGTGGTCTACGCGCTGTACGCGCTCGGAGTCGTGGTCGGGCTGCTGGTCTTCGGTCGGCTCTCCGACCAGATCGGCCGACGCCCGGTCATCCTCATCGCGTTGCTGCTCTCGGTCGCCGCCGACGCCGTCTTCCTCGCCGCCGTGGACCTGGCGATGATCATCGTGGGTCGGATCCTCGCCGGGCTGTCCGCCGCGCTGATCATCGGCACGGCGACAGCGGCGTTGGCTGAGCTGATCGACCCGCGGCACCCGAAGCGTGCCGCCACCGTGGCGATCTTCGCGAACCTGGGTGGCCTGGCCACCGGCACCCTGCTGTCCGGGATCGTGTCGGACGTGGCGCCCGAACCACTCCGGCTGCCCTGGGTGATCGTGCTGCTCCTGGCGTTGGTCGCGATCATCGCGCTGCGCGGGGTGCCGGAGACGGTCCGGGAACGTTCGCCGGTGACCCTGCGGGTGCAGCGGTTGCACGTGCCGGCGACCATCCGCGGTGCCTTCGTCCGCTCGGCGATCACCGCTGGCGCGGGCTTCGCCGCCCTCGGGGTGCTCACGTCGGTGAGCGGGCTGTTCCTCGGCATGGTCCTGCACGAGACCTCACACACCCTGGCCGCGCTGGTGGTCTTCGTGGCGTTCACCGGTGCGGCGTTCGGCCAACTGCTGACCCGCGTGCTGTCCTCGCGTGCGGCACTGGCCAGCGCCTGCGCCGGCCTGGTGGTGGGGGCGGGCCTGCTGGCGTTCAGCATGTGGATGGCGTTGCTGGCGACGCTGCTCGTCAGCGCGGCGATCATCGGGGTCGCGTCCGGGGTGGCGGTTGGCGACGGCATTGCGACGATCACGATGAAGACCGAACCGCGGCACCGGGCCGAGGCGGTGTCGACCTTCTTCGCCATCCTGTTCGCCATGCTCGGTGTGCCGGCGGTCGGGGTCGGTCTGCTGATCCAGACGATCGGTCTACGCCCGGCCGGCGAGCTCTTCAGCGCGGTGGTGGCGGTGCTCGCGCTGGTCGTCCTGCTCAGCCTGGTCAGGGGCGGCCGGACCCGGCCCGCGAGCTGATCGCCCGCCGGTCTGTTCCGGGTGCCAGGGGCGCCTCGTCGGCCATTCACGCAGCTCTTGCGGCGGTCATCGTATACAACATACGCTCGATCGAGACGTCCGGGTGGCGACCAGCCGGCAGGTCGTACCGCAGATCCCAGTGAGGTGCTGTCATGACGTTCACCACCCGACCCACGTTGCAGGGCACCTTCGGCATGGTGTCCTCCACCCACTGGCTCGCCAGCCAGTCGGCGATGGGCATCCTGGAACGCGGGGGCAACGCCTTCGACGCGGCGGTCACCGCCGGGTTCGTCCTGCACGTGGTCGAGCCGCACCTGAACGGGCCGGGCGGCGAAGTGCCGGCCATCGTGGCCACCGCACGCGACCCCCGACCGACGGTGCTGTGTGGGCAGGGGCCGGCCCCGGCCGGTGCCACCATCGCGCACTTCCGGTCCCTCGGAATGGACCTCATCCCGGGCGCCGGGCCGCTCGCGGCGGCCGTACCCGGCGCGGTGGACGCCTGGCTCCTGCTGCTGCGCGAGCACGGCACGCTCACCCTCGCCGAGGTGCTGGAGCCGGCGATCGGCTACGCCCGCGCCGGGCACCCGCTGGTGGGCCGGGTCGGTGACACGGTGGCCGCCGTCCGGTCGTTGTTCGAGGAACACTGGCCCACCTCCGCCGCGCTCTGGCTGCGCGGCGGCCGACCGCCCGCCGCCGGTGAGCTGGTCACCAACCCGGCGTACGCGGACACCCTGCGCCGACTCGTCGAGGCGGGACGGGCGGCCGGTGCCGACCGGGAGGCCCAGATCGAGGCCGCGCGCCGGGCCTGGAGCACGGGTTTCGTCGCCGAGGCGATCGACGTGTTCAGTCGGCGACCGTTCCAGGACTCCAGCGGACGCCCGCACGCCGGGCTGGTCACCGGCGACGACCTGGCCGCCTACTCGGCGAGCTGGGAGCCGCCCGCCACCCTCGACTGGCAGGGCTACCAGGTGGCGAAGACCGGTTTCTGGGGCCAGGGCCCGGTGCTGCTGGAGTCGCTGGCCACCCTGGACGCGCTCGACGACCCGGGCGCGTACGACCCGGCGACCGCCGCGGGTGTGCACGCCCAGGTCGAGGCGCTCAAGCTCGCCTTCGCCGACCGGGAGGCCTGGTACGGCGACGGGGCCGACGTGCCCGCCAAGGCGCTGCTCTCGCCGCGGTACGCGCGGGAGCGGGCCGCCCTGATCGGCGATCGCGCGTCGGTGGAGGTGCGGCCGGGTCGCCCGGACGGGGCGCAGCCGCGCCTGCCCGCCCACGTCCGACCCGGTGCCGCTCGACCTGCCGGGACGACCGATGCCACCACGGGAGAGCCGACAGTGCGGTCAGACGGGGTGACCCGCGGCGACACCTGTCACGTGGACGTGGTCGACCGGTGGGGCAACATGATCTCCGCTACCCCCAGTGGTGGCTGGTTGCAGAGTTCCCCGACGATTCCGGAGCTGGGCTTTCCGCTGGGCAGCAGGTTGCAGATGTTCTGGCTGGAGGAGGGGCTCGCCTCGTCGCTGGCGCCGGGCCGCCGCCCGCGTACGACGTTGAGCCCGACGATGGTGCACCGCGACGGCGAGCCGGTGCTGGCCTGCGGCACCCCCGGTGGGGACCAGCAGGACCAGTGGCAGTTGCCGTTCCTGTTGCGGCACCTCGTGGGTGGGCAGAGCCTTCAGGAGGCCATCGACGCGCCGGCGTGGCACACCGTCAGCCTGCCCGGCTCGTTCTATCCCCGCGACATGGAGCCCGGTGTCCTGGTGGTGGAGGACCGGCTCGACGAGGGTGTGCTGGCGGCGCTGCGGGCGTACGGGCACGAGGTGCGGGTCACCGACGGTTGGAGCCTCGGTCGGCTCTGCGCGGTGACCCGTGACCCGGCGACGGGTGTGCTGGCGGCCGGTGCGAACCCGCGGGGGATGCAGGGCTACGCGTGCGGCCGGTAGCGGGTGGCGCAGCCGCGTGCCCGTCAGCGCAGGCCGTAGCCGCCTTCGGCGTTCTCGTACGCGGCGGCGGATGCCGCTTCGAGGTGGTCGAGGGCGGCCCGCTCGGCGCGGTCACCGTCGCCCGACTCGATGGCGTCGACGAGTTGGATGTGCTCGGCCCACGAGTGTGGCGCGCGTTCGGCCGCCCCGAGCCGGAAGACCCACTGGACATGGAGGTAGAGCGACCTGGCGATCGACGACAGCCAGGGGTTTCCGCTGATCTGGAGGATGCGCAGGTGCAGCGTGCTGTTCAGCTCGGCGACCCGGGCCAGGTCGCGGCGTTGGGTCGCCTCGCGGCCCTGGTCGAGCAGGGCGCGCAGGGACGCCACGTCGGCCGCGGTGGCCCGCTCGGCGGCCAGCCGGGCGGCGAGCGCCTCCAGCCGCTCGCGCACGGCGAACATGTCGGTGATGGTCCCGCTGCTCGGTGAGGCGACGACGGCTCCCCGGCGGGGGAGGATCACGACGAATCCCTCCGCCTCGGCGACGCGCAGCGCCTCCCGTACGGGGTTGCGGGAGACGCCGAAGTCCTCGGCGAGCCGGTCCTCGGTCAGCCGTTCCCCGGGCAGGTAGTCGCCGTCGATGATGGCGGTCCGCAGGGCGGCGAGGACCTGGTCGCGGAGCGGCAGGTGTTGCGCGCCGAGCTTGTCCCGTAGGTCTTCAGCCACCCGGTCGCCTCTCCGTGAAGTGTCCGGGCAAAGTGTATACGAAGAACAATTACTGGAAGCTCGCCGCGCGCAGCCCGTGGACGTCAGACCCCGCGCGCGAACAGGGCCAGGCGTACCCGGTTGGGGCTGTCGGTCTTGGTCATCAGGCTGGTGATGTGGGTCTTGACCGTGGTGACACCGATGTGGAGCTGGTCGGCGATCTCGGTGTTGGACAGGCCCTCGGCGACCAGGTCGAGCACGTCCCGTTCCCGGGCGGTCAGGCCCGGCAGAGCCGGTGGTGACCCCGGGCGGGCGTGCACCGCGCGCTGCACGAGGCGGCGCAGCACGTCAGGGCTGAACGGGCTGTCACCGACCGAGGCGCGGCGGATGCCGTCCAGCAACTCGGTCGGGGGCGCATCCTTGAGCAGGAACCCGCACGCTCCGGCGGTCAGCGCGGGGTAGAGGTGGTCGTCGTCGCCGAACGTGGTCAGCACCAGGACGCGGGTGGCGGGGCGTTCGGCGAGGATCCGGCTGGTCGCGGTGATCCCGTCGACGCCGGGCATCCGCAGGTCCATCACGACGACGTCGGGGAGGAGCCGCCCGGCCAGCGGGATCGCCTCGCGGCCGTTGTCGGCCTCCCCGACGATCTCGATGTCGGGCTGGGCGTCGCAGAGCATGCGCAGCCCGGCCCGGATGAGGTGCTGGTCGTCGACCAGCAGCACCCGGATCACGCCGGCTCCGGCGTGGGCGACCCGGCCGGGGCCTCCCGCTCGCGGGGCACCGACCCGATGGGCGCGTCGGCGGATGCGGCGGCCACTGCCGGCAGGACGGTACGCACTCGCCACCCGGTGCCGGTCCGGCCCGCCTCCAGCCGGCCACCGAGGACCTCGACACGCTCGCGCATCCCGGTGATGCCGTGCCCGCCACCGGCCGGCACGCCCGCCGGGCCTCCACCGCGCCCGTTGTCGGTGACCTCCCAGTGCACGGAGCCGTCCCGGACGGCGACCACGAGATGCGCGAGCGCTGAGGCCCCCGCGTGTTTGGCCACGTTCGTCAGCGCCTCCTGGGTCAGTCGCAGCACCGCCATGCCGCGCACCGCGTCGAGTGAACCGATCGCCGGGTCCAGATCGGCCTCCACGATGACACCCGCCTGTCGGGCCCGATCCATGGACGCGCCGATCGCCGCCGGCAGCGCGGACGGGTCGATCGCGGTCAGCGCCGCGTCACCGCGTACCCCGTCGGGGTTGCGGAGCACCGCGACCAGCCGGCGCAGCTCAGCGAGGGCCGAGGTGCCGGTGCCGTGCACGTCGTCGAAGACCTCGCCCACCCGGGGGTCCAGGTCGGTGAGCACGTGCCGGGCCACGCCGACCCGCAGGACCATCGACGCCACGTGGTGCGCCACGACGTCGTGCAGCTCGCGGGCGATGGCGCTGCGTTCGTCGGCGCGAGCCGCGCGGCTCTCCGACTCGCGCTGGCGTTGCTCGGCCAGGGCCCGCTCCACGGCCTGCCGGCCCAACTCGCGGTTGGTGCGGATGACCAGTCCGAGCAGAACCGGCACGCCGACCTCCACGGCGAGCCCCACGACGCCGGAGGCGAACCGGCGCGGTGGGTCGCCGATCGAGTCGGTCAGGTCGACCACCACCAGCAACGCGGTGGCCAGCCAGATGGCTCGGGGGCCGCGCGCCCGCATGGTCATCTCGAGCAACGCCCAACTGGCGCCGACCTGGTTGATGGTGAAGTCGTCGATCAGGTTGATGGCGACCGCCAGCAGGGCGGCCTGCGCCACCATGTTCACCACCGGTCGGCGGTGCGCCGCCAGCGCCACCGCGAACGCCGGCACCGCGAGGACCCACTGTGTCGTCGTGGGCGTGCTGGTGGAGTGCGGGACGACGAGCAGGTAGCACAACCCGGTGAGGTCGAGCAGCACCATCCGCACGAGGCTGTCCCGCAGGTCGAACAGTCGCCCCAGCCAGCTCACGAGGTCAGCCTAGGCGCTGTGCGCCGGTGGCGGCGGCTGCGGGCCGCCGCCACCGGGCCCGGACCGCGAGGTACGCGGCCAGGCCGAGCGGCCCGAGCAGGATGGTCAGCACCAGCACCGGAGCCATCACCAGCGCCGGCACCCCCCGTTCCCGGCTGTCCAACCACGCCCACCGCCCGACGAACAGATCGAACGCGATCATGTGCGCCCAGCCCGCCGCCGCACCGTCGGAGGTGCCGAGCAGGTCCCGCACCCCGGCCAGGGTCGGCGACGCCACCGCCGGCAGCACCTCGCCGAACGCTGGCAGCACCAGCAGCGCGTAGATCACCACGACCGGCAGCACGATCAGCGGCGAGCCGACGATCCGGGCCGTCCACGACCAGCGCGGCAGCAGGATCATCAGCGCCCAGAACGGCGCGGCCACCGCGAAGGTCAGGGAGAACAGCGCCGCCGTCATGCCGCCAGCGCCAGTTCCGGTCGGCGACCGCCCGCCAGCACGAGCCCGGCGGCGGTCGCGGTCGCGACCACCAGGGCGGCGACCGCGACGAGGGTGAGACCGTCCGGCCGCAGCAGCGGCTGCCCGCGCAGCGCCTGCCAGGTCAACAACACAGTGAGTACGCCGTACGCCGCGCCCGCCACGACCAGCAACCGGACGCGGGTGCGCTCGTCCAATCGCGTCGCGAAGCGGCTCAGCAGGATCGCCAGGATCGGCACCGCCTGGAGGGCGTGCAGCCCGACGAAGTGCCCGATCCGCAGGTCACCGCCGGTGGTGCTCCAGCCGACAACCGGCAGACCCGCCCCACCATCGACCACACCGACGCTGTGCGCCCCGGAGATGCCGTCGATCCCCGGCTCCTGCATGGGCAGCACCATCGGCACCGCCGCGAGCATGCCCAGCAGTGACAGGCCGAGCCCCCACCCGACGGCGGTCGCGGCGGCCCGGTCCGGGATCCGCCGGATCAGCAGCACGATGCCGATGACGAGGTGCGCGAAGAACAGCACCATGATCGCTGCGGCCATCGTCGCGAACAGCGCCGTGTTCAGGGGGGCGCTGTCGTTGAAGTGGCTGGCCTGCCCGCGTACCACCTGGCCGACGATCACCACCATCTCCACCACCGCCATCGCGACGATCACTGTAGCGGCCCACTCGGCGGCTCGGCTGCGCCGCGGCAACAGGGTGAGCATCCACGCGAGAGTCGCGCCGTACAGCACGAAGGACACCGCGAACTTGAACGGCTTGAGCCAGATCGGCGCGCCGACCAGAACGCGCGAGTCGACGAAGACGCCGACCGCGCAGGCGACGGCGAGCACCGCCATCACGTACACGAAGAACATCAGTGGGCGGTGCCAGCGTGCCGCCCGGCGCAGGTCGATACTCATGTCTGTAGATGCTGGTCGGCGTGCCCGCCGGTCGCGTCCGACCGGGAGCCCCGGTTGCGGCCGCCGGTCTGAGCGGGCCCTCCTCCCCGGGTAGGAGACGAAACCCGCCGAGGCCCGCCGTCGGTGCTGACACAATTGCCGGCCTGGCGACCGGATCGGGAGTGACCATGACGACCACCATGGACCGTGTCCAACCGAACGAGACCACGGTGCCGCTGCTGCACTGTCCAGCCCCGCAGGAGACCCTGGCGTTCTGGCGGGCGCTCGGGTTCGAGGTGACCTACGAGCAGTTGAGGCCGTACGTGTACCTGGCGTTTCGGTGGAGCGGCTTCGATCTGCACTACGGGCCGGCACCGAAGGATCTCGACCCAGCGAAGGAGCAGTCCGGCGGCTGCCTGGTGATGGTGGACGCGGTCGCGGCGTACCATGCGGCGTTCGCCGAGGCGATGCGCCGCAGCTACGGCAAGGTGCTGGTCAAGGGCCTGCCTCGGATGACCCGCTACCGTGCCGGGGCGTCGCGGTTCAGCATCGTCGACCCGTCGGGCAACTCCATCGTCTTCATCCAGCGCGACGAACCGAAGGACGTGGAGTACGGCGGGTCGAAGGAACTCGACGGGCTGGCCCGGGTGCTCGACAACGCCCGGATCCTGCGCGAGTTCAAGATGGACGACCGGGCGGCCTACCGGGCGCTCGACTCGGGGATGCGCCGTCGCGCCGAAGACTCCCCGGTGGTCGAGCAGGCGATGGCGCTGGCCGGCCTCATCGAGTTGGCCACGGCGTTGGACAAGGCCGACCGGGTGCCCGAGTGGGGCGCCCGACTCCAGGCGCTGTCGCTGCCCCCCGAGCAGCGGCCGCAGGTGGCGCAGTACGTGGCCGACCCCACCCTCCTCGAACCGTGGTGGCCCGACCATCTCTGACAGTGCGCCCAGGCGAACGACGAAGACCCGTCTCGGCCTTCCGGGACCCATCACCGTCGGTTCGTGGACCGAGCGCTTGGTGCGCTGCGGCGCAACAGCGCCACCTTCGCCCGTTCGTCTGGTCATTTCTTTTTTTGGCATGAAATTACCCCTTTAGGGTAACGACGACCAAGCCACCTACCTGCTCCGATACCTTTCGAAGGAGAGGAAAACTCGTATTCCTCCCTTCGGGTGCATAAGGAGTCAGTGATGAAGCGCAGTGTCGCGCTCGCGGCAGCCCTCCTCGCAGGTCTGACCAGCATCGGATCGATCCCCGGGGCAGCCTTCGCCGATAGCGGTGGCCCTGGGTACCACGACGACCGCAAGGGGGGTGATCACCACTACGGCGACGAGGGCGCTGTCTTCGTCCAGACCAACAAGGCCGAGGGCAACACCATCAAGGTGTACGACCGCGACGAGGACGGGCGTCTCACCAAGGCGGGCGAGTACGAGACCGGCGGGCTGGGCGGCTTCACCATCGGCGCGCCGCTCGACGCGTTGGCCTCGCAGGGCTCCCTGACCTACTACCGCGGCTACCTGTTCGCGGTGAACGCCGGCAGCAACACCGTGACGGTCTTCCGGGTCGATGGCACCAAGCTGCACAAGCTCCAGGTCATCTGGTCCGGCGGTCTGCTGCCGGTCAGCGTCGCGGCCCGTGGCGACCTCGTCTACGTGCTCAACGCCGGCGGCGAGGGCTCGGTGCAGGGCTTCGAGCTGGACAAGGGGCGGCTGTCGCGGATCGAGGACGCCAACCGGTCGCTCGGGCTGCACAACGGCAACCCGCCCGCGTTCGCGTCCGCCCCGGCGCAGGTCAAGATCGACCCGGACGGCGAGTTCGTCCTGGTGTCCGCCAAGAACGCCAACGTGATGTTCAGCTACGAGATCGGCCGCCACGGCGACCTGGCCCGTAACCCCGTCATCAGCGACGCGGGAAACACGCCGTTCGGCTTCACCTTCGACAGCAGGGACTCGGTGCTGGTCACCGAGTCGGGAGCGAACGCGGTGAGCCGGTTCGAACTGGAGGACGACGGCTCGATCGATCAGGTCGGGCCGTCGGTGCCCAACGGCCAGCAGGCGCCGTGCTGGATCCAGCGCGTCGGCGACTACTTCTTCGTCGCCAACGCCGGCAGCTCCACCATCAGCTCCTACCGGGTCGACGACGACGGCAAGCTCGAACTGGTCAAGAACGTCGCCGCCGACACCAACGGCGGGTCGATCGACATGACCACCAGCGACGGCTTCCTGTACGTGCAGAACGCCACCGCGGGCAACGTGCAGGGCTACAAGGTGCACGAGGACGGATCGCTGAACCTCGTCACCACTGTGGAGGGTCTGCCGAAGTTCGCCGACGGCATCGGCATGGAGGGCATCGCCGCCTCCTGAGCGCACCACCCGCTGGTCCCGGTCGTTCGTAGACCGGGACCAGCTCTCGCCGTGTCACGAGGCCGAGGCCACTCGCGCGGCTTTCCCAGGTCCGGACCGAGCAGCCGGCGTCGGCTCGGTCGACCTCCGCCCGGCTGAGTCCCGGCCGCCCGGTCCCTGGTTCTAGATGACCTCCGCTGAGTCCGGGCGCGTTCGCTCGCCCCATCGGACGACCGCCGGGGCGGCGAGCCCCACCGCTACGAAGATGCCGCCCATCAGCAGCCAGCCGGGGGCACCCCAGGCGATGCAGAGCAGGCCCAGGATGGAAGGGGCGGCGACGTTGGCCAGGCCGGTGCCAAGGCCGGAGATTCCCATGTACTGCCCCTGCGCATGCGCAGGGGCGAGCCGGAACTGCAACTCGAGTGAGCCCGCCGCGTGCCACAGCTCGCCGACGGTGTGCGAGGCGACCCCCAGCGTGATCACTGTGACGGCGACCCATCCGGGCATCACCGACGTGGCGGCGATCAGGGCCATCCCGATCAGAAACGCCAACCCGGAGCGGCGCATCGCCCGACCTGCCGCTGAGCTCGAGTCGACTCCCCGGCTCACTCTGACCTGCAGCGTCGCCACGAGCGCGGTGTTGACCAGCACGGCCACTCCGACGAACCAGCGTGGCGCATCGGTCCGCGAGATGATCCACACCGGCAGCGCGAAGACCAGTACCTGGCCCTGTATTCCCAGGATGGCGTCGAGCACGGTGACTGCCAGAAAGGGCTTGTCCCTCAGTGCGATCCAGCGCCCGGTCAGCTGTGGCACTGGTACGGGCGGCAGCGAGGGCAGCCGAGTGATGATGGCGGCGCATGCCAGGAAGCTGACCGCGTTGCCGACGACCAGGGCCAGGTAGGCCGTGCGGGTGTCCAGTTGCACTGCGGCGCCGGCGGCGAGGGCGCCGCAACATCCCGCAAGGTTGGCGACCGACCGCAGATAGGCCCGATACTGGCCAAGGTTGGTGCCGCCGAAGCCACGGACCAGTGGACCGCGAGACGCGCCGCCGGCTGAGTGCGCGAGCTGGGTCAGGCAGACCAGGATGACGAACGGCCAGAACGTGTGCACGAAGGCCAAAGCGGCCATGGCGGCGGCTCGGATGAGCAGGGTCAGCAGATAGATCTCGCGTGGGCCTCGACGATCGGCGAGATGCCCCACCGGAACCCCGGCGAGCATCCCGACGAGCGCTGCGATGCCCATCCCCACGGCGACCTGAGCAAGGGGAAGCCCGACGGATCGCGTGAAGAAGAGCACGGCGGTGGCCATGAAAATGCCACTTCCGAGCATGTTGACGAAGGTCGCGAAGGCCAGGACGCGCCGAGGGCCGTGATCGGGGATGAGTCCTCGGGCAACGAGCCACGAGATGTCGCGCGGAGGGATGGGAACGGGCGTTGTCGCTGCCTGCACAGTGACGGGCCTTCCGTGGAGGTCGTGGCGGGGCTGCATCCTGCCGGGGGTGTTATTCGAGGCTGGCCAACTCGTCCGGCGACAGGACCACAGCCCCGGCGGCCAGGTTCTCGACCAGGTGATCGGGGTTGCCGGTCCCGGGGATGGCCAGCAGGTGCGGGCCGCGGCTGAGGGTCCAGGCGATCCGCACCTGAGCGGGCGTCGCGCCGTGCGTGCGGGCGATGGCCTCCACCGCCGTGTTGGCGGCCACGCCGCCGGCCTCACGTCGGTCCCCAGCGATCGCAAAGAACGGCACGAATGCGACGCCCTGCTCGCCGCAGGTACGCACGAGCTGATCCTGCGTTCGTCGGGTGTCGACACCGTAGGTGTTCTGTACGCAGACCACCGGAGCGATCGCCTGCGCCTGCGCGAGGTGTTGCGGACGGATGTTCGACAGGCCGAGATGCCGGATGAGTCCGGTGTCGCGTAGCTCGGCCAGCGCGCCGAAGTGCTCCGCCACCGACTCCAGTCCGTGCTGGCGTAAGTTCACGACATCCAGGTGGTCCCGGCCGAGTTGGCGCAGGTTCTCCTCTACCTGTCCACGCAGCTCATCCGGACGGGCCAGCGGCAGCCACGCTCCCGAGGGGTCGCGGCCCAGTCCGACCTTCGTGGTGATGACCAGGTCATCCGGGTACGGCGACAGCGCCGTGTTGATCAATTCGTTGGCCGACCGCAGTGGCGAGAAGTAGAACGCCGCCGTGTCGATGTGGTTCACACCGAGGTCGACCGCTTGGCGTAGCAGTCCGATGGCCAGCGCGCGGTCGCTCGCCGCGCTGCCGTTACCCGTCAGGCGCATCGCGCCGAATCCGATTCGATTGACGCTCAGATCGCCGAGCGTCCAGGTGCCCGCGGATTCCGCACCGATCATGTTGGTAGACATCGGGCGAACTTAGCCACCGCCACTGACCTGCGCAGTCGGGCGTCTGCCCGATACCGATCGGGAGGAATCACTGTTAGGTTATCTATAGTCAGATAGCGCTCTGCCGGCGGTGCGGTGACAGCCGCGGCTCATGCGGTTCCTGACTGCATTCGCGTTTGGAGCCTGACGGCAGACCCTCCCGAAGGCGGGGCGTTTACCGAGTCCCGGCGGACAGAGGCGTAGGCAGCGAAGCGGCTCGGGCCCACCCCGTGGCGGCGTCCACAGGATCGGCCGCCGCGCGCTAGGAGGCCAACCGTTCTCGCGCGGCGCGCGTCGGCCGGGGGAGTTCGGCGCTGCCGTCCGAGGTGTTGATCTCCGACCAGACGGCGTCGAGGGAGAGGCCGAGGACGTCGGCGATCGCCGCGATGGTCGGGAAGGCGGGGGTGGCTATCCGGCCGGACTCGATCTTTCGAAGGGTTTCCGGCGAGACGCCCGCGTCGAGCGCGGTGAGGAGCATCGAACGCTCTCCACGGGCCCGACGCAGGAGCGCGCCGAGGCGCTGACCGCGTTCGAGCTCTTCGGGAGTGAGTGGCAACCTGACCATGCCCCGATTCTAGTACCGGGATAATATGGCCGGGATACTTATTGGTCGTCCGAGGAAGGCGCTGCATGATCGAGATCCTGAGCCCCACCGACGTGCTGCGAGCGAAGGACACCGGCGCGCTGGTCGCCGGCATCCTGCAGACGCTGAAGAGCCGCTGCGTGGTCGGCACCAACCTCCTGGACATCGACCGGTGGGCGCAGGCCATGATCATCGAAGCCGGGGCGCAATCCTGCTACGTCGACTATGAGCCGTCCTTCGGGCGTGGGCCGTTCGGCCACTACATCTGCACGTCGGTGAATGACGCCGTACTGCACGGGCTGCCGTACGACTACCCACTCGCCGACGGGGACCTGCTCTCGCTCGACCTCGCCGTCTCCCACCGCGGAGTCGTCGCGGACTCGGCCGTCAGCTTCGTGGTGGGCGACGTGCGGCCCCCGGAGAGCGTCGCGCTGATCGACGCGACCGAGCGCGCGTTGCAGGCCGGGATCGCCGCCGCCGGCCCCGGCGTTCCCATCGGTGACATCTCCCACGCGATCGGCTCGGTTCTCACGGCGGCGGGATACTCGGTCAACACGGAGTTCGGCGGCCACGGGGTCGGCTCGACGATGCACCAGGACCCGCACGTCTCCAACACCGGGCGCCCCGGTCGCGGTTACCGGCTACGCCCGGGGCTGCTGCTGGCGCTGGAGCCCTGGGTGATGGCGGACACCGCCACGCTGATCACCGATGCCGACGGCTGGACCCTTCGCAGCGCGACGGGCTGCCGGACGGCGCACAGCGAGCACACCATCGCCATCACCGACGACGGTGCCGAGGTGCTGACCCTGCCGACGCCCTGACCGACGGCCCGGCGGTCGACCCGCAGCCACGGTGGACGATTAACCGGCCGGCCCACGGGCAGGTCTCTGTGGGGCACCCTGCCACGTCGCGTTCAGAATGAACCGATCGGTCATATTTTCCGTGATGACGGTCAGGGTCACCCACCAGAGTCGCGGAGGCACGATGTCAACGGTTCGAACTGGTCCGGTCATCGGACTGCTCGTGCAGATCGGCCTGCTGGCCCTGCTGGCGGAGACGGTCGGTCTGGGCGCGGCGGGCTGGGTGGCGGGGCTGGCGTACGGGGTGGTCCTGTGTGCCCTGCTGAGCCGGGGGATGTCCCGCTCGGGCGCGGGTGCGCTCAGCCCCGCCGACCGGGTGACCCTGAGCCGGGCGATCCTCGTCGGCGGCGTGACGGCCCTGGCCGCCGACTCGTTCGGCCGGTCGGCCCCGATCACCCTGATGGTCGTCCTCACCAGCGTGGCGTTGGCCCTGGACGCCGTCGACGGGTACACGGCCCGTCGTACCGGAACCACCAGCGAGCTCGGCGCGCGCTTCGACATGGAGATCGACTCCTTCCTGGTCCTGGTGCTCTGCCTGCACGTGGCCCCCGCGGTGGGTGGCTGGGTGCTCGTGATCGGCGCGATGCGCTACCTCTACGGCGGCGCGACCTGGGTGTTGGAGTGGATGCGGGGATCCGCGCCGCCGCGTTACTGGAGCAAGGTCGTCGCCGCGATCCAGGGTGTCGTGTTGACGGTCGCGATGGCCGACGTGCTGCCCGCGCCGCTGACGACAGTGGTGCTGGTGGTGTCGGTGGCGCTGCTGGTCGAGTCGTTCGGGCGGGACGTGACCTGGCTCTGGACGACCCGGCACCGCCGCCGCGCCGTCACCCACGCCACCCCGGCCGCGACGGTCCACGTGGGCAACTCGGCCAGCCACAGTGCCCCGGGCGCCGTGACGGCGCTGGGCGCGAGCCGGCCGGACGGGCTGCCCTGGTCGGACCGCCCCACGGTCGCTGTCGCCCGACGCGGGACCGCCCGCGTCTGAGCCTCCTGGATGCTGCGCCGAACAAAGATCATGAAAGGATGCGCGGGTTGTCGCTCTTGACGCGCGTACGTCAGCTGCCGAACCAGGGACGGAGGGCGATGGAGGTCGAGGTCTCGGACGGCACCGCCGACGGCACCGACGTCGAGGAGCGGCCGAAACGCTCCGTCGCCGCCCGGCTGACGACCGTGCTGGCCGCCCTGCTCGTGCTGCTCGTCCTCACCGTGCCGTACGACTACGGCCGGCTCAGCCCGGCGGCGTTCGCGCGGATTCCCCTGGAGGCGCTACTGGTCGTGGCCCTCCTGCTGGCCCTGCCGTCTCGCGGCAGCCGGATGGTCGCGACGCTGGCCGGCGTGGCTCTCGGCCTGCTCGGTGTGTTGAAGCTGCTCGACCTGGGATTCACCGCGTCGCTGAGCCGGGCGTTCGACCCGGTGCTCGACTGGGCGCTCCTCGACGAGGGGTTCGCCTTCCTCAGCGAGTCGTACGGCCGGCCCGCCGCCATCGGTGCCGCGGTCGCCCTGGCGGCGGTGGTCGTGTTCCTGCCGACGCTTGTCACGCTGTCGATGCGGCGACTGCGGGGGGTGGTGGTCCGGCACCGCACCGGTACCACCCGGGTCGTCGCCGCGCTGGTGGTCGTCTGGGTGGCCTGCGCCGCGTTCAACGTGCGGGTGGTCGAGGGCGTACCGGTCGCCGACACCTCCGCGACCACGCTGGCCAACGGTCACGGTTTCCAGGTGCGCCTGCGCCTCGATGACCGCGAGACGTTCGGCGCTCTGATCGAGTCCGACACGTTCGGCGACACCCCGGGCGACCAGCTACTGACCGCGCTGCGCGGCAAGAACGTGGTCGTCGCCTTCGTGGAGAGCTACGGCCGGGACGCCGTCGAGGACCCGGAGTTCGCGCCCTGGGTAGGTGCGGTCCTCGACCGCGGCACCAGTCAGCTGGGCGCGGCGGGTTTCGCCGCGCAGAGCGGCTTCCTCACCTCGCCGACCTTCGGTGGCGGCAGTTGGCTCGCGCACGACACACTGCTCTCCGGCCTGTGGATCGACAACGACCAGCGCCACCGCACCCTGCTGTCCAGTGACCGGATGACCCTCAACCGCGCCTTCCAACGCGCGAACTGGCAGACCGTGGGCGTGATGCCCGCCGTCACCAAGCCGTGGCCGGAGGGTTCCTTCTTCGGCTACGACCGGTTCTACGACGCCAGGACGCTCGCGTACCGAGGCCCGAAGTTCAGCTTCGGCACCCCGCCCGACCAGTACACCCTGGCCAGCTGGCAGCGCCTGGAGCAGGCGGAGCGCGACGGCAACGTGATGACCGAGCTGGCGCTGGTGTCGAGTCACGCGCCCTGGACGCCCGTCCCGCCGCTGCTCGACTGGAACGACGTCGGCGACGGCTCGGTCTACCGGGGAGCCGGCGCGGGCAGGTCGGACGACAAGCGCCGCAACACCGCCCAGATCCGGGCGGACTACCGGAAGTCCATCGAGTACACCATGGGCGCGCTCATCTCCTATGTGCGGACCTACGGAGACGACGACCTCGTGTTCATCGTCCTCGGTGACCACCAACCCGCCGCGGTCGTCACCGGCGAGAACGCCAGCCACGACGTGCCGATCTCGCTCATCACCCGGGACCGGGCCGTGCTGGACCGGATCTCCGGGTGGGGCTGGCAGGACGGGCTGAAGCCCGGACCGCAGGCGCCGGTCTGGCGGATGGACGCCTTCCGGGACCGGTTCCTGACCGCCTTCGGGCCGTGACCCGGCCACCTCTCTCACGGACTGGACCAGACAGATGACGGCTGGCACCGACACCAGGATCGCCGCGCTGCGCAGCGACCCGGCCCTGTCCCTGCTGCACCGGTCGCTGGACGTCTACTACGGCGATCCCGAGCGGGACGCGAGGATGGACGCCTTCTACTCCCGTTTCGTCGACGGCGGGGACCTCGTCTTCGACATCGGCTCCCACGTGGGCGATCACATCGCCAGCTTCCGTCGCCTCGGTGCCCGGGTCGTCGCGGTGGAACCGCAGCCGTTGTGTCTGCGCGCCCTGCGGGCGATCTACGCCGACGACGACCAGGTGACAGTGGTCGACGCGGCCTGCGGCGCGCTTCCCGGGCGCACCCGGTTGCACGTCAACTCCGCCAACCCCACGGTGTCCACCGCCTCACCGGATTTCGTCCACGCGGCGGAAGGGGCGGGCGGGTGGGAGGGCCAGGTGTGGGACACCGACATCGAGGTGGCGGTGGTCACCGTCGACGCGCTGATCGAGACGTACGGCGTGCCGACCTTCACCAAGATCGACGTTGAGGGCTTCGAGGACGAGGTGCTGGCCGGCCTGAGCCGCCCGCTGTCCGCGCTGTCGTTCGAGTTCACCACCATCGCGCGTGCGGTCGCCGACCGGTGTCTCGATCGCCTGACCGCGCTGGGTTTCGACGGTTTCGACGTCGCGGTGGGCGACGACAAGTCGATGACCTTCCAACGGTGGACGTCCGCGACCGACCTGGCGACGCACCTGCACGACCTGCCGCACGCCGCGAACTCCGGCGACGTGTACTGCGTGTCCGGCAATCAGGCGGTCACCACCGACTGATCGGGTGCTGGTGGTGGCGCGGACCAGCGCGGGATGATCGACGTTCGTCTCGACGTCGAGCCGCGCCACGCGATCGCGGGGGAGAGGGCCGATGACCCCGACACAGCTGCGCGCGTACGTCGCCGTGGTCCGGCTGGGATCGGTCAAACAGGCCGCCGCGGAGCTTCAGGTGTCCGAGTCGGCGGTGTCGCTGCACATCGCCCAACTGCGCAGGGAGTTCGGCGACAAGCTCTTCGCCCGGACGGCGGGGGGCCTCGAGTTCACGGCGGGTGGGCTGCGGCTGGCCAGTCGGGCGGCGGAGATGCTGGGTCTGCAGGACCGCACCATCCTGGAGGTCAGCGCCGCGACGCGCGGCCGACGGATGCTGCGGGTCGCGGCGTCGAGCCTGTTCGCGGAGTTCGCCGCGCCGGGGCTGATCGAACTCTTCGCGAAGCGCGCCGCCGATCTCGACGTCGAGTTGAGCGTGCGCAACCCGGGATCGTTCGGGTCGCTGCTGTCGACCCGCGCCGCGGACATCGCGATCGGGCCGCAACCGTCGGTCGTCGACGGCGCGATCGACTGCCGGCCGGTGATGAACTACCGGCTCGTGATCGCCGTCGGTCCGGAGCATCCACTGGCCGGTGTGGCGGCGTCACCGGGGCAGCTGCGGGAGCAGACCTGGCTGCTCGGGCCGTCGGCCGCCACCGAGTGGGGCGCGGTCCCGGCGCTGCTGCGCCGGCTGGCCGTACCGGACGAGCGGCAGCAGCTGTTCCAGAGCCACGCGGCCGCGCTGGGGGAGGCCAAGCGGGGCCGGGGGGTGGCGCCGGCCCTCGCCTTCACCGTCGCGCCGGACATCCGTCAGGGCCAGCTCGGGCAGGTTCTGGGGCCGCACGCCACGATGGAGGCGGTGTGGCATGCGCAGGTGCTCGCCACCCCCGGTTCGATGTCGGCCGCCGAGGAGCTGTCGCGCTTCTCGTCGACGCCGAGGGCGATTCAGGCGATGATGCGCGGTGCGGGCGTCAGCGTCGGCCATTTCCGGCCGTCGGTGCACGTGACGCTCTGGAGCTGACGGGCGACGACAAGCAGGTCGTGAAAGGTGCCGGCCGGCAGCATCCGGTCGCAGTAGGGGAGCGCGGCGGCCATCCCGCCGACGCGGGGGGCGAAGCCGGGTGCGCCGGCGCGGGGATTCAACCAGACGATCCGGTACGCGCGGCGACTCAGCCGGGCCATCACCGCTGCCAGGTCGGCGGGCGGATCGCTGTCCCACCCGTCCGACCCGATCAGCACCACCGCCCCGCGTACGGCCTCCGCGTGGTGGGAGGTGAGCAGGGCGCGCAGGTTCGTGGCGATCCTGGTGCCCCCGTACCGGTCGGTCACGGCGGCGCTGGCCTCTGCGACCGCCTCCGCCGCCGAGGTGTGCCGGAGCACCACGGTGAGCCGGGTCAGCGTCGTGGCGAACGCGAACACCTCCGCATCGGCGACCACCGCGAACGCCCGCATCAGATGCAGGTACGCGGTGGCCTGCGCCCGCATCGACTCGCTGACGTCACAGAGCAGCACGACCCGCCGCGGCCGCCGTACCGGGCGGGCGCGGACGACCTCGATCGGCTCCCAGCCGGTACGCCGGGACCGGGCGATGGTGGCCCGCACGGCGATCCGGGCGCCGGCCGGGCCGACGGTGTGCCGTCGGGTGCGTCGGGTCGGCCAGCCGGCGACGGCCGCGCGCAGGGCGTCGCCGAGTTGCGTGACCTGCGCGGCGTCGAGTGCGTCGAACGGACGGTCGGCGAGCCCGGTGTGGGCGCTCGGGCGCCGCTCGGGCAGCCGGAGCGCTGTGTCGTCCTCCGGTGTCTCGGCGACGACCGGCGGCAGTGTCGCCCAGGGCAGGCCGCCGCCCGGCCCCGCGTCGTCGGTGTCGGCCGGCACCCGGACGTACACGTCGTCGGAACTGCCGGCCGAGGGCGCGGACCGCTGCGGTCGGGGCAACGGTGGGGGGTCCGCGAAGACCGCCGCGAAGACCCGGTCGAACGCGGGCACGTCGCTGTGCCGTCGCACCAGGCTGATCCGGGCGGTCCAGTAGAGCGCCGACATCGAGTCGGGTGGGCTGGCGGCGAGCGCCCGGACGAAGTCGTCGACGGTGGTCAGCCCGGCCGGAACCCCGGCCCGGCGCAGCCGACCGGCGAGGGCCACCGCGAACGCGGCCCGGTCTACGCCGCGCAGCACGCCCTGGCTCACCGGCGCGCGACCAGCCAGGCGATCACCGCGCCGACCGCGACCAGACCGACGACCACCGGTACGAGGCGTTTGGTGACCGACCGACCGGCGATGCTGAGCAGGTCGAGCGCCTCCGGCTCGGCGGCCGGCGCGACACGTACCGCATCGCCCGAGGCCCCGACGCCCGACGCCCCGACGCCCGACGGTCCGACGCCCGACGGCCCATCGGCCGAAGCAGCCGGCGGCGGACCTGGCTGTGACGAGACCGGCGACGGGTCGACCGTTGACGGCTCGACGGGTGCGGGTGTCACGGCGGCGGTGCTGGGCGTGGTTGCGACCGCCGTGGCGGACGCGACCGGCGTTGCCTCGATCGGCGCGGCGGACGCCGCCGGGGTGGACTCGGACGCCGCCGTGGTGGAGGACTCGGACACCGCCGTGGTGGAGGACTCGGACACCGCCGTGGTGGGCTCGGACGCCGCCGGGGTGGACTCGGACGTCGCGGCGGAGGTGGCCGCCACGGTGTGGGCGTGCGGACGTGGTGCCGGCGGGTCGGCGGCGAGCTTGGCCTCCAGGTTCGCGACGAACTGGGCCAGCAGCTTGCCCGACACCTCCTTGATCATGCCGCTACCGAACTGGGCCAGTCGGCCGGAGATCTTCAGATCGGTGTCCACACTGACCAGCGTCCGGTCGCCGTCCGGCCGCAGGTGGGCGGTGACCAGCGCGGACGCGGTGCCGGCCGAGCGGGCGTCCCGGCCCTTCGCGTCGATCACCCCGCGGTAGGCGGCGTCGTCCTTCTCGACGAACCGGGCGGTGCCCGCGAACTCCGAGACGACCGGCCCGACCTTGACCCGCACCCGGCCCTGGTAGACGTCGCCGTCGACATCGGTCAGCTGGGCGCCCGGCAGGCACGGCGCGAGCCCTTCCAGGTCGGTGAGCAC
This sequence comes from Micromonospora sp. NPDC047644, assembly GCF_040704315.1. Lineage (NCBI taxonomy): Bacteria > Bacillati > Actinomycetota > Actinomycetes > Micromonosporales > Micromonosporaceae > Micromonospora > Micromonospora sp. NPDC047644. The sequence continues at coordinate 59,823 of NZ_JBEYSY010000002.1, forward strand.
CGCCCAGGCCCGGTCGATCGGGACGGTGACCGCGAACTCGTTGGTGATCTTCATGGGTGACTCTCCTGGTAGGCGCCGAGCGCGGCGGCGACCACGGCGCGGTCGTCGGGGGTCTTGGCGATGGTGCCGATCGTCTGCGCGACACCGTCGGCGGCCAGGTCGGTGACGCCCAGCACGGACAGCGCGCCCACCCAGTCGATGGTCTCCGCCATGCCGGGGGCCTTCTCCAACTCCCGGTGGCGTACGCCGCCGACGAACTGCACGGCCGTCTGGATCAGCGGCCCGGCCGCGCCCGGTACGGCCCGGCGGACGATCTCCACGGCGCGGGGCGGTTCGGGGTATTCGATCCAGTGGTAGAGGCAGCGGCGGCGCAGCGCGTCGTGCAACTCCCGGCTGCGGTTGGAGGTGAGCACCACGACCGGTGGCGTGCGGGCGGTGAAGGTGCCGAGTTCGGGGATCGTGATGCCGGTCTCGCCGAGGAACTCGAACAGCAACGCCTCGAACTCGTCGTCGGCCCGGTCGATCTCGTCGATCAGCAGCACCGGCGGGACCGGCCCCCGGTGGCGTACGGCCCGCAGGATCGGCCGTTCCTGGAGGTACTCGGCGCTGAACAGGTCCGCGTCGGTGAGCCGGGTGTGGTGCGCCTCGGCGAGCCGGATCGCCAACAGTTGCCGCTGGTAGTTCCACTCGTAGAGCGCCTCGCCGGCGGTGAGCCCCTCGTAGCACTGCAACCGGATCAGCGGTGTCTCCAGCGCGCGGGCCAACGCCTTCGCGGCGGTGGTCTTGCCGACCCCCGGCTCGCCCTCCAGCAGCAGCGGCCGACCGAGGCGCAAGGCCAGGAACAGGGCCATCGCCATGCCGTCGTCGACCAGGTAGTCGACGGCGTCGAGGCGGTGCCGGACGGCCTGGGCGTCCTTCATGCCTCGCCCGCCAGCAGGCGCGCGTAGTCGGCCCGGGTGTCCACGTCGACCGGCACCGGCCCGTCGACCGTCACCTCGGTCACCGGGTGGCGTCCGGAGTGCAGGAGCTTCCAGACGGCCTTGTCGCCGTGCAGGTCGTACAGCTCGGGCAGGACCTCACGGCCGAAGCGGAAGGGATGACCCAGGCCGTCCGCGTACCGGCACACGGCCAGCGGGGTGCCGGCCGCGGCGACCCGGCGGACGTCCGCGGCGCGGACGCCGGGCTGGTCACCGAGGAGCAGCACGAGGGCGTCGGCGCGCGGGTCGACCGCGCGAGCGGCGGTGCGGACCGACGACCCGCAGCCGGTGCTGAACGCCGGGTTCTGCACGACCTGGCAGCCGGTCAGGTCCACCCGGTCGCGAATGTCGTCCGCCGCGCCGCCCAGGGTGACGAGCAACTGGTCGAAGCCGCACCCGCGGGCCAGGTCGAGGGTGGCGTCGAGCAGCGTCCGCCCCCGGTACGGGAGCAGTTGTTTGGCCTCGCCGAGCCGCACCGACGCCCCAGCGGCGAGCACCACGCCGGTCAGGAACACCTGTCACGCCGCCGTGAAACTGGCGAGGCAACCGGCGCAGCAGAACCAGAGGTCCTGCCCGTCGACGCGCGTGTGCGGCGTCTCTGCCCCGACCAGCACCGTCATGCCGCACACCGGGTCGACGGCCTGTTGCGGTCGGGCGGCCGGCGGGCCGGCGGCCGGGGCCAACCCGTCCACCCGGATGGCCCGGACCACCTCACCCATGATCGCCAAGGCGATCTCCGCCGGCGTACGGGCACCGATCTCCAGCCCGGCCGGGGTGTGGACGCGGGCGCGTTCGGCGTCGGTGAGGCCCAGCTCGTCGAGCAGCGCCTCACCGCGTCTGTCACTGGCGACCAAGGCGATGAACCCGACGCCGGCGTCGAGCGCGGCCCGGATCGCCTCCGGCTCGCCCCTGCCCAACCCGGCCACCACCACAGCGGTGCAGCCGGTGCTGTCGCCGGCGGTGACGACGTCGAAGTCGAGGAACGCGGCCAGGGTCGTCACGGCGGCGCTGATCGGGGTGTCACCGACCACGCGCAGCGCCGGCGCCGGCAGCATCGGCCGGAGGAAGACCTCGATCGCCCCACCGGAGTGGCACGGATTCACCACCACCCGTGCCCCCGGCGTCTCCGGGAACGGGGTCGCGCCTTCCGGCAGCACCCGCAGCAGCAGAGCGGTGCCGTCGCGCAGGGCGTCGAGGGCTGCCGCCCGCACCGAACTCTCCGCGCACACCCCGCCCACGAAACCCTCGATCGAGCCGTCGGACCGGATCACCGCGTCGTCGCCCGGCCGGGCCGACGTCGGATCCTGGGCGCGGACCACTGTGGCGTGGACGAACGGCTCCCGGGTGTCGGTCAGCTCCCGGGCGCGTTCGGCGATGGTGGTCATCCTCGGCTCCTCAGATCGGCGGCCGGGCCTGGCCGCGCATCGCGTCCCAGACCCGTGACGGCGTCAGCGGCATGTCGGCGTGACGGACGCCGAAGGGCTTCAGGGCGTCGATGACCGCGTTGACGATCGCGGGCGGCGACCCCACGGTGGCGGACTCGCCCACGCCCTTCGCGCCGATCGGGTGGTGCGGCGACGGCGTGACGGTGAACCCGGTCTCCCAGTCGGGCACTTCGAGGGAGGTCGGGATCAGGTAGTCCATCAGGGACGCGCCGAGGCAGTTGCCGTCCTCGTCGAACGCGATCATCTCCATCAGCGCCATACCGACCCCGTCGGTCAAGCCGCCGTGCACCTGCCCCTCGATGATCATCGGGTTGATCCGGGTGCCGCAGTCGTCGACCGCGATGAACCGTCGGACCTTCACCTGCGCGGTGCCCGGGTCGATGTCCACCACGCAGATGTACGCGCCGTGCGGATAGGTCAGGTTCGACGGGTTGTAGCAGATCTGCGCCTCCAGGCCACCCTCGATGCCCTCGGGCAGGTCACCCGCGCCGTGCGCGCGCAGGGCGATCTCCTGGATGGTGACGGACCTCCCCGGGTCGCCGGCGACGTGGAACGCGCCCTTCTCCCACTCCAGGTCGGCGACCGACACCTCGAGCATCCCCGAGGCGATGATCCGGGCCTTGTCGCGGACCTTCCGGGCCACCAGGGCGGCCGCCGCGCCCGAGACGGGCGTCGAACGGCTGCCGTACGTGCCGAGGCCGAACGGGGTGTTGTCGGTGTCGCCGTGCAGCACCTCGATGTCCGCCGGTGGGATCCCGATCTCCTCGGCGACGATCTGCGCGAACGTCGTCTCGTGGCCCTGACCCTGCGACTGCACGCTGAGGCGTACCACGGCCTTCCCGGTCGGGTGGACGCGCAGCTCGCAGCCGTCGGCCATGCCCAGCCCGAGAATGTCCATGTTCTTGCGCGGCCCGGCGCCGACGGCCTCGGTGAAGAACGCGATGCCGATGCCCATCAGCTCGCCCCGGGCCCGTTTCTCGGCCTGCTCGCGGCGCAGCTCGTCGTAGCCGGCCATCTCCATCGCCAGCCGCATCGTCGGCTCGTAGTTGCCCGAGTCGTACACCCAGCCGGTCTTCGTCGTGTACGGGAACTGCTCCGGCTGGATGAAATTCTTCAACCGCAGCTCGGCCGGGTCCATGCCGAGTTCGTCGGCGAGGCAGTCGACGATCCGCTCGACCAGGTAGACCGCCTCGGTGATCCGGAACGAGCAGGCGTACGCGACACCACCCGGTGCCTTGTTGGTGTAGACCGCTGTCATCTTGCAGTACGCGGCCTCGATGTCGTAGCTGCCGGTGAAGACCCCGAAGAAGCCGGCCGGGTACTTCACCGGAGCGGCGGTGCCGTTGAACGCGCCGTGGTCGGCCAGCACGTTGGTGCGGATGCCGAGGATCCTGCCGTCGCGGGTCGCGGCGATCTCCCCGCGCATGATGTAGTCGCGGGCGAAACCGGTGCTGATCAGGTTCTCCGAGCGGTCCTCCATCCACTTGACCGGCTTGCCGGTCACGATCGAGGCGACGATCGCGCAGACGTACCCGGGGTAGATCGGCACCTTGTTGCCGAACCCGCCGCCGATGTCCGGCGCGATCACCTGCATCTTGTGCTCGGGCAGGCCCGCCACGATGGCGTAGAGGGTGCGGTGCGCGTGCGGAGCCTGGGTGGTCGACCAGAGCCGCAACTTGCCGTCGACCGCGTCGTAGTCGGCGACCGCCCCACACGTCTCCATCGGCGCCGGGTGCACCCGGGGGTAGACGAGATCCTGGCTGACCACGACGTCCGCGCGGGCGAAGACCGCCTCGGTGGCCGCCTCGTCGCCGGTCTCCCAGTCGAAGCAGTGGTTGTTCGTCTTGCCGTCCAGATCGTCGCGGATCAGCGGCGCGTCCGGCTCCAACGCCCGGCGCGCGTCGATCACCGGGTCGAGGACGTCGTACTCGACGTCGATCAGCTCCAGCGCGTCACGTGCCGCGTAGCGGTCGTCGGCGACGACGAACGCCACCTCCTGGCCCTGGAAGCGCACCTTGTCGGTGGCGAGCACGGCCTGCACGTCGTTGGAGAGCGTCGGCATCCAGGCCAGGTTCTGCTGCGCCAGCGCCGCACCGGTCACCACCGCCCGCACCCCGGGCGACGCCTCGGCGGCACTGGTGTCGATGCTGACGATCCGGGCGTGCGCCACCGGCGACCGGAGGATCGCGAGGTGCAGCATCCCAGGCAGTTGGACGTCGTCGACGTACCGGCCGCGTCCCCGCAGGAAGCGCGGGTCCTCCTTGCGCAGCATCCGGCCGTACCCGACGGGCTTCTGGTCGTTGTCGTGGAACGTGTCCACGCGCTCGTGCACAGTGGTCATGCGACGGCCTCCGCGGGCTGGCCGGCGTTGTCGATCTCCCCGGCCTCGGTCGATTCGGTGGTCTCGGTGACCTGGGCCGCGGCCTGCGCCTCGGCCACGGCGGCCCAGCGGACCGAGCGCACGATGGTGGCGTAACCGGTGCACCGGCAGATCTGACCCGAGATCGCCTCCCGGATCTCCGTCTCGCTCGGGTCGGGGTTGCGGTCGAGCAGGGCCCGCGCTGTCATCATCATCCCCGGGGTGCAGAAACCGCACTGCAGACCGTGGCACTGCATGAACCCCTGCTGGATCGGGTCCAGCTCGGCGCCCTTGGCGAGGCCCTCGACGGTACGCACCTGGTGCCCGCCGGCCATCGCGGCCAGCACCGTGCACGACTTCACCGGCTCACCGTCGAGCCAGACCACGCAGGTGCCGCAGTTGCTCGTGTCGCAGCCCCAGTGCGTGCCGGTCAGACCCAGCACGTCGCGCAGGAAGTGCACCAGCAGCAGCCGGCCCTCGATCTCCCGGGTGACCTCGACGTCGTTGACGGTCATGGTGACCTGCATGCTCAGCTCCTCGCCCGTTCGACGGCCCGGCGCAGGGTCCGCCGGGTCAGCTCGGCGGCCAGATGCCGCTTGTAGTCCGCGCTGCCGCGCTGGTCGGTCACCGGGTCGCAGCTGTCCGCCGCGATCGCCCCGGCCTGCTCGTAGAGGCTCTCCGAGGGTTCCTGCCCGCGCAGCGTCGCCGAGATCGCCGGGATGCCGGTGGTGTTGGGGCCGACCGCCGCGAGACCGACCCGGGCGTCGACGATCGCGCCGCCGTCGAGCCACACCGCCGCGCCGGCCGACACCACGGCCCAGTCGCCGGCCCGGCGCTCGACCTTGGCGTAGGCGCTGCCACAGCCGGGCCGTACCGGCAGCCGGATCTCGACCAGGATCTCGTCGTCGGCGACGGCCGTCTCGTACGGACCGACGTGGAACTCCTCCATCGACACGACCCGCTGCGCGCCACCCGGGCCACGGATCACGCACCGCGCGTCCAGCGTCGTGCAGACCGCTGACAGGTCCTCGGACGGGTCGGCCTGGCACAGCGAGCCGCCCAGCGTGCCCCGGTTGCGCACCACCGGGTCGGCGATCACCCGTTCGGCGTCGGCGAAGATCGGGAACGCCGTCGCCAGAACGGGGGATTCGAGGAGCTCCCGATGCCGGGTCAACGCACCGATGCGGACCTCGTCGGGGCCCGCCTCGACGTAGCCCAACTCGCCGTGCAGGTCGTTGATGTCGATCAGATAGTCGAAGTTCGCCAGCCGGAGCTTCATCATCGGCAACAGGCTGTGCCCGCCGGCGATCAGGCGGGCGGTTCCGCCCAGCCGCTCCAGCAGGCTGATCGCATGGTCCACACTGGTGGCTCGCTCGTACTCGAACGGTGCCGGCACCTGCATGTCGCACCTCCGTGGTCCGGCAGAATCTCTGCCCGGCGGGGGTCAAAGTCAACGGTGACCTAAGCAGTTGCTTAGGTCACCGTTGACGGTGTCGGCGAGGCTCGCGGATCGTGCGGCCATGCGTGACATCGTCGACGGGCTGGCCGGCTGGCGTGCGGAGGGAGTCGCGTTCGCCGTCGCGACCGTCGCGCGGACCTGGCAGTCCGCCCCGCGACAACCTGGCGCGGCGATGGCCGTCTCGGCGAACGGCGACGTGGTGGGCAGCATCTCGGGCGGCTGCGTCGAGGGTGCCGTCTACGAACTCTGCCGGGCCGCGATCCAGACCGGCGCGGCGCGCACCCAGACCTTCGGCGTCAGCGACGACGACGCGCTGGACGTCGGGCTGACCTGCGGCGGCACCATCGAGGTCCTGGTGCAACCGAGCGTGGCGATGACCGAGGTCGACGAGGTCCTCGCCGCGATCCGCGACGGCCGTCCGGTCGCCACCGCATCGGTGGAGAACGCTCAGTTGGTGATCTGGCCGGATCGGTTCGCCGGTAGCCTCGGCGCACCCGATCTGGACGACGCGGCGGCCCGGCAGGCGACCGGGATGCTCGCGCTCGGCCTCACCGGCACGATCCACCTGGGGCGGCAGGGGCAGCAGCGCGGCGACGAGGTGGCCGTGTTCGTCCAGTCCTACGTGCCACCACCCCGGATGATCATCTTTGGCGCGATCGACTTCGCCGCCGCGATGGCCCGGATCGGCACGTTCCTCGGCTACCACGTGACGGTCTGCGACGCCCGCCCGGTGTTCGCCACCCGTGCGCGTTTCCCGGACGTCGACGACCTCGTCGTCCGCTGGCCGCACGCCTACCTGGAGTCGACGACCGTCGACGACCGCACGGTGCTCTGCGTCCTGACCCACGACCCCAAGTTCGACGTGCCGCTGCTCCAGGTCGCCCTCGCCACACCGGCCCGTTACATCGGCGCGATGGGCAGCCGCCGTGCCCACGACGATCGGATCCGCCGGTTGCGCGAGGCGGGTATTCCGGAGAGCGCGCTGGCCCGACTCCGCTCACCGATCGGGCTGGACCTGGGCGCGCGGACGCCGGAGGAAACCGCCGTGGCGATCGCCGCCGAGATCACCGCCGAGACCTGGGGCGGCACGGGGCGGCCGCTCAGCGACCTGGCGACCCCGATCCACCACTGACGCGTACGCTCCGCGGATGGACCTCGACGATCTTCCGCTGGCCGAGTTCGCGTTTCCGGGGCCACTGCGGGACAAGCTGGTGGGCGCGATCCTGTCCGGGGCGAAGACCTCGACGACGGGCCTGCTGATCGGGTACGAGTGCGCGAACGAGCCGCTGCCCGAGGTGGGTCAACTGTCGGCAGTGGTGGATTCCGCCGGCCGCCGCGTCGCGGCCATCGAGCTGACCGACGTACGGGTGGTCCGGCTCGCCGACGTCGACCTGCCGCACGCCCTGGCCGAGGGGGAGGGCGACGAGTCGGTCGCGCAGTGGCGTGCGGGGCACGAGACGTTCTGGCACAGCGCCGAGGTGCGCGCCGAGTTGGGCGACCCCGACTTCATGGTGAACGACGACACCCTGGTGGTGACCGAACGGTTCCGGCTGGTGCACGTCACCTGATCTGCGCCGCCCACTGTGGACGGTCGGTCGACGGACCACATGATCGTCGAGGGTCACCTATGCTCGGCGCGTGATCCCCCCGGCACTCGAGATCCGTGGCCTGGTCAAGACCTTCGCGGCGCATCGCGCGGTGGACGGCATCGATCTGACCGTGCGTTCCGGCACCTTCCACGGCATCGTCGGGCCCAACGGCGCCGGCAAGTCCACCACCATCGGGATGGCCGTCGGCCTGGTCACTCCCGACTCCGGGGAGATCCGGATCCTCGGTCACGACGCGCTGCGCGAGCGCGGCCTGACCCGCGCGCTGACCGGCGTGCTGCCCGACGGCCTCGACTTCCCGGAGCGCCTCACCGGCGCCGAACTGCTGCGCTACAGCGCCGGGCTGCGAGGGCTGCCCCGGGCGGAGGCCGCCGAGCGGGCGGCCGAACTCATCGACGTGCTCGGCCTGGTCAAGGGCGCCGGCACCCCGTTGGCCGACTGCTCCACCGGCACCCGCAAGAAGCTCGGTCTCGCCCAGGCGCTGCTGCACGCGCCGCGACTGCTCGTCCTCGACGAACCGTTCGAGGCGGTCGACCCGGTCTCCGCGGCCACCATCCGCCGGGTGCTGCGCCGGTTCGTGGCCGGTGGCGGCACCTGCGTGCTGTCCACCCACTCGATGCTGCTCGTCGAGCAGATGTGCGACGAGGTCACCGTGATCCATCAGGGCCGGGTGGTCGCCGCCGGGTCGGTCGCCGAGGTCGCCGCCGGCAGCAGCCTGGAGGACCGGTTCGTCGAGCTGGTCGGTGCCGAAGCCGCCGGCAGCGCCGGTCTGGACTGGCTGACCGGGGCCCGATGAGCACGCAGTCAACCGCCTCTGGAGTGTGGGGCGGCTCCCTCGGCGCGGTGACGGTGCCGGCCCGGATGCGCGCGACGATGTTGCGTCGCTCGCTGCGCGAACATCCCGGCCCCACGGTGGCCGGCCTGGTCGGCCTGCTCGCCGCCGCCTGGTTGATCCGGTACGCGCTCAACGGCGACCAGCACACTCTCGGCCTGCTCGCCGGGGCGTGGGTTCTCGGCTGGATCGTCCTGCCGCTGCTGCTCGGCGGCGGGCGTGGTCGGGTCCGCCCGGCCCACCTGCGGTTGGAGCCGATCGGCGGGGCCCCGGCCGCGATCGGCCTGCTCGCCGCGTCGGCGATCGGGGTCGGCCCGGCCGTCTCGCTGGTGGCACTCGCCGCGCTGCCGGTGCACGCCGCCCGGTACGGCACCGTCGCGGTCCTCGTCACCGCCTGCGGCGCGGTGCTGCTCTGGCTGCTCGGGCTGATCGGCTCGGCCATCGCGCTGGAGGTCGTCGGCCACGCCGGTGGTCCGGCCGGGGCGCTGCTCACCGGCGTCTTCACCGGCACGGCGATGGGGGTCGCCGGCTCGCTCTGGGCCGTCTTCCCGTGGGTGTCGGTCCTGCTCGTGGCAGCGCCGCAGGACGTGGTCCGGGCCATGGAATACGTGCCGAGCGGTTGGCCGGTCACCGCCGTGGCCGGGCCGACCGGGCAAGGGGTGGGCCTGATGGCGGCCCTGATGGGCATCGTGGCGCTCTGCGCCGCCGCGTACATCATGCTCGTCCGCAGGGTGATCGCCACCGGCGTGCCGTTCCGGCCGCGCCGGACCACGGCGGCGTCGGCGACCACGGCGCAGCGGGAGTGGCCGGGGTGGGTGCCGGCCGCGACGCGGGCGGTCGTCGGCCGTGAGGTGCGGTCCTGGACGCGGCATCCGCTGCGGGTGCAGTATCTGGCGTTCGCTGTGGTGTACGGGGCGTTGCTGGCCGGGCTGCCGCTGCTGTCGGACGTGGACCTGCTGTTGCCGTGGGCCGGAACGCTCGCCGTGCTCGGCGCGGCGGCGATGTCGGCCGGGCTGGTCGGGCTGGACGGCACCGCGTTGTGGCTGCCGTTCACCACACCGGGCGGTGAACGGGCCGAGGTCCGGGGACGTGCCCTGGCCTGGCTGGTGCTGGTCACTCCGATCGGCGTGCTGCTCACCGTCGTCGGCATCGTCCTCGCCCCCGGAGTCGACCCGCTGGCCGCGCTCTCCACCCTGCCGGCCCTGCTCGGCGCGGGCGCGTCGGTGCCGGTGTGGGTGTCGCTGCTGCGCGTACGCCCGGTGGCCGACCCGCGGCACCCCACTGCGGCCGACAACCCGACCGACATCGTCAGCGTGCTGGTCGCCACCGCTGCCGGGCTGCTGGCCGCCGGGCCGGTGCTCGCCCTGATGATCTGGGGTCCGCCGGCGGCGGCACCGCTGCTACCGGTGGTGGGGCTGCTGTCCGGCGTGGCGACCTGGTGGGGTGGCTTGTGGCTGGCCGACGAGCGGCTCGCCCAGCGCGGCACGACGGTGCTCGCCGTGGCCGGTCAGCGCAGCCGGCCCCCGGAGGCGGCGCTCCCGCTGACCTGGGACGCGCAGTGGTATCGGGAGAACACGTCGACAGCGTGGGCGCTCGGGCTGCTGACGCTCGGGTGGATCCCGGTGATCCCGCAGGGGCTGATGCCGCTGGCCTTCGGAATCGACAGCGGGTGGATCGTGGCCGGTCACCTGAGCGGAAGCGCGCACACGGCGGTGGGGTTGGCGATGGTCGGCCTGGGCGTCGCGATGCTGCTCACCGGCCTGGTGCTGTGGGATCGCCGACCGCAACCGGGCAGCCGTGCCCCATCACTTCCCCCCACCTGACCGCCCCTCCGGGGCGCAGTCGCCGCATCGACCGGTGGCAGCTCAGCCGGGAACCGCTCGGCGTGTCGAACAGCTGATCTGCCGTTGATGCGGGCGGAGTGGTGCGAGCCAGGCGAGACGGCGGGGCCCGAGCTGGTCTTCGTAACCTTGGTCCGCCAGACTGCGCGGTATGGGTGATCGTTGGCGCCGGTGGGCGTGGGTCGGGGTGCTCGTCATCGGGCTGATCCTTTATCTGTCGGTGCTGCGGACCTTGGTCAGCACCAAGAATCCGAACTTCGTACCGGCGTTGATCCTGCTCGGGGCGACGTTGGTGCCGTTGACGTTCCTGACGTTCGCGCAGGCCCGGACCGGGCGCTGGCAGGTGCCGGCGTCGGTGCTGGTGACGTCGGCGTTCTTCGGCGGTGTGATCGGCACCGTCGTCGCCGGCACCCTGGAGTACGACACCCTGCGCGGCCTCGGCACCCTGCCGATGCTGTTCGTCGCGTTGATCGAGGAGTCGGCGAAGCTGATCGTCCCGGTGGTGCTGCTGTTCACGGTGGTGGCCCAGCGCCGTCGCCGGGTGCCCTCCGACGGGCTGATCATCGGCATCGCCGCCGGCATGGGGTTCGCCGCGCTGGAGACGATGGGCTACGCGTTCAGCGCGCTGCTGAGTTCGCAGGGCAACATCGGCGCGGTGGAACAGACGCTCTTCATCCGGGGTCTGACGGCGCCCGCCGGCCACACCGCCTGGACCGGGCTGACCGCCGGCGCGCTCTGGGCGTTGCTGGCGAGCCCGAGCGTCGCCCGGCTCTTCGGGTTCATCGGCACGTTCCTGGGTGTCGTCGTCCTGCACACCCTCTGGGACACGTTCTCCGGTTCGCTCGTCTTCGTCGTGTTGGCGATCATCAGCATCGGCTGGTTGTTCTGGGAGCTGCGCCGCTACCGGACCTTCAGCGATCAGCACGACGGCCAGTTGCAGCCGCACTGACCAACGCCGTCCTCCATGCCTCTCCCGGCCCGCAGCGAAGGGCTGGGAGAGGCATGACTGTTGGTGATGTCGCTGCGGCCGGGCCGGCACCTCAACTACCGTCAGAGTGTTCATATGTGGCGGCATTGGTCGGGAAGGTGCGGCGATGGGGGCGCGCGGCTGGTTCGAGGGTTGGCCGGTCTATCGCCAGCTCACCGGCACGGACCCGCTGGGCCGGGGCGCCGCGGCGAAGTCCGACGGGTCCCGCGCGCTCACCGCTCGGACCGAGACCGCCGACAGCGTCGCCCGCTCGGTCTGCCCGTACTGCGCCGTCGGGTGTGGTCAGCGGGTGTTCGTCAAAGACGGTCAGGTCAGCCAGATCGAGGGGGATCCGGACAGCCCGATCTCGCGGGGTCGGCTCTGCCCGAAGGGTTCGGCGAGCAAGAGCCTGGTGACCAGTCCGCTGCGGCAGACCAAGGTCCGCTACCGCCGGCCGTACGGCACCGAGTGGGAGGACCTCGACCTCGACACCGCGCTGGACATGATCGCCGATCGGGTCCTGGCCGCCCGGGACGAGACCTGGGAGGACGTCGACGCCGAGGGCCGGCCGCTCAACCGGACGCTGGGTATCTCCAGTCTGGGTGGGGCGACGCTGGACAACGAGGAGAACTACCTCATCAAGAAGTTGTTCACCGCGATGGGCGCGCTCCAGATCGAGAACCAGGCGCGTATTTGACACTCCTCCACCGTCCCCGGTCTGGGGACCAGCTTCGGTCGTGGCGGCGCCACCCAGTACCAGCAGGACCTGTCGAACTCCGACGTCATCGTCATCCAGGGTTCGAACATGGCCGAAGCACACCCGGTGGGTTTCCAGTGGGTGATGGAAGCCAAGCGTCGGGGCGCGAAGGTCTTCCACGTCGACCCGCGATTCACCCGCACCAGCGCGCTGGCTGACGCGTACCTGCCGATCCGGGCGGGCACCGACATCGCGTTGCTCGGTGGGGTGGTGCGCTACATCCTCGACAACGAGCTGGACTTCCGGGAGTACGTGGTCGCCTACACCAACGCCGCGACGATCGTGACCGAGGAGTACGCCGACACCGAGGACATGCACGGCCTCTTCTCCGGCTTCCAGGAGGAGAACGCCTCGTACGACCAGACCAGTTGGCGCTACGAGGGCCACGGGCAGAACCAGACGACCCGAGACACGGAGATCCAGCGGGAGACCGGCGCCGGGCTGGAGCACGAGTCGCACGGCGCACCCGTCGGCGGCGAGACCGAACGGGACGAGACGTTGCAGCACCCGCGCTGCATCTACCAGATCCTCAAGCGGCACTTCTCCCGCTACACCCCGGAGATGGTGGAGAAGGTCTGCGGCATCCCGCAGGAGAAGTTCCTCGAACTGGCCCAGGCGTGGACGGAGAACTCCGGCCGGGACCGCACCGGCATGCTCGTCTACTCCGTCGGCTGGACGCAGCACAGTGTGGGTGTGCAGTACATCCGCACCGGCGCGATCATCCAGCTCCTGCTGGGCAACATGGGTCGCCCGGGTGGCGGGGTGATGGCCCTGCGCGGGCACGCCAGCATCCAGGGCTCGACGGACATCCCGACGTTGTTCAACCTGCTGCCCGGCTACCTGCCGATGCCCCACCACGCCAACCACCCGACCCTGGACAAATGGGTGGACAGCATCGCCCACCCCGGGCAGAAGGGCTTCTGGGGCAACGCCCGCACCTACGGCGTCAACCTGCTCAAGGCGTACTGGGGTGAGGCGGCCACCGCCGAGAACGACTACTGCTACGGGTACATGCCCCGGATGACCGGCGACCACGGCACCTACCAGCAGGTGCTCGACATGATCGACGGGAAGGTCAAGGGGTACTTCCTGCTCGGGCAGAACCCGGCGGTCGGGTCGGCGCACGGCCGGGCGCAGCGTCTCGGCATGGCCAACCTCGACTGGCTCGTGGTCCGCGACCTGTTCGAGATCGAGAGCGCCACCTTCTGGAAGAACGCGCCGGAGATCGAAACCGGCGAGATCGCCCCCGAGCGGTGCCGCACCGAGGTGTTCTTCCTGCCGGCCGCCTCCCACGTCGAGAAGGAGGGCACCTTCACCCAGACCCAACGGCTGTTGCAGTGGCGGGAGAAGGCCGTCGAACCCCCAGGCGACGCCCGCTCCGAACTCTGGTTCTTCTACCACCTCGGACGCGTCATCCGGGAACGGCTGGCGACGTCGACGAAGCCCCGCGACCGGGCGCTGCTCGACCTCGCCTGGGACTACCCCACGCACGGCCCGTACGCGGAGCCCAGCGCCGAGGCGGTGCTGCGCGAGATCAACGGGTACGACGTGGCCACCGGCCGCCCGCTGGCGTCGTTCACCGAGATGAAGGACGACGGCTCCACCGTCGGCGGTTGCTGGATCTACACCGGGGTGTACGCCGACGGCGTCAACCAGGCGGCCCGCCGCAAACCCGGCTCGGAGCAGTCCCTGGTGGCACCCGAGTGGGGTTGGGCGTGGCCGGCGAACCGACGCATCCTCTACAACCGCGCCTCCGCCGACCCGGACGGCAACCCGTGGTCCGAGCGCAAGCGCTACGTCTGGTGGGACGCGGACAAGAGCGAGTGGACCGGCTACGACGTACCGGACTTCGAGAAGACCAAACCGCCGTCCTACCGACCGGCGCACGACGCCTCGGGCGTGGCGGGCATCGCCGGCGACGACCCGTTCATCCTCCAGGGCGACGGCAAAGGCTGGTTGTACGCCCCGACCGGTGTGCTCGACGGGCCGATGCCCACCCACTACGAGCCGGTCGAGTCGCCGGTGCGCAACCCGCTCTACCGACAGCAGGCCAACCCGACCCGCAAGGTCTACACCCACCCGATCAACACGCTCAACCCGAGCCCGCCGGAACCGCACAGCCAGGTGTTCCCGTACGTGTTCACGGTCAGCCGGCTCACCGAGCACCACACCGCCGGTGCGATGAGCCGGATGGTCTCGCCCCTGGCGGAGCTGCAACCCGAGATGTTCGTCGAGGTGTCGCCGGAGTTGGCGGCCGAACGTGGTCTCACCCACCTGGATTGGGCGCACCTGGTCACCGCCCGTGCGGCGATCGAGGCGCGGGTGCTGGTGACTGATCGGCTCACCCCGTTGCGGGTGGATGGTCGGATCATCCACCAGGTGTGGTTGCCGTACCACTTCGGTTTCGAGGGTCTGGTCACCGGCGACTCGGCCAACGACCTGTTCGGCATCAGCCTGGACCCGAACGTGCTGATCCAGGAGAGCAAGGTCGGCACCTGCGACGTGCGGCCCGGCCGCCGACCCAGGGGCCGGGAGCTGCAGGACCTCGTCGTCGACTACCGGCGGCGGTCCGGCGACCTGAACCCGCACTATCCACCGCAGGTCACGACCGACTCCGCCGACAGCGGCCCGGACCAGGAGGTCTGACCCATGCCTCACGCCAACGCCCTGTACGGGCCGCTGGACCCCGCACCGGACGCCGGCTACGACAACCCGCCGCCGCGAATGGGGTTCTTCACCGACACCAGCGTCTGCATCGGCTGCAAAGCGTGCGAGGTGGCCTGCAAGGAGTGGAACGGCGTCCCCGAGAGCGGCCTGGACCTGCTCGGCATGTCGTACGACAACACCGGCGCGTTGACAGCGAACTCGTGGCGGCACGTCGCGTTCGTGGAGCAGCCCCGGCCGGCCGGCTGGGCGACTCCGGCGTTCGCGGGGGACCCGGACGGGCCGGCGATCAGCCCGGTGACGGCGGCGGCCGGCGCGCGTACCGGCACCGACACCGGAACGGACCCCGGCCTGTCCACCGGCTCGCCCGGTGCGGCGGCCCGCATGTCGGGCGGGCCGGAGTTCCTGGGGATGCCGGGCGCGCAGCCGCCGGGGAGGGGCTCGGGCGCGCAGGGGCGGACGGATTTTCGCTGGTTGATGATGTCGGACGTGTGCAAGCACTGCACCCACGCGGCCTGCCTGGACGTCTGCCCGACAGGTTCCCTGTTCCGGACGGAGTTCGGCACTGTGGTGGTGCAGGAGGACATCTGCAACGGCTGCGGTTACTGCATCTCCGCCTGCCCGTACGGCGTCATCGATCAACGCAAGGACGATGGCCGGGCGTGGAAGTGCACGCTGTGCTACGACCGGTTGGGCGCGGGCATGACCCCCGCGTGTGCGCAGGCGTGTCCGACGGAGTCGATCCAGTACGGCGCCCTGGACGAGTTGCGGGAGCGGGCCGCCGCGCGGGTGGCGAAGCTGCATGAGCGGGGCGTGCCGGAGGCCCGGTTGTACGGGCACGACCCGAACGACGGGGTCGGTGGTGACGGGGCGTTTTTCCTCCTGTTGGACGAGCCAGAGGTGTACGGGTTGCCGCCCGACCCGATCGTGACCACCCGCGACCTGCCGGCCATGTGGCGTCACGCCGGTGTGGCCGCCCTGGCGATGGCCGCCGCCACCGTCGTCGCGTTCCTGGGGAGGCGGTCATGACCCGCGGTGGTGAGCAGCTCACGGTGCCGCCGGCCGACTTCGCCTCCTACTACGGCCGGCCGGTGTTGAAGCCGCCGGTGTGGAAGTACGACATCGCCGGTTACCTGTTCACCGGAGGTCTCGCCGCCGGAGGCGCGCTGATCGGCGGGGCCGCCCAACTGACCGGACGACCGGGGCTGCGCGTGATCGGCCGTTGGACGGCCCTCGGCGGTATCGCCGCCAGTACGTACCTGCTGGTGCACGACCTCGGCCGGCCGACCCGGTTCCACCACATGCTCCGAGTGGTCAAGGTGACCTCACCGATGTCGGTCGGCACCTGGATCCTCGCCGCGTTCGGCCCGGCCGCCGGTGTGGCCGCGGTCGCCGAGCTCGCGCCGCGGCTCCCCGCGCACGGTGTTCTCGGCCTGGCCCGCCGGCTGGCGCCACCCGTCGGCGACATCGCCGGGTTGGCCGCGGCTGCCACCGCCCCGGCGCTGGCCACCTACACCGGGGTGCTGCTGGCCGACACCGCCGTACCTGCCTGGCACGAGGCGTACCCCTATCTGCCGATCGTCTTCGGCGGCAGCGCGCTCGCCGCCGCCACCGGGGTCGGCCTCATCGCGGCACCCGCCACCCAGAGCGCTCCGCTGCGGCGACTCGCCGTCGTCGCGGCGACCATCAAGTACCTGGGCGGTCGCCGGATGGAGCGGTTGGGCCTGACCGGTGAGCCCTACCGGCAGGGTCGCAGCGGTCGGCTGGTCCGTGCGGGTGACGTGCTGCTCGGCGTGGGCACCGTCGCCGCGCTGTTCAGCCGACGCAGCCGGGTGCTGGCGGCGATCTCCGGCGCCGCCCTCGTGGCATCGTCGGTGGCCACCCGGTTCGGCGTCTTCGAGGCGGGACGGGTGTCGGCCCGCGATCCGAAGTACACGGTCGTGCCACAACGGGAGCGGCTCGATGAGAAGCGGTCGGCGACCCGGCCCTGAGCGGATCGGCGCGACGGTAAGGCGCCCCCTGCCGAGGGGCGCCTTATTCGGCGTGCAAGAGGCCCGCGACTGGGCTGCCCGCGTCAGCCGGTGAACAGCTTCGCGGCGGTGATCGCGGTCTGGATGATGCCGTACCCGAGGAGCACCGCGACCAGCAGCCACGACAACCAGAGCCGCCCGGTCTGGTTACCGACGCGCGGCGGGGCGGGCGGTTGACTGTCGCGCCCGAGCGCGACCGGCTCGGTGACGGTGGCCTTCGCCACGGGCGAGGCCGGTCCTCGGTTCGGTTCGTGGAACCGTTCGGGCACGGAACGCACGAGCAGATTCGCGATGAACCCGATGGCGAGGATGCCGACCATGGTGAACAGCGCCGGCCGGTACGCCGCCGCGGTGAGCGTGCCGGGCTTGCCCTGCGTGTCGAGGATCCCGTTGACGATCAGCGGGCCGGCGACGCCCGCCGCCGACCAGGCGGTGAGGATCCGGCCGTGGATGGCCCCGACCTGGAAGGTGCCGAACAGGTCACGCAGGTAGGCCGGCATGGTGGCGAAGCCACCGCCGTAGAAGGAGATGATCGCGGCGGCGATCAGCACGAAGACCGCGGTCGCGGAGTGGCCCGCGACGGCGAGCAGCAGGTACAGCACCATGCCGACGCCGAGGTAGACCATGTAGATGGGCTTGCGGCCGATGAGGTCGGACGTCGTGGACCAGACAAAGCGGCCCGCCATGTTGAACAGCGACAGCACCCCCACGAAACCGGCCGCCGCCGTCACCGAGACCGTGGTGGCGGTCCCGTTGTCCCGGAAGAAGTCCTGGATCATCGGGCTTGCCTGCTCCAGGATGCCGATGCCCGCGGTGACGTTGCAGAACAGCACGATCCACAGCAACCAGAACGATCGGGTGCGCACGGCGTTCGACGCCGACACGCTCGCCGTCGTCACGAGGGGCCGGGTGGCGACGCTCGCGGGGTCGAACCCGGCGGGTCGCCAGTCCGGCGCCGGAACCCGGACGTTGAACGGGCCGAACATCATGATCACGAAATAGCCGATGCCGAACGTGACGAAGAGTGCCACGAGGGCGTGGCCAGACGCCACGGCTGCCGGGTTGTCGGGGTTGTAGCCGGAGTCGTAGAGGGAGAGCAGTTGGCGCGCGAGCGGGCCGGCGACCAGGGCGCCGCCGCCGAACCCCATGATGGCCAGCCCGGTGGCGAGGCCGGGGCGGTCCGGGAACCACTTGATCAGCGTGGAGACGGGCGAGATGTAACCGATCCCGAGCCCGATTCCGCCGATCACGCCGTACCCGAGGTAGAGCAGCCACAGCTGCTGGGTCGCGATGCCGAGCGCGCCGACCAGGAAACCGACGGCCCAGAAGCACGCCGAGACGAACATCGCCCGGCGCGGCCCGTTGCGCTCCACCCACCGTCCACCGACCGCCGCCGACGAGCCCAGCATGACGATGGCGATGCTGAAGATCGCCCCGATCGCCGTCTGGCTGACGTCGAAGTGCGCGATGAGGGAGTTCTTGTAGACACTCGTCGCGTACACCTGGCCGATGCACACGTGCACGGCCAGTGCCGCGGTCGGGATGAGCCAACGGCTGTATCCCGGGGGAGCGACAGTGTGCCGAGGATCGAGTAGCGACAGCATGGGCATCGTCCACACCTCCTGCGGCTGAACCGGCCGGCGGCGGTGCAGGGCTGTCCGACCCGGTCGTCGACCGAGCGGCACCGCCACGGTGGCGGCCCGGTGCACGCCTGCGTCAGCCGTCGTCCGGCTGCATCCTCACGTTACGTGTCAGCGAGAGCACAACCTGTCATTACCGCGAAACGCGGGGTACGGAGGCGGCCCGCCCGGCGCGCGCTCCACGTCCAGCAGCGTCGGGCGGGCTCCGCTGCCCGCACGCCGGACGTGCATGCTCATCACCGCTCGCCCACCGACGTCCGGCCGAACGAACGCCCGAGCTGGCGCACCTCGTCCTCCATCTGGTCGACCATCGTCCGGCCGCCGAACCGGGTGATCAACGCGTCCGAGAGGCCGCTCAGCACCACCGGCCGCAGCGCCTGCACCAGGGCGAGCGACCGTGGCACGTACACCTTGCGCCTGCGGCGCTCGATGCCGTGGAGCAGGGCCTCGACGCACCGCTCGACGGGTACGACGGTGGACAGCGGCCACGGCAGCCGGCGCAGCGTGTCGCGGAACGACGCCAGGTCGTCACGGATGTCGCGGACCAGGTCGGTGTCGATCCAGATCGGATGTGCCGTGCCGACGGTGACGCCGCGCGGGCGGGTCTCCAGGCGCAGCACGTTCGCGAACTGCTCCACGCCCGCCTTGGACGCGCAGTAGGCCGCCATGCCGGGCATCGCCGTGAAGGCGGCGGCCGACGAGACGATCAGGACGTGGCCGCGGGCGGCGGTGACGTGCGGCAGCGTCGCGCTCACCGTGCGGATCGCGCCGCAGAGGTTCACCTCGACGGTACGGACCAGCGCGTCCACCGGTCCGACGGCGACGGTGCCGAGGTTCGCGATGCCCGCGTTGGCCACGACGACGTCGATGCCACCGAAGCGGTCCACCGTGGAGGCCACTGCCGCGTCCAACGCCGCCTGGTCGGTGACGTCACACTCGTGCCAGTGCGCGTCGAGGTCGGCGCTGAGCTGTTCGAGCAGCTCGCCTTCCAGACCGACGAGGGCGACCCGGGCCCCGCGGGTGACCGCCTCGCGGGCCAGTTGCGCCCCGATGCCGCGCGCCGCGCCGGTGATGAACACGACCTTGCCTGCCAGGTCATACCGCATCGGCGTGCTCCCGCTCCGGTTCGTTGGGCGTGCTGCCGGTCGGGGTGATGTGGTAGTCGGCCGGGCGGAACCGGCGCAGCCTCATCCGGAAGCTGGTGGCGAACCCCGGCCAGATGGTGGTGTTGCGGCCGGTGGCGTCGAGGTACCAACTCGAACAGCCGGTCTGCCAGACGGTGCCGGCCATCAACTCATCGACCCGCTCGGTCCAGCGTCGTTGCGCCTGCGCGGTGGGCTCGATGGCCTGGATGCCCCCGGCCCGCATGTGACGCAGGGCCGCGAGCACCAGACGCAGCTGCGCCTCGATCATCAGCACCACCGAGGTGTGCCCGAGCCCGGTGTTCGGGCCGAGCAGGAAGAACAGGTTGGGGAAGCCGGCGATGGCCGTGCCCCGGTACGCGTGCATGCTGGGGGTCCACGCGTCGCCCAGGCTGTGCCCGCCCCGACCGTGGATGCGCCGTACGACGGGGGAGTCGGTGACGTGGAAGCCGGTCCCGAGGATGATCGTGTCCGCCCCGTGGTGGACGCCGTCGTCGGTGACGAGACCGTCCGGCGCGATCCGGGCGATGCCGTCGGTGACGACGTCGACGTTCGGGCGGGTGAGCGAGGGCCAGTAGTCGTTGGAGATCAACACCCGCTTGCAGCCCATCGCGTAGCGGGGGGTGAGCTTGTCCCGCAGGATCGGATCGGGAACCTGACGCCGCAGCGTGCGCAGGGACCGGCGCGAGACGAGACGGTTGACCGTCGGGCGCAGGAAGCCCAGGCCCATGCTCTCGCGGACCAGATAGATTCCTGCCCGGGCGGCCCGCTGCGCACCGGGCACGGTGCGGAACGCGGCCTGCTCGACCCCGCTGATCCGGCGCGACAACCTCGGCATGATCCAGGCGGGAGTGCGTTGGAACAGCGTCAGCCTCTCGACCGTCGGCTGGATCTGTGGCACGAACTGGATGGCCGAGGCGCCGGTGCCGATCACCGCGACGCGCCGACCGGTCAGGTCGTGGTCGTGCCGCCAACGGGCGGAGTGGAACACCGTGCCGGTGAACTCCCCGATACCGGGCAGGTCGGGGATGGCCGGGTCGCTGAGCGGGCCGGCGGCACAGATCAGGACCCGGGCGCTGTGGTCGCCGCCCGAGGTGCGCAACAGCCAGCGTTGGCGTTGGTCGTCCCACCTGGCGTCCCGTACCTCGTGGCGCAACCGCAACCTCGGGCGGATGCCGAAGCGGTCGACGCAGTCGCGCAGGTAGTCCCAGATCTCCGGCTGACTGGAGAACGTGTTCGACCAGCCGGGGTTGGGGGCGAAGGAGAACGAGTAGAGGTGCGAGGGGACATCGCAGGCGCAGCCCGGGTAGGTGTTGTCACGCCAGGTGCCGCCGACGTCCTCACCCCGGTCGAAGACGAGAAAGTCGGTGAACCCGGCCCGCTGCAGGCGGATGGCGGCACCCAGGCCGCCGAAGCCGGCGCCGATGATGGCAACGTCTGTCTCCACTCACTCCTCCGTGAGCTCGGGCGCTGTCGGGTCGGTCACCGGCGGCCAGAGCGGATCGCCCAGCTGGGGGCGGGCTCACTCGCTGCGGGCGAAGCCACCCTTCGGCGCGATGATCTCCAGGTTCGTCCCGTCCGGGTCGTTGAAGTACGCGACCTCGGTGCCGACCGCCGCCGGCGGCTCCACCTCACCGGACGCGAACGTGTACGGCTGCCCGAGGAACTCGAACCCGGCCCCGCGCATCCGGTCGTAGACCGCGCGCACGTCGTCCACGTGGAAGCACAGGTGCATCGAGCCGGGCCGGTTGGCCGCCACCTGGGCGGCGTCGCCCACCGGCTCCTGGAACTGGATCAGGTCGATCCCGAGGTTGTCGAGGTTGAACGTGGCGTACCGCAGCTTCGTCGTCGGCAAGCCCTGCGACTGTGCGAAGCCGGCGCCGTGCATGCTCTCGTCCCGAACGACCGGCTCCGCGCCGAGCAGGGCCTGGTAGAACGCGACCGAGCGGTCGAGGTCACTCACCGCGATCCCGACGTGCGCGGCCTTCTTCAGCCCGATGGACACGGTCGAGGGATTGGGGAATGCCATCCTGACTCTCCTTGCCAGCGCTCTTCGTCGCCTGTGTCGATGCTGATCTTCGTGACGTACCCAGGGTTAGATCAGTTCATGCGACGTCGCTGTCAGGCCCGTTCGACCCGTGCCTGCTGGTGATCGGTCAGCCGTAGCCCCACACCGCGCACCACATCGATGGTGGCTTTGGTGCCCAGGCCGTGCAGCTTGCGGCGCAGCCGCTTGACCAGCGACTGTACGTCCGCCTTGCGTTCGCGTCCCTCGTCACCCCAGACCGACCGGTGCAGCTCGGCGTAGCTCCAGACCCGGGCCGGCTCGGTGATCAGGCAGGTCAGCAGGTCGTGTTCCAGGCGGGTGAGGTCGATCTCACGGTCACCGCAGCGGGCGCTGGAGCGGGCCGAGTCGATCACCAGGGCGGCGACCGGCGTCGGCTCCGATGGGGCGGCCGACTGCTGCGGGGCGGCGATCAACCGGCGCAGCTCGTCGAGGTCGGAGACCAGCAGCAGCGGTGCGATGCCGTCGAGAAGCTCCGCGAGCCGGATGCGCTCGGCCGGCGAGGGGGTCACAGCGATGAGCAGTGGGAACGGCTCGCCGGCCGGATCACCCCTGTTCACCGTTGCCTCGTCGTCCTCGGCCACCGCACCGCCCGGGATCGATGGGCATCCCTGCCCAACTGTCGTCATGGTCCTGACAATGATTGGCAAGCACGCCGCCAGCCAGGGCAACTCTTAGCGACAAGTTGCTCACGGCAAGTTCTTGATCGTCCGTTCTTCTCGATCATAGTGTCCACTCGGGCAACCGGCGTGACCCGCGCGGTGCATGGGGGAGGTCCACCATGGCCCATTACACCCTGGGTCGTTCTGAGGGAGGCAGCACCGATGTTCAGACGTCCACAATGGCGGCGCGCGGCCAGATCGCTGGTGAGCGCCGGCGCGGCGACGGTCCTCGCCGCGACATGCTTGGCGACGATCAGCTCGGGCGCGCAGGCCGCGCCGGGCGGTGCGATGGGGGCGGGCACCCAGACCGGGGACAAGATCCGACCGGAGCTCGCGAAGCAGCTCCAGGCCAAGAGTGAAGGGGACTTCTGGATCCGGTTCAAGGACCGGGCCGACCTGAGCAAGGCCAGCGCCATCAAGGACTGGTCGAAGCGGGGCACGGCGGTGGCGGACGCGCTGCGCAAGACAGCCGCCGCGAGCCAGGGCAAGATCCGGGCCGACCTGGACAGCTCGGGCACCAAGTACCAGACCTTCTGGGCGACCAACGCCATCAAGGTGAACAGCGGCTCGCTGGCGATGGCCCAGAAGTTCGCCGGGCACTCGGAGGTCGAGGGCCTCTACGCCCCGGTCTCGTACAAGGTGCCGGAGACGACCAAGGGCACCGACGAGAAGACCGTGAACGCCCTGGAGTGGGGCATCGCCAACATCAACGCCGACGACGTCTGGTCCCAGTACGGCGTCAAGGGCGAGGGCATCACCGTCGCGAACATCGACACCGGGGTGCAGTTCAACCACCCGGCGCTGGTGAACTCCTACCGCGGCAACAACGGCGACGGGACGTTCGACCACAACTACAACTGGTTCAACGCCGCCAACGCGACCGGGGCCTGCGCCACCGCTCCCTGTGACGGCGACGGCCACGGCACGCACACCATGGGGACCATGGCCGGCTCCGACGGCGCGAACCAGATCGGTGTCGCCCCCGGGGTCAAGTGGATCGCGGCGAACGGTTGCTGCCCCAGTGACGCCGCTCTGATCAATTCCGGTCAGTGGATGCTCGAACCGCTGGACCTCAACGGTCAGAACGCGGACGCGAGCAAGCGCCCGAACATCATCAACAACTCGTGGGGCACCCGGGACCCGTCCAACGAGCCGTTCATGGAGGACGTGACGGACGCCTGGGCCGCCTCCGGGATCTTCAGCACCTGGTCCAACGGCAACAGCGGGCCGGCCTGCCAGAGCAGTGGCTCGCCCGGCAGCCTCGCCAGCAACTACTCGACCGGCGCGTACGACGTGAACAACAACGTCGCCGGCTTCTCCGCCCGCGGCGTCGGTCAGAACGGCGAGATCAAGCCCAATATCTCCGCGCCGGGCGTGAACGTCCGGTCGAGCATCCCGGGCAGCGCCTACGGCAGCATCAGCGGCACCTCGATGGCCGCGCCGCACCTCGCGGGCGCGATCGCGCTGCTGTACTCGGCGGCACCGTCGCTGGTCGGCGACGTCAACGCGACCCGCGCGCTGCTCAACGGCGCCGCGATCGACAAGGCCGACGACCAGTGTGGTGGCACCGCCGCCGACAACAACGTCTACGGCGAAGGCCGACTGGACGCCCTCGCGTTGCTCAACGCCGCCCCGACCGGCGACATCGGCACGCTGGCCGGCACGGTCACCGACGCGACCTCCGGCGCCCCGATCGCCGGCGCGACGCTGACGCTCACCGGGGCGTCCGAGCGTGAGCTGACCACCGGCGCCGACGGCACGTTCTCCACCCAGCTTCCCACCGGCGACTACCAGGTCGCCGTCGCGGCGTTCGGGTACGGCAGCACCACCAGGACGGCGACGGTCGCCAAGGGCGCGACCACGACGCTCGACGTCGCCCTCACGGCGGTGCCGAGCGTCAACATCACCGGAGCGGTCACCGACGGCTCCGGCCACGGCTGGCCGTTGTACGCCAAGGTCACCGTGACCGGGGTGTCCGGCGTCTACGACCACACCACCCCGTCGAACGGCCGCTACAGCATCAAGCTGCCGGCCGGGCAGACGTACACCCTGACGTACGAGCCGCAGTACCCGGGCTACCAGACCGTCACCAAGCAGGTCGTGGTCGGCTCGGGCAACGTCACCGCCAACGTCGCCGTGCCGGTGGACAGCAACGCCTGCACCACCGCCCCCGGGTACACGTTCGGCTCCGACGGTGAGTACGAGACCTTCGACGCCACGACCACGCCGGCCGGCTGGACCGTCGTCGACAACGCGACCAGCGGTCAGGTCTGGAAGTTCACCGACGACGGCGACCGGGGCAACCTGACCGGCGGCAGCGGCAACTTCGCGATGATCGACAGCGACGCGTACGGGGCGGGCACCAGCCAGGACACCTCGCTGGTCAGCCCGGTGGTCGACCTGACCGGCGTCACGGCCCCGGTCATCCGGTTCAACCAGGACTTCAACCAGCTCAACGACGACACCGCCGACGTGGACATCAGCATCGACGGCGGGGCCACCTGGACCAACGTGCTCCGGCAGGAGACGGATGTCCGGGGACCGAAGCTGACCGAGATCCCGATCCCGCAGGCGGCCGGTAAGGCGCAGGTGCAGGTGCGCTTCCACTACTACGACGCCTCGTACGACTGGTGGTGGGAGGTCGACAACGTCCTGATCGGCAGCCAGGTCCTCTGCGTGCCGGTCGACGGCGGTCTGGTCGTCGGCAACGTCCGCGACAAGAACGACGACAGCTACGTCAACGGCGCGACCGTCACCAGCAAGGACCGGCCCGCCGAGAAGGCCGTCACGGTGGCGACCCCGGACGACCCGGGGTTGGCCGACGGCTTCTACTGGATCTACTCGTCGCTGACCGGCGAGCACCCGTTCACGGCGACCGCCGGCAACTACGTCAGCCAGACCAAGACCGTCGACGTCGAGGCCGACTGGGCGACCACCGCGAACTTCCAGCTCGCGGCCGGCCGGCTGTCGGTGGCGCCCACGCAGCTGAGCGCGACGCTCCAGATGCCCAACGGCAAGACCAGCAAGTCGTTCACCGTGACGAACACCGGCGGCGCGCCGGTCGAGGTCAAGTTCGGTGAGCGGGACAACGGATTCGAGTTGCTGCGGGCGGACGGGTCCAGGGTCACCCGCCAGCAGGCGCTCGGCTCCAGCGGCGCGCCGGAGCAGCGGCTGACCGTACCGACGTCGTTCGCCGCCAAGGCGTCCGGCAAGGAGGCCAAGGCGGCCGCCCCGGCGGCCGGCCCGCAGGCGGCGCCGTGGACCGACATCGCCAACTACCCGGCCACGATCATGGACAACCGGGTGGTGAACCTGGACGGCAAGGTGTACTCGATCGGTGGTGGCGACGGTGAGGCCTCCACCACCAAGAACTACGCCTACGACCCGGCCGCGCAGACCTGGACGGCGATCGCCGACCTTCCCGGCGCGCGTAACGCGGTGACCGCGGGCGTGGTGAACGGCAAGATCATCGTCAGCGGTGGCTGGGGCGACTCCGGCCCGGACTCCGCCACCTGGTCGTACGACCCGGGGGCCAACACCTGGACGGAACTGGCCGACAACCCGGCTCCGCGGGCCGCGGCCGGTCAGGCCGTCGTCGACGGCAAGCTGTACGCGGTCGGTGGCTGCACGACGGCGGCCTGTCTGCCGATGTCGAACAGCGTCGTCCGGTACGACCCGACCGGTGACAAGTGGGAGCCGATGGCCAACTACCCGAAGTCGGTGGCCTTCGCCTCCTGCGGCGGGATCGACGGCGTCCTCTACTGCACCGGCGGCAACGACGGATCCGCCGCGCAGAAGTCCAGCTACGCCTTCGACCCGGGTGCCAACACCTGGACCGCCGTCGCCGACGCGCCGGCCGACAACTGGGCCAGCTCGTACGCCGTCGCCAGCGGCAAGCTCCTCGTCGTCGGCGGCTCGCAGGGCGGGGCCATCAGCAACGCGGGCTTCGCCTTCGACCCGGCCGCCGGTTCGTGGTCCAACCTGCCGAACTCCAACACCGCGCGGTACCGCGGCGGCGCGGCGTGCGGCTTCTACAAGATCGGCGGCTCGTCCGGCAGCTTCAACGCGGCCCCGGACAGCGAGGTGCTCCCGGGCTTCGAGGGATGCTCCGAGTCGGCGGCCGATGTCAGCTGGATGACCATCGACAAGTCGGCGGTCACCCTCGCGCCGGGTGCGAAGGTCACCGTCACCGTCGGTCTGACCGCGAACGTGGACCAGCCGGGCACCTACTCCGGCGCGGTCGCGATCTCCGAGAACACCCCGTACTCGGTGGCACCGGTCGCGGTGACCATGACCGCGAACCCGCCGAAGACCTGGGGCAAGCTCATGGGTACGGTCACCGGCACCAGCTGCCAGGGTGCGACCTCGCCGTTGACCGGCGCGGTCGTGCAGGTCGACTCGTGGGCGGCGTCGTACACCTTCGCCACCGACGCCGAGGGCAAGTACGCCTACTGGGTGGACCGCCGCAACAACCCGCTCACGATGATCGTGGCCAAGGACGGCTGGAAGCCGCAGACCCGTCAGACCAGGATCGACACCGCCACCCCGACGGTGGAGAACTTCGGGTTGGCGCCCATCAGGTGCTGACGCCTGAGCAGTAGCCGCAGAAGTCCGGCCCGCCTGGTCCCCGACCGGGCGGGCCGGACCGCGCCCGGGATGATCAGACGGGCGCGAGCCGGAAGCCGACGCCGCGTACCGAGTGGATCGTCGCCGCGGCGTTGAGACTGGCGAGCTTGCCGCGCACCCGGCGGACCACCGAGTGGATGTCGGAGCCCCGGCCGAGGTGCCGGTTGCCCCAGACCTCGAGGTGCAGGCGCTCGTAGGTCCAGACCTGACCGGGCGCGTGCACCAGGCAGAGCAGGACGTCGTGCTCCAACCGGGTCAGGTCGATCTCCTGGTCGCGCCAGCGCAGCACCCGGCGGTCGGAGTCGACGGCCAGATCCGGTGGCGGTGGGCTCGGTGTCACCTCGGCGAGCGCTGCGGTGCTCGGAGGAGCCGGGGCGGCAGGCGCCTCGACCACCCCGAGGAAGTCTCGTGCCTGGTCGACCGTCGAGACGATCAGGAAGGCGTCACTGCCGCCGAGCAGCCGGGCCAGATGTCGCCGCTCGGCCGGCGAGGATGCGATGCCGATGACCAGGCTGGCCACTGGAGTTCCCTGCATTTGCCAACACCTTCCGGTTCCCCAACTCACTCCGGATGGATTTTTCGCACCGCCGACCGAAACATCGATCGGCGTCCTGACCCTAGTGGCGGCTGATCTCGGCCGGGTAAAACATAGTTGCATGTAAGCATGTGAATCCCGCCGCGCCGTCCAGGTCCGTCCGGCCCCACCGCCGACGATCCGCTTTCCGGAAGCGGTGGGGGTGGTTGTGACAGAACCAAGACAATTCGAGGACGGGGTACGGACCTGCCGAGGCGAGCATGGTCGCCATGTCCATCGGATCGTCGTACTCCGTCGGGCGGTCGACGCCGGGTCCGGCGCGACCGCTGCCCCACGCCCATGCGGCGGCGCCTCTGGGGCTTCGGCTGCTCGCGGCGGCGCTGTCCGCTCTGGTCGCCCTGACCCTCACCGGCGCCGTCTTCGTGCGGACGTCCCCCGGGCAGTGGCTGGACGGGGCCCTCCTGCCGCGCGCCGAGCGGGGCGGAGGCTACGAGCAGCAGACCGTGCTGGTGGGCCCGGCCAAGACCGTGCTGGCCACCTTCGGCAGCCCGACCCTCATCGCGGCCCTGCTCGGTGTGGTGCTGTTGGTGGGTGTGCTGCGCCGGCGGCTGGTGGCGGGTGTCGTCGGTGTAGGCGTCGTCCTCTGCGCGGTGCTGCTGGCCGGCGCGGTGAAATCGGAGCTGCCCCGCCCGGATCTGGAGGTCCTGAGCTCCACCACCCACAACAGCTTTCCCAGCGGCCATGTCGCGGCGGCGACCGCCCTGCTGCTGGCGTTCATGCTGGTCCTGCCCGGGTGGGCCCGGCGCTGGCTGGCGGTGCCGGGCGCGGCGGGGGTCTCGGTGATCGCCTCCGCCACGATGATCGCGGGCTGGCACCGGTTCAGCGACGTGCTCGGTGGCGTACTGCTGGGGGTGACCCTCTTCTGCCTGGCCGCGGCAGCATTGGCGACCTGGTCCGGCGGCCGCGACACGACGGGCGGTTCGGATGCCGGCAGCCTCTGGCGCAGGCTGGCCGAGGCGGTGGTCGGGCTGGTCGTGCTGGTCTGGGCGTCGCTGGTGGTCGTGCCCGGTCTGGCCGCCTCGGTGCAGCGCGGCTTGTTGATCGCCATCGTGGCCGCCGCCGCGTCGACGATGGTCCTGGTGGGGGCGGTGGTGTTGCTGGTGCGTTCGACGGGTTTCGCGGTGCCGCTGTCCCCACGGAGCCCTCCACAGCCACCGTCGACGACCGGAACCCGAAAGATCTCATGATGGGATACTTACTGACATGTCCCAGGTGCTGTTGATCGAAGACCACCAGACGGTGCGCGACGGACTGGAGCTGGCGCTCACCCGGCAGGGCCACACCGTGCACGCGGTGGGCACCGGTGAGCAGGGGTTGGAGCGGCTGCGTACGACCCCGTCCGATGTCGTGGTCCTCGATCTCATGCTGCCCGGGATGGACGGGTTCGAGGTCTGCCGCCGGATCCGGCAGCTCGGCGACCTGCCGATCATCATGCTCACCGCCCGCAACGACGACATGGACGTGGTCGCGGGCCTGGAGGCCGGTGCCGACGACTACGTGGTCAAGCCCGTGCAGGCCCGGGTGCTGGAGGCGCGCATCCGCGCGGTACTGCGACGGACCGGTGGTGACTCGCGGCGCGGCGGCGACCGGACCGGCCTCGAACAGCACGGTGAGTTGACCATCGACCGGGCCGCGCTGGTGGTCAGCAGGGACGGAACGCCGGTCAGCCTCGCGCCGACGGAGCTGCGGCTGCTGCTCGAACTCTCGCAGACGCCGGGCCAGGTGCTCAGCCGCCAGCAGTTGCTGGAGGCCGTCTGGGAGCACGGGTATCTCGGCGACTCGCGACTCGTGGACGCGTGCGTCCAGCGGGTACGCGCCAAGATCGAGGCCGACTCGTCCGCGCCGGTCTTCATCCAGACGGTCCGTGGTTTCGGATACCGGTTCGGGCCGCTGTGACGCTGTGGCGCCGGGTCGGCACGTGGGTCTCGGGTCTACGGGTCCGGCTCCTCCTGGCGTTCGCGCTGCTGGGCGTGACCACGACGGTGGCGGTGGCCGGTGGCAGCTACGTCCAGGCTCGGACCGTCATCCTGCAGCAGGCGCAGGACGCCGCTGTGATGTCGTTGACCGACCAGCTCACCAAGGTCTACCCGCTCGCCCAGCTGCCGCCGACCCAGGACGACCTCGAACTGTTGGCCCAACGCCTCAGCGACCGGGACAGCTTCGCGGTGGTCGTCTACCGGGACATGCGGGCACAGGGTGGCTCCGACCTCGCCGACCCGCTCAGCCCGGAGCTGCGGCAGAAGGTCCGTGACGGTCGCATCGCCTGGCAACGGGTCTCACTCGACGGAGAGCCCGCGCTGCTCATCGGTACCCAGTTGGCGCTCGACCGCCCGGACGGCACGTCCCGCCCGTCCGGGCTGGAGGTCTACTCGGTGCGCGATCTCGTGCCCGAGCAGCAGAGCATCGACCGGCTTGCCGGCCGGGCGTGGCTGACCGGCGGGTTGTCCCTGGTCCTCGCCGTCCTGCTGGCCCTGCTGTCCGCCCGCGGAGTCCTCCGACCCGTCCGTGACCTCAGCCGAGCGGCGCGCCGCCTCGGTGAGGGCGACCTGAGCACCCGGTTGACGGTCCGGGGCGCCGACGAGCTGGCGGATGTGGCACGGACCTTCAACGACACCGCCGGCACGCTGGAGCGGCAGGTCGGCGAGCTGCGGCGGTTGGAGTCCGACGCCCGCCGCTTCGTGGCCGACGTCTCGCACGAACTCCGGACGCCGCTGGCCGCGATGACGGCGGTCACCGACGTGCTCGACGAGGAGGCGGAGCACCTTCCCGGGGACGCGGGCCGGGCCGCCCGGCTGGTCAGCCAGGAGACACAGAACCTCAACCAACTGGTCAACGACCTCATCGAGATCAGCAGGTTCGACTCCGGCACCGCGCGGCTCGCCCTGGACGACGTGGACGTGGCCGCGGCGGTCACCGCCACCCTGCGGATCCGCGGTTGGCTGGACCGGGTACGAACGGAGTTGCCACCCGGCATCGTGGCCCGACTCGACCCCCGCCGACTGGACGTCATCGTCGCCAACCTGGTCGGCAACGCCTTTCGGCACGGTGCCGAGCCGGTGTCGGTGCGACTCGGCGCCGACCCGGACTGGGTCACCATCGAGGTGGCCGACCGGGGGCCCGGACTGGCCCCGGAGGTGATGCCACACGTCTTCGACCGCCTCTACAAGGCCGACACCGCGCGAACCCGCTCCGAGGGCAGCGGCCTCGGTCTCGCCATCAGTTGGGAGAACGCGCGCCTGCACCGCCACGGGGAGCGACGGGGGAGTCTCGTCGCGGGCAACGACACCCACGGCGGCGCGGTGTTCACCCTCCGCCTGCCCCGCGAAACGGCCGACACCGGAGGCGCCCGGTGACCGGCCGACGGACGGGCCTCCCGCTGCTCGTCAGCGGACTGCTGCTGACGCTGGTAGCGGCGGGCTGCGGGGTACGACCCAGCACTGTCATCACCGGTCGCCCGCCGATCAGCGGCCCCGCCCAGGGTGCCTGGCTCTACCTGCTCGCGCGGGGCGAACTGGTGCTGGTCCTCCGCCCGGCCAAGACCGCCCCGCCACCTGCCGCCGCGCTCTCGTTGCTCGCGGCCGGTCCGGTGGCGAACGAACGTGCCCAGGGTTTCACCACCGACGTTCCGGTGGACCTGGACCCGGTCACCGTGACGGCGGCAGCCGGTCGGACCGGTGACCTCACGGTGCGGGCGGAGATCGCCGTGCAGGCGTTGTCAGCGCAGGCGGTCGACCAGATCATCTGCACCACGGTCGCCGCCGCGGAGCAGGTCAGCGCAGCGAACAGCGCCACCACCGTCACCATCGTCGGGTCGGACGGCGCCCGAGGTCCCCGTGCGTGCCCGATCGGGTGATCGGACGCCGACTCACACCAGGTGGTCGACCGCGCGTTGCGGCCGAGGCAGCCCGCTGTGGTGGCCGTGGTCCCGGTCGGCCAGCGCGCCCGCGATCAGGATGTCGATCAGGGCGGCGAAGCCGATGCCAGCCTGCTGCCAGATCTGCGGGAACTGGGACGCGGCGGTGAAGCCGGGGAACGTGTTGACCTCGTTCACGATGGGCTCGGTCGACCCCTCGGTGGGCAGGAAGAAGTCGACCCGCAGCAGCCCACGGCAGTCGAGGGCCTGGAAGGCGCGGATCGCCCGGTCCTGAAGCACCTCGGTGGTCGCCGCGTCGAGCGGGGCGGGAATCTGAAAGATCGCCCCGCCGTCGTACTTCGCGTCGTAGTCGAAGAAGCCGGCGCCGGTCACCCGGATCTCCAGCGGCGGACCGGCCTGCACCCGGCCGTCCGGGTGCTGGAGGACGGCCACGTCGATCTCGCGCCCCCGGGCCCCCTGCTCGACGAGCACCTTCGGGTCGACCTGGCGGGCCTGCTCCAGCGCGGCCGGAACTCCCGCCCAGTCGTCCACCCTGAACACGCCGAGGCTCGACCCCGCACGGGCCGGCTTGACAAAGACGGGCAGCTCCAGCCGACGCTGGTCCTCGGCCGACAGGGCCTCACCGGGACGCAGGGTCACCCCCGGGCTGACCCGCAGACCGTCCGCCGCGAGGAGCCGTTTGGTGACCCCCTTGTCCATGCCAGCGGCGCTGGCGAAGACGCCGTTGCCGACGTACGGCACGCCGAGCCACTCCAGCAGCGAGGACACGGTGCCGTCCTCGCCGTACGGACCGTGCAGGGCCGGGAACACCACGTCCTGGGCACGCAGCACACGCAACGCCGCGGGCAGGGGCGTCGGTCGACCGCCGACGTGCCACCCGCCGTCGCGGTCGATGAGCACCTCGGTGACCTGGTACCGCTCACGGTCCAGGTGGGCCAGGATGCTCGCCGCCGAGCGGCAGGACACGTCGTGCTCGCCGCTCTGCCCGCCGTACAGCACTGCCAGTCGGGTTGTCATGAGTTCCGTGCCCTTCCATGGAGGTGCTCGCGGGCCACCCGGGCCCCGATGCCGGTCAAGATCTCGTGTGGGTTGGTGTCGGCCCAGCGGGCCCACTCGACGACCGTCGGAGGGTTCTGGTCGCTCCCGGCCGGGCCGAAGACCACGACCGGGTCGCCGATCGTCACGGGAAGGTCCCCGGCGTCGACCACGCACTGGTCCATGGCGATGCGCCCGACGATCGGGCACCGCCGACCGGCGAGCCACACCGAGGCGCTGCCCCCCGCGGCCCGGGGCAACCCGTCGGCGTAACCGAGCGGCAGCAGCGCCAGCGTGGTCGGTGTGCCGGTCACGTGGTCGGGCCCGTAGGAGACGCCCGTGCCGGCCGGCACCCGCTTGACGTTGACCACGCGGGTCCGCAGGGTCATCGCGGGGTGCAGCCCGAACTCACCCGGGCCGCTCACGCCGAACGGGTCCACGCCGTAGAGGGCGATCCCGATCCGGCAGAGGTCGAACCGGGTCCGCGGTGCGGAGAGCGCGGCCGCCGAGTTGGCCAGGTGGACGAGATCAGGGTCCAGGCCCGCCGACCGCGCGGTCCGCAGCGCCTCCTCGAAGATCGCCACCTGGCGGGTGAGCGCCGGTGCGCCCGGAAGGTCGGCGTCGGCGAGGTGGGACCACACCCCGCGCACCCGGATCCCACCCTCTCGTTCGTACTTGCGGGCCCAACCGACCAACTCGGGCCAGTCGTCCCCGGCGGCCCCGTTGCGGGACAATCCGGTGTCCGCCTTGAGCTGCACCATCGCCGGTGCGCCGAGCAGACGGGCCGCGTCGGCGACGGCGTGCAGGTGCGTCGTCGTGGACACGCCGACGTCGACGCCACTCTTGATCAACATACCGAAGTCGTCATCCGGGCCGTGCAGCCAGCTCAACGTGGGCGCTGTCACACCCGCCTCGCGCAGGGTCAGCGCCTCGGCCGTCGAGGTCACTCCCAGCCAGGAGGCGCCGGCGCGCAGCGCGGCCCGGGCCACCCGCACCGCGCCGTGGCCGAACCCGTCGGCCTTCACCACGGCCATCAGTCCGGTGCCGGCGACCGACGCGATCGTCCGCACGTTGCTGGCGATCGCGTCCAGGTCGACCAGGGCTTCGGCGAGGGCGCTCATCGGGCCGCCTCCACCGTGCGCCTGCCGGGCAGCGCGAACAGCCAGCCCGCGCCCACCGCCAGCAGCCCGCGGTGAACGGCCAGGCTCAGACCGATCACCAGCCCGCTCAGCAGAATCGGATAACCGAGCACGATCAGGCCCTGAGCGGACCCAGCCAGCCCGGAAACCGGTACGAGCAACAGCCGGTGCAGCAGGGCCAGGACCGGCATGTGAATGACGTAGATCGGCAGGGTGATGCGGCCGAGCCTAGCCAGCGGTTCGCTGAGCGCCGACCAGCGCGACAGCCGGGCAGCTGCGGTTATGCCGAAGATCACTGCCAGCACCGAGACCGCCGGCCATACTCCGAACCACTGCTGGGCACCGGTCACCGCCATCGCGGCGAGCGCCAGGACGTAGCCACCCGAGGTCAGCACCAGCCGGCGGTGGCTGGCGGTGGCGGCCCACTGCTGGATCTGCGGCCGCAGGTACAGCCCGGCGAGGAAGAAGACCAGGTTCTGGTAGAGGCCGGCGCGATTGCCGGGGGTGTCCAGCAGGCCGGCGGCAGCGACGGCGGACAGCGCGGCGGCGGGGACCAGGACCAGCGCCCGGGGCGCCCGGCGGGTCACCTTGGCGACCGTGAAGTACAGCGCCAGGGCGTACAGGTACCAGAGGTTGGACGGCGTGACGGTGAGCTGCTCCAGCAGGCCGAGCACCGAGGTGGCCCGGTCGGTCGGCAGTTCCGGCGCGGCGGCGAGGACCACGGTGTGGATCAGCAGCCAGACGGCGTACAGGTAGAGGAACCCGGCGATCCGGCTGCGGGCGACGACCCGCCACGGCCGCTGGGCGGCGTTCGCCGCGAAGACGCCCGAGATGGTGAAGAACAGCGGCATCCGCAGCGGCAGGAACTGCTCACCCAGCGTTCCCCAGAAGCCCGGCGCCGGTACGCCGACGTGCCACTCGATCTGGAGGTAGTCCTTCACGACGACGTGCCACAGCACGACGAGGACGATGCAGACGCCCTTCGCGGCATCCGCCCACTGCGCTCGGTGTGAGCCGGCGGCGGCGGGTGCGGGCCTGGTCCGTTGGCGGTGGCGGAACCGGACGCGCGTCGCGTCGGGCTCCTGCTCGGCGGGCCGGGACCTGGTGGGCTGTGGGATCACGCACCGAAAGCTGCCAGCCGGATATCCGCGCGTGGTCGCCGAATTGTCATGATCCGGTAATGGACGGCGCGGGACCCGACCGTGGGCGGTTCCGAGCCGCCCCGGCCGACGTCGGACGGCACTAGGCTCGGTGCGGAGGTGCCGAACATGAAGCTCGGGCTGCACTACTGGAACTACTCGATTCCGGCCGACCCGGCTGCGATCGCACCGACCCTGGCACAGGCGGCGAGCGTCGCGGAGCAGGCCGGGGTCGCGTCGTTCACGGTGATGGACCACTTCTTCCAGATGGACGCGGTCTTCGCGGCCGAGGAGCCGATGCTGGAGGCGTACACCACGCTCGGCTACGTCGCGGCCGTGACCCAGCGGATGACACTGGGCGTGCTGGTCACCGGCGTGATGTACCGCTACCCGGGGTTACTGGCCAAGACCGTGACGACCCTCGACGTGCTCTCCGGCGGCCGGGCCCGCCTCGGCATCGGCGCCTCCTGGTACGAGCGGGAGCAGCTCGGGCTGGGTGTGCCGGTCGTCCCGGTCGCCGAGCGGTTCGAGCGGTTGGAGGAGACGCTGCGCGTCTGCCTTCAGATGTGGAGTGCCGACGACGGCCCGTTCAACGGGCAGCATTACCAACTCGCCGAGACCATCAACTCGCCGCAGCCGTTGAGCCGTCCGCGTCCGCCCATCATGATCGGTGGTGGCGGCGAGAAGAAGACCCTGCTGCTGGTGGCCCGGTACGCCGACGCCTGCAATCTGTTCGGCCGCGCCGGCGTCGACGACATCGCCCGCAAGCTGGACGTGTTGCGCGGGCACTGCGCCGCCGAGGGCCGCGACTACGACACCATCGAGAAGACGGTGGTCGCCTCCCAGGCGCCGCTGGACGACACCGACGCGTTTCTCGCCGAGGTGTCCGAGTACGCGGCCCTCGGGGTGAGCGAGGTGCAGGTGACGCCGGATCGGGACCCGGTCGAGTTCGCCCGGCGGCTCGGCGACGAGGTGTTGCCCCGGTTGGCCGACATCGGCTGATTCCGCCGCGCCGATGCCGGCGGGAACGAGCCGGATCCCGTGCGGTGGTTGGCTGCGACGAGGGCCGTCCTCCCGGTGGTGCGGAGAACGGCCCTCGTCGGTGGTGGGGTCAGGCGACCGCTGCGGGGAATCGTTCCCAGACCCGGTGCGCGGCCATCAACTGCTGCACCGCGGTCAGCGCCTCGGCAGCCGAGCCCGCCGCCACGACGCCCGGGGTGCCGGCGACGCCGGCCTGCTCCAGCACCGTGACGCCGGCGCCCCAGGCGCCGATCGCCTTCGCGTGCCGCCAGCACTCCTCGACGAGCAGCAGCACGCGCGGGTCCACGGTTGCCGGGGCCGGCGTGCCCGCCTTGTCGTCGCGGGCGGGCAGGGCATCCGGTGCGGGCACCGGCGCTCCGGCCAGCAGGACCGCGTCGAACTCCACCGAACGACCGGTGGCGAAGGTGCGCTGCACCGGCAGGTCACCCACCAGGCCGCCGTGCGGGGCGATCAGCAGCGGCACCATGCCGGCACCGAACACCGCCCGGCGGACCTCGTCGACGCCGTCCAGGTCGCCGTCGGGGTCGACGACGATCCCGACCGTGCGGCCGTCGCTCGGCCACTCCCGACCGACCTGCGACAGCGCCGGGCTGGGCGTGACGTCGGGGAGGGCGACGGTCGGCTGGGGTGCCGGCAGGCCCAGGCCGGTGGCGACCTGCTCGCACAGCACCGGATCGATGTTGGCGAGGCTCTGCAGCTGGCGCTCCTTGATCGCCTGGTGGTAGCACTTGCCCAGCTCGAAGGTGTACGCCCGGATGATGTGCTCCCTCTCGACCGGCGACATGCTCAGCCAGAACAGGCGGACCTGGCTGTAGTGGTCGTCGAAGGAGGCCGGATTGGCACGTACCTTCGGGGCCTCGGCCACGCTGACCGGCACGTCGACGAACGCCTGCTCGGCGTCCCCGGCGGGGAACGGGTTGCCGCCGTCGAGCGAGTTCGGCCGGTACGGTGCGACGCCGGCGTGCACGGCGTGCTGGTGGAAGCCGTCGCGCAGCATGTCGTTCACGCCGGTGTGCGGGCGGTTGATCGGAATCTGCGTGAAGTTCGGCCCGCCCAGCCGGGTGAGCTGCGTGTCGAGGTACGAGAAGAGCCGGCCCTGCAACAGCGGGTCGTTGGTGACGTCGATGCCCGGGGGCAGGTGACCGAGGTGGAAGGCGACCTGTTCGGTCTCGGCGAAGAAGTTCGTCGGCGTCCGGTTGAGCACCAGCCGCCCGATGGGCTGCACCTCGGCCAGTTCCTCCGGCACGATCTTCGTCGGGTCGAGCAGGTCGATGTCGGCGAAGGTCTCCTCGGGAGTGTCCGGGAAGACCTGGATGCCCAGCTCCCACTCGGGATACGCGCCGGCCTCGATGGCGTCGTAGAGGTCGCGTCGGTGGAAGTCCGGGTCGATGCCGCCGAGCAGCTGGGCCTCCTCCCAGGTCAGCGAGTGCACGCCCAGCTTCGGCTTCCAGTGGAACTTGGCCAGCACCGTCTCCCCGGCCTCGTTGACGAGGCGGAAGGTGTGCACGCCGAAGCCCTCCATCGTCCGGTACGAACGCGGGATGCCCCGGTCGGACATGTTCCAGATGGTGTGGTGCTGCGCCTCGGTGTGCAGCGACACGAAGTCCCAGAAGGTGTCGTGGGCGCTCTGCGCCTGCGGGATCTCCCGGTCGGGGTGCGGTTTGCCGGCGTGGATGATGTCCGGGAACTTGATCGCGTCCTGGATGAAGAAGACCGGCATGTTGTTGCCGACCAGGTCGAAGGTGCCCTCGTCGGTGTAGAACTTCGTGGCGAAGCCACGGGTGTCGCGGACCGTGTCGGCCGAACCCCGTGAACCGAGCACAGTGGAGAACCTGACGAAGACGTCGGTCTCGCGGCCCTTCTTGAGGAAGCCGGCACGGGTGACCGCCTCGGCGGTGCCGTACGCGGTGAAGACCCCGTGCGCGCCGGCGCCGCGGGCGTGCACGACACGCTCCGGAATGCGCTCGTGGTCGAAGTGCGTGATCTTCTCGCGTAGGTGGTGGTCCTGGAGGAGCACCGGGCCGCGCGGGCCGGCCTTGAGCGAGTGGTCGGTGTCACGCAGCCGCGCCCCGTTCGCGGTCGTGAGGTGGGCCCCCTGCTGACCGTTCGCGGTCGTCGGCGCGCCGGTCTCCGCGCCGGTCGGGGTACGCGTCTGCGGTGCCCCCTGTTCCGGCTTCGGCGGCAGCGGATCGTGCGGCGTCGTCGGCTCCTCGACGGTCGGTGGCGCGCTCCCCGGCGCACCGGGGATGTCGGGGGTGAGGGCGTCGGCGATCTTTCCTGAGGCGGTCTTCACGGCGTTCTTGACCGCCTCGGCGGGCTTGCTGGAATCCACTGAATGAACCTCTCCATGGCACGTGGGCGGGCCGGCGCCTGCCCTGCTACCCCTGGTCAGAGGGTCGAAACACGACTGATCTCGGCATTTCGCGCCGGGACTGGTGATTTCGCCGATGCCAGGATCGGCGGAGCAGCCAAAACTGACACACGTCGATATCCCTCGACTTTAGGGAGTGCCCGACGTGTCCTCACCAACCACCACCCGTCCCCGTTCCGTCGCAGTCCGGGCCACCCGGCTCGCGTTGGCCGCCGTCCTGGCCGCCGGTGGCGCCCTGGCCGGGTCGTCCAGCGCGGCCCAGGCCGCCGGCCCCTACGAGCGCGGCCCCGCCCCGACCACCTCGATCCTGGAGGCCAGTCGCGGACCGTTCGCCACCGCGTCGCAGAACGTGTCCTCGCTGAGTGTCACCGGCTTCGGCGGCGGCGTCATCTACTACCCGACCAGCACCAGCGAGGGCACCTTCGGCGCCATCGCCATCTCGCCCGGCTACACGGCGGCCTGGTCCAGCATCAGCTGGCTCGGACCCCGCATCGCCTCGCACGGTTTCGTGGTGATCGGCATCGAGACCAACAGTCGGCTGGACCAGCCGGACAGCCGGGGCCGGCAGTTGCTGGCCGCGCTGGACTACCTGACCCAGCGCAGCTCGGTACGGACCCGGATCGACAGCAGTCGACTCGCCGTGGCCGGCCACTCCATGGGCGGCGGGGGCAGCCTGGAGGCGGCCTCGTCCCGGCCGTCGCTGCAGGCCGCGGTGCCGCTCGCGCCGTGGAACCTGGACAAGAGCTGGTCCGAGCTGCGGGTGCCCACGTTGATCATCGGTGGGGAGAGCGACAGCGTCGCGCCGGTCTCGTCGCACTCGGTGCCCTTCTACAACAGCATCCCGGCCTCCGCCGAGAAGGCGTACCTGGAGCTGAACGGGGCGAGCCACTTCTTCCCGCAGACCACGAACACGCCGACCGCGCGGCAGATGGTGGCCTGGTTGAAGCGGTTCGTCGACGACGACACCCGCTACGAGCAGTTCCTCTGCCCCGGCCCGAGCGGCTCGGCCATCCAGGAGTACCGCAACACCTGTCCCAGCGCCTGACGGCGGTCACGGGGCGGTCGCCGCTGGCGGCCGCCCCGTCCACGTGCGTGAAGGGGTATTGAAGGTCTTGACGCCCAACCCGAGAAACGTACACTGCGAGTGTAAATAAACACCCGCCACGACAGAGGGATGGGTGATGGAGCGCGGCCTGGAACTGCACCACATCGGCGTCCGTTTCGGCGGCCTCACCGCCCTCGACGACGTGTCCCTGCGGGTGCCACCCAACCGGGTGGTGGGCGTCATCGGGCCCAACGGCGCCGGCAAGACCACGCTGTTCAACGTGATCTGCGGCTTCGTCGCACCGGAGACGGGGTCACTCACCCTCGACGGCCGCCCGCTGCGGCCACGGCCGCACCGGCTGACCCGGCTCGGCATCGCCCGGACCCTTCAGGGCACCGGGCTCTTCGCCGGGCTGAGCGTGCTGGAGAACGTGATGACCGGCGCGTCGCACACCGCCCGTGCCGGCTTCGTCCCGGCACTGCTCGGGCTGCCCGCCAGCGACCGCGACGAACGCCGGCTGCGCGCGGACGCCCTGGCCATCCTCGACGAGCTGGGCATCGCCGAGCACGCCGGGGCCGCGCCGACCACCCTGCCCTTCGCCGTACGTCAGCGGGTCGCCCTGGCCCGCGCGCTCGCCGCCCGCCCCCGACTGCTCCTGCTCGACGAGCCGGCCGGTGGCCTCGGGGCGGACGACATCGCCGAGCTGGCGGAGCTGGTCCGTCAACTGCCCCGGCGGGACACCGACCCCTGCGCCGTGCTTCTGGTCGAGCACCACATGGACCTGGTGATGGCTGTCTGCGACGAGCTCGTGGTGCTCGACTTCGGCCGGGTCATCGCCGCCGGCACCCCGGACGAGATCCGCGACGACCCCGCGGTCACCGACGCGTACCTCGGTGCCACCGTCGAGGAAGAGGTCTCCCCATGAGCGGCACCGATCTGCTCGTCGTGCGGGGGTTGGTCGCCGGTTACGGGGCCGCTCCCGTGTTGCGGGCCATCGACCTCACCGTCCCGGCCGGCACCATCGCCGCCGTCGTCGGTGCCAACGGCGCCGGCAAGACCACCCTCCTGCGTGCGCTCTCCGGCATGATCCGCCCGGCCGCCGGCCAGGTCCTGCTGGCCGGCGAGGACCTTCGCGGTACGCCGGTGGAGCAGCTCGTCCGACGCGGCATGGCGCACGTCCCGGAG
Source organism: Micromonospora sp. NPDC047644 (assembly GCF_040704315.1). NCBI lineage: Bacteria > Bacillati > Actinomycetota > Actinomycetes > Micromonosporales > Micromonosporaceae > Micromonospora > Micromonospora sp. NPDC047644. The sequence goes on from NZ_JBEYSY010000002.1 coordinate 100,320, forward strand.
GGCCGGGGCGTGATCAGTGAGCTGACCGTCGACGAGAACCTGCGGCTGGGCGGGCTGTGGCGGCGCGACCGGGCCGACGCCGGGCGGGCCCTCGACGAGGTCTACGAGCTCTTCGAGCCGCTGGCCCGCCGCCGCCGGCACCTCGGTCACCAGCTCTCCGGCGGCGAGCGGCAGATGCTGGCGCTCGGTCGGGCCCTGGTCGGCCGACCCCGCCTGCTGCTGCTCGACGAGCCGTCGCTCGGCCTGGCCCCCCGGGTGGTCGCCCGGACCATGGCCCTGCTCCGCCAACTGCGCGACCGCACCGGCCTGACCGTCCTGCTGGTCGAGCAGAACGTGCGCAGTGCGCTCGCCGTCGCCGACCAGGGCGTCGTGATGTCCCTCGGTCGGGTGGTGATCGCCGCCCCGGCGGCGAAGCTGCGCGACGACGTCGACCTGCGCCACGCCTACCTCGGTTTCTGACCACCATCTCGTCCCCCGGAGGGAGGACTGTTGGACCGCTTCGTCTTCCTCACCGTCGACGGCCTGTCCCGGGGCGCGGTGTACGCCGCGTTCGCGCTGGCCCTGGTGCTCATCTGGCGGGCGGCGCGGGTCGTCAACTTCGCCCAGGGGGCGATGGCCGTGGCCGCCGCGTACGTCGCCTACACCGTCAGCACCGCCACCGGTTCCTACTGGCTGGGCTTCGTGGTCGCGATCGTCGCCGGCCTGCTGCTCGGTGCGCTGGTGGACCGGGTGGTGATGCGGCACGTCGATCACGCCTCACCGCTCAACCCGGTCATCGTCGCGCTCGGGCTGGTGCTGCTGATCCAGGCCGTGCTGGGCATGGTGTACGGCAGCGAGTTCCGCCCCGCCGAAGCCCCGTTCAGCCGGTCCGCCCTCACCGTGGGCGGCGTCGCCGTGCTGTCCCCGTACGACCTGTTCGTCTTCGCCACGATCGGCGTGGTGGTCAGTGGGCTGGCCTGGATGTTCGCGCGTACCCCGGTGGGGTTGCGGATGCGCGCGGCGGCCTTCGCTCCGGAGGTCTCCCGGCTGCTCGGGGTCAACGTCGGTGGGATGCTGACCCTCGGCTGGGCGCTCGCCTCCGGGGTGGGCGCGCTGGCCGCGATGCTGGTCCTGCCGACCGAGCTGGGCCTGCACCCGCACGCGATGGACCTGGTGTTCGTCTCGGCGTTCACCGCGGCGGTGGTCGGCGGGCTGGACAGTCCACCGGGGGCGGTGGTCGGTGGGCTGGTGGTGGGCCTGCTGCTCTCCTACGTGAGCGGCTACGCCGGCAGTGACCTCACCCCGCTCGCGGTGCTGGTCCTGCTGCTGGCGGTGCTGCTGGTCCGACCCGGTGGGTTGTTCGCCCCGGTCGCGGCGAGGCGGGTGTGAGCGCCACGAAGGCGGCGGTGCCGCCGAGGGAGCAGCTCGACGACCCGGCCGGCCGACGGGTCGACCGGCGACGCGGTTCCACCCTGCTGCGCCACCTCGCGGTGGTGCTGGCCGCCGGGTTGCTACTGGTGGCGGTCAGCTACTCCGTCGAGCCGTTCCGCAACTTCCAGCTCGCCACAGTGGCCGCCTACCTGTGCGCGACCGCCGGGCTGACCGTCCTCACCGGGCTCAACGGTCAGCTGTCGCTCGGGCACGGCGCGCTGATGGCCACCGGGGCGTACACGGTGGCGCTCTGCCAGACCGCGTTCGCCGACCGGGGGCTGACCGGCGGCTGGCTGTTGCCGCTGTCGTTGGCCGCGGCGATCGTCAGCACGGTCGCGGTCGGCGCGGTGGTCGGTGTGGCAGCGGCTCGGCTACGCGGCCCCTATCTCGCCGGTGTCACTCTCGCGGTGGCCGTGGTGGTGCCGGCGCTGGCGGTCACCTTCGACGGCGTGTTCAACGGCGAGCAGGGGCTGTCGGTGCCGGTCGAGCCGCCGCCGCTGTCGCTCGGCCCGTACTTCCCGTACGAGCGGTGGCAGCTCTGGGTCACCGGCGCGGCCACCCTGCTCGCGTTGCTGCTGCTGGCGAACCTGATCCGCAGCCGGTACGGGCGGACCTTCCGGGCGGTCCGCGACGACGAGGTGGCGGCCCGCCTCGCCGGCATCCATGTGGCTCGCACCCAGGTTCTCGCGTTCGTGGTCAGCGCCGCCACCGCCGGGCTCGGCGGCGCGCTGCTGGCGGTGCTCGCGCAGAGCGTCTCACCCGGCGCGTTCTCGCTGACTCTGTCGCTGTTCCTGCTGATGGCCGTGGTGATCGGTGGCCTGGGCCGACTGACCGGCGCGCTCTGGGGGGCGGTCCTGCTGGTCGCCCTGCCCGATCTCACCCACTCGCTGACCGAGACGCTCACGCTCTCGCCCTCGGTGGCGCAGCGGATGGAGGGCAACCTTCCTCTGGCGATCTTCGGACTCACCCTGATCGTCGTCATGATCGCCGCCCCCGGCGGTGTGCAGGGTCTGCTGTCGCGTCTCGGCCGGGCGTTGCTGGCCAGGCGGCCGGCCCGGCGTTCCTGAGCTGTCCTCGGTCCGGCCTCGGCCGGGCGCCCCACCACCACACACCGTTCCCCGAAGAACCGGACCGAGAAAGGTCGGTGTTTCCCATGCACCGTAAAGCGCATCGCGGCCTCGCGATCGCCAGCACCCTTGCCCTGCTCATCACCGCGGCCGGCTGTGGCGGCGACGACGGCCCCGGCTCCGGCGGGGCGTCGGTGCCGGGCGTCACCGGCACCGAGGTCGTCGTCGGCACCCACATGCCGCTGACCGGTCCGGCCTCGGCCGGCTACTCGAAGATCGCCCCGGCGACGAAGGCGTACTTCGACTACGTCAACGCCAACGGCGGTGTGCACGGCCGGAAGATCACCTACAAGATCATGGACGATGGTTACAACCCGGCGAACACCCAGCAGGTGGTGCGCCAGCTCGTCCTCCAGGACAAGGTCTTCGCCATCCTCAATGGTCTGGGTACGCCGACGCACACCGGTGTGCTCGACTTCCTCAAGAGCAACCGGGTGCCCGACCTCTTCGTCGCCTCCGGCAGCCGCAGCTGGGACCAACCCGACAAGTATCCGGGCACGTTCGGGTTCAACCCGGACTACACGGTCGAGGGCAAGATCCTGGCCAACTACGCGAAGGTGAACCTGGCCGGCCAGAAGGTCTGCTTCCTCGGTCAGGACGACGACTTCGGCCGGGACAGCCTGGCCGGCGTGGAGAAGGTGCTCGGCGCCGGTGCCGTGGCGGTCAAGCAGACGTACGTCACCAGCAACACCAACGTGGCGCCACAGATCGGCGCGTTCAAGGCGGCCGGGTGCCAGGTCGTCGTGCTCGCCACGGTGCCCGGCTTCACCGCGCTCTCCGTCGGCACGGCGGCGCGGCTGGGCTTCAAGCCGCAGTGGCTGGTCTCCAACGTCGGCGCCGACCACCCGACCCTGGCCAAGCAGCTCGGCGCCGCGGCGCCACTGCTGGAGGGCATGGTCGGCACCAACTACCTGCCGATGCAGAACGACACCGCCAACCCGTGGATCCAGCTCTTCATGAAGGTCAACAAGGAGCACAACGGGGACGCGCCGTTCGACGGCAACACCGTCTACGGCATGTCGGTCGGCTATCTCTTCGTGCAGACGCTGCTGGCCGCCGGCAAGGACCTCACCCGGGAGAAGGTCCTCGACGCCGTGCAGAAGGGCGGCTTCCAGGGCCCGGGGCTGGTGCCGCTGCGCTTCTCCGCCAAGGACCACTCCGGGTACGGCGGCCAGCGGTTGAGCCGGGTGAGCGGGGGAGTGCAGAGCTACTTCGGGCCGGCGTACGAGACGGACGAGGCGGACGGGGCGGTCAACGAGTACACCGCCACCCCGGCTGCGCCGCCGGCGAACGGGGTGCCGACCGGCTCCTGAGGCCCCGTAGCCCCGACGTCCGACCGGGCGTGGTCCCGCCCGACCACGCCCGGTCGGACGGCTGTGCGCGTGTTGCCGGCGCGGCCGACCGGCCGACCGTCGAAGGCGTTGACCGATACCGATCGATGCTCCTACTATCTGCACCGTGAATGCATATTCGGGCCGACTCGCGGGCCGGGTCGCCATCGTCACCGGCGCCAGTCGCGGGATCGGTCTGGCCATCGCCAGACGCCTCGTCGCCGAGGGAGCCCGGGTGGGCCTGACCGCCCGCCGACCCGAGGCGCTGGCCGACGCGGTCGCCGCCCTTGGCGGTCCGGCACACGCCCTCGCGGTGCCGGGCCGGGCCGACGATCCTGAGCATCGGGCCGCCGCGGTGCGCGCGGTCACCTCGGCGTTCGGGCCGGTGGACCTGCTGGTCAACAACACCGGCATCAACCCGGTGCACGGCCCGCTGGTCGAGCTGGACCTGGCCGCGGCCCGCAAGATCCTCGACGTGAACGTGGTCGCCGCGCTCGGCTGGGTGCAGGAGGTCTTCGCCTCCGGCCTGAGCGAGCGTGGCGGCTGCGTCGTCAATGTCTCGTCGATCGCCGGGCTCGGTCCGTCGCCCGGCATCGCCTGCTACGGAGTCAGCAAGGCCGCGCTCAACCACCTCACCGCCAGCCTCGCCGTGGAGTTGGGGCCGACGGTCAGGGTCAACGCGGTCGCTCCCGGCGTGGTGAAGACCCGCTTCGCCGCCGCCCTCTACGACGGACGGGAGGCCGAGGTCGCCGCGCGGTACCCGCTCGGGCGCCTCGGCCTGCCGTCCGACGTGGCCGGCGCGGTCGCCTTCCTGGCCTCCGACGACGCCGGTTGGATCACCGGGCAGACCATCGTCTGCGACGGCGGCGTCTCACTGACCGGCCGGGCCGGATGACGGCGTCGGCGGAGCGTCCGGAGCCGCTGATCAACGGCTGTCTAGACTCGGCGGTGCGTCGGGGGACGCCGTGGCGGTGAGGGGGCGAGGGCGGATGGACGCAGTCGATGTGGCGGGCCGGGTCGACGGACGTACCGCCCGCGCCGAGCGGACCCGCGCCGCCATCGTCGAGGCGCACCTCGCGCTCATCTCCGAGGGTGACCTCCGCCCGACCGGGGAGCGCATCTCCGAGCGGGCCGGCATCTCGCTGCGCACCCTCTGGACCAACTTCAAGGACATGGAGACGCTCTTCGAGGCCAGCGGCGCGGAGGTGCTCCGCCAGCAGGACGCCGCCCACCGGCCGATCTCACCCGGGCTGCCGTTGGCGAAGCGGGTCGACGCGTACTGCCGGCAGCGGGCTCGGCTGCTCCAGCTCATCGCGCCGTCGGCGCGGGCCGCCCAGATGCGTGAGCCGGTCTCCGAACAGCTGCACCGCAACCGTCTCAAGCACATCGAACGGGTCCGCGACGAGGTCGAGGAGCTCTTCGCCGTCGAGTTGGCCGAGGCCGGGGCGGGACGGGAGCAGTTGCTCAACGCCCTGGTCGCGGCGAGCACCTGGCAGGCCTGGTCGATGCTGCGCTACGGGCTCGGTCTCGGCGTGGACCAGGCCCGCGCGGTGATGGCCCGGACCGTGGGCGCTCTGCTGGCCGAGGTCGCGCCCGACTGATTCCGGCCCGGCCCGATATCGCCCCCTCTTTCCATTCGGTTTCCGATGGGTGACACTGGCAGGCATGGTTACTGCATCAAGAGTGCAACTAACCGTGCTGCATGGCCGGGACGACGAGTGCCGGGCGGTCCGGAGCCTGCTCGACGGCATGACCAACGCCGGCGGTGCCCTGCTGGTGCGCGGGGAGCCCGGATCGGGCCGGACGGCGCTTCTCGGCTACGCCCATCGACACGCCGAGGGTGGCTGCACGGTGCTCGCCGGCGGCGGGCTCGCCGAGGAGGCCGCCCTGCCGTACGCCGGCCTGCAACGTCTGGTCGACCCGGTGCTCGACCGGGCCGCCGCGCTCCCCGGTGAGCAGCGCCACCTGCTGCGGCGCGCGCTCGCCGGGGAGAGCTGCCCGGCCGAGCGCCAGTTGACCCTGTCGATGGCGGTGCTCGGGCTGCTCACCGCCGCCGCCCGGGACCGGCCGTTGCTCGCCACGATGGACGACATCGACCGAGGTGACCCGCAGACCGCTCAGGTGCTGGCGTTCGTGGCCCGCCGGGTGCGGCACTTGCCGCTCGCCGTCCTGCTCACCGCGGACGTCACCGCCAACCTGGACGGGATACCGGCCCACCGACTGCGTGCGCTCAGCGAGCATGAGAGTCGCGCCGTCCTCACCGATCGACTCGGTCGGCTGGCCGGGCGCGACAGCGTCGAGCGGCTTCCCGACCGGCCGGCCGCGTCGGCACTGAGCGCGTTGGCCACGGTCGGCGGCGGCAACCCGCAGGCCCTGGTGGACCTCGCCGAGGTCCTCACCGCCGGGCAGTGGCGGGGCGAGGAGTCGCTGCCCGCCGCGCCACCGGCGGACGGAGCGCTGGCTCGCGCGTACCGCGCCCGGCTGGACCGGCTGCCCCCGGAGACCCGACGGGTGCTGCTGCTCGCCGCGCTCGATGAGGACGGCGAGCCGGGCACCCTGATCCGGGCCGCGGCGGCTGCCGGCGCCGAGGTCGAGGCACTCGCCCCGGCGGAGGTCGCCGGCCTGGTCCGCGTCGAGCAACGCGGCGTCACCTTTCCGCAGCCGCTGGTGCGCGCGATGATCGCGGCCAGCGCGCCGCTGGCGGAGCGCCGTGCGGCGCACCGACTGCTCGCCGAGGTGCTGGTCGCGGACGGGCAGCGGCTGCGCCGGGCGATGCACCTCGCCGCCGCGACCGCGGGTTCCGATCCGGCCCTCGCCGCCGAGTTGGAACAGGCGGCGGTCGGCGGATCCGACGGTTGGGCCGCCGCCTCGGTGGCCCTGCGGTGGGCCGCCGAACTGAGCGACCAGCCGAGGCTGACCGCCACCCGTCTGCTGGCCGCGGCCCGGTACGCCTGGGCCGGGGGACAACCCGACGAGGCCCGGCTGCTGCTCGACCGCCTCCGCGCGGTCGGCGTCGACCCGGTCGTCCGGGGTCGCGCCGACCTGCTCCGTGGCGAGCTTGACCTGCGCTGCGGCACCGCCTCGAGTGCGTCTGCCACGCTGCTGGCCGCCACCGCGGCGGTGCACGGCACCGACCGTGCCCTGGCGTTGACCGGGCTGGTACGCGCCGGCGAGGCGGTCTGCTTCACCGGCGACCAGTACCGCTACGCCGAGGTCGGCCGGCGGGCGTTGGCGTTGCGGCGCCCCGGCGACCCGCCGGCCCTGGAGGTCATGGGCTGTCTGATCGCCGGGGTGGCGGCGACCCTGCGGGGCGACCACGAGCGGGCCGGGCCCGCGCTGCGCCGCGCCGTGGTGCTGGGCGACCGGCTGACCGGTTGGGCGTTGACCCCCACCGCGCTCAGCTGCGCCGCGGCGGCCGGATTGCTGGTGGCTGTGGACGGCGCGGCCCACCGGCTCGCCGAACGCGCGGTCGAGCTGGCCCGGGAACGGGGTGAGCTGTCCACGCTGTCGCGGGCGTTGGAGCTGCGGGCGGTCGCCGAGTACTGGCTGGGTCGACACGAGGCGGCGGCGGAGAGCTCCCGCGACGGGCTGCGTGTCGCCCGGGCCACCGGGCAGGTCAACTGCGCCAACGTCCACCTGGGCATGCTCGCCGTCCTCGCCGCGATCCGGGCCGACCGGGAGACCAGCCTGCGGCGGATCCGGGAGATCGGCGAGTTTCCGACGCCGGGCAGCCGCCCGCACGCGCTCGCCGCGTGGGCCCTGGCAGTGCTCGACCTGGTGGACGGTCGGCACGCCGAGGCGGCGGACCGGTTGGCGTCGCTGTCCCGGCTCGGCACGCGCCGAGGTCAGGTTCTCGTGCAGGTGATGGCCACGCCGTACCTGGTGGAGGCGGCGGCGCACCTCGCGCACCGGCCGGCGGCGACGGCCGCGCTCGCCGCGTTCGACAGGTGGGCCAGCAGCACCGCGAGCCCGTTGCGCCGGGCCCTGTCCGCGCGGTGCCACGCACTGCTGGCTCCCCGGGGCGGCGCCGACGCGGAACGGGACTTCCAGGCGGCGCTGCGGCTGCACCCCACCGAGGCCGGCACGTTCGAGCGGGCCCGTACCGAACTGCTCTTCGGTCAGGAGTTACGCCGCAGTCGACGTCCTCGCGACGCGCGGACGCACCTGCACCAGGCCCGCGAGATGTTCAGCCTGCTCGGGGTGGAGTGCTGGGCCGAGCAGGCCACCACGGAGCTGCGGGCGGCCGGGGAGTCGATCGGTCCGCCGGACCTGCCCGCGGCGCGGTTGTTGACCGGCCAACAACTGCGGATCGCGGAGTTGGTCGCCGAGGGCGCCACCAACCGGGAGATCGCCGCCCGGATGTTCCTCTCCACCCGTACGGTCGATCACCATCTGCGCAACGTGTTCCACCGGCTGGGCATCCGTTCGCGGACGGAGCTGGCCCGCGCGTTCACCGCCGAACGGCACGTCGGTCTGACCTCCGACCGGTGAAGGCCCGGTCTGGACGCGTTTAACTATCACCGCTAGTTTGAGCGTCATGGACCTCACCCTCTCCGCCGAGCAGGCGGCGGTCCGCCAGTTGGCCGCCGAATTCGCCGACCGCGAGCTGCTACCGCACGCAGCCGCCTGGGACCGCCGCGAATCGGTCGACCCCGCCATCGTCGGCATGCTCGGTGACCTGGGCTTCCTGGGGCTGACCATCGCCGAGGCCGACGGCGGTTCCGGCGGCGACCACCTCGCGTACTGCCTGGTCCTGGAGGAACTGGGCCGGGGCGACTCGGCGGTGCGCGGCATCGTCTCGGTCTCCCTCGGCCTGGTCGCGAAGTCGATCGCCGCGCACGGCAGCGCCGAACAACGGGCCCAGTGGTTACCCGGGCTCTGTGCCGGCACCGCACTCGGCTGCTTCGCGCTGACCGAGCCGGACAGCGGCTCGGACGCGGCCGCGCTGCGCACCCGGGCGGTCCGCGACGGCACCGACTGGTTGCTCACCGGCACGAAGATGTTCATCACCAACGGCACCACCGCCGACGTCGCGCTGGTCTTCGCCCGCACCGGCGGCCCCGGGCACCGGGGCATCACCGCGTTCCTGGTGCCCACCGACAGCCCGGGGCTGACCCGCCGGGAGATCCACGGCAAGCTCGGTCTGCGCGGTCAGGCCACCGGCGAGCTGGGCTTCGACGAGGTGCGGGTGCCCGACACGGCCCGCCTCGGCGCCGAGGGCGCCGGATTCCGCCTGGCCCTGGGCACCCTCGCCAAGGGCCGGATGTCGGTGGCCGCCGGGTGCGTCGGCATCGCGCAGGGCTGCCTCGACGCGGCGGTCGGCTACGCCGGGCAGCGCACCCAGTTCGGCAAGCCGATCGCCGAACATCAGCTCGTCCAACAACTGCTCGCCGCCATCGCTGTGGACACCGCCGCCGCCCGGCTGCTGGTGTGGCAGGTGGCCGACCTGATCGACCGGGACCAGCCGTTCGCCACCGAGGCGTCGACGGCCAAGCTCTTCGCCAGCGAGGCCGCCGTCCGCGCGGCCAACAACGCGGTCCAGGTCTTCGGCGGGTACGGCTACATCGACGAGTATCCGGTCGGCAAGTATCTGCGCGACGCCCGGGTGGCCACGCTCTACGAGGGCACCAGCCAGATCCAGCAACTCCTCATCGGACGCGCGCTCACCGGCGTCAACGCCTTCTAGCAGTTGTAGGGAGATCCGGCATGAGAGTCTTCACCTCGTTCGAGGAGCTGGCCGCCGCGACCGGCGAGAGCCTCGGCCCCGGTCCGTGGCAACGCGTCGAGCAGAGCCGCGTCGACCTGTTCGCCGACGCCACCGACGACCACCAGTGGATCCATGTCGACCCGGTCCGGGCCGCGGCGGGGCCGTTCGGCGCGACGATCGCCCACGGGTACCTCACCCTCTCGCTGTTGCCGGCGTTGGCGGGCGGGCTCTACCGGGTCGAGGGGGTGGCGATGGGCGTCAACTACGGGCTGAACCGGGTGCGTTTCCCCGCGCCGCTGCGGGTCGGCGCCGCCGTGCGGGCCACCGCGACCATCGCCGACGTGTCGCCGGTCAGCGGCGGTGTGCAGCTGGTCGTGACGGTCACCGTGGAAAGCGACGGCGGCGGCAAGCCCGTCTGCGTGGCCGAGACCGTGAGCCGGCTCTACGGCGCCGCGCGACGGTAACCGCTCAACCCCGTCGTCCGCGCGGTGCCGAGCCGAGGCGACCCGGCACCGCGACGGACAGTGTCAGGCGAGCGTGCAGGCGGTGCCGTTGAGGGTGAATGCGGCCGGCCGGCCGGTGCCACCCGTGTGGGTCGCCTGGAAGCCGATGTCGACCGAGGCGTTCGGCGCGATCGTCGCGTTGTAGGAGACGTTTCGGGCGGTCACCGCGCCGCTGGTCGGGGAGTAGCTGGCGTTCCAGCCGCTGGTGATGCTCTGCCCACCGGGCAGTGTGAACGCCAGGGCCCAACCGTTCAGCGGCGTGCTGCTCGTGTTGGTCACCGAGACCGACGCGGTGAGACCACTGTTCCAGGCGTTGACCGTGTACGCGACACGGCAGGCACCGGACGGCGGGGGCGTGGTCGGTGGTTCGGTGGTGGGTGGGGGCGTGGTCGGAGGCGTGTCGCCCCCGATGCTGCCGGGCACCGTACGGAGAGCGTCGTACCAGGCGGCGGCCATCTTGCGGTAGCCGGTGGCGTTCGGGTGCACTCCGTCGGCCAGGTCGCTGAGCGTCAGGGCGCTATACATGTCGACCAGGTGAACGCGTTTCCCGGCGGCGGCCCGGCTCTGCACGATCCCGGGGATCGCGGCGTTGTAGCCCCGGACCTGGTTGTCCGCGCCGGCCTTCGGGACGATCGTCGCGACGAACACGTCCGCGTTCGGGGCGGTGTTGGTGATCCGGTCGACGAGAGTGGCCAGCCGGGACGGGGCCCCGGACGTGTCGCCGTACATGTCGTTGGTGCCGATGTGCAGCAGCACGGTCCGCGGATTCGTGGCCCGCAACCAGTTCACCACGTTGGCGTCGATCTGGGCGATCGTCCAGCCGGAGTGGCCCTGGTGGTCGTGGTCGCCGAGGCTGGCGGGCCCGTTGAACTGGGAGCCGACGAAGTCGATCCGGTAACCACCGGACGTGAACCGCTGCCACAACTCGATCCGGTAGCCGCCGGGGACGTTGAATCCGTCGGTGATGGAGTCGCCGAGCGGCATCACGCGGACGCCGCCGTTGGACTCCGCGCTGGCGGGAGTGGTCGCGATCGGCACGGCGGCGACCATGGCGGCGACGGCGGCCAGGGCCGTCCACCATCGACGAGCCCGCCGGGGCCTCGACGTCGGTGCGCTGCCGGTCGGTGCGAGCGGGACGGGTGGCGCGAGCGTTGGACTGCGCATGGGACATCCTCTGGTGGGGGGTGCGCGACATCAGCGGTCACCGGGGGTACGGCTGCCGTCATGACGCGGTACGCGGAGGTGGGGTGCGCGGCACGACCATGAACCCGGACGCCTGCACTGGTGGTCGTGGCGGTTAGCGGCGGTCACCGGCCGTCGAGTATCTGACGGGGACGGACCGGGAAGGCCGTGGCGGAGGTGTGCCCTGCACCTCGCCTGACGCACCATAGCGTGTTATCGCTAACACCGGCAACGCATCAGCATCCGACGATGCGCTCGGCGTTCAGGACCGCGCCGGGTGCAGGATCGAGCCCAGCCAGCGCAGCTGACGCCGCACGTGCACGGCCTCGCCGCCCTCATGACCGTTGAACGGGTAGACGTGCATCTCCCGCTCGGGCGGGACCGGCCTGCCGTTCGCGGCACCGTAGTGGTTGTAGGCGGCGAAGGCGGTGCGCGGTGGGCAGACGGTGTCGCGTCCGCCGACGCCGAAGTGCGCCGGCGCGGTCGCCCGACGTGCGAAGTTGACCCCGTCGACATAGGACAACGTGCGCCACACCGCATCCTGGGCCTCCCGGGCCACCGCCAGGTACCGGGCGATCTCGCCGTACGGCGCGAGGTCGGTGAGCGCGACGGCCCGGCGCATGTCGCACAGGAACGGGGCGGTGGTCAGCACCGCGCTGAGATTCTCGACGAGACCCGCCACCGCCAGGGCGATGCCGCCACCCTGGCTGTTGCCGACCACGGTGACCCGGTCACCCTCGACCCCCGGCAGCGCGCGGACCGCCTCGACCGCCCGCACCGCGTCGGTTATCAGGCGGCGGTAGTGGTAGGTGCGCGGATCGAGGATTCCCCAGGTGGCCGGCCAGGGCCCGCCGGGCGCGCCGTGCGGGTCGGGGGTGTCCCCGGCGCCGTGCTGCCCCGCCTGTCCCCGGTTGTCCATCAGCAGGTGCGCGTAGCCGGCCACCGCCCAGGTCGACCGTTCGTGGGGCAGGCCGCGCCCACGGCCGTAGCCGGCGTACTCGACCACGGCCGGCAGCGGTTCGCTGACCCCGGCCGGGCGGGTGTACCAGGCGCGGACCGGGTCACCACCGAAGCCGGCGAACGTGACGTCCCAGGAGTCGAGCAGCCGCAGGTCGGTGGGTTCAGGGCGGACGTCGACGAGCACCGGTACGGTTGCCGCCCCGGTGAGCGTGTCCCGCCAGAACTCGTCGAAGTCGTCGGGTTCGGCGACCTCGGGTGCGTACCGCTGGAGGTCGTCGAAGGTGGGGGCGGAGTGGGGCACGGGTCCTCGCAGGGGCCGGGGTCAGCGCGGATGGGCGGGGGGTGCGGTGCTCTCCCGGACGACCAGCTCGGTCACCAGGTCGATCCGGCTGGTCGCCGGCTCGTTGCCCCTGGTCAGGTCGAGCAACATCTGGGTGGCGATACCGGCCATGTCTCGCAACGGCTGGTTGATCGTGGTGAGCGCCGGGTCGGTCCAGGCGGAGACCGGCAGGTTGTCGTACCCGATCACCGAGAGGTCCTCGGGCACCCGCAGGCCGCACTGACGGGCGGCCCGGAGCACCCCCATGGCCTGGATGTCCGACCCGGCGAAGATCGCCGTGGGTCGGTCCGGCCGCTGGAGCAGTTGCAGCCCGTGGGCGTGCCCCGTTCCGGCGGAGAAACTGCCGTAGCGGATCAGCTCGCGGTCGACCACTATGCCGGCTTCGTCGTGGGCCGACTGGAAGCCGGCCGCGCGGGCTCGACTGCACAGCACGTCGGGTGGCCCGGAGATGATGGCGAGCCGTCGGTGCCCCAGCTGCAGCAGGTGCCGGGCGGCGAGCAGGCCCCCGTTCCAGTTGTTCGACCCGACGGTCGGCACCGAGGCCGAGGTGGCACTGTCGGTGTCGACGACGACGAAGGGGATGCCCTGGCGGCGCAGGTGCTGCTGTTGGGCCTCGGCCAGGTGGGAGAGGACGAACACCACGCCCAGGGGGCGGTCGACGAGTAACGCCTCCAGCCATCGTGCGGGCGGGCGGTGCGCGCCGTCGAGTTGGGCGATCGACAGCCCGATGCCGGCCGCGGAGGTCACCGCCTCGACGCCCCGCAGGATCTCCATCGCCCAACCCGTGTCGAACTCGTGGAACACGAGATCTACCCGGCCGCCGCTGGTCGCGTGTCGCCGGGCGCGGCGCTGGTACTGGTGGCGGTCGAGGCTCGCCTCCACCCGGGCTCTGGTGCCGGGGGCGACGTCGCCGCGTCCGTTGAGGACCTTGGACACGGTCGCGACCGATACGCCGACATCGTTGGCGATGGTCGCGATGGTGGTGGAGGCGGGTGGGTCGAGCGGGCGGTGCTCTGTCATCGCGGCCTCATACAACATCCGAAAGTTTCGGGCGACCTTAACATGACGTGACATTCACGCCAGTAGCTGTCGCACTCGGGCCACGCATTCGCCGGGCATCGCGCGGCTCGTCGGCAACGGAATGCCGATCGCGGACTCACCGTGTGCAGGAAACATCCCCCTGGTAGTCCGATTGGGACACTTGACAGCCATCGATGGGGCACTTAGGTTGCCGAAAAGGTTGCGCGGGTTTCCGGAAAGTTTCGGATCGTGAGAAACGTCCGCCACGGAACTGGTTCCACCAGGGCACGGGGATGTGGCCGGAGCTAAGGGGTCAGGGCATGAGAAGTCAGTCGCTCTCCGACGGCGGCGCCGCGCCGTGGCGTGATCAGCGGCTGTCGCCGACCGAGCGGGCCGAGGCGCTCCTGCCGATGATGTCCATCGAAGAGAAGATCGCCCAGCTCGTCGGGGTCTGGGTCGGCGCCGACGCCAGCGGTGAGGGCGTCGCACCGCACCAGTCGGACATGATCAGCGAGCTGCCGCCGTGGAGCACCGTCATTCGGTACGGGTTGGGCCAGCTGACCCGCCCGTTCGGCACCGCCCCGGTCGACCCGGTGTCCGGCGCCCGGTCGCTGGCCGCCTCGCAGGCGCAGATCGTGGCCGCCAGTCGGTTCGGCATTCCGGCGCAGGTGCACGAGGAGTGCCTCACCGGGTTCGCGGCGTGGCGGGCCACCGTCTACCCGACTCCGTTGAGCTGGGGCGCGTCCTTCGACCCCGAACTGGTCGAGGCGATGGCCGACCGCATCGGGCGGTCGATGCGCGCCGCCGGTGTGCACCAGGGCCTCGCCCCGGTGCTGGACGTCACCCGGGACTACCGCTGGGGCCGTACCGAGGAGACGATCGGCGAGGACCCCTACCTGGTCGGGACGACAGGTGCCGCCTACGTGCGGGGCCTGGAGCGGGCCGGTGTGGTGGCCACGCTGAAACACTTCGCCGGCTACTCCGCCTCCCGAGGCGGACGCAATCTCGCGCCGGTGCCGATGGGCCGCCGCGAGCTGGCCGACGTCATCCTGCCGCCGTTCGAGATGGCGCTGCGTCTCGGCGGCGCCCGTTCGGTGATGAACTCCTACGCCGAGATCGACGGCCTGCCCGTCGCGGCCGACCGTGGGCTGTTGACCGGGTTGTTGCGGGACGAGTGGGGCTTCACCGGCACCGTGGTGGCCGACTACTTCGCCGTACGGTTCCTGCAGACCCTGCACGGAGTCGCCGGGGATGCCGCCGAGGCGGCCCGGCTCGCCCTGCGGGCCGGGATCGACGTCGAGCTGCCCACCGTGGACGCCTTCGGCGAACCGTTGGTGCAGGCGGCTCGCCGCGGCGAGGTCGACGAGGCGCTGATCGACTCCGCGCTGCGTCGGGTGCTGATCCAGAAGATCGAGCTCGGCCTGCTCGACGAGGGCTGGCAGGAGCTGCCCGACGACGTGGCGTCCCTGCGCTTCGACGACGAGGCCAGCCAGGACATCGCCCTTCGCCTGGCGAGGGAATCCGTCGTCCTGGTGCGCAACACCGGCGTCCTCCCGCTCGCCGCGGCCAGCCGGGTCGCCCTGGTCGGCCCGGTCGCCGACGACCCGATGGGCATGCTGGGCTGCTACTCGTTCCCCAACCACGTGGGCGTCAACCACAGCGACTTCGGGCTCGGCCTGGCCATCCCCACACTGCGCGACGAGTTGGCCCGGCGAGTCCCGATGCTCACCCACGAGCCGGGGTGCACCGTCACCGGCGACGACACCTCGGGCATCCCGGCCGCGGTCGCCGCTGCCGCCGCCGCCGACGTGTGCGTGCTGGCCGTCGGCGACCGGGCGGGAATGTTCGGCCGGGGCACCTCCGGTGAGGGCTGCGACGCCGTCGACCTGCGACTACCCGGCGTGCAGAGCGACCTCGTCCGCGCCGTCCTCGCCACCGGCACCCCGGTCGTCCTGGTCCTGATGACCGGCCGCCCGTACGCGCTCGGCCCGGAGTTCGACGACGCGGCGGCCGTGGTGCAGGCGTTCTTCCTCGGCCAGCTCGGTGGGCAGGCCCTCGCCGAGGTGCTCACCGGCGCGGTCAACCCGTCCGGACGGTTGCCGGTCAGCGTGCCCCGCGACGCCGGCGGGCTGCCGAGCACCTACCTCGCGCCACCGCTCGGCCGGCGCACCAAGGTCTCCTCGATCGACCCGACCCCGGCGTACCCGTTCGGCCACGGGCTGAGTTACACCACCTTCGAGTGGTCCGACGCCACAGTGGTCGAACCGGGTGAGGATCCGACCGCCTGGCCGGTCGACGGCGAGGTACGGGTGCGGATCACCGTCGCCAACACCGGTGAGCGGGCCGGCACCGAGGTCGTGCAGCTCTACCTGCACGACCCGGTCGCGCAGACCACCCGTCCGGTGGTCCGGCTGATCGGCTACACCCGGCTGCCGATGGCGCCCGGCGAGGTGGCCCACGTGACGTTCGGCGTACCTGCCGACGTGGCGTCCTTCACCGGGCTGACCGGCAGACGCATCGTCGAGCCCGGCGACGTCGAGCTGCGGTTCGGCCGATCCAGCGGCGAGGTGGCGGCGGCCCTGCCGCTGCGACTGGTCGGCACCGAACGCCAGGTCGGTTTCGAGCGGGAACTGCTCACCTCGGTGCGGGTCGAGCCCCTCGTGGCCGTTGCGCAGTCGGCATAGGAGGTCACGGATGACATCCACCCTGCGGCCACCGCCGCCGGCGCCGCCGAGTCCTCCGCAGCGGGCGCAGAGCCCCGCCCCGCGCTCGCCGCGACGCCGGCGCAGTTGGCGGCAGGCACTGCGCCGCGACTGGCAGCTCTACTCGCTCGCCATTCTGCCGCTGCTGTTCTTCCTGGTCTTCCGGTATCTGCCGATGATCGGCAACATCATCGCGTTCCGTCGGTTCAAGCCGGGCGGCAGCATCTTCGGCGAGTACTGGGTCGGGCTGCGCTACTTCCGGATGTTCCTCACCGACCCGACCTTCTGGGAGGTGTTCACCAACACCCTCGTGCTCGGGGCGTTGACCCTGCTGTTCTGTTTCCCGCTGCCGATCGTGCTGGCGCTGCTGCTCAACGAGGTCCGGGCCCGCCGCTTCAAGCGGTTCGTCCAGTCCGTGTCCTACCTGCCGCACTTCCTGTCGATCGTGATCGTGGCGGCTATGGTCATGCAGTTGACCTCGATCGAGGGCACCGCCAACCAGATCGTCAACCTCTTCGGTGGCGACCCGGTGGCCTTCCTGCAGAAACCGGAGTGGTTCCGCACCATCTACGTCTCGTCCGAGGTCTGGCAGACCGTCGGGTGGGGCACGATCCTCTACCTCGCCGCCCTCACCACCATCGACGAGGACCTGTACGAGGCCGCCCGGATCGACGGCGCCGGCCGGTTGCGACAGACCTGGCACGTCACGTTGCCCGGCATCCGTCCGACGATGGTGACCCTGCTGATCCTCAACATCGGCAGCTTCCTGGCGGTGGGGTTCGAGAAGATCCTGCTGCTCTACAACCCGTTGACGTATCCGACCGCGGACGTGATCTCCACCTATCTGTTCCGGATGGGCTTCCAGTCGAGCAACTTCAGCTACGCGGCCGCCATCGGCCTCTTCGAGGCCGTTATCGGGCTGATCCTCGTCCTGTCGGCGAACATCATCTCCCGTCGCACGGTGGGGACGAGCCTGTGGTGACCCTCGGTACGAAGATCGACGGACCGACGACGCGCGGGCCGGACGACAGCCGCGGCTACCGGATCTTCCGCGTGGTCAACATCGTCGTTCTGCTGGGCGTCGTGGTCGTGACGTTGTACCCGTTCCTCAACATCGTCGCCCGCTCGCTCAGCGAAGAGGCGTACATCCTCGCCGGCGAGGTGACCTTCTTTCCGCGCGGGTTCGACCTGACCGCGTACAAGCTGGTGATGTCGGACGATCTGTTCTGGACGAACTACCGCAACACAGTGGTGTACACGGTGGTGGCCACGCTCATCTCCATCGTGCTGACCACCTGTTACGCGTACGTTCTGTCCAAGCCGCAGCTCAAGGGGCGCACCTTTCTCGTCGGGGTCGCGCTGTTCACCATGTTCTTCTCCGGGGGCCTGATTCCCAACTACGTGCTGGTCACCAGCCTGGGGATGAAGAACACCATCTGGGCCGTGGTGATCCCCAACGCCATCAGCGTGTTCAACCTGCTGGTGATGAAGGCGTTCTTCGAGAGTCTGCCGAGCGACTTGGAGGAGGCCGCGGCCGTCGACGGGCTGAACACGTACGGCATCCTGCTGCGGATCGTGCTGCCGCTGTCGAAGGCGATCATCGCGACGATGGTGCTCTTCTACGCGGTTTCCTTCTGGAACTCGTGGTTCACCGCGTTCCTCTACATCGACCGGCAGGATCTACTGCCGGTCACCGTGTACCTCCGCAACCTCATCGCGGGCGCCACGAGCGCCGAGTCGGCCGCGGCCGACGCCGACAAGGTCCAGGCCGCGGCCACACTCCAGGCCGTGACGATCGTGCTCACCACACTGCCGATCCTGGCGGTCTACCCCTTCGTCCAGCGGTACTTCGTCCGCGGCGTGTTGCTCGGCGCGGTCAAGGGATGACGCCGGCGTCGCACCGCTTCCCCACCGAAACCCCACCACCGAAAGGACGAGCCATGCTCCACAAGACGTGGCGCCGCGTGGCACTGGCCACCGCGGGTCTGCTTGCGCTCTCCCTTGCCACCGCCTGTTCCGAGGACCCCGGTGAGTCGACCGACCTCTCCGAGAACCGGGTCGGCGCGATGGCCAACTACGGCATCGGTGACCAGTTCAAGGCCACCGAGGCGCTCTCGTTCTTCACCCTCTACAACAACCACACGTTCTACCCGCTCAAGGAAGACTGGGTGTTCTGGTCGGAGCTCACCAAGCGGACCAACGTCAAGATCGAACCGGTGGCCGTGCCGCTGAGCGACTACGAGCAGAAGCGCAGCCTGCTGATCGGCGCCGGCGACGCCCCGCTGATCATCCCGAAGACGTACCACCCGCAGGAGAACGCCTTCGTGTCCTCCGGGGCGATCCTCCCGGTGAGCGACTACCTGGACCTGATGCCCAACCTCAAGGACAAGATCACCAAGTGGAACCTCAAGCCGGAGATCGACAACCTGCGGCAGTCCGACGGTAAGTTCTACCTGCTTCCCGGCCTGCACGAGAAGCCCACGCAGGACTACACGGTGCTGGTGCGCACCGACATCATGCAGGAGCTCAACCTGGCGGTCCCGAAGACCTGGGACGACCTGTACGCCGTGCTCAAGGCGATGAAGGCGAAGTACCCGAACGTCTACCCGTACTCCGACCTCTTCAGCAAGCCCAACCCGACCGGCGCGCTGCTGAACATCCTCGGCTCGGCCCACGGCACCCAGGCGGGCTGGGACTACCAGCACGCGACCTGGGACCCGGCGGCGAAGAAGTTCAGCTACACCGGCGCGTCCGAGCAGTACAAGCAGATGGTCACCTACCTGCACAAGCTCGTCGCCGAGGGCCTGCTCGACCCGGAGAGCTTCACCCAGACCGACGACCAGGCCCGCCAGAAGCTCGCCAACGGCAAGTCCTTCGTGGTCACCGGCAACGCGCAGACCCTGGTCAACAACCACCGCCCCGACCTGGCCAAGACCCTGCCGAACGCCAAGATGGCCAAGATCCCGCTGCCGGTCGGCCCGGCCGGCGAGATCAACCCGTTCCCCCGCCTGGAGAACGGCATCATGATCTCCACGAAGGCCCGGGAGAGCAAGAACTTCGTGGCCATGATGCAGTTCATCGACTGGCTGTGGTATTCGGATGCGGGCCTGGAGTTTGCCCGCTGGGGCATCGAGGGCACGACGTTCACCAAGGACGCGTCCGGCAAGCGCACGCTCGACCCCGGAGTCGACTTCCTCGGGCTCAACCCGAAGGCCCCCAAGCACCTGCAGAAGGACTTCGGCTTCCAGAACGGCGTCTTCGCCTACGGCGGCAGCCCCGACCTGGTCCGCGGCTTCTTCTCCCCGGAGGAGCTGGAGTTCCAGAAGGTGATGGACGCCCGGACCCCGAGGGTGGTGCCTCCGCCGGCCCCGTTGAGCGACGAGGAGCGCGAGCAGGTGTCGCTCTGGGAGACGCCGCTGAAGGACTTCGTCACCCAGAACACGCTGAAGTTCGCCCTGGGTCAGCGTCCGCTCAGCGAGTGGGACGCGTACGTGGCCGAGCTGAAGGCCAAGAACTCCGACCAGTACATCGACCTGGTCAACAAGGCGTACGAGCGGTTCCAGAAGAACAACGGCTGATCGGCGGGAGTCCGGTCGGGCCGCCTGGCGCGGCCCGGCCGGACCCCGGGGCGACCACGGATCAGCTGAGTCGACCGGAGGGAGCGGGCGTTGAGTGGCGCGACTCAGACCCGGCGACAGTTCGGCGACGGGCCACTGTCGCGGATCACCTCGCGCGTCTACATCCTGCTCGTGGTCGAGCTGCTCCTGCTGCTCACCACGGTGCCCGCCCTGCTTCCGCTGCTGGTGCTGGGCCGCGATCCGAGCAACCTGCCGCTGGTCGCGCTCCTGCTGGTACCGGTCGGCCCGGCGATCTCCGCCGCCCTGTACACCCTGCGTCACCAGCGAGCCGACCTGACCGACCTGCGCCCGGCGACCCTGTTCTGGCGCGGCTACCGGGCCAACGTCCTCGGCGCGCTGCGCGTGTGGGTGCCGACGCTGCTGTGGCTGACCGTGCTCGCCGTGAACCTCGCCTACCGCGACGCGGCCGGCCTGTCGAGCTGGTGGGCGGTGCCGCTGGTGCTGATCGGAGTGGGCGTGACGCTCTGCGCGGCCAACGCTCTGGTGATCACCTCGCTGTTCGACTTCCGCACCCGCGACGTGCTCCGGCTGGCCGTGCACTTCCTCGTGCGTACCCCCGGTGTTCCCGTCGGCAACGCCCTGCTGCTCGCCGCTGCGGCCGGGATCACCGCGGCCTTCTCCGAAGCGGTGTTGATGCTGCTGGCGTCGATCGCGGTGCTGGCGTACCTGCGCGTCGGCGACCCGATGATCCACCTGATCCGGAAGGAGTTCACCAGATGAGCCTGCCCCTCAGCGCCAAGGTGCCCTTCGGAGGCGACTACAACCCGGAACAGTGGCCCGAGGACGTGTGGAAGCAGGACTACCGTCTCTTCGACACGGCACGGATCGACCTGGTGACCCTCGGGGTGTTCGACTGGGCGCTCACCCAACCCGCCGAGGGCACCTACGACTTCGCGCTGCTGGACAGGATCGTCGAGCGGGCCAGCGCCGAAGGACGCGGGATCTGCCTGGCCACCGGCACGGCAGCCCACCCACCGTGGTTGGCGAAGGCGTACCCCGAGGTGACCCGGACCGACTTCGAGGGCCGCAAGCACCGCTTCGGCCAGCGACACAACTCCTGCCCCAGCTCGCCGATCTTCCGCCGGCTCTCGACGGAGCTGGCCCGCCGGGTCGCCCGTCGCTACGCCGACACCCCGGCGGTGCTCGCCTGGCACATCGGCAACGAGTACGGCGGCGCCTGCTACTGCGCCCTGTGCGCCGCCGGCTTCCGCAACTGGCTGCGCCAGCGCTACGGCACCCTCGACGCGCTGAACGAGGCCTGGTACACCACCTTCTGGTCGCACACCTTCACCGACTGGGACGAGATCGAGCCGCCGTCAGCACTGACCGAGCACTGGCGCGGCCCGGAGCACACCGCCTTCCCGGGCATCACCCTGGACTACCTGCGGTTCACCTCCGACGCGATGCTGACGAACTTCCGCGACGAGAAGGCGGCCATCCGGGAGTCCAGCCCGGCACTGCCGGTGACCACGAACTTCATGGGCATGTACCGCCCGATCGACTACCACCGCTGGGCCCCCCATCTGGACTTCGTCTCCTGGGACAACTACCCGCCCGACGACGCGTCGGCGGCCCGGATGGCGCTGACCCACGATGTGATGCGCGGGCTCAAGGACGGCCAGCCGTTCTGGTTGATGGAACAGACCCCGAGCTTCACCGCGTGCCGCGACGTCAACCCGTTGAAGCGCCCCGGTCTGATGCGGTTGTGGAGCTGGCAGGCCGTGGCGCACGGCGCCGACGCGGTCCTCTTCTTCCAGTTGCGTGCCTCCCGTGGGGCCAGCGAGAAGTACCACGGTGCGGTCATCGGGCACGCCGGTCGCTCCGACACCCGGGTGTTCCGGGAGGTCGCGGAGCTGGGCGCCGAACTGGAACGGCTCGGCCCGGCGTCACTGGGCGCGCGGACCCCGGCCCGGGTGGCGGTGCTGTTCGACTGGGACAGCTGGTGGGCGTTGGAGCTGTCCGACGGCCCGTCCCGGCTGGTCCGCTACCAGCAGGTCGTGCTCGCGTACCACCGGGCCCTCTGGGATGCCGGTGTGGACCTGGACGTCGTCGCGGTGACCGCCGACCTGTCCGGCTACGACGTGGTCGTGGCCCCGGCCCTGCACCTGCTCAAGGGTGACCTGCCGCAGCGGCTGGAGGCGGTGGCGACGCGCGGCGGGTCGGTGCTGACCACCTACCTGTCCGGCCGGGTGGACGAGAACGACCAGGCGTTCCTGATGGACGTGCCGGGACCGCTCGGGCAGCTCATGGGCGTCCGGGTCGACGAGTGGGACGCCCGCGGCCCGGAGGTGGTCAACCCGGTCCGCCTCGGCGACGGCGCTGATCAGGTCGACGTCGAGGCGAGCCTGCTGTTCGAGCTGGTGATCCCGCAGGGCGCACAGGTCGTCGGCACGTACCAGGCCGACTTCTACGCGGGCACCCCCGCGGTGACCCGCAACTCCTTCGGCGCCGGCGACGGGTGGTACGTGGCCGCCGGGCTGGACCAGGTCGGGGTGTCCTGGGTGGTGCGGCAGGTGCTCGCCCGGCACGACCTGCTCGGGCCCTACCCGGACGTGCCGGACCTGGAATCCGCCGTGCGGATCGCGCCAGACGGGTCGCGGCTGCTGTTTCTGCTCAACCACCGCGCGGAGCCGGTCGAGGTGACCGCCCGGACCGGCGGCGTCGACCTGCTCACCGGCGAGCGTACGGCGGCCGGTGGTGCCCTGCGGCTGCCGGCGTACGGGGTTGTCGTGCTGGAGGAGGACCGGTGAACGCCGAAGAGTCGGTGGAGTTGGAGCAGCTCATGTTCGTCGAGGAGCCGATGGACGGTGACGAACCGCGCGTCCATCCGGCCTGGCTGCCGCCGGAGGCGTTCCGGTCGCTCGGCGCGCGTCGCATCCTTCTGCACGGCGAGGGGCTGCTCGTCGACACCGTGCTCAACGAGATCTCGCGCGCCTGCGCCCGGTACGGCGGACGGGTGTGGCACTCCCCGTCCTGGGACGTGGATGTCGACCTGGTGCTCGCCCTGCGCGACGCCGCCGAGCTGCCCAATCCGGCGGTGGAAGCGGCGCGCGCCGCCGGCGAGGCGGCGCTGGCCGAGCTGGGCGACGGCGGGACGCTCGGCGACGAGGGTTTCGTGTTGGCGCGGGCCGGCGACGTGACGGCGGTGCTGGCCGACGCGCCCGCCGGCCTGCTCTACGGGCTCTTCCACGTGGTCCGGCTCTGCGCGGCGGCCTTCGACCCGGCCCGGCCACCGGAGCGGCACCGGCCGGCACTGCGCCGACGAATGCTCAACCACTGGGACAACGTGGCAGTGCACCCGGTGATGGGCCAGGTCGAACGGGGGTACGCGGGCGGCTCGATCTTCTGGCAGGACGGCCGTCCGCGCGGCGATCTGGCCCGGGTGCGGGAGTACGGGAGGCTGCTGGCCTCCTGCGGAATCAACGCGATCTCGGTGAACAACGTCAATGTGGCCCGTACCGAGGCGCTGCTGCTCACCGAACGGCTCGGAGACGTGGCCGAGATCGCGGACGCGCTGCGCCCGTACGGCATCCGGGTGCACCTGTCGGTCAGCTTCGCCGCGCCGGTGCTCCTCGGTGGCCTGCCGACCGCCGACCCCCTGGACGAGAACGTGCGGGTCTGGTGGGCCGGCACCACCAGGCGGGTGTACGACCGGATCCCGGACTTCGGCGGCTACCTGGTGAAGGCCGACTCGGAGGGGCAACCCGGCCCGTTCACGTACGGCCGTGACCACGCCGACGGGGCGAACCTGCTGGCCGAGGCCCTCGCCCCGCACGGGGGAGTGGTGCACTGGCGGGCGTTCGTCTACAACCACCACCAGGACTGGCGGGACCGGTCCACCGACCGGGCTCGGGCCGCGTACGACCACTTCGCCCGGCTCGACGGGCGGTTCCGTACCAACGTGGTCGTCCAGGTGAAGTTCGGCCCGGTGGACTTCCAGCCGCGTGAGCCGGTCTCACCGGTGCTCGCCGCGATGCCGGCGACCCGGCTGGCGGTGGAGTTGCAGGTCACTCAGGAGTACACGGGCCAACAGCGGCACGTCTGTCACCTCGGCCCGTGGTGGAGTGAGGTGCTCGGCTTCGCTCCCTGGGGGCCGGGCGGGCGGACGATCGCCGACGTGGTCGCCGGGGAGTCGGGGGCGGGCGGCGGGATGGTCGCCGTGGCCAACGTCGGCGACGACCTCTTCTGGACCGGGCATCCGTTGGCGCAGGCCAACCTGTACGGGTTCGGTCGACTGGCCTGGGACCCCCGGCGGGACCCGACGGCGATCCTCGACGAGTGGATCACGTTGACCTTCCCGCCGTCGGCGACCGCCGACGCGGAGCTGGTGCGGCGGGTCCTGCACGAGATCATGGACGACTCGTGGCGCACGTACGAGCGCTACACCGCCCCGCTGGGTGTCGGTTTCATGGTCAACCCCGGCGACCACTACGGTCCCGGCGTCGACGGGTACGAGTACACCCGGTGGGGCACCTACCACTTCGCCGACCGCGACGGCGTCGGCGTGGACCGCAGCCGCGCGTCGGGCACCGGCTTCGCCGGCCAGTACCCGCCGTACTGGGCGCAGGTGTACGAGTCCCCCGAGACCTGTCCCGACGAGTTGCTGCTCTTCTTCCACCACGTGCCGTACGGGCATGTGCTGCACAGCGGCTCGACGGTCATCCAGCACATCTACGACACCCACTTCGCCGGGGTCGAGGAGGTGACGGCGATGCGACGCAGGTGGCAGACGTTGACCGGGATGATCGACCCGAGCGTGTACGAGCGGGTCGCCGAACGCCTCGACGAGCAGGTGCGCTGCGCCACCGAGTGGCGCGACCAGATCAACACGTACTTCTACCGCAAGTCCGGGGTGCCGGACGAGCGAGGGCGGGACATCCACTGAGCGACGGTGTGGGCGGCCCGGTCATCCGGTCGGGCCGCCGTCGTGCCGTGTGCTCCGCTGCGGCCCGGCGGGTTCCGAAAAACGTGCCGATAATTCACCGCCACCCATCGCCGCCGAAGACGCCCGTCGATGCCCATTGTCGCGCAGGTGACCGCCAGAACCGTTGCGGCGAAAGGTTTCCGGAAGTCTTGACAATCGAGTGTGCTCGATCGAAGCTGACATGGTCACGCGAGCCGCGGTCAAGGTCGGGCGAAGGGCAGTCCTCGACTTAAGTCCCCTTCCACGCGCCTTTTTCCGCAGAGGATCGCGACGATGACACTGAAGACGAGAATGCTTGGCGTCGTCATGGCGGCCGTGACACTGGCCGCCGCCGCGTTGACGTTCGCCGCTCCCGCGTCGGCGGCGACGCTCACCCAGGTGACCAACTTCGGCACCAACCCCACCAACCTGCAGATGCACCTGTACGTCCCGGACCGGGTGGCGACCCGACCGGCGATCCTCCTGGCCATGCACTACTGCACCGGGACGGGCCCCGCGTTCCACTCGGGCACCCAGTACGCCTCCCTCGCGGACCGGTACGGGTTCATCGTGATCTACCCGTCGGCGACCCGCAGCAGCAAGTGCTGGGACGTCTACTCACCGCAGGCGTTGCGCCGTGGCGGCGGCAGCGACCCGGTCGGGCTCATGTCGATGGTGGACTACGTGCGGCAGCGCTACTCCGCCGACCCCGCCCGGATCTTCGCCACCGGCACCTCGTCCGGGGCGATGATGACCAACGTCATGCTGGGCGTCTACCCGGACGTGTTCGCGGCGGGTGCCTCGTTCGCCGGGGTGCCGTTCGCCTGCTTCGCCACCGGCGGCACCTCGGAGTGGAACAGCCAGTGCGCCAACGGGCAACTCATCCGGACCGCGCAGCAGTGGGGTGACCTGGTCCGGCAGGCGTACCCCGGCTACACCGGCCCGCGACCCCGGATGCAGATCTGGCACGGCACCAACGACGAGACGCTGCGCTATCCGAACTTCGGTGAGCAGGTCAAGCAGTGGACGAACGTGCACGGGCTGAGCCAGACCCCGACGTTCACCGACTCCCCGCGGTCCGGCTACACCCGCACCCGCTACGGCAGCAGCGGCCCGATGGCGCCGGTCGAGGCGATCAGCATGCAGGGTGTGACGCACAACGTGCCGGTCGACGCGGCGCAGGTGATCCGCTTTTTCGGGCTCGACGGCACCGCGCCCCCGACCACTCCGCCCCCGACCACTCCGCCGCCGACCGATCCGCCGCCGACCACTCCGCCGCCGACCGACCCGCCGCCGACCACTCCGCCGCCGAGCGAGGGTGCCTGCCGGGTCGGTTACACGGTCAACGCCTGGAACAGCGGTTTCACCGCGAGCGTCGCCATCACCAACACCGGTGCCACCGCCGTCAACGGCTGGGAGTTGACCTTCACGCTGCCCAGCGGGCAGCGCATCACCAGCGGCTGGAACGCCCAGTACGCCCCGACGAGCGGCGCGGTGACCGCCCGCAACGTCTCCTACAACAACACCATCGCACCGAACGCGTCGGTCGAGATCGGCTTCCAGGCCACGCACGAGGGCGGCACGGGCAAGCCCACCTCGTTCGCGCTCAACGGTGCCGCCTGTTCAGTGTCCTGATTTCCCTTCCCACCCCACCACCCTCAGAAGGAGTCACAGATGAGAAGTTCGAGATGGAAGGCGGCATCCAGAGCCGCAGTCGCGCTGGCCAGCGCGGGTGCCCTCGCCGCCGGCATGGCGCTGTTCGCGACGGCACCCGCCTCCGCCGGGACGACACTCGGCGCGTCCGCCGCCGAGAAGGGCCGCTACTTCGGCACGGCGGTGGCCGGCTTCAAGCTCTCCGACAGCGCGTACACCACGATCTTGAACCGTGAGTTCAACTCGGTGACCGCCGAGAACGAAATGAAGATGAACGCCACCGAGCCGCAGCAGAACCAGTTCAGCTACGGGGCGGCGGACCAGATCGTCAACCACGCCCGCAGCCGCGGGATGAGCGTGCGGGGTCACACCCTGGCGTGGCACTCGCAGCAGCCCGCCTGGATGGAGCGCATGAGCGGCAGCGCGCTGCGGCAGGCGATGCTCAACCACGTCACGCAGGTGGCCACCTACTTCCGTGGCAGGGTCGTGGCGTGGGACGTGGTGAACGAGGCGTTCGCGGACGGCAGCTCCGGAGGCCGTCGCGACTCCAACCTCCAGCGCACCGGCAACGACTGGATCGAGGCGGCGTTCCGGGCCGCGCGTGCCGCGGACCCGGGCGCGAAGCTCTGCTACAACGACTACAACACCGACAACTGGACGCACGCCAAGACGCAGGGCGTCTACAACATGGTGCGCGACTTCAAGGCCCGTGGCGTGCCGATCGACTGCGTCGGGTTCCAGTCGCACTTCAACAACGACTCACCGTACGTGAGCAACTACCGCACCACCCTGTCCAGCTTCGCGGCGCTCGGTGTGGACGTGCAGATCACCGAGCTGGACATCCAGGGCGCTTCGGCGAACACGTACCGCAGCGTCGTCGAGGACTGCCTGGCCGTTGCCCGCTGCAACGGCATCACGGTGTGGGGCATCCGCGACAGTGACTCGTGGCGGTCTTCGCAGACCCCGCTGCTGTTCAACAGCAACGGCTCGAAGAAGCCCGCGTACGACGCGGTTCTCGCCGCGCTGAACAACGGCACCACGCCCACGGACCCGCCGACCGACCCGCCCACCGACCCGCCGACCGACCCGCCCACCACGCCGCCGCCGGGCACGGGTGGCTGCACCGCCACGGTGTCGGTGAACCAGTGGAACGGTGGCTTCGTGGCGAACGTACGGGTGACCGCGGGCTCGTCGGCGCTCAACGGCTGGACGGTGTCGATCGGACTGCCGTCCGGCGTCACCGTCACCGGAGCGTGGAGCGCCAACCGCAGTGGTAACAGCGGCACGACGAACTGGACCAACGTCGCCTACAACGGTCAGGTCGGCGCCGGGCAGTCCACCGAGTTCGGGTTCCAGGCCAACGGCACCGCCGGCAGCCTGAGCCCCACCTGCTCCGCGGGCTGACGCACCCACCGGCCGGTGCGGGGGGCAGGGCCCCGCACCGGCCCCACCCGCTCCTGCCCTCGGTGATCAAGAGGTTTGCGTCAGGACACGCCAGATCGGTTGACGGAAACCTCTTGATCACCCGGAGGGGGTTTGAGCGGCGACTACCGCACCCGGCTGGCAGAGCTGGTCGAGGTCGGCGACGGTGGCTAGCCGTCGATGCGGGTGATGTTGCGGATCTTGTTTGACGCGTCCAGGGCGGCGACCTTGTACGCCTCGGCCAGCGTCGGGTAGTTGAACACCGTGTCGACCAGGTAGTTGATCGTGCCGCCGCAGCCCATCACCGCCTGACCGATGTGGACGATCTCGGTGGCGGCGGTACCGAACACGTGCACCCCGAGCAGCCGGCCGTCGTCGGGGGAGACGAGCAGCTTCAACATGCCGTACGAGTCACCCACGATCTGACCCCGGGCCAACTCGCGGTACCGGGCGATGCCCACCTCGAACGGTGTCGAGCTCTCGGTGAGCTGCGCCTCGGTCTGCCCGACGAAGCTGATCTCCGGAATCGTGTAGATGCCGATCGGTTGCAGGCCGAGCATCTCCCGGATCGGCTCGCCGCAGGCGTGCTGCGCCGCCAGTCGGCCCTGCTCCATCGAGGTGGACGCGAGCGCGGGAAAGCCGATCACGTCACCGACGGCGTAGATGTTCTCCACCGCGGTGCGGTAGTTGGCGTCGACGGCGATCCGGCCGCGTCGGTCCGCCTCCAGCCCGGCCGCCTCCAGCGCCAGATCGTCGGTCTGACCCTGCCGGCCGGCCGAGTACATCACCGTGTCGGCGACGATCTTCTTGCCGCTCTTGAGAATGCACAGCGCCGCGGTCTGGTGCTTCTCCACGGCGGCGACCTCCTCGCCGAAGCGGAACGCCACGGACAGGTCGCGCAGGTGGTACTTGAGTGACTCGACGATCTCGTCGTCGCAGAAGTCCAGCATCCGGTCGCGGCGTTCCACCACCGTCACCTTGGTGCCGAGCGCGGCGAACATCGAGGCGTACTCCATGCCGATCACGCCGGCACCGACCACGACCATGCTGCGGGGTACGGCTTGCAGGTTGATGACGCCGTCGGAGTCCACGATCGTCCGGTCGTCGAAGTCGACGCTGTCCGGGCGGGCCGGGCGGGTGCCCGCGGCGATGACGCTCTTGTCGAAGGTCACCTTGGACTCGCGGCCGGAGCCGTCGTCGACCCAGATCGCGTGCGCGTCGGCGAAACGCCCGGTGCCGGTGATCATCGTGACGCGGTTGCGGGACAGTTGGTTGCGGATGACGTCGGTCTGCCGGGTGATGACGTGCTGGGTCCGGGCCGCCAGGTCGCTGACGGTGATGTCCTCCTTGACCCGGTAGCTGCTGCCGTACAGGTCGCGCTGACTCAGGCCGGTCAGGTAGAGCACTGCCTCGCGCAGCGTCTTGGAGGGCACGGTGCCGGTGTTGATGCACACCCCACCGATCATGTCGCGGCGGTCCACGATGGCCACCCGCCTGCCGAGTTTGGCGGCGGCGATCGCGGCCTTCTGACCGCTGGGCCCGGAGCCCAGCACCAACAGGTCGTAGTCATACACAGGCGTTAGCGTCGCAAGATGTCGCGGCGCACGCCAGACCCCGGGGTCGAGCGTTATTCGTCTGCCACCGTGCACAGGCCGCCGTTGAGCGTGATTTCCTCCGGCAGTTGCGTGCCGGTGGCGACCAGCCCCAGCGACACGGTGCCGCCGGGCGGGATCACCGCGTTGCGACCGGTGTTGCCCACCCGGAGGTAACTGTTGTTGAGGCGGTCGACGACCTTCGCGCCCCAGATGCCCTGCACCTGCTGACTGGCCCAGAACCGCCACGTCATCGCCCACCCGTCGACCACCGTCGAGCCGGTGTTCTCGACGACGAGGTGCGCCACGAAGCCGTTCGGCCACTGCCGCACGACGGACCGGACCGCGCAGCTCGGCGGCGGCGGCAGGGTGGTGACGGTGACCGGTGCGGACAGCGCGGACAGCAGTCCGACCTCGTCGCGGGCTCGCACCACGAAGGTGTAGGTGGTGTTCGGCGCCAACCCGTTGATCGTGGCGCTGTTGACGGGCGGGTACTGGGAAACGTCGCGGACCAGGGTGAGAGCGCCGCCGGCGTCCACCCGGAACACCTCGTACCGTTCGAGCGCCGCATTCTCCACCGAGTGCGCCCAGCGCAGCCGGACCGCCGTGGCGGTGACGTCGAACGCCACCGGTTGACCCGGCGCGCCCGGCGGTTGGTCGTCGCCCGGCGGCATGGTCAACCGCAGGCTCGGGTTCGACGGTGAGCCGTTGCCGGCCGCGTCCACCGCCGACACGAAGAAGGTGTAGGTGCGCGACGGCCGCAGGCCGGTGATCCGAATGCTGTTGGTGTCGGTCGACCAGGTGAGGCCGTTGTCCTCGAACCGCGCCGAGACCGGGTAACGGACCACCCCCACGTTGTCGGTCGAGGCAGCCCAGGTCAGCTCGACCCAGGTGGTGTCGATGGCGGTGACGGTGATCGGGCCCGGGGCGGTGGGGGGCTCGGTGTCGTCGGCGGCCGCGTACGCCGGGGTCGCGCCCGACGCCACCAGGACTGCCGTGAGCGTGCAGGCGGCCAGTGCGGCGGCCCGGGACCGGGCGCCGCGCCTCGGATGATCGCGCATGGTTGATCGCCTCGCCTTCGAGTGAGCGCAGCGGACCAGTCATCGACTGGTGACGATGATAGGTGAGCGGTGGTCAGGGCGTTGTCCCGTCAGCCGACGAGACGGCGCTCCCAGGCCCAGGCGGCGATCTCGACCCGGTTGCGGGCCGTGAGTTTCATCTGCACGCTCGCCAGGTGGGTCTTGACCGTGCCCACGGCGATGAAGAGCCGGGCGGCGATCTCGGCGTTGGTCAGCCCCCGGGCGACGAGCTTCACGACGTCGAGTTCCCGTGGCGACAGACCGCCGTCGTCGCGCGCCCGGGCCGGCGAGCTGAGGTGCTCCAACAGCCGGACCGTGATCGAGGGGCTGATCAGCGCGTCTCCGGACACGGCCGCGCGGACGGCCTCCACCAGCAGGGCCGGGCCGGAGTCCTTGAGCAGGAAGCCGCACGCGCCGTTGGAGAGCGCCGTGTGCACGTACTCGTCGAGGTCGAAGGTCGTCACGACGACCACCCGGATCGGGTCGGCGACGCCCGGCCCCGCGAGCAGCCGCAGTGCCTCCAGACCGTCGAGGCGGGGCATCCGGATGTCCAGCAGCACCACGTCCGGGCGCAGTCGTCGGGCCAGCTCGACGGCCTGGACGCCGTCTGCTGCCTCGCCGACCACCTCCAGGTCCGACTGGGCGCCAATGATCATGCCGAAGCCGGTCCGGACCATGGCCTGGTCATCGGCGATCAGCACCCGGATCACCGGGCTGCCGCCACCTGCAGCGGAAACGCCGCGTCGAGCACCCAGCCACCGGCGACGCCGGGCCCGGCGGTGATCGTGCCGCCGAGGGCGCGGACCCGCTCGGTGAGGCCGATCAGGCCGAAGCCGTGCCCCCGGGCCGGCGCGGTTCGTGGCGACGCGCCGTCGTCGGCGACCCGAACCAGCAACCAGCCCGGGGTACGCCGCACGGCCACGGCCACGGACCGCGCGTCCGGCGCGTGCTGGCGGGTGTTGGTCAGCCCCTCCATCACCACCCGGTACGCCGACGTCGAGACCTCCACCGGTAGTCCGTCCAGGTCGCCGTCGACGTGCAGTCGTGCCGGCGCGTTCGCCGCGCCGTTGAACCCGGTCAGCAGCGGTTCCAACTCGTTCACCCCGGCCAGTGGCGCCAGCGGTGCGTCCGGCGGCGCGTCCGGGTTGCGCAGGATGCCGACCATCCGCCGCATCGAGGCCATCGTCTCCGCGCCGGCCCGCTCGATCTGCTCCAGGGCGACGATCACCCGCTGCGGGTCCTGCTCGGCGACGAACCGGGCGCCCTGTGCCTGCACCACGATGCCGGTGACGTGGTGGGCGATGAAGTCGTGCAGGTCCCGGGCGAACTCCGCACGCTGCTCGGCCCGCACCAGGGCGATGGCCCGCTCCCGGCCGGCGGCCACGACGCGCAGGTAGAGCCCCACCCCGGCGGCGCCGGCGGCGGCGATCACCTGAAGTAGACCGAAGATCACCAGGAGGCTCTCGGCGCCGGAACGCAGCGGCAGCGCGGCGACGGCCAGCCCGGCGACCACCGCCGCCGCCGGGGCGAGTCGGGGCGCGCCCCAGCGAGTCACCACGAAGACCACCCCGATCAGCCCGGCCGACTCGGCGAGCCCCCAACTGCCGCCACCGAGCCCGTAGCGGCCGTCGGGAATGATCACGATCGCCGCGGTCACGACCAGTGACGCAGAGGCGAGTACCAGCGCGGCCAACGGCAGCCGGCGGGATCCCGGTCGGTGCACCGGCAGCCAGAGCGGAACCGTCGCCACCGCCAGCCCCACCCGTACCAGCAGGAGCAGCAGGGCGGCCAGACCCGTGGGCGAGCTGTACCGCAGGTCGAAGAGGGCGAGCAGCCCCATGGCCACCAGCCCGGCGGCCTGGGCCAGGCGTACCCACCATCGTCGAAGATCCGGCGTGCTCATGGTGACCCAGCGTAGCCAGCCGGACGGAGGTGCCGGATCGGCCGAAAGGAAGACCCGGCGCCGGTCATACCCGGCCCCGGGCCGATGCGCCCGCCCACCGGTCGCGGCGAGGCTTTCCCGGTCACCACGCAGCCTTTGGAGGAACGATGACAACCCACGCCCCGCCAGAGACCAGCCACGCCGCGGTAGCGGCGGTCGACCTGGTGAAGGTGTACGGCAGCGGCGACACCGCCGTCCGTGCCCTGGACGGGGTCTCGGTCGGCTTCGGCCGGGCCGAGTTCACCGCCATCATGGGCTCGTCCGGATCCGGCAAGTCGACCCTGATGCACTGCCTCGCCGGCCTCGACACGGCCACCTCCGGTCGCGTCCTGCTCGGCGGCACGGAGCTGACCGGCCAGTCGGACCGGACCCTGACCCGGGTACGCCGGGAACGGATCGGGTTCGTCTTCCAGTCCTTCAACCTGCTGCCACAGCTCACCGCCGCGCAGAACATCACCCTGCCGCTGGATCTCGCCGGTCGGCAGCCCGACGCCGAACTCCTCGCGCGCCTGGTACGGATGCTGGGCCTCGGCGACCGTCTGAACCACCGGCCCAGCGAGCTGTCCGGCGGCCAGCAGCAGCGGGTCGCCCTCGCCCGGGCACTGGTGGCACGCCCCGAGGTGGTCTTCGCCGACGAGCCGACCGGCAACCTCGACTCGCGCTCCGGCGCGGAGGTGCTCACCATCCTGCGCGACTCCGTACGCGATCTCGGCCAGACCGTCGTCATGGTCACCCACGACCCGATCGCCGCCGCGTACGCCGACCGGGTGGTGCTGCTGGCCGACGGGCGGCTGGCCGGCGAGATCGACAAGCCGAACCAGATGTCGGTCACCGACGCCCTGCGTGACCTGGCGGCCCGCCGATGAGGGCGACAGTGCTGCGTACCCAGACGACCGCCGCCGCCCGGCGGCCCGGCCGGCTGATCCTGACCGGTCTGGCGATCCTGGTCGCGTCGTTCGTCGTCGTCGGCACCGTGCTGGTGCAACAGATCACCGAGCGGACCGTGCGGGACAACCTCAGCGGCACCCCGGCCGTCACCGACCTGGTGATCGGCAGCGTCGACGTGCCGCCACCCACGGTGCGGGACGTGCAGCAGATCCGGGCCGTGCCCGGGGTGGCCGAGGCGGTCGCCCGGGTCGCCACCGGCGTCTCGATCGGCGAGGGATACCTCAACCTGCGGTCCGATCCGGGCAGCGGCCCGCTGAGCACGGTCCGGGTCGTCGCGGGCAGGTACCCCGACGCCCCCGGCCAGATCGCGATCACCCCGCGCACCGCCGAGCGGCTCGGGCTGTCGGTCGGCACCACCACCAGAGGTACCGGCGGCGAACTCGGCGCGCCCGCTCCGCTCACCGTGACCGCCATGGTGGAGACCGCCGTCGACGCCGGCTACGACGCGTACGCCCCGGAGAGCGCGGTGATCGGCTGGGCGCGACTGACGGCCGTGGAACGCGTGGACGTGCGGGTGACGCCCGGCACCGCACCCGACGCGGTCCGGCAACGGGTCAGCGCCGTGGTCGCCGCCCAGCCGATCCGCTCCGGTGCCGAGGTACGCGACGCCGAGGCCAGGGCGGCGGCCGAGCAGGTCGGGAAACTCTTCATTCTGGTCGGCGTCTTCGTCTCCATCGCGGTCGCCGCGGCGGCGCTGGTGGTCACCTCGACCTTCCGCATCGTCTTCGCCCAGCGGATGCGGCAGCTCGCGCTGCTGCGGGCCGTCGGCGCGAGTCGGGGCACCCTGGTCGGCGCGCTGACCGCCGAGGGCGCCCTGACCGGGCTGGTCGCCGGGCTCGTCGGGGTCGCCGCCGCGCTCACCCTCGGGTACGCGCTGCCGCCGGTCCTGCGCGCCGCCGGCCACCAGGTCTCCTCGCCGGGCCTGCCGCTGGCGGAAGCGGTCACGGTGGTGATCGGCGCTGTCGTGGTCACCGTGTCGGCCGTGCTGGCACCGGCGCTCTCGGCCGCCCGGGTCTCCCCGTTGGAGGCGCTGCGGTCGGCGAGCACCACCGCCGGTCGGCGCGGCATCGGGGCGGCGCGCCTGGTGTCGGGGTTGCTCCTGACCGGCGGTGCGGTCCTCGCGGCGGTCGCCACGATCAGTCGCTTGCCGAAGCCCGACCAGTCGGACTACAACCCGACGCTGCCCCTGCTCCTGCTTGTCGCGTCGGGCGGGATGGCGTTCTTCGCGCTGGTGGCCCTCGGTCCGCTGCTGGTCCGCCCGGTGCTGGCCGTGGTGGGTTGGCCGCTGCGCCAGCTCGGGCCGCTCGGGCGGATGTCGGTCGGCGGGATCGGCGGGGCTCCACGCCGGGCGGCAGCGGTCTCCGTCGTGGTCGCGCTGGGGGTGACCCTGATCTCCGGGGTGGTCATCGGCGGCGCGTCGTTGCGGATCCTCGCCGACCGCGAGATGGCACTGTCGGCTCCGACCGACTTCGAGGTCACGACCAACGGTGAGCCCCTGCCGCCGGCCGTGGTGACCCGGGCCGAGGCGGCGCGCGGTGCGCTGGCCCGGGTGGTGCCGTACCGCAGGGTCGACGACGCGACACTGCTGCGCGGCGTCGACAAGCTCGGCACCACCGAGTCCGGTTACCTGACGAGCGACCTCGACCTGGCGGCGTTGCCGAGCACCGGCGATCTGGACGTGGCCCAGGGCACCCTGGCCGATCGTGGCCCGGGACGGATCGTGGTCAACAAGTGGGTCGCGTGGGACGCCGGCCTGCGGGTCGGCGACACCGTCACCCTCGCCGTTCCCGCCGGCCGGGTCGACGTGCGGGTGGCCGCCGTCCTGCCCGGTGACGGCCCGCTGCACACGGGCATCCTCGCCGATCCGGCGGACCTGGACCGGCTCGGCGTGCCGGCCGCGTACACCGGTCTGCTGGCCGACGCCGCCGGCGCTGGCGAGGACGGCCGCACCGCCGGGGTGCGGGCGCTGCGGCAGGCGATCGGTGGCAGCGACGGGGTGGGCCTCGCGGTGCTCGCCGACGACCGGGACCGCAATGACGCGGTGCTCCGCACCCTGGTCTGGATCGCGGTGGGTCTGGTCAGCCTGACCGTGCTGATCGCGGTCGTCGGCGTGGGCTCCACGACCGCGCTGTCGGTGGTGGAGCGGGTACGCGAGTCCGGGCTGCTCAGGGCAATCGGGCTGTCCCGAACCGGCCTGCGCACGATGCTGACCGTCGAGTCGGGCCTGTACGGGGTGATCGGCGCGACCATCGGCCTGGTGCTCGGCATTCCGTACGCCTGGTTGGCCGTCCAGACCCTCGGGATCGAGGCGCCGCTGACCGCGCCGCTGCTGCCGCTGGCCGGGCTCTTCGTGGTGCTGGTCGGGCTGACCGGGCTGGCCGGGGTGCTGCCGGCCCGTCGGGCGTCGCGGGTCAGCCCGGTGCAGGCGCTGGGGGCCGACAACTGAGCACCGTCGTGGGGTGGCGTCGCACCGCGCCACCCCACGACGGCCCGGTCAGTTGGGGTTGTTGGCGTGGGTCAGCGTCTCCCAGGCGACGAAGAGGTTGTTCGTCCCGGCCGGACGTTGTTGCAGCGTGAGGGTCTGGGTGTTGGTCATGACGTTGCCCAACCGGGTGCTCATCGCGTTGAAGCCGACCTCGGTGATCGGCCCGAGGCCCCGGGTGAGGCTGCCACCGCAGAGCCAGGAGGGTGGCGCCTCGCCGAGCTGGTAGCGCGAGTGGAAGCCCAGCGCCTGGCGCAGCCGCTCGCCGACCTGCGGGTACAGGTCCCGCCCCTGGATCCGGGAGGTCTCCGCGACGTGCGAGATGGCGGAGATCCCGTACCCGGTGTGGACGAAGTCGCGGCAGGTCTCCTGGGCGAGGCCGGCGACGAACGTGGACTGGCCCTGCCAGTAGCCGATGATCTCCGAGCTGGTGTCCAGGCCGCTGCCGGGCATCGTGTACGGCAACGCGCCGTCGCTGGGCAGGTAGATGAAGGCCCGGGTGCGGTTGAGGAATCGGGTGACCGCCGCGTCGTAGGCGCTCCGGTCGTCCAGGAAGACCGCGATGCCGACGGCGGCCTCCATCATGGTCAGTTCCCAGTTGCCGTTGCTGTTCGAGCCGTTGCGCACCACCGGCAGGTAGACGTTGCGCAGCATGGTGGCGAAGCGGTTGGCGTTGGGCCAACTCGTGTAGGTGTACTTGATGATCTCGGCTGCCCGGGGCCAGACCGAGGCGGCCCAGCCGGTCTGCAACGGGCCGTTGCTGCCGGTGTGCGCGGTGATCGTCGCCGACCACGCGTCCATGATCTGGATCGACTTCTGCGCGTAGCGGGCGTCCCCGGTGACGTACCAGGCGAGCGCGTCGGTGTACGCCGCGATCGCGTCCTCCCGCTCGTCGGTGCAGCCGTTGTTCGGGTTGGAGTAGGACCCACACTCGACCACCGAACGGGGTGCCGGGGTGCGCGACAGGGAGGCGTACCGGCTGCCCATCATCTGGTTGTAGGCCGACGCCCACGGCTGCGCGCCGGCCTGCACCCGGCCGCGGACGAAGTCGAGCTGGCCTCGGCTGACCAGCACACCGGGGTGGGTGAAACCACTCGACGGCGGTGGTGTGGTGCCGCCCCCGGTGGGTAGTGCCCAGCTCTGGTTGGCGGTGCCGGTGCAGCTCCAGATCTGCAACGGCGTCCCGTCGGCCGAGCTCTGGCCGGTCGCGTCGAGGCATTTGCCCGAGGTCGGGTTGACCAGTTGCCCGGCGTTGGTCGACCACTGCTGCGCCCCGGTGCCGTTGCAGTCGTAGATCTGCACCCGGGCGCCGTTGGCGGTGCTGGCGGCGGCGATGTCCAGGCACTTGCCCAGCGCCCGGATCGTGCCGTCGTCGCCGACCGTCCACTGTTGCGCGGTGGAGCCGTTGCAGGTGAAGAGCTGCACCGTGGTGTTGTTGGCCGGGTTCGCTGCGGCCACGTCGACGCACTTGCCGCCGTACCCGGTGATGGTGCCGGTCGCGGCCGCCACGGCGGGCGATGCGCCGACGACCAGTCCGGTCGGTACGGCGAGCAGGGCCGCAGCGAGCGCGGAGATCAGTCTGATGCGGGGGTGGCGGGGCGCGAGCCCGGCCGATCGTCGCGCCATGTGGGGGGTCCTTCCGGGGCGGCGAAACAACTGTAAAGTGTGTTAATCATTACAGTCATACAGGCCGATATCAATGCCTTCGTCGCCACGGATGCCGTTACGGGTGCATGGACGCACCCTTGAGCACCTTGTCCACCACATTGCGCGGCGCGTGCAACGCCAGGCCCACCAGGTCGAGCTTCTCCCGTCCGACCGCCTGGACGGCGGCGCGGTTGTCCCGGTCGTTGCCGGTGGCGAACAGTTCGGAGGTGAAGATCGCCAGCCGCAGGCCACGAGCGAGGCCGCGCGAGTGCGCGCCGACCAACGTCGCCCGGTCCCCGGCGAAGACCAGCACCGGCTGGCCGAACATCGGCAGGTAGCCGGTGCCGTCCGCGTCGCGGTACTCCTCGCCGACCAGCTCCGGCAGCGTGCTCGCGATGCCGCTGACCAGGAACGCGGTGACGTTCAGCCGTTGCCAGCCCGCCAGGTCGTTGCGGAGCAGCACGGCGATCTTGGTGGGAAAGCGGATCGGTTCGGTCATGGCGTCGAGCCTGCCCGCCCCGACACCTACCGGTCTTGTACGTTCTTAGCGTGGTCACCCGCCCCGCGGGCTCGCATGTCAGCGCGTGGCGACCCGCGGTAGCCGGGGTCGCCGAGGTCTTTCACGCCCATTTCGTCGACCACGCCTACCCTCGGCACATCCACGACGTCTGGACGCTGCTGATCGTCGACGACGGCGCGGTCCGCTTCGACCTGGACCGGCACCGGCACGGCGCGCTGCGCACGTCGGTCACCCTCCTGCCGCCGTACGTGCCGCACGACGGCAGATCCGCCACACCCGACGGCTTCCGCAAACGGGTCCTGTACCTCGACACCTCGGCGCTCGACGCCGAGTTGGCCGGGCGGGCCGTCGACGAGCCGGACCTGGCCGATCCGCGGCTGCGCGACCGGGTCCACCGCCTGCACCAGGTGCTCGCCGCGCCCGGCGACGAGTTCGAGGCGGAGAGCCGGCTCGCGTTCATCCTGGACCGGCTCCGCCGCCAACTCCGCCAGCGCTGCCCGGTCGGTGTCCAGCCGGCCGGACACGGCCTCGCGGTGCGCCTACGGGAGCTGCTGGACGCCCGGACCGTCGAGGGCGTCACCCTGCGGGAGGCCGCGGAGCTGCTGCACGCCCACCCGACCCACCTGGTCCGGGCGTTCACCCAGGCGCACGGCGTGCCACCCCACACCTATCTGACCGGTCGCCGGGTCCAGCTGGCCCGTCGCCTGCTCCTCGCCGGGCAGCGGCCCGTCGAGACCGCCGTCGCGGTGGGGTTCTTCGACCAGGCGCACCTGACCCGCCACTTCCGGCGCTACCTGGGGGTCAGCCCCGCCCGTTACCCCCGCCCGAGCTGATGGCGGTCAGACGAGCTGGCCGCCGATGACGGCCAGCAGGCGCAGCTTCTCGTCGCTCGGCGACCCGGGCACGGCGGTGAAGACCAACAGTGTCTGTGACTGATCGGGATCCACGAGCGTCTGGCAGTGCAGCTCCAACGCCCCGACCTCCGGGTGCACGAAGTGCTTGGGCGGGCAGTAGCC
The DNA here is from genome assembly GCF_040704315.1 of Micromonospora sp. NPDC047644. Taxonomy (NCBI): domain Bacteria; kingdom Bacillati; phylum Actinomycetota; class Actinomycetes; order Micromonosporales; family Micromonosporaceae; genus Micromonospora; species Micromonospora sp. NPDC047644. The sequence continues at coordinate 139,444 of NZ_JBEYSY010000002.1, forward strand.
GGCGGGCACCGGGTGCTCCCGCCAGAGCTGCGCGAACTCCGGGCTCCTGGCCAGCAGGTCGTCGACGAGCGCGGCGGCCCGTGAGCCGCGCCCATCGCGGGTGTACGCCGCGTGCAGGTGCGCCACGAGCAGACGACTCTGCGTCTGGTGATGCTGCGCCGGGTGCAACTGCCGTGCGCTCGGGTCGGTGAACCAGCGGTGGTGCGCGCTGCGCGCCAACCCGGTGTACCGGGTCTCGTCACCGAGCAGGGCGACGGCCGGCGCGGTCTGCGCCAGGGTCTCGCCGAGGTGGTTCACCACCTGGGCCGGGGTGTCGTGCATCCGGTCAAGGATGCGCATCATCCCCGGGTTCACGTGGTCGGCCCGCACCGCGCGGCGCGGAACGGCGTGACCGGCGAGCTGGAACAGGTGGTCCCGTTCGACGAGGGAGAGCCGCAGGCCCCGGGCCAGCGCGGCGAGCATCTGTTCCGAGGGGTGCGGCCCGCGCTGCTGCTCCAACCGGCTGTAGTAGTCGGTGGACATCCCGCTCAACGTGGCCACTTCCTCACGCCGCAGCCCTCCGGTGCGCCGCCGGGGCCCCCGGGGCAACCCCACGTCCTCGGGCTGCAGAGCCTCCCGGCGGGTACGCAGGAAGCTCGCGAGTTGGGCGCGGTCCACGTGTCTCTCCGATCGGTGGGTGCCAGCCAGTCGCCCGGCACATCAACTGCAACAGACCAGCCCCGCCCCGCTGTTCCACCCCACCCGTTCCACCCCGCCCCCCGCCCCGCCCCGCGTTGCGCGCCCCCGCCCCGCCCCGTCCGCGCCCCGCCCCGCCCCGGGTTGCGCGATCTTGCACTTTCTGTCGGTACATAGGGGGCGTAGCACCCCATATCGGCGACCGAAAGTGCAAGATCGGCGCGGGCGCGGGCGCGGGCGCGGGCGCGGGTGTGGGCGTGGGCGGGAGGGGGAGGGGTCAGCGTTGGATGGACTTGGTCTCCAGGAACTCCTCCAGCCCAAACCGGCCGAACTCGCGACCGTTGCCGGAGTGCTTGTAGCCGCCGAACGGGGCGAGCGGATTCCAGTGGCCGGCGTTCACGTCGACCTGGCCCACGCGCAGCCGCCGGGCGATCGCCAGCGCGTGCTCCGGCTCACCGAAGACGCCGCTGGTCAGGCCGTACAGCGTGCCGTTGGCGATGGCTACGGCCTCCTCCTCGTCGGTGTACGGGATGATCGTCAGCACCGGGCCGAAGATCTCCTCCTGGGCGATCGCGGAGGCCGGGTCGACGTCAGCGAAGATCGTCGGCTGGACGTAGGCCCCGACGGTCAGCCCCGCGGGCCGCTGCGGGCCGCCGAACACGAGCCGCGCGCCGTCGGAGATGCCCCGCTCGATGTAGCCGACGACCTTCTGCCGGTGGGCCTCGGACGCCATCGGGCCGATCCGGGTGGCCTCGTCGCCCGGGTCGCCGACGGTGTACTGCTTCGCGGCCTCGACGGCCAACGCCACGACCTCGTCCTGACGGGAGGCGGGCACCAGCATCCGTGGCCACGCGCCGCAGACCTGACCGCCGTTGCTGAACGCCATCATCACGCCCCGCTCGACAGCGGTGGGCAGGTCGGCGTCGTCGAGGATGATGTTCGCGCCCTTGCCGCCCAGCTCCAGCGCGACCCGCTTGACGGTCGCCGCGGCCACCGCGGAGATCCGCTGTCCCGCCCGGGTGGAGCCGGTGAAGGAGATCATGTCGACGTCCGGGTGGGCGGAGATCGCCTCGCCGACGGTCGCGCCGGTGCCGTAGACCACGTTGAAGACACCCGCCGGTACGCCGGCCTCGGCGGCGACCTCGGCGAGGATGCGCGCGGTCAGCGGGGCGTTCTCGGACGGTTTGAAGACCATCGTGTTGCCGGCGAGCAGAGCCGGAGCCAGCTTGGAGACGATCTGCTGAAGCGGAAAGTTCCACGGCGTGATCGCGCCGACCACGCCGATCGGCTCGCGGACGATCAGCGAGTTGCCGACCTCCTCGGTCCAGGCGAAGTCGTCGGCGAGGCCGGCGATGGAGTCGACCACAGCGGCCGGGAACGCGACCTGGGCGGTCCGGGACATGCCGATCGGAGAGCCCATCTCGGCGGTGATCGCCTGGGCGATCTCCTCCGTGCGGGCGGCGAGGCCGGCGCCGAGGCGGCGCAGCACGTCCGCCCGGTGCCGCGCAGTGGTCGCCGACCAGGCCGGGAAGGCGGCACGGGCGACAGCGACGGCGCGGTCGACGTCGGCGGCGGTGCCGGCCGGGGTCTCGGCGACGACCTCGCCGGTGGCCGGGTTCACGACGGGAAGGGTGCCGGCGGAGCCGGTGACGGTCTCGCCGCCGATCCAGTGGCCGGTGACGGTGTAGGTGGAAGGTGTCATGGACCGACCGTCGCACCGCTGCCGAACCCCAACCAGGTGCGGTTTATCCACGGTTCGGCGATCCCTGGCTGGCGACTGGCACATCGTTGGGCACGTCTGGTTGCCGGGCCCAGGTACCGGCAGGCCGGGCCCCCAGCACCGGCGGGGCGGGGTGGCGTGTCCTGCCGACCATGAGCTTCGGGGGTCGCCGGGGCAACGCCGACGCCGACCGGATGCCATAGTGCCGCGATGAAGGCGGACCTGCACAGTTACTTGAAGGGCGGCCGTGAGTCGCTGCTGTGGAAGCTCGACGGGCTCGGCGAATACGATATTCGGCGTCCGTTGACCCCGACCGCCACCAATCTGCTCGGTCTGGTGAAGCACTCGGCGGCCATGGAGATCCTCTACTTCGGTGTCGTGTTCGGTCGACCGTTCGAGCAGGAGTTGCCGTATGTCGGTGACGGTGCGGAGACCAATGCCGACATGTGGGCGAGTGCGGACGAGACCCGTGAGGAGATCGTGGCGCTGTACCGGCGCGCGATCGCCCACGCCGACACCACGATCGAAGCCCTCGCACTGCACGAAGTGGGTCACGTGCCGTGGTGGGGCGATGCGGCGGTCACGTTGCACCACGTCCTGGTCCACGTCATCGCGGAAACCCAACGGCACGCCGGCCACGCCGACATCGTCCGCGAACTCATCGATGGCACGGCCGGGCTGCTGCCAAGGCACGACAATCTGCCCGCCGTGGACGAGTCATGGTGGCGGGACCACCGCCGGCGAGTGGAGCAGGCCGCGCTCGACGCCAGCAGGCGCAGCGGCTAGTTCTCTGCCGGCCATCGGTGACGCCTGCGCATCTGGGCCACCCGCCGCCCCCATTCCGCGCGGTCACCGACGCGAAGAGGGCGGCGTCGCCGGCGACGCAGGGCACCAGCTCGCGGCTGTGCCGGCTGATTGCCACCCCGACGTCCGGCCACAGTCGCAAAGCCGATCGGATACGTGGCCGGGCCGTCACGAAATCCGGCGGCGAATCGTCACAGATGGCAGTTAGTCTTCCTCCGCGCGTCGTCGTCCTGGCACGTCGCGCGCCGCGCCCGGTCGGCGCGGCATCGCCGCCACCGCCCACCGTCGGCCGGCTCAATCGACTTCAGGAGAGTTAGTGACACAGCAATCCCTCGCGACATCGGACAAACTCGACGGCGCGGTGCTCAAGGTGGCGGGCGTCGTCGTCCTTGGCGCGATCATGTCGATCCTCGACGTGACGGTGGTCAGCGTGGCGCTGCCCAAGTTCCAGAGTGAGTTCGACGCGTCCTACGCCCGTGTCGCCTGGACCATGACCGCCTACACTCTCGCGCTCGCCACCGTGATCCCGCTCAGCGGGTGGGCGGCGGACCGGTTCGGCACCAAGCGGCTCTACATGGTGGCGCTGACCCTGTTCACGATCGGGTCGGGGCTCTGCGCCATGGCCGACACGATCGGTGAGCTGATCGGTTACCGGGTCCTGCAGGGCCTCGGTGGCGGCATGCTCATGCCGCTGGGCATGACCATCATGACCCGGGCGGCCGGTCCGCACCGGATCGGTCGGTTGATGGCCGTCCTCGGCATCCCGATGCTTCTGGGGCCGATCGGCGGCCCGATCCTCGGTGGTTGGTTGATCGACACCGCGAGCTGGCACTGGATCTTCTTGATCAACCTGCCGATCGGCCTGATCGCCCTGGTCTACGCGCAGGTCGCGCTGCCGAAGGACGCGCCCGAGCCGTCCGAGTCGTTCGACTTCGTCGGCATGCTCATGCTCTCGCCGGGTCTCGCGTTGTTCCTCTACGGCGTCTCGTCCCTGCCGGAGGCGGGCACCTTCGCCGAGGCCAAGGTCTGGGCCCCGATGCTGGTCGGCGGCGCGCTGGTGGTGGCGTTCGTGCTCTACTCGTTCAAGCCCCGGCACCCGCTGCTCGACCTGCGGCTGTTCCGCAACCGCAGCCTGACCATCGCGTCGGTGACGATGTTCGTGTTCATCATCGCGTTCATGGGTGCCGGCCTGCTGTTCCCGAGCTACTTCCTACAGGTGCGCGGTGAGTCGACGCTGGCCGCCGGCCTGCTGATGGCCCCGCAGGGCATCGGCGCGATGATCACCATGCCGATCGCCGGCACGTTGGCCGACCGGGTGCCGATCGGGCGTACCGTCCCGTTCGCGTTGGGGCTCATCGTCGTCGGGTTCTTCGGGTTCACCCAGGTCGACCCGCAGACCTCGTACTGGCTGCTCGGCGGTTCGCTGTTCGTGATGGGTCTGGGCATGGGCGGCACGATGATGCCGATCATGACGTCGGCGCTGCGGACGTTGCAGGCGCAGGAGGTGGCCCGCGGCTCGACGCTGGTCAACATCCTCCAGCAGATCGGCGGTTCCGTCGGCGCCGCCGTGATGTCGGTGATCCTCACCAACGAGCTGAACGGCTCCCGGCCGATCCCCGGCCTGGTGGACGAGAGCGGCAAGCCGATCACCGAAGCCGGGCTGGCCATCGCCTCCCAGCAGCGGCCGGAGCTGCTCCAGCAGATGCCGGTGGACCCGTCGATCATCGAGCGCGGGTTGGACTTCGCCGCCAAGTCGTTCGCGAGCACGTTCTGGGTCGCGTTCGCGCTGGTCGTGCTCACCATCATCCCGGCGGCGTTCCTGCCGCGCCGACGTCAGCCGGCGCAGCTCGACGACCCGCAGGGCGAGCAGGTCAGAACGCCCGTCGTCATCCACTGACCGACCCCGCCGCGCTCGGCACCTCACCGGGTGCCGAGCGCGGCGGGTACGGCGTCAGCGCAACGGACCGTCGCCGGGCCCGTCCGGGTCCTCGACCAGGTGGATCGCCGCCTCCTCCGCGCTGGCGGCACCCGCGTCGATGCCGGCGTCCCACGCCACCGACTCGGCTTCGTCGTCCTCGCGGACGCCCTCGTCGTACGCGACGAGACGGCCGGCGCGCGCCTCCGCCTCGTACCCCCGGCGGGTCAACTCGTCCTCGTCGTCGCCACCCTCGGCGTACGGGTCCACATCCGGCACCTCCTGGGCGAGGTGTTGCTCCAGGGACTCGCCCGCCCGCTCCTCGGCCGGCGTGGTGCCGAACCGGTTTGCCGCGGTCCAGTGGTCCTCGGCGATGATGCCGGTGTCGAGGGGGTCGCCGACCCGGTCGTCGTCGAGGGTGTCGGAGGCGTCCAGGACCCCGTCGTCCTCGGCCACGTTCCACTCGTCGACGGAATCCATCCGTTCGGTCTGGCTCACGGCGGTCTCCTCTTCGTCACGGTGCAGCAAAACGATCAGCTTATGACCGTGCAACGCGCCCGCGCCCCGAGGTCTGCCCGATGTGACGAACGGACCTGGGGGCGCGCGGCACCGCGGTGGGTCAACGCTTCAGCAGCTCCGCCACGGCGTCGGTGAACTCCGCGGGTTGCTCGATGTGCGCGAAGTGTCCGCTTCGCTCCAGCGTCACCAGTCGCGAGTCCGGAAGTCCCGCGTGCAACTGCTCGGCCCAGCGGGGGCCACAGATGAAGTCGTACGTCCCGACGATCACCACGACGGGCACGGTGATCTCACCGAGGTTCTCCCGCACGTCGAATGGGGCTGGATCCTGGGCGTTGGCCGGCTCCGCCCAGATCCGGACGCCAGCCTGAAGCGGGGCGAACTCGTTCTGTCGGCCCCAGAAGTCCGCGAAGTAGACCGGCAGGACGGCGCGCAGGGCAGCGCCCAACGACTCGTCGTCCCTCGCCGCGTGGAGCTGCTCGAAGGCCGCCGGAATCGCCGCCGCCTCGGGTCGGTCCGGGTGTCGCTGTGGGTACGCGGCGACGCCGGCCATCGCCTCGGCCCAGAACTCGGCCCCGGTGACGGGTGAGGTGTCGTACAGGGCCAGCCCGGCGACCCGGTCCGGGTGGTCGAGGGCGTACCGCTGGGCGACGAAACCGCCGTACGAGTGCCCGAGGAGGTAGACGCGGGGCTCACCGACACGCTGGACAATCGCGTGCAGGAACCGGACGTACGTGTCGAGACGGTAATCGCCGGGGTTGTCGAGCCGTCCCGAGGCGCCGGTGCCCACCGGCTCGACGTACACCATCGTGAAGTGCTCCTCCAGGCTCGGCGTCCGCAGGTAGGACCACTCGATCCCCGGGCCACCCGAGTGCGCCAGGCACACCGGGCCGCTGCCGGCGACGTGGTAAACCTGCGCGACGCCATCCACGGTGAACGTGTGGGCACCGGGTGCGAGGGCGCTGACGTCGTGGCTTGTGGAACCCATGAACTATCTCCCGATCGAGACCCGCGCGGCGTCCGCCGGCACGGCAACTGGTGCTTGACGCTGACCAGATGCGCGGGTCGAGCGGAAAGTTCGCTCGGTCGGGAAAGGTTTTTCAGACCAGCGCGGGGGCGGGGTGGAAAAGGGTGAGTTGGCGTACCCGGCCCTGGCGCAGCATCTGCAACCACAGCGCCGCGGGTGGGCAGTGCTCCGGGTCGTCGGGTGGGCTGATCAGGTCGGTCTCCCAGATCAGCACGTCGCCGCTGGCCACCACGTTGCGCAGTCGCTGACGTACCCCGGCGGTCAGGTCGCGGCTCATGCCGGTGACCGCCAGATCGGGGCCACCGCGCGGACCACCCGGCACGATCATCTCGGCGTCGGGCCACCAGCTCTCGCGGACCACCCGGTCGAAGTCGCCGCCCATCGCGGTGGCGATCATGTCGCGGCCCTCCCGCCAGCGTGCGTCGTTCGAGGCGGCGACGTCCGTGTGTGCGGCGTCCGCCGCCGTCCGCAGGCCGCCGGCGAGGGCCCGGCGGGCGTGGCTGAGGCGACTGCGGACGGTGCCGACCGGCACGCCGCACACGGTCGCGATCTGTTCGTACGAGGACGCGTCGCTGAAGTACCGCAGCAGGGTGACGAGCCGGTCGGGTTCGGACAACTGCCCGACGGAGTGCCACAACCAGTCGCGCATCGCGGCCCGGTCCAGCGCCTCCTCCGGGGTGGGTGTGTCGGCGGGGCGGGTGAACCACTCGGGTTCGGCGACCGGGACGGCTCTGGGCCCGCGCAACGCCATCCGGCTGTTGTTGCGCACGATCGCCCGTAGCCAGGGGCCGGCGGCGTTCGGGTCGCGGACCTCGCCGATGCGGCGCAGGGCGACGACCATGGCGTCCTGGACCGCGTCCTCGGCGTCCGGCCCGTAGCCGAGGATGCTCAGGGCGACGGCCCGCATCCCGGCCTCGTGCCGGGCCAGCAGCGCCCCCAGCGCGGCCGCGTCGCCGGCCTGCGCGAGTACGACCAGCTCCCTGTCGCTCTGCGTCACGTCCAGTTCCTCCCCGAAACACCTGTTCTGAACGCTTGTGCTCCATCAAGCGTACGGCGGGCCGGCGCGTCGATGCCCGGGCCGGTCAGCCGACCTACGCTGCGGACGAGCTGGCGGCGCGGGTCGCCCGTGAGCCGATCTGCCGCAGGTGCGCGATCAGCTCGGGAGGCTCGTGCACCTCCATGTCGCAACCGAGAGTCAGCAGACGCCATGCCAGCCACTCCAGCGTGTCGGCGGCGCTGCGTAACCGGCACGAGGTCGCGTCGATCGGCTCCAGCTCGACGCCGGCACCGCCCAACGGGCCCGCCATCCGCTCGATCGGCGCGTACAGCGTGACCACCGCCCGGTAGACGGGCGTCAGCTCACGCAGCTTCTCCGTCATGAACGAGGCGGCGTCGGACGCCGGCAGTGGCCGGGCGGTGACCCGGGTCCGGGTGGGCCGCACGCCGGTGATCCGGTCGAGCCGGAAGATCCGCCAGTCGTCGCGGTCGTTGTCGTAACCCACCAGATACCAGCGCCGGCCCGCCGACACCAGCTTGTACGGCTCGACGAGCCGTTCGGTGTCCACGCCGTCGCGACGGCGGTAGGTGAACCGCAGCTGTTCACGACTGGTGACGGCGGCGGCCAGCGCGCTCAGGTGCTCCGGGTCGACAGTCGGTCGGTCCCAGGTGAGCAGCGGTTCGGTGGCCGCCCCGAGCGCGCTGACACGGTGCCGCAGCCGGGACGGCAGCACCTGTTCGAGCTTCGCCAGCGCCCGTACCGAGGCCTCCTCGATGCCGACCACCGCGTGACCGGCGGCGGTGCGCAGACCGACGGCGATCGCCACGGCCTCGTCGTCGAGCAGCAGCGGCGGCATCGCCTTGCCGGCGACCAGGCGGTATCCGCCGATCGCGCCATCGTCGCCTGCACCGGGTAGCCGAGGTCGCGCAATCGCTGCACGTCGCGGCGGATGGTGCGCAGGCTGACGCCGAGCCGGCTGGCCAACTCGCTGCCGGGCCACTCGCGGGGGGTCTGCAACAGCGACAACAGGCCCAGCAGCCGGGCGGGGGTGTCGGACATGATCTGAGGGTGCCACCGATGTGTGCCAGAAGCTGTCCTATATGGGCCGTAGCGTTCCCGGCATGACGCCATTTCGCATCGACATCCCGCAGGCGGACCTCGACGATCTGCGTGACCGGCTCTCCCGAACCCGGTGGCCCCGCGCGTTGCCCGGCACCGGCTGGAGCCGGGGGGTGCCGGTGACGTACCTGCGTGAGCTGACCGAGTACTGGGCCCATGGTTACGACTGGCGGGCCCACGAGGCGCGCCTGAACGACTTCCCCCAGCTCGTCACCGAGATCGACGGCTTGGAGGTGCATGCGCTGCACGTCCGCTCGCCGGAGCCGGACGCGCTGCCGTTGTTGCTGACACACGGCTGGCCCAATTCCGTGGTCGAGTTCACCGAGCTGATTGGTCCGCTGGCCGACCCACGCGCTCACGGCGGGGATCCCGCGCAGGCGTTTCACGTGGTCGTGCCGTCGGTGCCCGGCTACGGTTTCTCGCAGGCGCCGCCGGCCGGGTTCGACATCGACCGACTCGCCCGGATGTGGGTCGAGCTGATGGCCCGCCTCGGCTACCACCGTTACGGCACCCAGGGCGGCGACCTCGGTGCCTACGTCGCGCCACGGGTGGCCGCGGTGGCCCCGGACCAGGTCGTCGGCGTGCACATCGACGGCGGATTCGGCTTCCCGACCGCCGCCGACGTGCCGGACATGAGCGCGGCGGAACGTGCCGAGTGGGAGCAGATGCAGCAGTGGATGAGCGGCGGCGTCGACCATCACGCGCTGCTGCGGGCGGCGCCGCAGACCCTCTCGTACGCCTGGAACGACTCCCCGGTCGGGCTGCTGGCCTGGATGATGCAGAAGTTCAAGGAGTTCACCATGACGGTGCCGACGCCGGAGCAGGCCATCGACCGGGACCACCTGCTCACCAATGTGAGCCTCTACTGGTTCACCGGCACGTCGGGAACGTCGTCATGGCCGATGTACGAGCGACTCACCGTCGCCGACGACGGCGGTTTCGCCTGGCCGACGGGCCAGCGGCGGGTGCCGTCCGGTGTGTACGGCGGCGGCTCCGCGCTGATGCGCCGCCTCGCCGAGCGAGACAACACGATCGTCCACTGGCCGCACGGCAACCCGGGCAGCCACTTCGTGGCGATGGACGAGCCGCTGGCGCACGCTGCGGACATCCGCGCGTTCTTCGAGGGCCTGCGATGACCGAGCTGAGCTGGGCGCAGGTGTCCGCCCGACGGCTTGCGCGCCACCGGCTCGGCGCGCCGGCGGCGGACGCGGCACCGGACGCCGGACGCGTCGCCGAGGTGGTGTCGGCGATGTGCGGCGCGCACGCCCAGATCGCGTCGGCCGCCGAGCTGTCCGTCGGCCTGCGGGTGCCGGGCTCGACCCGCGCCCTGGTACGCCGGGCACTGTGGACCGACCGCACCCTGGTCAAGACCCGTGGGCCACGCGGGACCGTACACCTGCTCGCCGCGGCGGACCTGCCGATGTGGGTCGGCGCACTGACCGCGTTGCCGGCGCCGTCCTGGGAGCAGAGTGTGGCCCTGCTGACGCCCTCGCAGACCGAGCAGGTCCTCGCGGCCATCGCCGAGGCGGTCGCCGAGGCCGACCTGACCACCGCCGAGCTGACCGAGGAGGTCGTCGCCCGTACCGGCCCGTGGGCGGGTGACCTGGTCATGGAGGCGTTCCAGGACAAATGGCCCCGGTGGGTCGCGGCGATGACCGCCGCCACCCGGGGCGGGGTGGTCTGCTTCGGCCCGAATCGCGGTCGGGCCAGCACGTACACCAGCCCGACCCGGTGGCTGCCCGACTTCGCGCCGATGCCCGGCCCCGCCGCCCTGGCCGCCCTCGTCCGCGGCTACCTGCACGCGTACGGGCCGGCCACCCCGGCACAGTTCGCCCGGTGGATGGCGGTGCCCCCGGGGTGGGCGACGTTGCTGTTCGACTCGCTCGATCTGACCGAGGTGACAGTCGAGGGCACCCGGGCCTGGGTGGCCGCCGGCGACACCGAATTCCCCGACGACCGGCCGTCCGGGTTGCGGCTCCTGCCGTACTTCGACGCGTACGCGGTCGGCTGTCACCCCCGCGAACGGCTCTTCCCCGGTGCTGCCGCCGAACGGGCGCTCGCCGGCGGCCAGGCCGGCAATTATCCGGTGCTGCTGATCGACGGGGTGGTCGCCGGCGTGTGGCACCAACGCCGCTCCGGCCGCTCGATCCGGGTCACGGTCGAGCCGCTGCGGACGCTCGGTGCCGCCCGGCGACGGGCGTTGGGGGAGGAGGTCGAGCGGATCGGCGACGTCCTGGAGGGCGAGGCGTCGCTGACCATCGGCACCGTCAGCGTCGGTCCGCACGCCTGAGGCCACGCCGGCCCACCGCCTGGGCCACGGCACCTCTGGTCGTCGATGCGGTTGGATCGCAACGGCGACCGTCGCACCCACCGCCGGAGCGGCAGGACACCTAGTAGCGGCCACCCTCGGGCGCGGGCAGCGCGTCCAGGTCGGCCAGGTCCTCGGCGCTGAGCCGCACGTCGGCGGCGGCGCAGTTGTCCACCAGGTACTTCGGGGTCTTGGTGCCGGGAATCGGAACAACCGGGTCACCCTGGGCGACCACCCACGCGAGGGCGACCTGCGCGGGGCTGACGCCGGCCCGGTCGGCGATCTCCCGGACCCGGGCGACGATGGCGAGGTTGGCGCGCAGCGCGTCCTGCTGGAAGCGCGGCAGGCCACGCCGGAAGTCGTCGGCGGGCAGGTCGTCGAACGAGGTGAACCGCCCGGCGAGGAAACCCCGACCGAGCGGGGAGAACGGCAGGAAGGCGATGCCCTGCTTGCGGCAGTACGGCAACACCTCGGTCAACGGGTCGCGGGTCCACAGCGACAGCTCGGACTGCACCGACGCCACCGGGTGCACCGCCTGGGCCCGCGCGATCTGCGCGACGCTCACCTCGGACAACCCGAGCTGCCGAGCCTTGCCCGCCGCCACGATCTCGGCCATCGCGCCCCAGGACTCCTCGATGGGCACCTCCGGGTCGACCCGGTGCAGTTGGTAGAGGTCGACGTGATCGGTGCCGAGCCGGCGCAGGCTCTCGTCGATCGCCGCCCGGATGTGCTCAGGGCGGCCGTTGTTGCCGATCTTCGGTGAGTTGCCGGGGCCGCCGCTGGGGGACGCGGCCACCAGGCCGACCTTCGTGGCCAGCACGGCCCGCTCCCGGTGCCCGCCGGCCAGCGCCCGACCGACCAGCTCCTCATTGGTGTACGGCCCGTACACGTCGGACGTGTCGATCAGCGTCGCGCCCAGGTCCAGAGCCTGCCGGATGACGGAGATCGACGTGTCGTCGTCGCGGGGGCCGGTGATGTCGTAGCCGTGGCTCATGCCCATGCAGCCGAGGCCGATGACGCCGACCTCGGGTCCGGTGCTGCCCAGCGTGGTGGTTCGCATGCGCCCACGCTACGACCGGAGCGGCGGACCCGCACCCGCCGTGGCCGGCGCAGCCGTTCCCTCGGGAGTACGTGACGACACTCACCGGAAGCGGACTCGGGAGTCCGGTACGGTGGTCGTTAAGCGGACCCGCGGGTCCGGATGTGTCTCACGGTGATCCACGAGGAGCCCCATGAAACTGGTACGGATCAGCGACGCCCTGCGCGCGGTGGTCTTCGAGCCGACGCGCGACCTGACCGAGGCGCTCGACGAGTTCTACGCCCCCGACTACACGCATCGCAGTGACGGCGAGACCCTCGACCGGGCCGGATTCGCCGAGATGGTGACCCGGGTGCGGGGTCAGATCGTCAGCGGCACCGTGCGGGTCCTCGACGAGCTGCGCGACGGTGTCCGCTACGCCGAACGACACGTCTACGAGATCACCCTGGCCGACGGGTCGACCGCCCGGCGGGAGATCGCCATCTTCGGAACGTACGCCGAGGACGGCCGCTTCCGTCACCTCAGCGAGACGGGTTTCGACCTGCCCGCCTGAACCGCCTCGACGACCAACGCAGGAGAGAGCCATGCCCCGCCTTGCCGACCCCGACCCGAACGCGATTCCGGCCGACGTCCGCGACGTCCTGTCCGCCCTGCCGCCCGACCCGATGGTCAGGATGCTGACCCACTCGGTCGGCACGGTGAACCTCTTCATCCAGCTCGCGAGGGCGCAGTTCACCTCGTTGGAGCTGCCCGCCCGCTCGCGGGAGTTGGTCATCCTGACGGTGGCCGAGTACGCCGGGTGCGAGTTCGTGGCGGCCCAGCACCGCCCGATGTCCGCGGCGGCCGGCGTCGACCAGCGCACTCGCGAGATCATCAGCAGCCGGGACATCGACAACCCGGACCTTCCTGCCCACGACCGGACGCTCATCCGGTTCGCCGCCGAGGTGGTGCGGTCACCCCGGGTCCCCGACGACCTCTTCGACCAGGTGCGGCACATCCTCAGCGAGCGCGAGATCGTCGAGGTGCTCCAGGTGATCGGCTACTACTGGTCGTTCGGCCGGGTTGCCACGGTGCTCAACGTCGAACTCACCACCGTGTACGGCGACGAGCCGCTGCTGACCGACGAGACCGAGCGGGCAGACTGAAGCCATGACCCCGTCGACGCCGAGCGCCCCGGATGCTCCCCATCGGCGTCTGGACGCCCGTCGCAACCAGGAGCGGGTCATCACCGCCGCCCGGGAACTCTTCAGCGAGCAGGGCCTCCAGGTGACGGTGCCGCAGGTGGCTGAGCGGGCCGGAGTGGGACGCGCGACCGTGTACCGCAGCTACCCCAGCAAGGACGACCTGATCGTCGCGGTCGTCCAGCGGCAGTTCCAGGAGTTGGAGCAGCGCATCCGGACGGCGCTCGACGGCGCTGACGCGTACCGGGAGTGGTGTTCCTTCGTGCCCGACCTGTTCGGACGCCTGGCCCGCGACCGGGTCCTCGCCGACGCGTTCTTCGAGGGCAAGCTGGTGCCCGCCGCGCGCATCCTGGCCCTGATCGGGCAGCTGGTGGCGGCAGCCCGAGCGTCCGGCGGGATCCGCCCGGACGCCGGGGAGCTGGACATCCGGGTCATCCTCTGCGGAGCGGTCCGGCAGCTCATCGTGCTCGACGAGCGCGACCCGGCGGTGTGGCGCCGGTACGCCGAGCTCGTGCTCAACGCGCTGCGCCCCTGACGACGACAGCTGACACTGGGAGCGGTCGTTGAGCGTGTCGGGACTGTCGCGCCAGCTTCGTCTTCGTCACCGACGGCATCGAGAGCGCCGTCGACCGGGCGAAGGCGATCGCCGGCGACAAGGAGGTCGGTGTCAACGGCGGCACCATCGCGGCCCAGGTCGTCGAGGCCGGCCTGCTCGACGAGGTGCACGTCGACCTCGTTCCGGTCCTGCTCGGTGCCGGCATCCCGCTCTTCGCCGACCTGAAGATCGCCCCACTTCAGCTGGATGGCCCGTTCAGCGCGGTCGAGGGCGACGGCGTCACCCACCTGGCCTACCGGGTACGCCGAGCCTCCTGAGCGCCCGCGGGGGACCGGCCTGATCGGGGCCGGGCGCCGGTGCTGAGCCCTCCGGCCAGAGCCTCCGCCTTGCCCCCATAGGCAATGATCGATATTCTGCGCCCAGGCGCCGCCCCGCCTCAGACCACCACCGTCGATCCGAAGCGGGTTCCGCATGCGCACACCGAGACTTGTCACGACTCTGGCCGTCGCCGGCCTGCTCGCCGGTGGGGTGGCGCTGGCCGCCGCCACACCGGCCAGCGCGGCGAGCGCCGTGTTCTCCGTGACCAACAACTGGGGCAACGGCTACCAGGGGCAGGTCACCGTCACCAACAACACCTCCGCCCAGATCGCCAGTTGGCGGGTCGAGTTCGACCTGCCGTCCTCCTCGACCGTCAGCCAGGCGTGGAACGCGCAGCAGACGACCTCGGGCAGCCACTACACCTTCGCCAACATGTCCTGGAACGGCACCCTCGCCGCCGGCGCCTCCACCTCGTTCGGCTTCCTCGTCAACGGCACCGGCACCCCGCTCAACTGCACGGTGAACGGCGCGTCCTGCGCCGGTGGTCCGCCCCCGACCACCCCGCCGCCACCCACCACACCGCCACCCACCACGCCGCCGCCGAGCACCGGCACGCCGGTCGAGCGGCACGGGCAACTGCGGGTCTGCGGCACCACCATTTGCGACAGGTCCGGCGCGCGGGTGCAGCTACGGGGCATCAGCAGCATGTGGCTCAACTGGGAAACAGCGCCGTACGCCGAGAACCTCTCCGCGCTGCGCTGGATGCGGGACAACTGGAACCTCCAGGTGATCCGCGCGGCCATGGGGGTGGAGCCGGCGGGGGCGTACCTGAGCGATCCGACCAAGGCCCGCGCGCAGGTGGAGACCATCATCAACAACGCGGTCACCGCCGGGGTCTACGTGATCGTCGACTGGCACGCGCACGAGGCGCAGAACAACCAGTCGCAGGCGGTGGCGTTCTTCGGCGACCTGGCCCGCCGGTACGGCCACCTGCCCAACGTCATCTGGGAGCCCTACAACGAGCCACTCCAGGTCAGCTGGACCAACGTCATCAAGCCGTACCACCAGGCCGTGGTGTCCGCGATCCGCGCCGCCGACCCGGACAACATCGTCGTGCTCGGCACCCCGACCTGGTCACAGGACGTGGACGTCGCGGCGGCCAGCCCGGTCACCGGCACCAACCTGATGTACACCCTGCACTTCTACTCCTGCACGCACGGGGCGTCGCTGCGGGCCAAGGGCGACGCGGCGATCCGCGCGGGTCTGGCGCTGTTCGTCACGGAGTGGGGAGCCAGCAACGCCGACGGCGGTCTCGACGGCCGGGCCTGCCTGCCGGAGGCGCAGTCCTGGATCGACTGGATGAAGGCGAACGGCATCTCCTGGACGGCCTGGAAGCTCGACGTCGGCACCGACACCACCAACCTGCTCAGCCCGGGAGCACCGGTCACCGGTGGGTGGACCAACTACCTGCACGGCCACGCGCCGTTCGTGGTGGCCAACATGAGGTGACCCCGGCGGCTCCTTGACCGGGATTGATCGAATCGAGACTGCTGATGTCGGGGTGTCCAGGCCGGTGGGACACCCCGACATCACCGGCTGTCACCACCACCGCGCCACGGCCACCGTCGGAGGGTCACTGTGTGAAGGCCCGCCGGTACGCGGTAGGGGTGGTGGCGAAAGCCCGCTGGAAATGCGCGCGGAGGTTTGTCGCCGTGCCCAGCCCGGTACGCCGTGCGACCTCGTCGATGGTGATACCGCCATTCTCCAGCAGGGCGCAGGCGGCCCGCAGCCGCTGCTGGATCAGCCACGCTCGTGGACTCATCCGGAACCGGCTCCGGAAACTGCGGTGCAGCGTACGGCTGGACATCACACCCTGGCGGGCAAGGTCCGCGACGGTGATCGGGCGGTGCAGGTTGCTGCTCGCCCACGCGATGACCTCGGCCAACTCGTGGTTCTCACCCGGGACGCCGACCGGGATGAACTGGGCCTGACCACCGGCTCGGTGCAGCGGCGTGACCATGTGGCGGGCCCGTTGGATGGCGGCAGCCTGCCCGTGGTCGCGGCCGACGAGATAGAGGCACATGTCCAGGCCGGCGGCGAGTCCGGCGCTGGTGATCACCTCACCCTCGTCGACGTACAGCGCACCCGCGTCCACGACGATTCCTGGATGCTCGTGGGCGAGCGCGTCGGCGTGCGCCCAGTGGGTCGTCGCGCGGCGGCCGTCGAGCAGACCGGCCTGGGCCAGCGCGAAGGCACCAGTGCAGATCGACGCGATGCGGACGCCACGGCGGTGTGCGTGCCGCAACGCGTCGAGGGCACGCGGCGGTGCCGGGCCACGACGGAATCCGGGCACGATCACCGTGTCGGCGTCGTCGAGCGCGTCGAGCGTCGCGGCGACGGTCAGCTCCAGGCCCGCGGTGGTGGTGGACACCGAACCACCGTCCACCGCGCACACAGTCATCGCGTACCGGCCGTTGCCCTCATGGCCGAACACCTGCGTCGCGATGGTCAGATCGAAGGCGACAACCCGGGGTAGAGCGAGAACGACGACCCGATGCTTGGCGGGATGCTTACGCATGGTGGCAAGGATGCCACTCGTCGCCGCCCGGTCGGCAGGAGATCCTGGGCCGTATGCGGATCGAGATCGTGGTGTTCGACGGCTTCGACGAACTGGACGTCTTCGGACCGTTCGAGGTGTTGTCGATGGCTGGCTTCGACGTGGCGCTGGTCGCGGTCGAACGATCGGGGCTGGTCACGAGCATGCGTGGTGTCCAACTCCAGGTGCCCGAGGTGCTGGGTCAGGCAGACGGCGTGATCGTCCCGGGTGGCGGATGGCTGAACCGGGCACCCGAGGGTGCCTGGGCGCAGGCGCAGCGCGATGTGCTGCCGGCGAAGCTGGCCGCAGTGGCGGCATCGGCGCAGTGGATGGCGTCGGTGTGCACCGGTGCGCTGTTACTCGCCGCTGCCGGCCTGCTGACCGGCCGGCGGGCGACCACCAACCGCAACGCGTACGACGAGTTGCGCGCCCACGACGTCACCGTCGTCGATGAGCGGGTGGTCGACGACGGTGACCGGGTCACCGCCGGCGCGCTGTCGGCCGGGCTCGATCTGGGGCTGTGGCTCACCGAACGGGAACTGGGCGCCGCCACCGCCAACCGGGTCGCCGCGACCATCGAGTACCGGGCCGCGCCGCGCTGAGCAGCGCGGGCGGAACGGGCGCGTCACCTTAACGCGCCCGAAACACCCCCGGTACCAACCCTGGGAACGCTCGTCGGACAGCCAGACCACCGACACGCGAACCGGGGTGACCATGGCCGACAACACCACGAACGCGCCGACGTACGACGAGCCGGTCAGCCGGTCCGGCAACGGCCGGACGCCGCCCGCCCCCCGTACGAATCCGGTCCTGTCGCTGGACGACGGTGACCCGGCGGACCTGGCCACGATCGGGGTGGAGGAGGAGTTCCACGTCGTCGACCTGCACACCCGGGAGTTGGTGCCCCGCGCCGGGGAGTTGCTCGACCGGTTGCCGGCGGTCTCGTTCACCGCCGAGTTGCACCGCAGCGTGGTGGAGACCAACACCGCGGTCTGCCGCACCCTGGACGAGATCCGCGCCGAGCTGACCCGGCTGCGTCAGGCGGCCGTCCAGGTCGCCGACCGGGCCGGTCTGGGCATCGTGGCGGCCGGTACGGTGCCGCTGCGCGCCGACGGCGACCCCAGCGTCACCCCCACCTCCCGCTACCGCCGGATGCTCGACGAGTACCAGATGCTCGCCCGGGAGCAGTTGATCTGCGGAGCGCAGGTGCACGTCGGCGTCTCCGACCGGGACCTGGCGGTGGCGGTCACCCGCCGGGTCCAGCCGTGGCTGCCGGTGCTGCTGGCCCTCTCCACCAGCTCGCCGTACTGGATGGGTCAGGACAGCGGCTACGCCAGCGTGCGGTCCCTGGTCTGGCAGCGGTGGCCCACCGCCGGTGACCCGGGCGAGGTGACCAGCGCCGCGGATCACGAGGCGCTGGTCGCCGAGCTGATCTCCTCCGAGACCATCACCGACCCCGCCATGATCTATTTCGACGTCCGGCCGTCGGCGCACGTGCCCACTGTGGAACTGCGGATCACCGACGCCAACGCCGACGTGGAGATCATCGTCCTGCTCACCGGTCTGTTCCGGGCGCTCGTCCGACGGGAGGTCGCCGCCCTGCGCGCCGGGGTGGAGCGCACGGCCGTCCGACCCCCGGTGCTGCGCGCCGCCCTGTGGCGGGCGGCCCGCTCCGGATTGGAAGGGGACCTGCTCGACCTGCCCCGGTCGGCCCGACCGGTGCCGGCCGCCCAGGCGGTCCGCCGCCTGGTCAGCGACCTGCGCCCACAGTTGGAGGCGACCGGGGACTGGGAGCAGGTCAGCGAGCTGACCCGGTACGCGCTGGAACGCGGCAGCTCCGCCGCCCGGCAGCGGCGGGCGTACGAGCGACGGGGCCGGTTGGCTGACGTGGTCGACCTGCTGCTCGACGAGACCCGGGGTCGGGTCCGCGGTCCGCTGCCGGGTGCGCCGACACCGCCGGCGCTGCCCACGTACGCCGACGCCGGCGACGAGGTCTTCGGCCCGGCCGGACCGCAACCGGCGTACGCCCCGATACTCGCGACCCTGCGCCAACTCGGCGCCGGGGCGCTGCGTCGACGCGAACACGACCGGGACGAGGAGCAGCGGGCCCGGGGCGTGACGTTCAGCGTGGCCGGCGAGGCGAGCACCCGGCTCTTCCCGGTCGACCTGGTGCCCCGGGTGGTGCCCGCCGCCGACTGGGGGACCCTGCGTACCGGCCTGGTGCAACGCGCCCGCGCCCTCGACGCCTTCCTGCGCGACGTCTACGCCGACCGGGCGGTGGTGGCCGACGGCGTGGTGCCGGCGTGGGTGGTGGAGTCCTCACCCGGCCTGCGCCCGACCGGGGCGCTGATGGGCCGGCGGGGCACCCGCGCCCAGGTGTCCGGCACCGACCTCGTCCGGGACCCGGACGGCGGCTGGTACGTGCTGGAGGACAACCTGCGGGTGCCCTCCGGGATCGGCTACGCGGTGCAGAACCGTCGGCTGACCCGGGCGGTGCTGCCGGAGCTGCCGGTGCCGGCGGATCTGCTGCCCGCCGACGAGACGCCGGCGATGCTGTACCGGGCGTTGGTCGCCGCCGCCCCCGCCGCGGCCGACGACCCCGCCGTGGTGGTGCTCAGCAGCGGCCCCGGTGATCCGGCGTGGTTCGAGCACCGGCTGCTGGCCGACGAGATGGGCGTGCCGCTGACCGAGACCAGCGACCTGCTGGTGGAGGAGGGGCGGGTCCGGCTGGTCCGCGAGGGCTGCCGCCGCGAGGTCGACGTGATCTACCTGCGGATGGACGAGGAGGCGCTGCTGCACGCGCCCGGCGCGGACGGGGTGCCGCTGGGCTGGCCGCTGCTCGCCGCCGTGCACGCCGGGCGGCTCACCCTGGCCAATGCGCTGGGCAACGGCGTCGGTGACGACAAGGCCCTGTACGCGTACGTGCCCCGGCTGATCGAGTACTACCTGGGCGAGAAGCCGCTGCTCGGGGACGTGCCGACGTACCTGTGCGGGCTGCCCGAGCAGCGGGCCGAGGTGCTGGGCCGGCTCGACGAGCTGGTCCTCAAGCCGGTCGACGGGTACGGCGGTGACCGGGTGGTGATCGGCCCCCGCGCCGAGGCGGAGGAGTTGGACGCCGTACGCGAGCAGATCCTCGCGGCCCCGCACCGGTGGATCGCCCAGGAGATGATCGCGCTGACCACCCATCCGGTCTTCGACGGCACCGCGCTGGCTCCCCGCCACGTCGACCTGCGGGCGTTCGTGTTCCTCGGTGACACCGCCGAGGTCGCGCCGGTGGCGCTGACCCGGGTGGCGCCGGCCGGCAGCATGATCGTCAACTCGTCGCGCGGCGGCGGTTCGAAGGACACCTGGCTGCTCGGTGGAGCCGACGAACCGTCGGCGTAACCGGCGCTTGACCCACCCGTCATCGGGACGCAACCCGGTCCGCCAAGCCTGGACCGGTCAGCGCCCCAGCGGATCGAGCCGATGAGAGGTGTGAGCCATGTGCGGTATCGGAGGCGAGTTCCGCCTCGACGGGGCGTCGCCGGACCTGGCCGCCGTCGAGCGGATGCTCCCCGCCCTGGCCTCCCGGGGCCCGGACGGCGAGGGTCGGTGGCAGCAGGGTCCGGTGGCCCTGGTCCACCGCCGACTGCGCATCATCGACCTGTCCGACGCGGGCGCCCAGCCGATGGTCGACCACGAGCTGGGTCTGGCGGTGGTCTTCAACGGCTGCGTCTACAACTACCGGGAGCTGCGCGACGAGCTGACCGCCGCCGGCTACTCCTTCCGGTCCACCTCGGACACCGAGGTGATCATCAAGGCGTACCACCGGTGGGGGACGGGGTGTGTCGAACGGTTCTACGGGATGTTCGCGTTCGCCCTGGTCGAGCTGGCCACGCACACCCTGGTGCTGGCCCGGGACCGGCTCGGCATCAAACCGCTCTACCTGGCCGAGGGGCCGGGCCGGCTGCGCTTCGCCTCGACCCTGCCGGCGCTGCTGGCCGCCGGTGACGTGGACACCGACCTCGACCCGGTGGCGCTGCACCACTACATGAGCTTCCACTCGGTGGTGCCGGCACCGCGCACGATCCTCGCCGGGGTCCGCAAGCTGCCGCCGGCCACCGTTCGGGTGATCACCGCGGACGGCCGGAGCACCGACACCACCTACTGGCGGCCGCAGTTCAACCGGGCCGCCGCCCCCGCCATGTCCGCCGACGAGTGGCAGGAACGGCTCATGGCGGCGTTACGCACCGCCGTACGACGGCGGATGGTCGCCGACGTGCCGGTCGGCGTGCTGCTCTCCGGCGGTCTCGACTCCAGTCTGATCGTCGCCCTGCTGGCCGAGCAGGGCCAGAGCGGCCTGGCCACCTTCAGCATCGGCTTCGAGGCGGCGGCGGGGGAGAGCGGCGACGAGTTCCACTACTCCGACCTGATGGCCCGCCACTTCGACACCGACCACCAGCAGATCCGCATCGACGCGAAGCGGTTCGTGCCCGCCGTGCACCAGGCCATCGGGGCGATGAGCGAACCGATGGTCAGTCACGACTGCGTCGCGTTCCACCTGCTCTCCGAGGAGGTCTCCCAGCGCATCACCGTCGTGCAGTCCGGGCAGGGCGCCGACGAGATCCTCGCCGGCTACGACTGGTACCCGCCGATGGCCAACGTGGCCCGCGAAGACGCCGTCGAGGCGTACGCCCGGGTGTTCTTCGATCGTCGCCACGACGCGCTCGGCGGGCACCTGGCGCCTGAGTGGATGCTCGACCAGGACGCCAGCCTGGAGTTCGTCGCCACGCACTTCGGCGCGCCCGGCGCGGACACCGCGCTGGACGCGGCGCTGCGCCTGGACAGCCTGGTGATGCTCGTCGACGACCCGGTCAAGCGGGTCGACAACATGACGATGGCCTGGGGGCTGGAGGCCCGCGTGCCGTTCCTCGACCACGAGGTGGTCGAGCTGGCCGCCGCCTGCCCACCGACCATGAAGCTGGCGCAGGGCGGCAAGGGGGTGCTGAAGGCCGCGAGCCGGGGCATCGTCCCGGACGAGGTGATCGACCGGCCGAAGGGCTACTTCCCGGTGCCCGCCATCCGGCACCTCTCCGGTCCACTGCTCGACGACGTGCGGGACGCGCTGACCGCCCGGCCGGCGCGCGAGCGGGGTCTGTTCCGCAAGGACTACCTGGAGGAGTTGCTGGACGCACCGAACGCCCGGCGGACCACGCTGGGCTCCAACGCGCTCTGGCAGCTGGGGCTGCTGGAGCTCTGGTTGCAGCGGATCGGGGTTTAGATGAGCGTACGGATTGAGCCGCCGCGCACCAGCCGGCGGGCCCGACCCGCGAGCCACCGGACGGTGTCGCCCCCGGTGCCGATCAGCGAGGACTTCGCCCCCGCACCGTCCCCCGACGGCCGCCGGGTGGCGTTCCTCTCCGACCGGGCCGGGACGCCCGGCGTCTGGGTCTGCCAGGTCGACGCGGGGGCGCCCGTCGCGCTGCCCGTCGGCGACGAACCGGTTCTCGCGCTGAGCTGGTCCCCGGACGGTCAGTGGCTGGCCTGTGTCGTCGCCCCCGGCGGCGCGCCCCGCACCGAGCTGTGGGTGCTGCGCCCGGACGGCACGTCACGTCACCAGGTTGCCGGTTTCGGCCGCCGCAGCGCCGCGCTGGCCGGCTGGCTGCCGCACGGCACGGTGCTGGCGGTCACCGAGACCGACGATCACGGGCAGGCCCTGCTCGTCGACGCGGCCACCGGGCACCGGCGGGTGCTCGCCCAGGGCGACCTGCTCACCCTCCTGGACGTGACCCCGGACGCGGGCACCGCGCTGTTGCGCCGCGGCCCCCGGAACGCCCGCTGGCTGGAGGTGATCGACGTGACCACCGGCGTCCGGCGGCGGCTCCTGCCGGACACCGGGCGGGGCAGCACGGACCAGGGTTGGTTCGGCCCGGACGGTACGAGCGTGCTGGCCCGCACCGACGCGTACTCCGAACTCGCCACGCTGGTACGGGTCGACCTGACCCGACCGGAGCAGCCGCCGACCCGGCTCGCCGGACGACCGGACGCCGAGCTGGAACACGTCACGCCCAGCGCGGACGGGCAGCGTGGCGCGTTGCTGTGGAACACCTACGGCGGGCGCAGCGAGCTCAGCCTGCTCGACTTCGCCAGCGGTGTCCAGCGGGCCGTCGCCGCCCCCGGCGAGGTGCTCGGCGACACCGTCTTCGCCGCCGACGGTGGCCTGCTCTGCCTCACCGCGCAGGGGCCGGTGCAACCGCGGGAGGTGTGGCTGGTCGACCCGTCGACCGGGGCGCCGCGCCCACTGCGGCCGGACACCGGCGTCCCGCGTACGGACAACGCCGGCGTCGCACCGCACCTTCTCGACCTGCGCGCCCGCGACGGGTTGCCGCTCTCCGGCTGGCTCTACCGTCCGGCCGGGCCGGGCCCCTGGCCGACCGCGATCAGCCTGCACGGTGGCCCGGAGGCGCAGGAGCGTCCCGGCTGGAACCCGCTGTTCCAGGCCCTGGTGGCGCAGGGCATCGCGGTCTTCGCGCCCAACGTCCGTGGGTCGTCCGGGTTCGGCCGTTCGTTCGTCGCCGCCGACAACCTCGCCGGCCGCTACGGCGCGATCGCCGACGTGGCGGCCTGCGCCGACTTCCTCGTCGATGCCGGCGTCGCCCGGCCCGGCCAGCTCGGCGTCCTGGGCCGCTCCTACGGCGGTTACCTGGTCCTCGCGGTACTGGTGAACTTCCCCGGTCTGTTCGCCGCCGGGGTCGCCGAGTGCGGCATCTCCGACTTCCGGACCTTCTTCGCCGGCACCGAGCCGTGGATCGCCGCCGCCGCCGTCAGCAAGTACGGCGACCCGCACCGCGACGCCGACCTGCTGCGCGAGCTCTCCCCGCTGACCCACATCGACCGGCTGGACGTGCCGGTGCTGCTGATCCACGGCGCCAACGACACCAACGTGCCGGCGGGCGAGTCGGCCCAGGTCGCCCAGGCCCTCGCCGACCGGGGTGTGCCGCACGGACACCTGGTGCTCGCCGGCGAGGGGCACGACTTCCTGTCGCGGGCCAGCGCCGAGGCGGCCCGCACGGCCACCACCGGCTGGCTGACCCGGCACCTCGCCGCGACCGCGACCGTCGTCGGCTGAGGCGTTATCCTGCGCCGGTGGAGGTGGCGGCGCAGGACGAGCGGTTGGCCGCGGACCTGGGTCGCTGGCTGGCCGAGGTCACCTTCGTCGACCTGGACACCGACGAGGTCACCGCGCTGGTGATCGATTCGGTGGTGCGGTGGGCCGAGGCCCAGGGCTGGCGGGTCTACCGGCGCGCGCCCAGCGTGCTGCCGTTGCCACCGCCGCTGGAGCAGCGGCACTCGGTGCTCGACGTGGCGTGTGCCCGTCCGGACGCTCCGCCCGTCGTGGTGGAGGTCGACCACACCGACCGGGCCCGTACGGTGCAGAAGCTGCGCGCGGAGGCGGACGCCGGCCGGATCCCGATCTGGGTGCGGTGGGGCGTCGGGCGTTTCACCGCGCCGCCACCGCCGGTGCGGATGGTGACCGTCGAGGTGACCCGGCGGGCGGGTCCGGCCGGGCGCGGACGGCTGTACAGCCGCGGCGGTGACCGCCCCGCCCCGGCCCACTCGAGCGGCGGCGGCACGGTGACCCCGCAGGCGCTGCCGATCCCGCTTGCCGGCCCGGCCGACGGCGCCGGTAAGGGGACCTGAAGCGGATCGTAAGCGGGCTCCGGCAGAGTTCTGGGTGTCACCGGAGAGCACGACAGACACCCAGGAGATCCCGATGCGCAAGCTCGTCAACTCGACCTACATCACCCTCGACGGCGTCATCGAGAACCCGATGTGGACCATGCCGTACTTCGACGAGGAGGCGGCCAGCCTCGCCGGGGCGCAGACCGAGGAGGCCGACGCGATGCTGATGGGCCGGGCCACCTACGACGGCATGTCCGCCGCCTGGCCGACCCGGGACGAGAGCGACCCGAGCACGGGCGCCGCGTACTTCAACAACGTCAAGAAGTACGTCGCCTCGACCACCCTGACCAACCCCACCTGGAACAACACCGAGGTGCTCCAGGGTGACCTGGTCGAGGCGGTCACCGCGCTCAAGGCCCAGCCGGGCAAGAACATCATCCAGTACGGCTTCGGCTCGGTCACCGCCCAGTTGATCCGGGCGGGCCTGGTGGACGAGGTCCGGTTCTGGATCCACCCGGTGCTGGAGGGCGGCCCCAGCCTCACCACGCCGCTGGCCGACGTCAAGGCGTCGTTCGACCTGATCGACACCCGGGTGCACAAGAGCGGCGTGATCGTCGCCTCGTACCAGCCGAAGGTGACCTCCTGACCGGTCAGAGCTGGGCCCGGGCCTCGCCCGGGCTCAGCCCCGCGCCCTCGGCCAGCAGCGCGTCGAAGCGTTCCGGCCCGAGTTCGGCCCGCAGGCGTGCGGTCACCCGGTCGGTGTCGTCGCGTTCGGCAGGCGCGGCGGGGGACCGCGTCGCGATCCGGGCGGCGGCCGCCGCGCCCAGCAGCCGGACGGCGACCCCGGGGGAGCGCACCGCCGCCGCCATCCCCTCCAGCGGGCCGATCGCGTCGCGCATGGTCGCCATCGCCTCGGCGACCTCGAACGCCTCGATGTGCAGGGCCAGGGCGGCGTCCGGGTCGCCGCCCTGCTCGACCGCGTAGCCCAGCTCCACCAGCACCATCGGCAGGTAGAGCGCGGGTTGGCTCTCTGCCCGGCCCAGGTCGGCGAGGTGGCCGAGGTGGGTGACGGCCAGGTCGAGCTTGCCGTCACGGCGGGCGGCCAGCCCGAGGCTCATCTCCGCGAAGATCAGCGCGCCGGGCGAACCCTGCTCCACCGCCAGGTCGTAGGCGCGTTCGGCCAGCTCCCGACCCTGGGCGTAGTCGCGGGTCTGCACCGCGAGCCAGGCCAGCCAGGACAGCTCGGCGCAGACCTGCGGCCACAGCGCCAACTCCTCGGCCCAGCGCAGCCCCTCCCGGTGCAGCGCGGCGGCGCGCTCGTGCTCGCCGCGCATGTCCGCCAGCCCACCCACCCACTCGGTCGCCCGGAGCCGACCCCACCGGTCGCCGAGGTCGGCGAAGAGAGCGGCGGCGCGGGTCGCGGTGCGCTCCAGGGTGGCCTGGTCACCGTTGGCGTGGGCGATGTGGGCCAGGGAGGTCAGCACCGCCGCCTCGGTCCACGGGTCGGTGGTGGCGGTGGGTAGCAGCTCCGAGACCAGGGCCAGATCGCCCTGTTCGATCACCGCGTTGGCCGCGAACCACGCGGCGTGGCTGTCCGGGTCGGCGGCCACGGCCGCGCGTACGTCGTCCGGTGCGATCATCTCGCCCTGCGACAGGGCGAACCCGACCCGCCAGGGTGCCGCGCGGGCCTCCTGCTCCGCGTCGCCGGGCACGGCCAGCGCCCGCCGTGCCTCGGTGAGCCGGCCGCGCAGGAACCAGTACCAGCTCAGTGCGACCGCCAGGCGCAGCCCACCACCGTGCGCCAGCGCCGATCGCAGGTTCGCCAGCTCGGTGTCGAGCAGCGCCAGCCATTGCCGCTGGTCGGCCCCACGCAGCCCGGGGTCGGCGCGTTCGGCCAGCTCGATGTAATAGGAGGCGTGCCGCCCGCGTACCTCGTCGGCGTCGCCGAGGCGTTCCAGGCAGAACGCGGCCACCGATTCGAGCAGCCGGTAGCGGGGGGCCGCGCCGGAGTCGTCGAGCACCACCAGCGACCGGTCCACCAGCCGGGCGAGGGCGTCCAGGTCGGTTCGGCAGACCTGTTCGGCGGCCTCCGGGGTGCAGCCGTCCGGGAACACCGCCAGTTGGGCGAGCACCACCCGGTCGGACTCGTCCAGGAGGTCCCAACTCCAACCGATCACCGCGGTGAGCGTCCGCTGCCGGGGTGGCACGTCCCGCTGCGCGGAGGTGAGCAGCCGGAACCGGTCGTCGAGTCGATCCACCACCCCGCGTACGCCCAGCGCGCGGACCCGGGTCGCGGCCAGCTCCAACGCCAGCGGCAGCCCGTCGAGGCGGCGGCACAGCTGGGCCACCGCCGTCGCGGTCGGCCCGTCGAGGCGGAAACCGCGCTGCTGCGCGGCGGCCCGGGCGACGAACAACCGGGCCGCCGCCGAGCGCCGGACCGCCTCCAGGTCACCGTCGTCGGGCACCGGGAGTGGGGGTACCTCCCAGAGCCGCTCACCGGTCAGCCCGAGAGGCTCCCGGCTGGTGGCCAGCACACTCACCCCGGGCACGTCGCGCAGCAGCCGGGCGACCAGCTCGGCGACCGATTCGATGACGTGTTCGCAGTTGTCCAGCACGAGCAACAACTGCCGGTGCCGCAGGGCCGTGACCACCCGATCGGCGGGCGACTGGGTCGCTCCAGCGGCCTCGTGTGCGCCCAGAGCGCCGAGCACCTGGTCGGCGATGCGGGCGTCACCGGCCGGGAGTGGGGCCAGCTCGACCAGTCGGACGCCGTCCGGGTAGGACGACCCGCGGGCCGTTTCGGTGGCCAGCCGGGTCTTGCCGACGCCGCCCGGGCCGACCAGCGTGACCAGCCGCTGCCGGGGCAGCAGCGCTCGCAGTTCGGCCAGCGCCTCGTCCCGCCCAATCAACTCGTCGAGCGGGGCCGGCAGGTTGCCCCGGACGGCGTTGGTGTCGTCGGCGTTGCTGGCGGCGTGCCCGATCGCGGCCTTTGTCGGGGCGTTCAGGCCGGCGTCCTGGTCGAGGATCCTGCGGTGCAGGGCGACCAGCTCCGGGCCGGGGTCGAGGCCCAACTCCTCGGCGAGGCGGGCCCGCAGCTCCGCGTAGCTCTCCAACGCCTCGGACTGGCGGCCGGCCGCATACAACGCGCGTAGTTGCACCGCCCGCAGGCCCTCGCGCAGCGGATGCCGCGCAACCAGCTCAGCCAGGTCAGCGGCTACCAGGTCATGCTCGCCCCGGGCCAGCCGGGCCTGCGCCAACCGCTCCTGAACGACGAGGCGCTGCTCAGCGAGGCGGGCCGCCTCGGCCCGCACGAACTCGGCGTCGGCCACGTCGGCGTACGCCTCACCGCGCCACAACGCGAGGGCCTCGGTCAGCCGGTCGACATCGGCGCAGCGGGCCAGCTCGTCGAAGCGGTCGACGTCGACCGCGTCGACCCGCAGCAAATAGCCGGGTGGCCGGGACTCGACCAGCTCGCGGGCGCCGGGCTCGGCGTCGTTGAGCGCCTTGCGCAGCTGCGACACCCGCACCTGGAGTGCCCCGGTCGGATTGGCGGGGGCGTCGTCACCCCACAGGTCGTCGATGAGGCGGTCTGCCGAGACGACCTGGTTGCGGTTGACCAGCAGGTCGGCCAGTAACGCCCGGACCTTCGTGCCGGGCACCACCACCGGCTCGCCGGCGTCCGTGCTCACGGCGAGCGGCCCGAGCACCCCGAACTGCACGGCGGTCATCCTAGCCCCGGTCGAGGCGACCCAAAGCCCACCGCAACGCCCCCACCAACCAGTCCGTCGGCCCCGCACCCCAGACAGACCCACCAGCCCCACCCCACCCGCTAGCCCAGTGCTGCACGGACACCTGGTGCTCGCTGGCGAGGGCCACGACTTCCTCTCGCGGGCCAACGCCACCCCGCCCCGCCGGCCCCGCCCCCACTCCGTCGGCCCGCCAGCCCCGCCCACCCCACCGCCCCGCCCCGCCCCGCCAGCCGCCGCCCCACCCCGCACCCCCCGCTCCGTCGATCATGGACTTATGGTGGCCGTTTCAGCCGCGAACAACCGTTCTGCACACCACCACAACTCCATGATCGACAGAGCGGGGGGTGGGCCGGGACCCAGCTCTCCGCGATCTTGCACTCTCTGCGGTGGCATAGCTCGCGAACGCCGCATTACGGCAGCACAAAGTGCAAGATCGCGTAAGGTGGGTTTGAGGGTTGGTTGCTTGGGGCAATTAAGTCGTTGACTACACCTCTCTTTCGAAGGACGGCTTCCGTGGAGATTTCCGGCTTCTTTGCCGCCATCATCATCGGCCTGGTCATCGGCGCGCTGGGCCGCCTGGTCGTACCGGGCAAGCAGAACATCCCCATCTGGCTGACACTGCTCATCGGTGTGGTCGCAGCGCTCCTCGGCACACTCGTCGCCGGTGCCCTCGGCGTCGACGAGACCAGCGGAATCGACTGGATCGAGCTGTTACTGCAGGTCGCCTTCGCCGCCGTCGGCGTGGCGATCGTCGCCGGTGCCCGCGGCCGCCGCCGGGTGCGCTGACCTCCCACAGCATTGCGCCTCTCGCGCCATCGTGCCTCTCGCGCCATCGTGCCTCTCGCGCCATCGTGCCGGCCCACCCTCCGCAGGAGGGTGGGCCGGCGCTGCGTCAGGGGTTCGAACGGGCCGACCGACCGGCGACGGGTCTGCCGCGCGCTGGTGAACACGCCCCGGCCTGATCCACGTCTCAGCAGGAACGGGGCTGAGCCGCTCAGCGCCGGCCGCCATCACCCGGCCCTCCCGGGCGTGCTCGCATCAGTGTCGGCTGACTGACAGTGAGCCGTCTCGTATCACCGCATGTCGACGTTTCGCCCGTCCGTGGTCATGGCGCGCGGCCGGTTCAGGGGGTAGAAACATGTCAACCCTTCGGTGCGACCTCACTCTCGGCCGTAGGGCTCAGAGAGCGCTCTCACCGCCCCCAGCTGCGCCGGAAGTACGCCGGCCAGCGGAGAGGACGAACCACGTGACAACCCTGTCCCGACGCGTGCGCCGGAGATCCGGTCGTACCCTCCTGCTCGCCCTGGTGTTGACCACCGCCACCACGATGACCAGCACGGTGGCCAGCGCCGGCCGCCCGACGCACGGCGCACCGGACTTCGGCCCGAACGTCACGATCTTCGACCCGTCGATGCCGGTCGGCGAGATCCAGCAGACCCTGGACGCGGCGCATGCCCGGCAGGTCGACAACGAGATGGGCGCCGAGCGGCACGCCTACCTCTTCAAGCCCGGCACGTACGGCACGGCCGCGCAGCCGTTGCAGGCCAAGGTCGGCTACTACACCGAGGTGTCCGGCCTGGGCGCCTCGCCCACCGACGTCACCGTCAACGGCAAGCTGGAGGTCTACAACCGCTGCCTCGCCGACGGCGGCACCGGCAACTGCCTCGCGTTGGTCAACTTCTGGCGCACCCTGTCCAACCTCTCGCTCACCATCAACGCGGCCGGCCAGAACGACTGCCGGTCGTCGGCGAACTTCTGGGCGGTCTCCCAGGCGGTGTCGATGCGCCGTCTGAACATCGGCGGCGGCGGTCTGTCGCTGATGGACTACTGCACCGCCGGCCCGCAGTACGCCAGCGGCGGGTTCATCGCCGACTCGCGGCTGCCGGCCACGACGAACGGTTCACAGCAGCAGTGGTTGACCCGCAACAGCGAGGTCGGCAGTTGGTCCAACGCGGTGTGGAACCAGGTGTTCGCGGGGGTCGAGGGCGCGCCGGACGACGCCACGTTCCCCGACCCGCCGTACACCACCCTGGAGACCACCCCGCTCAGCCGGGAGAAGCCGTACCTCTTCGTCGACGGCAAGGGTCGCTACCAGGTGCGGGTGCCCGCCGCGCAGCGCGACAGCCGGGGTGTCTCCTGGGCTGACGGCATCACGCCGGGGCGCACCATCGGGATCGGCGACTTCTTCATCGCCAAGCCGTCGGACTCGGTACGCGTCATCAACAGCCAGTTGGCGCGCGGCAAGCACCTACTGCTCACGCCCGGCACGTACGACATCGCGCGCAGCATCGAGGTTCGGCGTCCGAACACCGTGGTGCTGGGGATCGGGCATGCCACGCTGACCGCGGTGAACGGCGCGATCCCGCTGGACGTGGCGGGTGTTCCCGGGGTGATCGTCGCCGGTGTCACGATCGATGCCGGCCTCGTCGAGTCGCCGGTCCTGCTGCGGGTCGGCGCCGAGCACGGCCGCAACGCGAGCAGCCCGCACAACCCGACCACGCTCTCCGACGTGTACTTCCGGGTCGGCGGCCCGCACATCGGACGGACGGACACCGCGCTGGAGGTCAACAGCGACAACGTGCTCATCGACCACACCTGGGTGTGGCGTGGTGATCACGGTGTCGAGGGCTTCACCGAGGGCGTCAACGGTGACACCGACCGCTGGCGTACCAACACCGGCCGTTACGGCGCCGTCATCAACGGCGACCACGTGACGGCGACGGGCCTGTTCGTCGAGCACTTCCAGCGCTACAACACGATCTGGAACGGCGAGCACGGCACCACGATCCTCTACCAGAACGAGCTGCCGTACGACCCGCCGACGCAGGCCGACTGGATGAACGGCGCGGTCGAGGGCTGGGCCGGGTACAAGGTCGGTGACCGGGTGCGTCACCACACCCTGTACGGGGGCGGGGTGTACGTGTTCAACCAGAACAACCCGTCGATCCACACCGAGAACGGCTTCGAGGTCCCGAACCGGCCCGGGGTGCGGCTGCACCACATCATGACCGTCAACCTCAGCGCCGGGACGATCGACCATGTGGTCAACGGCGTCGGGGACGCCGCCGACATGACGAAGGTCGGCGCTCCGGTCTATCTGACCCGGTATCCGACTCCGTAGCGGGGATCGGGCGTACCGACGGGGCCGGAGCCGGCGATGGCTCCGGCCCCGCTGTGCTGGTGTGTCCGGGCCCGCCGCCCGCCGCCCGCCGCCCGCCGCCCGCCGCCCGCCGCCCGCCGGCTGGTGGGAAATCTCCGCTCACGGTCTTGAATTCCTATCGAGTCGATAGGAAAATGGGCCAATGCCGGATGGTCCGTTCCTCACCTCGCGTCGGGCCGTCGACCTGATGCGGGTCGCCTCCGAGCTCTGTCCGGGTCGCTGACCACCGACCGGCTGGCACCACCCGCACCGTTCCTCGGCACCGCTGCCGAATCCCACGCCGCCCCGTGGCCCAACGGCCCGGCGGCCTCCGCGCGGTCACCGAGGCCCCGTCCTGCCTGCTCACCCCTGAACCGATCCGGCCACGGCCGGATCGGGCCATGTCTGGAGGTCCGTCATGACCACCGATCCGTCACCGCCCAGTCCGGAGACCGCCGCGGATTCCCGGCTCGCTTTCAACGAGGACTGGGCGGCGACCATTCTCGGCCTGGCCCTGCTCGCCCTGGTCCTGTTCGGTGTCATCCCCGCCGGGCTGGTGCCCTGATGACCGCCGACGCGACCCGCACCGGCAACGAGCCCGGCATCTCCGCCGACGAACCGTCCACCGCAAGCGAGCGCGACACGTCGGCGACCACCGCCGGCCCAGCCGAGCCGACCAGTGTGGCGCGTGACGGGGCGTTCTGGGCGTGGACGGCGATCGGCCTGCTGATCGTGGTCGGTCTCGCCGCGCTCACCCGCTACCTGGAGCAGAACGTCCCGGCCTGGGCCGAGGGCACCGCCGTCGAGGACATCGGAGCGGCGATCGAGTACCCGGTGTACGCGATCCTGCTCGGCCTGCTCGGCAACGTCGCCGTCACGCTGCTCGGGTGGCGGGACCGGATCGCCGCCGCGTTCCGGACCGAGTTCTTCATCAAGACCGGTCTGGTGTTGCTCGGGGCGTCGATCAACCTGGCCGTCATCGCCAGCGCCGCCGGCCCGGCGATCGCCCAGGCGATTCTGCTGATCAGCGGGGTTTTCCTGTTCACCTGGTGGTTGGCCGGCAGGTTCGGCCTCGACGACAAGCTGCGGGCGCTGCTCGCGTCGGCGGTGTCGATCTGCGGGGTCAGCGCGGCGATCGCCGCCGCCGGGGCCGTGCGGGCACGCCGCGAGCAGTTGGCCTACACGGCGAGTCTCGTCATCGTCTTCGCGTTGCCGTCCATCTTCATCCTGCCCTGGTTGGCCGACGTGTTCGGGCTCTCCGACGCGGTGGCCGGCGCCTGGATCGGTGGCAACATCGACACCACGGCGGCGGTCACCGCGGCGGGAGCGCTCGCCGGTGAGGAGGCGCTCCAGATCGCCAGCATCGTCAAGGTCACCCAGAATGCCCTGATGGGTGTGGTGGCGGTCGCACTCACCGCGTACTTCACACTGCGGGTGGAACGACGGCCCGGCGCGGCCCGACCGGGCCTCGCCGAGCTGTGGACGCGGTTCCCGAAGTTCGTCCTCGGCTTCATCGCGGCCTCGGTCATCGCCACCTGGTACCTCGACGCGGCTGGCGCGGACGGCAAGGCCACCATCGCCATCGTCAACGACCTGCGCGTGTGGTTCCTGATCCTGGCCTTCGTCAGCATCGGCCTGGAGGTCCGGGTCGCGTCGCTGCGGGAGGCGGGTTGGCGACCGGTGGCGGTCTTCGCCAGTGCCACGGTGTTCAACCTGGCGTTGGCGCTCGCCCTGGCGTCCGTGCTGTTCCGCGACTTCTCGGGCTGAGTCAGCCGGCTGCCCTGGCGCACGGTGACGGGGCCGGAGCCAGCTTGGCTCCGGCCCCGTCGTGATCAGCGGGGCGGTGTCGTCGGGGTGGTCGGCGCGCGGTGTGACCGACCCGACCGGGTGTGCGAGGTGGGCGTCTTGACCGGGTCGAACGGAAGGTCCTTCCTGGTCCGTACGGGTACCGCCAGGAACGACGGCGCCGTTGCGGTGAGCCGCTTGGCGCGGCGCGGGGTGGCCGCCGTGGCGGGGGCGTTCTTCGACGACCGGCTGTGCCGGGCACCCGCCTTGTGCCGGCCGGCGGCGGTGCGGGTCTCGGCGCCCTTGACGGTCACCGGGCTGGGGATCAGCACGGCCCGAGGGCTGGCGGTGCGGCCCGCGCGCCGGTGTCGTGCACGCCCGCTGCCGGTCTTGAACCCGAGGGCGGGCCGTTCCACCAGGTGCCAGGAGAGGACGGCGAACAGGAGGGCGCCGAGCAGGCTCAGCACGATGTAGCCGAGCATCCCGAACCGCGCCCCGCCGAGCAGGGCGATCATCTGCTGCACCGGGAAGCCGTAGATGTAGATGCCGTAGGTGTAGTCGTGCCGGCGGCTGATTCCAGACAGCCGCTTCGGCAGCGCGACGGCGGCGAAGAGCACCAGGTAGGCGAACGCCGGCAGGCCCACCGCGAAGAACCCGCCCAGCCACAGCGAGCCGACCAACGCGACGCCGGCCAGCACGGCCAGCTCCCTGGTCATCGGGATCCGGTGCGCGTACAGGCGGGCGGCCGCACCGAGCAGGAACAGGAAGCCGAGCATCAGCGTCCAGTCGGCGGCGAACGCGCCGAGCAGCGGGAACGGCCCGATCGCCCCGTGTTGCGGCGGGCGGGAGCTCCAGGTCGGTGCGGTGAAGAAGTCGCGCAGGATCAGGGCGTAGCAGACGCCGGTCAGGACGAGTACGGCACGAGGTGCCCGGTGCAGCACCGAGGTGACCACCAGGATGCCGACGATCCCGTAGAACGCCAGGTCGTAGCGGAGCGTCCACAGTGATCCGTCGAACGCGCTGGGCCCGCCGACGATCAGTCCGTACGGTGTCTCGGCCAGCAGCCCGGAGATGGGGAACTGCTCCATCGAGGCGAGGATGTTCGTGGTGACGTAGTCGAAGGGTCCCTCCGGGTGTCCCCAGAACCCGTCCAGGGTGCCGTTCTCGTAGAGCGCCGCGAGCGGCGCGAAGACGAACGCGGTGACCAGCAGGCAGGCCCACAGCCCGGGAAAGACCCGCAGCAGGCGGGCGCGGACGTACTGGCGCAGCGTGGAGCGCAGCGCGCTGTCGGTGATGAGGAATCCGGAGATCAGGAAGAACCCGTACAGGCACAGGGTGCCGAGGTCGCTCTGCCGGCCGAAGGTGGCCGCGCCGAGATTGTGCTGACCGAAGCCGAGCGGGCCGGCGTGCGCAATGATCACGCCACACGCCAACGCCAGGCGAAGGACGCCGAAGGCGTTGTGCTGGGCGGAGTATCTGCCCTGCAGCGTCGCGGAACGCTGCTCGTCCAACTTCGGCTGCACCTGACGACTCCTCTGATCACTGAGCTGTTCGGAACGACGGATCGGAGCGCTGCCGATCGATGTGCCAATTATCAGTGGGCAAAGGAGGTTTGTCCGGATTTTTAAGCGATTGTCCAGATCGGTGGAGGTCAGGTGACGGCAGCGGCGGTGCGACGACGCTGTTCGACCCGACGGGCCGGTACGTTCAGCAGCCCCGCCATGGCGACCACCGAGCGGTCACTCGCCCGCCCGTCACCGAATGGCGAGCCGACGACGGTGGCTCGCCCTGCGGCGAGGTGACGGAGACCGGCCGCCAGCAGCCGGTCGGGGTCGGTGCCCACCAACTCGCCACGGCCCGGGGTCAACGCCTCCGGACGTTCCGTGGTGTCCCTGGTGACCAACAACGGCACCCCCAGGGTGGCGGCCTCCTCCTGGAGCCCACCCGAGTCGGTCACCACCAGATCCGCAGCCCGCAGCAGCCCGACCATCTGCGGATAGGGCAGTGGTGGCGTGACCCGGGCGTTGGTGATGCCCGCGAGGCCCGCGGTGACCTCCGCGCTGAGCTGCGGATTGGGGTGGGAGACCAGCACGATCTGGACGTCCGGGCACTGCCGCGCCAGGCGGCGTAGTCCGTCCATTGTGGCGGCCACCCCGTGGCCCCAGTTCTCCCGGCGGTGCACGGTGGCCACCACCAGCTTGCGCGTCGGGTCGATCCAGTCCGGTGCCTGCGCAGTGCCGCGTGCGACGAGATCCTGGAGGGCGTCCACGACGGTGTTGCCGGTCACCACGATCGCATCGGAGCGAATGCCCTCACCGATGAGGTTCGTCCTGGCCGCCTGGGTCGGCGCCAGGTGCAACGCCGCGATTCGGGCGAGCATGGCCCGGTTGGCCTCCTCGGGGAACGGCCGGTCCAGGTCGTTGGTCCGCAGTCCAGCCTCCAGGTGGACGACCGGGACGTGCCGCCAGAACGCGGCGGTCCCGCCGGCCAGGGCGGTCGTGGTGTCCCCTTGCACCACGACCGCCGCTGGACGGTGGTGTGTGAGCAGCTCGTCGATGCCCGTGATCAGTGCCGCCGCCAGTTCGGCGAGCGAGCCGGTACGCCGTTGCGGGCGCAGGCTCACCTCCGGGCGGAGACCGAACGGGGCGAGTGCCTCGGCGACGCGTCCCGGCTGTTGACCGGTATCCGCCACCCGTACCGTGAACCTCGGATCATCGAGGAGACGGTGGATCAGAGGCGCGGTCTTCACTCCTTCCGGCCTGGTGCCGGCGAGGATCAGGACCTCTCGCGGTGTCGAGCTGCTGGCACACATGTCGGGTCAGCTCCGGGCAGCCGCGCGGCGACGCCGGTAGAGCGAGACCCCGCCGGTGGTGCCGGCCACGAGCGCGCCGAGACCGAGCGCGAGCGGTGCCCCGGCGAGCGGGATCACCGGAATGGGGGGAGCGACCGCGTTGGCCCCGCAGCTCGACGTGCCGATGGTGACGCCGGCCAGCGCTCCACCGAGCGCGGTCAGGTTCAGCGCCGTGACGGTGAGCTGACCCACGCCCGAGCTGGACTGGCCGTTGAGGGTCAGGTCGATCAGCCCCGGGATGCTCAGCCCGGTGTTCGGCGCCGGGTTGATCGGAAGGTTGAGCAGTGTCGTCTCGATACCCAGCAGCGTCGAGACGATCCGGGCGTTGGCCAGGGTCGCGGTGCCGGTCGCCGACGGGCTGCTGGTGGCGGTGCACGACGAGTAGATGGCGTCGGCGACGAGGGAGATCGTGGCGAGGCCACTGGTGCCGAGGGTCAGCGTCACCGCCGCGCCGGGCGTGACGAGGCACGACCCGCCGGGACCGATGGTGATCGAGCCGCCGGTGCCGAGCACACCGGCGCAGGCCGCCGAGGTTCCGTCGTTGAAGGCCCGGACGTTCTGGGCGAGCACCCCGGCGGTGATGACGGTCTGCGCGCCGAGCACGGCCAGCGGGGGATTCTGGTTACCGGAGATCGACTCGGTGGTGCCGTCGTTGGTGGCCGACGCCGTGCCGGAGCTGGCGAGGCCACCACCGAGCAGGCTGATCTGAAGCGCCGAGGCGGAGGACTGGGAGGTGTCGGCCATCGCCGGAGAGGCCGCCAGGACGACCATGGCGAGACCACCGGCCAGCACCGCGGCGGTGCGGGCGAGACCGGATCTAACTCGTGGCATAGATGTCTACTTTCTGGTGTGGGCGATTGCGGGGCGGTCTGTGGTGGGGGTGGTGGTGAGGTGTGCAAGGTGGCTGAGGTGCCGGGGCGGTCTGATCGACCGTGGCCCGTCGTTGCGGCCCGACCGTCGGGTCGGTTGGGCCCGGCGTGGCTGGGCCGGCACGGCGGCCCGGCCCACGGCCGTCTGGCCGACGGCCACTCGACCCACGGCCCGAGCCGGGGCCGGCTGCGGATCGGAGGCGCGGGCGGTCTTCTGCCAGTCGGTGCGGGCCGTCACCATGCGAGCGAAGGCCAGCCAGACCGCCACTGACTGCGCGTAGCTGTAGAGCCAGTGGCAGACGCCGAGCAGCAGGGCCTTGGGAATCGACAGCTGCGGCTCACAACGGATCCGGTAGACGATGCCCCACAGGGCGAACGGTCCGATGCCGAAGACGAGCACCAACGGGGGTACGCCCCAGCCGCCGCTGCTCCACCAGCCGCGCAGTCCACCCATCGTGTTGTCGATGTAGTAGGACATCACCACCAGGCAGGCGATGTAGATCGGCGTGCCGAGCAGTTGGGTCCACGGCGCGGCCAGGAAGTGGGCGATCTCCAGGGTGGCCGAGTTGCGGATTCGTGGCGAGCGCAGCACCCGGCCGAGGTAGCGGCCACACTGCATCGACCCCTGGGCCCAGCGGGTGCGTTGCCGCACCAGCGGGCGGATCCGGGTCAGCGCCTCCTGGGCCACCCAGCTCTCCGGGCAGTACTCGGTGCGACCCCCGGCCAGCAGGATGTGCAGGCCCAGTTCGAAGTCCTCCAGGAGGGCGCCGTGCCACGGTGTGCCGTGCTGGTCGGCGATCTCGTTGAGCAGGGACAGTCGGGTGAACTGCCCGTTGCCGCCCATCGCCACGCTGCCGGTGCGTCGGCGTAGCGACTGCATGGCGGCGATCGGGGCGCGGAACTCCATGTCCTGGAGCCGGATCAGCAGCCGTCCCCAGCGGCTGACCTCGGCCGGCTCTGCGTACCGGCGGGGCGCGCACTGGAGCATCCGCACCTCGACCTGTACCGCTCCGACCTGCGCCGAGCCGAAGTACTGACGGCCGGAGAGGGCCACCGGACCCTGGGGGTCGAGTCGGCTGTCCGCGTCCAGGACGCCGACGATCACCCGGGTGCGGTCCGCGTTGGCGGGCAACGACTGCTCGATGCGTCGCCAGGCGGCGTTGAGCGCCGCGCCCTTGCCCTGTCGTGCGTCCGGGAGCTGACGCTGGACGACGTGCACCCGCGGTTGGTCGGTGAAGGCCGCCAGTTCGGCCAGCGTGCCGTCGTCGGAGGCGTCGTCGACGCACCAGACGGTCGCCTGCGGGAAGTCGCCGAGCAGACGCCGCACGGTGTCGCCGATGACCGACGCCTCGTTGCGGCACGGCACGATGATGTGCCAGTCGAAGCCGTCCGGGCTGCCGCCGCGACTACGTGCGCTCTTCAGGTGGAACACCAGGATGCTCAGCACGTACGCGCAGAAGCTGACGCACAGCAGGAACGCCGCGGTGTTGAGCAGGGCGAGCGACTGCGTCTCAGTGGACACCGGCGACCGTCCCGGAGATCCGCTTGGTCCGGCTGACCAGGACCACGAAGAGGATCGTGACGGCGATCAGACCGGCGGTCGTGATCACCGAGCCGATCAGCACGTGGCTGCGCTCGTAGCCCAGTTTGAAGCCCCAGGTCTGCATCGAGACCACCACCGCGCCAAGTCGGATCTGGTTCACCGTGACCAGCAGCGCGACGGCCATCGCCAGGGCGTTGAGTCCACGCGTCAGGGTGATGCGGCGGAACCCGATCAACGTCGACGCGAGCACGATCGGCGGGATCAGCAGCATCGCGACCGAGCAGCCGCTGGAGACCATGAAGCCGACCCAGCGCTCGTCCAGCGGGAAGATCACGGCCGCGCCGATGGATTTGGTGTCCGCCAACCCCACGGCGTTGACGAGATGGGCGTTCAGCCACGCCTCCGCGCTGGCGATGTCGTGCCACCGCCAGAGCATGGCGACGGCGGCGGCGACTCCGATCAGGCCACCCGCGCTGGCGCGCAGCCACGACCCGCGTCGGGAACCTGTCACCGCTCGCGGCCCAACATGGCGACGAGCCACAGCGCCAGACCCAGCACGACCAGCCCGACGCCGACCAGCAACCAGGACTGAACGGCAACTCCGGTGGCGGCGAGGCCACCTCCGATGTGTGGCCCCTTGGTAGGTACTCCGTACATGCCAACTCCCTCGCTAACTCGAAGGTCAGAATGGCATCACAGAATCGGGCAAAGCGGATAAAGGGGCATAGAGACCCTAAAGAGTGATTAAATGCTTCATGAGTGTGGCGGGTACGTGTCCCGGAAGGGCTGCATCCCTTGCCACACAACAGGTTCAGCGTCCCGATAGTTCGTGCAGAGGTGGTCAACATGGTGACCGGTATCCCCGGACGCACGGCCACGCCGGCGCCGTCGAGGTGGCGGGCGATGGCCGGCTGGAAGAAGGCAGGCCTCGCCCTGCTCCTGATGTTCGGCGTGCTCTGCGCGGGCCTCGTCACCGTCGGCTTCGGCCTGAAGCATCGGTACGAGAGTCGGGTCCAGCGCGAGGACATCCTCGGCCAGGGCACCCGCGACGACCGCCGGTGGGAGTCGGGGCCGCTCAATCTCCTGCTGCTCGGGTCGGACTCCCGCGACGGCGAGCCGGACCAGGCCCTCTACCCCGGGCAGCGGTCGGACACCATCATGCTGGTGCACGTCAACGCCGCGCGGGAGGCCGCCACCGTCGTCTCCATCCCCCGGGACAGTTACGTCGACGTGCCCGCGGCGGGCCAGACCTGGGCCGGCGGTCCCAACAAGATCAACGCCGCGTTCGCGTTCGGCGGTGCCGCGCTGGCCGCCGAGACGGTCGCCAAGCTCACCGGGCTACCACTCGACGGCGTGCTGGTGGCCAACTTCGCCGCCGTCCGCAAGCTGGTGGACGCGGTGGAGGGGATCAACGTGTGCCTGCCGTACACCGTCAAGTCCTCGGACACCGGCACCACCTGGCCCGCCGGCTGCCACGACCTGGACGGCAAGGCGGCCGACGATCTGATGCGGCAGCGGCACGGTGTGCCCGGCGGAGACTTCGGCCGCATCCACGACCAGCAGCTCGTGGTCCGCGCCCTGGCCGAGCGGGTCACGGCGACGAATCTGCTCACCAGCCCGACCCGACTCGACCGGGTGCTCACCACCGCGGCCGAATCGCTTGTCGTCGACCGCGACCTGAACCTCACCGACCTCGCCCTCGTGCTGCGCAAGGTGAAGCCGGAGACCGTCCAGTTCGTCACCGTCCCGTTCAGCGACGCGAACCTGCAGACCCCGGCCGGGTCCGCGGTGCGGCTGGACGAGGTCCGAGCCCCGGCGCTCTTCGCCGCCCTGCGCGAGGACCGGGTGGCGCAGTGGGTCGCGGCCAACCCGCAGACGCCGCCGGCCAACTGAGTACGAGGACGAAAGACGGCGGGTGGGAGGTCTCCGAACCTCCCACCCGCCGTCGTCGGGTCAGCGCGACCGCCGCCAGTAGCGGCAGGTCCAGTCCACCTGGTGCAGCTCGTCCTCGATGCCGTGTTCGGCGCGGAAGTCGTCGACGGCCTGCTTGCAGCCGCGTACCGCGTGGTAGTCGTCGATGATCACGTAGCCTCCGACGGAGAGCTTCGGGTAGAGCGAGCGCAGCGCCACCATCGTCGAGTCGTAGAGGTCCCCGTCGAGACGCATCACCGAGATCTGCTCCACCGGCGCGGTCGGCAGGGTGTCCGAGAACCAGCCCTTGAGGAACCGGACCTGGCCGTCGAGGAGCCCGTACCGCTCGAAGTTCGCCTTCACCTGCTCCAACGACACGGCCAGGAAGGGCACCTGCCAGAGCGCGTCCTCGACGTCCTCGACCCGGTGCGGCGCCGGCTTCGGCAGGCCGCGGAACGAGTCCGCGACCCACACCGTCCGGTCCCGGTCGCCGTAGGCGCGCAGCATCCCGCGCATGAAGATGACCGCCCCGCCCCGCCACACCCCGGTCTCGATCAGGTCACCGGGCACACCCCGCTCCAACACGTCCTTGACGCATCGCTCCAGGTTGTCCAGCCGCCGCAGCCCGATCATGGTCTCGGCCTCCGGCGGCCAGTCCCGGCCGGTGGCCCGCGCCTCCGCGTCGAACGGGAACTGAAGCACCAGCTCCAGGCCCTTACGTCGCAGCAGGTGCCGGCCGTGCTGAAGGATCTTGCCGTGCAGGGAGCCCTGACGTGGGTGGTAGGGCATCCACGTCTCGCGGAAGACGTAGCGGGTCAGCGCCTTCTTGAGCAGATCGCAGTAGAGGGCGCGGGGGTCGTCCAGCGACGGCTCGGACGCCTGGGTGGGGATCAA
Source organism: Micromonospora sp. NPDC047644 (assembly GCF_040704315.1). Lineage (NCBI taxonomy): Bacteria > Bacillati > Actinomycetota > Actinomycetes > Micromonosporales > Micromonosporaceae > Micromonospora > Micromonospora sp. NPDC047644. The sequence continues at coordinate 180,618 of NZ_JBEYSY010000002.1, forward strand.
CATCTCACTCATCGGCCTATCTCCTTGTCGGTGTCGTTCCTAGCCAGTTGGGCGGGCCGCCGGTCACGGGCGGGCCGCCGACCGTTGCTCCGGCCGTCGTCAGCCCCAGCGATCGGCGTCGCCGACGGCTACCGCCCGTCGCAGCACGATGGGCCCGGTGGAGGGTCGTTCCGCGCTCGGCCGCCCGGCGGCCAGCAACTCCTGCCCGAAGGCCGGCCAGTGGTCCGTCTGGTTGGCCACCCGGGCACCCGGGGAAGGCTCCGGCAGCGCCGCCTCCGCCGCCGGTGACCGCCAGACCGACTCGGGCCGGGCCAACGGTCGGCCGAGCACACCCGCCACGGCGGGGGAGCCACCCCAGGCCGGGGCCGCGGGCTCGGTCTCGGCGGTGGGCGTCGGCACCTGCTCGGGCCGGTCCGGGGCATCCGTCACCACCGGATTCGGCTGAGTGACGGCATCCTCGATCCGGGTCGGCTCGGCCGGCGCCTCCGAGGGCGCCACCACGCCACCCCCGGTGCTGTCGACCGGCTGGCGCTCGACCGGCACGCTCCCAGCCGTCGCACTCGTCACCCGCTCGCGGTCGACGGGCTTGCGCTCGACCGTCGTGCCCTCGACCGTTCTACCCTCGACGGTCCTGCCGACGGGGGTGGACTCGCCCGAGCTTTGTCGGCGGTGCCGTCCGGGTGGCCCGGACTTCTCCTCGACCAGGGCGCTGACCAACTCACGGATGACCGCGCCCTGGGCACCCACCTTCGTCGCCGGCAGCGCCAGGGCATCCGGGGTCGCGCCCGGCACCAGGGCCGGTTGCTCGCTGCTCGGCCGGTGGTCCGGTCGGGGCACCGCCCCGATCACCACGACACCGGCCAGCGGCAGCCCGAGCTGTTGCACGAGCCGGGCCGCCCGGGTGCTGTCGTCCAGGTTCGTCCGGCCGGCGCGGACGACCAGCAGCACGCCATCCGCGTGCTGGGCGAACGCCGAGATCTCCCGTCCGGCCAGGATCGGCGGCGCGTGGACGATCACGCAGTCCTCGTCCTCGCCCAGCGCGTTGAGCAGGCCGCCCAGCTCGTGCAGGGCCTCCGTGTCGGCGCCCTCGCGGGGCTCGGCCGGCAGCACGGTCAGGGTGGGGAAGTCGACCAGGCGCACCGGAGGGCACTTCTGGGCCAGCACCTGCTGCCAGGTGTGCGGCGCCTCCGGGAAGTGTCCCGACAGCACCGGGTCCCGTACCGCGCCGTCCACCAGCGTGGCCCGACAGTGCTCATCGGCCATGCCCAGACCGAGCAGGGCGGTCACCAACGCCTTGCCGTCGTCGTCGTGCGCGCTGGTCACCAGCAGCCGACGACGGGGCAGGGGAGCGGTGAGCACACTGAGCGTCGAGATGGTGGCGCGCACCGCGTCGGCGACGTTGGTGCGGGCGTACAGCGCGGCGGCGTGATGGCGGGCGAAGCGGCGCGGCAGCTTCGGCAGCACCCCGACCACCGGCAGGCCCAGGCGTGCCTCGATCTGGCCGATGTCGCGCAGCCGGCTGTCGAACCGGTCGCGCAGCATGGTCGCGCCCCAACCGGCCAGCAGCCCGGCCAGGGCCCCGAGCACACCGTTCAGCAGCGGCTTCGGGAAGGCCGGCCGGGCCGGCGGGCTGGCGGTGTCGAGAACCCGGGCGTTGATGCTGGTGGAACCGCCCATGTCCAGTCGGCCCAGTTGTTGACTGACGGCGCGGGAAGCGGCGTTCGCGATCGCGGCGGCCTGCGTGCCGGTGCCGGCGCTCGCGTGCACGGTGATGATCTGGAGGCCCAGTTCGTACTCGCCGCTGACGTGACCGAGCACGGCCCGCTCGGGCAGTTGCAGTGAACGCGCCGCCTCCAGCGCGACCTCCCGGGACCCGACCAGTCGGGCGATGGTGGGCGTGAGGTTCTGCGCGAGGGCCAGATCCACCGGTCTGTCCTCGTCGGTCTGCTCGGCGCTGACCAGCACCGAAGCCTCCGCCTCGTAGCGTGCCGGGAGAAGCTGGGTCACTCCCTGGGCGGCGGCCAGGCCCGCGCACAGGCCGAGCAGCGGTACGCCCACCCGGCGCCAGGAGGCACCGAGCAAGCCTTTGACATCTATCGACGCGCTCATCAGGCGATCGCCTCTCTGGTTGGGTGCCCGGTCTCAGCGGGCGATGTGCGCAGCGACCGGGCCGGGGACCGCAGTCCGCGCCAGGTCGTGCAGAGGGTCTCGGCGATCCGGTCCCAGCCGAACTCGGCACCGGCGCGGGCCAACCCACGGTTGGCCAACTGGCCGGAGAGCGCCGGGTCGTCGCGCAGCCGTGCGAGGCGGGCGGCGAGCGCGGAGACGTCACCGGCGGGAAAGACGAGACCGGCGTCGCCCACCACGTGGGGGATCTCACCGACGTCGCTGCCCACGACGGGTACGCCACAGGCCATCGCCTCGACCAGCACCCGGCCGAACTGCTCGCGCAGCGGGATACCGATCCACGGCAGGGTGTTGCGCTGCACCACCTCGATCGATGGCATCGCCAACACGTCCATGTCGTTGAGCAGCGTGGGCAGCTCGGCGTGCCCGGCCCACCCGTGCCGGTGCACCCGACCCGGTCGGCGCGCGGCGGCCCGTTCGATCTCGGCGTCGAGACTGCCGTCCCCGACCAGCGACACGTCGCAGTCGATCAGCTCGGCGGCTCGCAGCAGGTCGGCCACACCCTTGTGCGGCTCGAACCGCCCGACGAACCCGACGGTGAACGGGCGGGCGGCGGGATCGGTGGGCAGCGGCCGGAACATCCGGGTGTCCACGCCGAGCGGCACGATCGTGGCCGGGCCCCGGTAACCCTTGATCCGCAGCACGTTCAGCGCTGCGGGTGTGATCGGGAAGGCGTGGTCGACGGAGAGGTAGGACTGTCGCTCGATCCGGGGGAACGGCGCCGGAAAGCGGGTGACCACGTTCTGCGCGGCGTACAACGTGGTGGGCACCCCGGCCCAGCAGCGTTGACGCAGCCGTAGCGCCTGCCAGGTGGTGAGGTACGCGGCCTCGCCGATGACGTGCAGGATGTCCGGGCGGGCGGTGGTCACGTCGTGCTGGCCGGGCAGCCGGAACAGCACCGAGGCCATGTGCCCGGTCAGCGACTCGCCGAGCAGGTGCGGAACGACGTGGTACCGCAGCCGGTGGTGTCGACGGGCCAGCCGGGCCAGTTCGCGGCGGGTCGCCGGGGACACGTCCGCGGCGAGCACCGTGAGGGTGACGTCCGGCTGTTCGCACAGGACGTCGAACAGGTCCGTCCAGTGTTCGGTGCGCTTGCCGACGACCGTTGTCAGGACGTGCATCACGCTCCTCCTCTCGTTTCAGGTCGGGTGACAGCGATCCGGCCGACGCGGGTCCAGGCGCGCAGCCGGGCCGTCCCGGCGCGGGGTTGCACTGGCATCCGCGCCCCGGCCAGTCCGATGCCGATCAGCGCGCGCAGCAGCACCACGCCACGTACCGCGCGCAGGGTGCCGGCGCGGTGGCGGGCGAAGAACCGCAGCATGCTGCGGTACAGGTGGGGCCAGATCCAGGCCGGATCGGAGCTGCTCGCCCCGCCGGTGTGCACGGCGGTCACCGAGGGCACGTACAGCACCTGGGCACCGTGCCGGGCCGCCTGGAGGCACAACTCCTCGTCCTCGTAGTACAGGAAGTAGCCCTCGTCGAGGCCGCCGATCGCCACGAACAGGTCGCGACGCACCGCCAGGCAGGCACCGGAGAGCCAGTCCACGGCCACCGGCTGCGCCCCGCGTACACAGGCGTCGTACGCGGCCCGGCGCTGCCGACCGCTGAGCAACCGTCGCAGCGAGACCGGCACCAGCGACCCGCCGAACCGGCTGGCCAGCACGGTGCCGAGGGATTCGAACCGGTGGGCGCTGATCGCGACCCGGCCGTGCGCGTCGGTGAGCCGTGGTCCCGCGATGCCCACCGACGGTCGGTCGCGCAGCACCCGGACGAGTTCCGCCACCGCGCCGGGGGTGACCACGCAGTCCGGGTTGACCAGGAGCACGACGTCGGTGTCGACCCCGGCCGCGGCCCGGTTCACGGCGGTGGCGAATCCGGTGTTGGTGGGGCTGGCGAGGACCGTCACCTCGGGGAAGCGGCGTCGGACGAGGTCGACAGTGCCGTCGGTGGAGGCGTTGTCGACCAACCGCACCGGCACCTGCGCCTGCCGCAGCGCGCTCAGGGCGGCGACGATCTGTCCCGCCGAGTTGTGGGTGACCACCACCGCGGTGGCGTCGGCCGCGCTCACGCCGCCACACCCGTTCGGGTCAGGACGCCGCGCAGCAGTGGCGGTCGGGCGGTTCGCCGCAGCCGCGCCCCCTCGTGGTGTGCCGTGAGGAGGGTCAGCGCCGGCAACAGGCCCAGCTCCCAGTGCCCGTCGGTCGGCGCCGCGAAGAGGGCGGCGGCCAGGAAACCGCAACACAGCGCCGCGAACGGCAGCGCGATCCCGTCCCGGCTGCGCAGGCCGACGCGGATGCTGCGCAGGATCGGCCAGAGCACCAGCAGGAGGCCGACCAGCCCGAGGTTGGCCAGCACCGTGACGTAGAAGGCGTGGTACACCGGCCCGACGTCGGTGAAGGTGAAACCGGACAGGTAGATGTCCGGAGTGGTCTGTCCGAGGCCGGCCCCGACCAACGGCTGGTCGGCGAAGACACCCAGGCCCACCTCGGACTCCACCCCCCGGTAACCGGCGGACTGCTCGAACCCCTTGGTGATCTCCGTGGCGCGCTCCCGTACCCCTGGTTGCAGGGCGAGGATCGCGGCCACCGCGACCGCCGCCGCGGCGGTAGCGGCCAGGCCGGTGCGGACCGTGCGACCGCCGCGGACCAGCATGATCAGCCCGGTCAGCGCCGCGGCGAGCCAGATCCCCCGGTACGACGCGAGGAGCACGTCGACGGCGAAGAACCCGCCGAGCAGGAGGGCGCCGGCCCGACGCCAACCCCGCACCCGACCGGCGACCCAGATCAGCGCGGGGATGGCCATCAGGGTGATGAGCCCGCCGTGCCGCCCCGGTGCCGTCACCGAGATCGCGGTGAAGGCCCCCGCCAGCACCACGTACAGGATGCCGGCGGCCAGGATCCGACGGGACGTGGTGAGGGTGTGGGTGGCGACGAAGAAGTACACCGGGATCGTGGCCACCTGGTACGCCGCGACCAGCACCTCCGCCGGGAGGTTGCCGACGGCCAGGCCGTAGGTGGCCGCCACCACTGTCAACCCGACCAGGACCAGCATCCCCGCGTCGGCGGCGGTACGCCGGATGCCCCGCTCCGCCCCGACCCAGTGGCGGGTGGCCAGCGCGGCGCCACCGGCGGCCAGCAGCAGCACCTTCACCGCGATGTAGCCGCGCACGTCACCGCCGCTGAGCACCGCACCGACCACGGCCCCGCCGATGATGCCCACCGGCAGCACGGCCCAGGGCCAGAGCAGGAACACGCCGAAGCACAGCACTCCGATGGCGGCGGCCAGGCCGACCGGCCCGGGCAGCAGGGTGACCACTGTCACCACAGCGCCCAGCGCGGCTCCGGCGAGCACCACACCGGGCGCGACGATCGGCACTCTCATCGCGGCAACCCCGCCAACAGGGAGCGCAGCTGGACGCCCCGGGCCGACCAGCTGTTGCGGGTGGCGACCTCTCGGCGTCGGGCGGCGTCGTCGGGCGAGCCGGCGCGGTCCAGCGCCTCGTTCAGCGCCGCGGCGAAGCTCGCCGGATCGGCGGCGAGCGCGATGGCGTCGCCCAGGGACCGCAGCGCCGGCAGCGGTGTCGCGACGACCGGTTTGCCGAGGGCCAGGTATTCGTAGCACTTCTTCGGGTGCACGTAGTCGATCAGGCCACCCACCCGGTAGGGGATCATGGTGACGTCGCAGGCCCGCAGGATGCCCGGCACGTCAGCGAAGCGGACGGCGTCGACGAGCACCACGTTGGACAGTCCGGCGAGCGGGGCGCGGCCGGCCCGGCTGGACGGGCCGACCAGGACGAACGTCCACTCCGGGTGGGCGCGCGCCACCGAGGCGACCAGGTCCGCGTCGAAGGCCCGGGTGTCGACCGCCCCGCTGTAGCCGATCAGTGGTCGGCGCAGGCTGAGCAGCCAGGGTGCGACCGGGCCGTCCGGCGAGAAGCGGTCCGGGTCGCATCCGTTCGCCAGGACCACCGGTGCCGGGTCGGAGGTGGGCAGCCGGTCGGGTAGCGCGGTGGACGAGGCGAGGACGAGGTCGGCGGCGCCGACGGCGGAGCGCAGCGCGCGGCGCAGATGCCAACGGTTCCAGGGGCGGGTGAACGTCCAGTCCAGGTCGGTGGCGTCGTAGACGACGGCGGACGCGTCCATCCGGGCGGCGACCGGCGCGGCCAGGTCCTCGTCCAGCCAGAGCAGCCGTACGGATGCCTCCCGCCGCCGCAACCACCGGCGCAACACCCGCGCGGCGAACCAGCGGTTGACCCGGTTGACCGGCGGAAGGTGCCTACCGAACGGCAGCAGCGCCGGCCCGGCGCACTGCCACAGACCGTCGGCCACCTCCCGGACCTGGGCCCGCCAGCGGGGGCGGTGCCCGGCCGGGTCGACGAAGAGCACCCGGTGGTCGACGGTCAGCTCGCGGGCCAGCGCGTGCTGCCGGTGGGCCTCGTTCGCCCACGGCGTGCCGCTGAAGATGACCACCCAGTCGCGGTCGCCGTCGGTGGGCGGCACGACCGCCGCGGCCGCCGGTTGCAGGGTGCTGGTGTGCTCAGCCACGGCCCGACCGTTCCATCGGCCGTGGCGCTCCGGCGGGCAGCAACTCGTCCTCGCCGAGGCGGCCGAGCACCGGGCGGGCGCGCTCGTCGTCGAGTCGCAGCAGTCGCGCGCCGGCGTGCCGGTCCAGCCAGCCGCGCAGCGCGCCGGCCGCGATCCGCCGGTTGACCCAGTTGAGAAGCGGCACCGCGTCACCCAGCGGCAGCGCGGTCGGCGCGACGGCGTGCCAGGCCGCCGCACCGATCGGTGTCACCTCGCACCGCCAGCGCGGCCGGCGTCCCGGCGGGTCGACGAAGAGCAACCGTTGCCCGGGCGCCAGCTGCCCCAGCACCGCCGAGTGTCCGTCGACGGACCATCGGGTGCGGCTGAACAGCACCACCCAGTCGCGGGTGTCGCCGTCGGGCAGCGGGCCGACGTCGCCGCGAAGCGCCGCGAGCAGGTCGCCCAGGCCCAGCTGTACGGAACGACCGAAGAGCCGCTTGACCAGGTGGTCGGCGAGCAGCGCGGCCCGGAACACGGGTAACCGGTACCGGGGCTGGGTCAGCCGCAGATACCCGACCAGACTGCCCAGTAGGTGTCGGAAGCGGATGGTCGGCCCGAGCAGCCGGCAGGACGCGCCCCGGCTGTGCGTCACCACGGCGTCCGGGAGCATCCACAACTGGTGCCCGGCCTGGTCGAGCTGCCGCGCGAGGACCGCGTCGTTCCAGTAGACGGGGAACGCCTCGTCGAAGATGGTCTGTTGTCCGAGCACCGAGCGGCGCAGCAGCATGCAGCTGCCCGAGGCGAGCTGCCGGGGCCGGCTGAAGTCCTCGCCGCGCATTTGGAAGCGGTGCAGCGCCTGGCGGAACCCGGGCAGCCGGCGCAGCGCGGTCACCAGCGCGATGGTGGCGGTGAAGCTGGGCTGTTGGACGTAGTGCTGCTGGAAGGTGCCGTCCGGGTTGAGGTACAGCGGGCTGACCCCGGCCACGTCCGGCCGCTCCCGCAGGTGGTCGATCATCCGCGACAGCGCGCCCGGGTGGAACCGGATGTCGCTGTTGAGCAGCAGGATCAACTGTCCGTTCGCCCGGCGGTACGCCTGGTTGACGGCGGCGGCGAACCCGGTGTTGTGCTTGTTGCGGATCAGCCGGACCCGGGGTTGGTCAATGAGCATCTCCGCCGAGCCGTCGGACGAGCCGTTGTCGACGGCCACCACCTCGTAGTCCAGGTCGGGGTCGACGGTCGCGGCCAGCGACTCCAGGCACTGCCGGGTCTGCTCGCGGGTGTTCCAGCTGATCAGGAGCACCGACAGCAGCGGGGCGCCCATCAGGACACCGCCCGGTCGTCGCGGCGGGCGAAGATCCGCAGCAGGTCGCCGAGGTGAGGGTGCGTCACCCGGGGCGACCGGCTGGCGGCGACGTCGGCGATCAGCAGATCACGGGCGTTGCGCAGCCGTGCCGCCGGTTGCCAGTAGAACCGGGAGAAGACCGTGTCGTGCGAGATCACCCGGAACCCGGACTCCACCAGCATCCGGCTCAGCGTGTCCGGGGTGAAGTGCCAACGGTGGTACGCGGGGGCGATGGCGGGCCAGTCGCTGCCGAGTCGGTGGGCGGCGGCGGAGGCGATGTTGGGTACTTCGAGGGCGAGCCAGCCGCCGGGGGTGAGGGCGGTGTGTGCGGCGTGGAGGAAGGCGCGGGGGTCTTCGACGTGTTCGAGGACGTGGAAGGCGCAGACGACGTCGGCGGTGAGGGTGGGTGCGATGGTTTCGAAGTAGCCCTGGCGTACGGGCATGTGGAGGTGGTCGCGGGCGAAGTTGGCGGCGGCGTGGCTGACTTCGATGCCGCTGGCGGTGATTCCGGCCTGGTGGGCGGCTTCGAGGAAGTAACCCCCGGCGCAGCCGGCTTCGAGCAGCACGGTGGGGCGGACGGTGGAGAGCAGCCAGCGCAACCGTCGGCTCGCCTCGAACCGACGCTGACCGGCGGAGGCGAAGTAGTCCTGGTACCCGTCCGTCGTGTAGTAGGCCTCGTCGTACAGCTCCTCGGGGGCCGGGGCGCTGCCCGCGGTCCAGACGAAGCCGCAGTCCGGGCAGCTCCACAGCAGCTCGCCGAGGGTCGGCGAGTGCCCGCCGGCGCGGCCGCAGAGCTGGCAGCGGACCAGCTCGATCCCATCGAGTTTCATCAGGTGCTCCGTCCGGTTCGTGGCGCCCGGGCGATCACCCGGAGCAGGTCGCCGAGGCGTGGGTGGGTCAGCCGCGGTGAGCGGAGCCCGAGCACGTCGGCGGGGAGTAGGTGTCGTGCGTGCCGCAGCCGGTAGGCGAGTGGCATGTAGTAGCGGAAGACCGTGGTGTCCTGCCGGACCACCTCGAAGCCGAGGTCGGTCACCAGCCGGACCAGGGTGTCCGGGGTGAAGTGCCAGCGGTGCCAGCGCGGTTGCAGGCCCGGCCAGTCGGTGCCGAGTCGGTGGGCGGCGGCGGAGGCGATGTTGGGTACTTCGAGGGCGAGCCAGCCGCCGGGGGTGAGGGCGGTGTGTGCGGCGTGGAGGAAGGCGCGGGGGTCTTCGACGTGTTCGAGGACGTGGAAGGCGCAGACGACGTCGGCGGTGAGGGTGGGTGCGATGGTTTCGAAGTAGCCCTGGCGTACGGGCATGTGGAGGTGGTCGCGGGCGAAGTTGGCGGCGGCGTGGCTGACTTCGATGCCGCTGGCGGTGATTCCGGCCTGGTGGGCGGCTTCGAGGAAGTAGCCCCCGGCGGGACCGGCTTCGAGCAGCACGGTGGGGCGGACGGTGGAGAGCAGCCAGCGCAGCCGCCGCCGTGCCTCGAATCGGCGTGGCGCGGCCCGGAAGTAGTCGTCGTAACCGCCCTCGGCGAAGTAGTCCTCGTCGTATCGCCCGTCCTCGGTGGCCTGCTCCTGCGCGGTCCAGCTGAAGCCGCAGCCTTCGCAGCGGCGCAGCAGCCCGCCGAGTCGGGGCAGGTGGGCCTGCCGTGGCCCACACAGCACGCACCGCGCGGTGCGGTGGCCGACGCTCATCGCGGACCGCCCGTGCTCGGCGACAGCACCGCCGTCGGCGCGCGCAGCAGCCGGTGCAGTCGCATCCGGTCGCCCGCGCCCAGGTGCCCGCCGGCGATCAGCAGCGCGCCGGCGACGAGCACTGTCAGACCCGCCCGGGACGACACGGCGAGGGCGGCGTCGAGGCGTCCCGGACCGTCCGGCAGGAACTGGCTGGCCGCCGCCGTGACCAACCCGGCCGCGACAGCCGCGGCGAGCGGCGGCCAGATCGCCCGCGCCAGCGGGGCCAGCGGGCGGGCCGTGGCGCTGTGGAAGTAGACCAGGAAGTACCCGGTGCTCAGCACCACCGCCAGCGCTGTCGACAGCGGTACGCCGAGCGGCCCGCACAGCAGCAGCATCGGCACGGTCAGGACCAGGTTGAGGACGACGGAGAGCAGCACGTACCGCGTCTCCAACCCGGGCCGGCCCTCGGCGCGGGCGGCGATCGTCGCCGCCCCGGTGATCAGGTTGAGGGCGTACGCGGGCGCGAGGATCATGATGTTCGCGGCGGCCCAGGGGACCTGGTGGCCCAGCCAGAGCCGGACCAGCGGATCGGCGCTGACCATCAGCGCGGCGGTGGCCGGGGCCAGGAACAGCGCGAGGTACCGGGTGGCGGTCAGGTAGAACCGGTCCAGCCAGCCGGTGCCGCGGGACACCGTGCGGGCGACCGCCGCGGGGAACAGCACGATGAGGGCGAAACCCGGGGGCAGACGGAGCAGGTTGAGCAGGCGACTGCCCAGGTCGAAACCGCCGGCCACGGCGGGGCCGAAGGCGCCACCGAGGACGAGGCGGTCCAGCTCCACGTTGACCATGCCGGCGCCACTGGAGACCTGCACCCGCAGGCCGTAGCCGCCGATGCGGCGGATGTCGGCCAGGTCCGTTCGCCCCCACCGTGGGGACAGGTCCGGGCACTGGCGGTGGGTCGTCGCGGCGAGCAGGAGGGTACGGACCGCCCCGGTCGCGGCGGCCGAGGCGGCCAACGCCACCAGGCCGCCGCCGAGGCGTACCACCAGGATGGCGAGGGCGGCCCCGAGGATCGCGGTGCCGGCGCTGATCGCGGCGAGTGAGCCGTACCGTTGGCCACCTTCGAGTACGGCCCGCCACGGCAGCTCCACGGCGCCGGCCACCAGGGCGACGACCAGCCAGACGGTGGCCTGCCACGCCTCGTCGGCCAGGTCACCGAGGCGCAGCAGCCCGGCGAGCCACGGCCAGCCGGCACCGAGCGCCCCCAGGGTGAGCAGGCCCAGCAGCAGGGCCCAGCCCAACCCCAGCCCGAGCAGCCGACGTACCAGGTCCCGGTCGGCCGCGCTCTCGGCGCGGGCGACCTCGCGGACCAGTGCGGAGCCGAGGCCGAGGTCGATCAGGGCGGCCATCGCCAGCAGACCGGCGAGTACGACCCAGATCCCGAACTCCCGCGGCCCGAGCCGCTGGTAGATGACGGGCACCGAGACCAGCCCGGACACCGCCATGATCACCCGTGCGGCCACCATGCTGGCCGTGTTGCGGGTGACCCGGGTTTCGACGGCGTGGGTCGTGTCAGCCACGGGGAAACCCCCGGAACAGCTCGACCACTGTCAGCAGGAGCAGGGTGAGGTCGACCCGCATGGAGCGGCAGTTGAGGTACAGCAGGTCACACCGGAGCTTCTCCTCCACTGTGGCCGCGTATCCGCCGGTGAGCTGCGCGATGCCGGTCAGCCCTGGCCGGATCAGGTGCCGCAGGTCGTAGTCGGGCAACCGGGCGAAGCCGGCGATGAACTCCGGTCGTTCCGGGCGAGGCCCGACGAGGCTCATCTCGCCGCGCAGCACGTTCCAGAGCTGGGGCAACTCGTCCAGCCGGGACCGTCGTAGCCAGCGACCCAGTCGGGTGATCCGGACGTCGTCCGGCAGGGCCAGCACCGGGCCGGTGGTCTGCTCGGCGCCGACCCGCATGGTCCGGAACTTGACCACCCGGAAGAGCCGGCCACCGGTGCCGACGCGTTGCTGGAGGTAGAACGGTGGGCCGGTGAACGACACCACGGCGGCGATCACCGCGATCAGTGGGATCACCACGACGGCACTGAGCAGGATCACGCCGAGGTCGAAGAACCGCTTGAGCCGCTCGCCTCGGGGTCGGCCTGCGCCACCCGGCCCCAGCCGGATCCACGGCAGCCCACCGAATCGCGCCATCGCGGGTGCCCGCAGCAGGCCGTAGACGGGACGGGCCAGCACCATGATCTCGACGCCGGCGCTCAGGCAACTGGTGACGATGCGGTCGTCGATGCTCTCCAGGGAGTGCTTGAGCAACAGGAGTCGAGGGCGGACGCCGGCCAGCACCCGGGCGAACTCCTCGGCGCAGACCGGCACCGGGAGTCGGACGGCCACGTCGAACTCCTCGTCCAGACGGTCGATCGGGGTGGCCGCGTCATTCGCCTCGAGCACCACCACGCGGGCCCGCCGTCTGTGCTGGTCGGAGCGGTTGGCCTGCTCGTAGCGGGCGAACATCTCCTGAAGCTGCAGCGGGATCTCCGGGCGTTGTCGCGTCTCGGCGCCGGGTGCCGCGGCGAGGTCGTGGGAGGTCGCGGTGTCGTTGCCCGGCAACGGAGCTGAGTCCGCGGTCACGGGTCCCGGGGTCTTTCTCAACGCGCCGACCTCCTTCTCCGTCAGGTGCTTCGAGGGCATGGGGGCGAGCACCCCGGAAGTAAGCTACTAGTCACAAATGCCCCATTAGTCCCGGATAGGCAAAAACAGGACTTCTCGCCTTGAACGTCGCATACCTCCCCAAAGCATTGGTCGAAACATCCCTTTCGTGGGTAATTCATGGGTTACGGTCGTGCCGGTCGTCCGTTGCCACTGAGGGCCGACAACCCCGTCGTTCCAAGGAGTTCCACATGGACCAGCCAGTTGTTGCCGTCGGCGTCGACCCGCCGACAGACCTGATCCCCGGACGCGTGCTGGTGACCGGAGGGGCCGGCTTCATCGGCAGCCACGTGGTCGCCCGGCTGATGTTGATGGGCAGTCAGGTCCGGGTGCTCGACAACTTCTCCACCGGCCGGATCGAGAACCTGGCCGATGCCGCGTACGGCGGACTGACCGAGGCCGACGTCGTCTCGGGAGACATCCGTACGCCGGAGGGTGTCGAGGCCATCCACCAGTGGCAGCCGGACGTGGTGGTGCACCTCGCCGCGCAGCCCAGCGTTCCCGCGGCCCGTCGGTCGCCCCTGTACGACGCCGACGTGAACGTGTTCGGCACCGTCAACGTGCTGGACGCCTGCGCGCGTGCCGGCGTACGGCTGGTGATCAACGCCTCCAGCAGCGCCATCTTCGGCAGCGTCGCCGCCCACGATCTGCCGGTCCGGGAGGATCATCCGATCGCCCCGGTGAGCCCGTACGGCGTCAGCAAGGCCGCCGGCACGCACTACCTCGACTGGTACGGGCGTCAGCACGGCCTGCCGTACACCTCGATGGTGTTCGGCAATGTCTACGGACCCCGCCAGGAGGGCAGCGACTGCGGCGTGGTCTCCCTGATGGCCGACGCGCTGCTCGCTGGCCGGCAGGTGGTGATCTACGACGACGGTACGCAGACCCGGGACTTCATCCATGTCAGCGACGTCGCCGAGGCGATCGCCGTCGCCTGTCACCACCCCGGGGTGGGTCTGGTCAACATCGCCTCGGGTCGGCAGACGAGCGTCAACGAGGTCTACGACACGGTCCGGGAGGCGTCCGGCGTCGGTAGCGCGGCCCGGTACGAGCCGCTGCCCTGGCCGGGCGAGGTGCGCAACATGGCGCTGGACACCCGGAAGGCGCGCGAGCTGCTCGGGTGGTACCCGAAGATCAGCTTTACCGAGGGCGTACGGATGACAGTGCGTGACGCTCGTCGCCGCCAGGCCGGCAGCCAGATCCTGTCCCCGGTGCGAGCGTTGGAGCGCGCCGTCAGCCACTAAGGACTCAGCGCGTAATTCCCTTCATCTGATCGATATTTTCATCGAACAGTCTAACTCTTGCGGGTCGGCATCCACTGCTGCCACGATGGCCGTCAATGCCTTCCGTCCCGAAGGAGTGGTCGTCATGGCGGTCTCCCGCCGTAGGTTCGTCACATCGGTACTGGCCGGGTCCGCCCTCGCCACCGCCTCCACCACCGAGCTGCTCACCAGCCTGTCCAGCCCCGCGCACGCCGCCAGTCCCCCCGGGGACGTGGTCGGCAAGGTGACCGTCGGCTACCAGGGCTGGTTCAGCGCACCCGGCGACGGGGCACCGATCGGCGGCTGGTGGCACTGGAGCCGTGACCGGTTCCAGCCGCCCTCACCCGCCAACACCACGATCGTTTCCTGGCCGGACATGCGCGAGTACACCCGCACCTACCCCACCGCGTACCCCAACCTGGGCAACGGTCAGCCGGCCACCCTCTTCTCCTCCTACGACCAGCAGACGGTCGACACCCACTTCCGGTGGATGCAGGAGAACGGCTGCGACACCGCCGCCCTGCAACGGTTCAACCCGATGGGCGACGAGGGCCCGACCCGCGACGCGATGACCCAGAAGGTGCGCTCCGCCGCCGAGCGCCACAACCGCAAGTTCTACATCATGTACGACGTCACCGACTGGCTGACCTTCCAATCGGAGATCAAGACCGACTGGACGACGAAGATGGCCGCGTACACCGCGTCGTCGGCGTACGCCCGGCAGAACGGCAAGCCGGTCGTCTGCATCTGGGGCTTCGGCTTCAGCGAGCCCAGCCGCCCCTTCACCCCCGGGCCCTGCCTGGAGGTCATCAACTGGTTCAAGGCCCAGGGCTGCTACGTCATCGGTGGCGTGCCCACCTGGTGGCGGCAGGGCATCGAGGACTCCCGCCCCGGCTTCCTCGACGTCTACCACGCGTTCCACGCGATCTCACCGTGGATGGTCTACCGGGCCAGGACCGTGGAGGAGCTGGACTCGTACTACAACAACGTCAACGTCGGCGACATGGCCGACTGTGCGGCGCGCGGCATCGACTACCTGCCCTGCGTGATGCCCGGCGACCTCGCCGGGGGCCACCGCAAACACGGCGACTTCTACTGGCGGCACATCTACAACATGGTCCGGCTCGGCTCCCAGGGCCTCTACGTGTCCATGTTCGACGAGTACAACGAGGGCAACCAGATCGCCAAGACGTCCGAGACCCAGGCCACCACGCCGGCCGGCGCGAACATCCGCGCCCTCGACGAGGACGGCGTGGCCTGCTCCTCCGACTACTACCTGCGGATCACCGCCGACGGCGGCCGGATGCTCAAGGGGCAGCTCGCCCTCACCCCGGTCCGCCCCACCCCGCCGATGGTCGGCACCCCGCCCCCGACCGGCGGCGACCTCGCGGCCGGCCGGTCCACCTCGGCCAGCAGCCAGAACGGCCCGTTCCCGGCGTCGAACGCGGTGGACTCCGACGCCGGCAGCTACTGGGAGAGCGGCGGCGGCGCCTTCCCACACTGGTGGCAGGTCGACCTCGGCGCCAGCCACCAGGTCAACAAGCTCGTCGTGCGGCTGCCCGCCGGCTGGGGCGCGCGCACCCAGACCATCACCGTGCAGGGCAGTGTCAACGGCAGCACCTTCTCGACCATCGCGGCGGCCTCCGCGTTCACCTTCGACCCCGCGACCGGCAACACCGTCACCCGCACGCTCACGACCACCACGGCCCGCTACGTCCGGCTGAGCATCGCCGGCAACACCGGCTGGCCGGCGGGCCAGCTCGCCAAGGTCGAGGTGTACGCGGGCAGCACCACCCCGGACAACCCGCCGACCGCCCCGAGCGGCCTCACGGTCACCGGCAAGACCTCGACGAGCGTGTCGCTGGCGTGGACGGCCTCCACCGACGACACCGGGGTCACCGGCTACCAGGTACGCCAGGGCGGCACCGTCGTCGCCACCGTCACGGGCACCACGGCGACGGTGAGCGGGCTCAGCGCCTCCACCGCGTACACCTTCACTGTCGTCGCTCGCGACGCCGCCGGTAACACCTCCAGCGCGTCCTCGGCGGTCACCGTGACCACGGACGCCGCGGCCAACTCGGACCTCGCCCGAGGTCGATCCACCAGCGAGAGCAGCCACGTCCAGAGTTACGGGTCGGGCAACGTGGTCGACGGTGACGCGAACAGTTACTGGGAGAGCAACAACAACGCGTTCCCGCAGTGGGTGCAGGTCGACCTGGGCGCGACGCGCACGGTCGGGCGGGTGGTGCTGAAGCTGCCGCCGTCGTCGGCGTGGGGTGCTCGGACGCAGACACTGTCCGTGCAGGGCAGCACTGACGGGAGCAGCTTCGGCACGCTCGTGGGTTCGACGGGGCGGGTCTTCGACCCGGCCAGCGGCAATCAGGTGTCGCTCACCTTCAGCGCTGCTCAGGCGCGTTACGTGCGGATCACCGTCACCGGCAACACCGGCTGGCCCGCCGGGCAGTTGTCGACAGTGGAGGTCTACGCCAGCTGACCGGGTTCGGGCGGCCGCCGGGGGAGCGGCGGCCGCCCAAACCGGGGCAGCACACCTCAGTCCTGTGCGTCAGTTCGTTTGGCAGAATTGTGAGCCGTGCCGACCTACCCCGATCCGGTTGCCCTGTATCCGGAGGTTGCCGTCGAGGGCAGCCTTGCGGCGGCGTTGCGAGCCGTCGCCGTTCGAGAAGGGCTGTCCATTCCCGCGTCGGCTACGGCGTCCGGTTCGTGGCATGACGCTGTCGTTCCGGCCATCCTCCCGCACCGTAAAGAGTTGAGGGTGTCTGCCAGCCACGTGGAGCGACGGTGGTTCATCCGCGGTTGCGAGCGTGACCAGGGTCTGGCCCTGATTGAAGGGGACACGGTTTACCTCGCTCAGGTGGTGCGAGTCGCGCAGGCGTGGCATGACGGAGTGCCCCTGACCGAGATCCACCAGGCTGCGTCATTCGTGAAACTGACCGGACGGTTCGAGGTCCCGGATCGTGACCCGGCGGGGCTGGTCGAGTCGGAGTGGCGGCACCTGCGTACGGAGGCAGCGGAGGTGGACTGGCCCGAGTACCACGCGCTCATCGAGGCCGCGTACGCCGAGCCGAGGCTGAGGCGGCCCTACCCCTTCACCAGCCACTGGTCTCTGCGATTCTCCACCAGCACCCGGCCCAGCCTCTCCCGCGATGTCCTGGTGTGTCTGCATCCCAGGCGGGGCAGGGACTACATCGTCACGATGGGCTTTACGGGACAGGAACTCGGCGAGACCACCACAGCGGCACAGGCCGTGTCATTGGCTGCGCTCACCCTGCCCGCCGATCTCGACGCGGTGAGGTACGGCGCAGCCGGGCCGAGCTAGTACCTGTCCTTCGACGGTCGGGTCGAGTTCCGTAGATCTTGGACACTTTCCGTTCAGAAATGACGGAAAGTGTCCAAGATCTCGCGTTATGTGGACGGCGCGAGCCGGAGATGGCAGTCGACAGGCGGTCTCTGGTTCACCCGCTGACGGACGAGCGCCGGCATACGTCGTCCGCCGGGTTGATGGTGCGCATCGGGTCGGGCACCGACCCCCGGGGCTGCCACTCGCGGGGGTAGCCGAGGGAGACCTCCTCGAAACGCACCCCGTCGTGGAATGTGGTGCGGGGGATGTGCAGGTGCCCGTACACGACGGTGGACGCGCCGAAGCGCAGGTGCCAGTCGCTGGTGCGGACGGTGCCGCACCACTGGGCGAAGACCGGGAAACGCAGGACGTCGGTGGGTTCGCGCACCAGCGGGTAGTGGTTGACCAGCACCGTCGGCAGCGCCGGGTCGCGTTCGGCCAGCCGGTCTTCGGTCTCGGCGACCCGGGCCGCGCACCAGGCCTCCCGGCTCGGGTACGGGTCGGGGTGCAGCAGCGCCTCGTCGGTGCAGACCACCCCGGCCTGGTACGCCAGGGCCAGTGACTCCTGCTGGGTGCGCGCCTGGGGCACCCGGAACGTGTAGTCGTAGAGCAGGAAGAGCGGGGCGATGGTGGCGGGGCCGCCGTCGCCGTCCCACACCGGGTACGGATCCTCCGGGGTGATCACCCCCAACCGCTGGCACATCCGCACCAGCGCGCGGTAGCGCTCCTCGCCGCGCAGCGTGACCGGGTCGCGCGGTGGCGTCCACAGCTCGTGGTTGCCCGGTGCCCAGACGACTCGGGCGAATCGGCTGCTCAGCAGCCCGAGCGCCCACTCGATGTCGGCGAACCGGTCGGCGACGTCCCCGGCGACGAGTAGCCAGTCGCCGGGATTGTCCGGGTGCAGCTCCTGGACGAACGCGCGGTTCTGCGGGTGCCCGACGTGCAGGTCACTGACGGCCCGCAGCCGGGGCGGAAGTTTCACCCCCCGAGGTTAGGACGGTGGGGGAGGGTCGGGGAACCCCTGTTCCTGCTGTTCGGCCCGGTCTGAGGGGCCGCATATCCGCCGGCCGGGCGGGAAAGCGCGGGGCGTCCGACAGCCCAAACCGGAGCAGGAGTGAAACATGCCTTTCATTACCGTGGGGACGGAAAACTCCGCGCCCATCGACCTGTACTACGAGGACCACGGTTCCGGTAAGCCGGTGGTGCTCATCCACGGCTTCCCGTTCAACGGTGCGACCTGGGAGAAGGAGACCACCGCGCTGCTCAACGCCGGATATCGGACGATCACCATTGATCGGCGCGGTTTCGGTAACTCCGCCCAGCCGGCGTTCGGGTACGACTACAACACGTTCGCGGCGGACCTGGACGTGTTGATGAGCGAGCTGGACCTGAACGAGGTGACCCTGATCGGTCACTCGATGGGCACCGGCGAGGTGGTCCGCTACCTGGGTAACTACGGTTCGCAACGGGTGAGCCGCGCCGTGCTGCTCAGCCCGCTGCAACCGATGCTGGCCAAGGCGAGCGACAATCCGGAGGGTGTCGACCGGGGCCTCTTCAAGGGCTTCCAGGACGCCATCATCAAGGACCGCTTCGCCTACCTGACGTCCTTCTGCGACGCGTTTTTCAACCCGGACCAGAACATGGGTAAGCGGGTCAGCGAGGAGGCGTACCGGGCGCACTGGCAGATTGGTGCGATGGCCTCCGGCAAGGCCACCCACGACAGCGTGGACGCCTGGCAGGAAGACTTCCGCCCGGATCTGCCGAAGATCAACATTCCGGTGTTGATCGTCCAGGGTGACCAGGACCGGGTGCTTCCCTACCCGGTGACCGGTCAGCGGCTCGGGCCGATGATGCCCACCGGTCAGCTCGTCACGCTCAAGGGCGCGCCGCACGGCATCCCGTGGACCCACGCCGACGAGGTCAACAAGGCGATCATGGACTTCATGAAGCAGCCGGCCAAGGCTCGCGCCTGACCCGTACCGGTAGCCGATCGGACGCCAGCGCCAACCGGCGCTGCGACACCCGGCCCGCGGTTTCGCACCCGGGGCCGGGTGTCGTCCGTCCCGCGTTCAGGCCCGGCGGGCCACCACCGCGCCGTTGGCGCCCGGCGCGTCGAACGGCACCGTACGCACGTCGACGAAGCCGGCGTCGGTGAGCCAGGCCGCGTACTCGGCGCCCGAGTAGTTCCGGCCACCCTCGGTCTCGACCAGCATGTTCATCCCCATCAGGGCCGCCTCCGGCGGCCCGGTGCGCTCGTCGTTGAGCAGCAGTTCGCAGACCACGATCGCGCCACCGGGCGGCAACGCCGCGTGGCACCGGGCCAGCAGCGCCCGGTTCGTCGGCTCGTCCCAGTCGTGCAGGATCATGCTGAGCAGGATGACGTCGTGCCCGCTCGGCAGCGCCGGGTCGGCGAGGAAGTCACCGGCCACCGCGTCGATCCGCCCGGTCAGGCCGGCCTCCGCGATCCGCTCCCGGGCCCGCACGCAGACGTGCGGCAGATCCAGGACGGTGGCCCGCAGGTCGGGCAGGTGGCGGCAGAACTCGATCGGGAACGCGCCGGCACCGCCGCCCACGTCGAGCAGCCGGCGGTGCGCGGAGAAGTCGTACGCGTCGGCCAGCGCGCTGGCGGTGAAGCTGGACGTGGAGAACATCGCGTCCCAGAACTGCGCCAGCATCTCCGGATCGGCGGTGTCGAACATCGACTGTTGGGCCTCCGGGTCCCAGGTCAACGGCCGATCCGTGCGCAGGGCCTCGCCGATGCGATGCCACGGCAGGTAGGTGCGCAGGTCCGAGTAACGAACCTGTGCCCCGAAGTAGTACGGGCGACCCTCGACCAGGAACTGCTCGGCCAACTCCGAGTTGCGGTAACCGTCGCCCGCTTTCTCCAGCAGGCCGAGTGACGCGCTGGCGGCCAGCAGCAGATCCGCGGGCCGGTCGGGCAACCCGAACTCGGCGGCGGCCTGCTCGACGGTCATCGTCCGCCCGCCGGCCAACCGGGTGAACAGACCGAGCTCGACGCCGGCCGCGAGGGTCTTGAACCCCCACACACCGGCCACCAGCTGCATCAGGGGAGTGGGAGTGATCACCCCGACATCAGATCACGATTCGTCGCCGTCCACGATGGTCGGTCAGGCCCGGATCAGCGTCACCAACCCCGCGGCCACCAGCACCCCGGCCCAGAGCCGGTCCACGTTGAACCAGGCCCGACGCAGCACACCGACCCCGAGCACCTGGTAGACCAGCAGCGCCACGGCCAGAGCGACGCCGAACATGGCCACGGTGTGCACCCCGGCCGCCGCGAGGCCGGACAGCGCGCCGACCGGCGCGGCGGCCGGGTGCCCGGAGTGACCCCCGGACACCGGCTCGGCCACCAGCACCGGCACCAGCATGAGCCCCGCCCCGTGCGCCGACGACATGAGGAACGACCAGGCGGCGAGCTGTGCTGCCGACAGCCGCATCCCCGCCCACCGGAAGTGCCGCTCGGAGAGCAGGCGCCACAGCCCGAAGGCCACCAGCACCACACCGCCGACCACCGCGAGGGTGCTGCTCGCCGTCACCGACCGGGTCGCGGTGACCAACGCGGCGACGACGGCCACCGAGGCGAGATGCCCCGCCGCGATCGGCGGTAGGGCGCGCAGCAGTGCCACCCGGCTGCGCTCCTGAAGGCCCCGCGCCACGGCGAACAGCCACCCCATCGCCGGGTTCAGACCATGGAACGCGCCGAGCGCGGCGAGCGTCGCGAGGGTGGTGACGGTCACGGATAGCAGTACGAGTCGGAGGAGGCGTCCCCGCCCTGCAACCGCGTCTGGTGCACCCGCAGGCCCCGGAACTCCTCCCCGTGCGGAAAGAACCGCTCATCCGGGGTGAGCCCGCCGGCGTCCACGTCGACGTCGAGCTTGGCCAGCCAGGCACCCACCCCGTCGGGGTAGAACTGGTCGTCCCACGCGCCGTAGAGCGAGTTGCTGACGTAGACCCGTCGGCCGTCCCGGCTGACCTCCACCATCTGCGGACCACCCGCGAGGGCCTCGTCCGGCGCGGACGGGTGCGCGGTGCGGCGGACGATCCCGCCGAGGTGCACCGAGCCCGTCTGGACCGGGTGCAGCGGGTCGCTGACGTCGTACTGACGCAGTTCCCCGGTGCCCCAGCAGGAGACGTAGAGGAACCTGTCGTCGACGGACAGGTCGATGTCGGTCACCAGCGGCGGCACCGCCCCGAACGGCTTGAGCAGGTCGGGCAGGTGCGCGGGGTCGGCCGGCTCGGCCGGGATGTCGATGACCCTGGTGACCGCCCAGGCATCCCCGTCGCGGTGCC
Organism: Micromonospora sp. NPDC047644; assembly: GCF_040704315.1. Classification (NCBI taxonomy): domain Bacteria; kingdom Bacillati; phylum Actinomycetota; class Actinomycetes; order Micromonosporales; family Micromonosporaceae; genus Micromonospora; species Micromonospora sp. NPDC047644. Next base: position 201,973 of record NZ_JBEYSY010000002.1, read on the forward strand.
AGAGCCAGATCGACGCGGACAGGTCCTCGACGCTGATCACCACGCCGACGAACCCGTACGACTTCGTCGGGTCGTGTGCCGGCCGCAACTCCAGCGGCATCTGGTACGCATCGCCGAGATCGACCCGTTGCACGTGCCGGCGTTTCGCCAGATCCCAGAAGTGGATGGCGTGCCCGTAGCGTCGACCCAGCAGCAGCTCACCGATGATGCCGTCCTCGATCATCGGCGGGGTGCCCCACTCGCTGGTGACCAGCACGTCCTGGGTCAGGTGCCACCACACGTCGTACGCCAGGAACTGCGGCCCCCGGTCGGCCTCCCACGCCCCGCGAACCTCGAACGTGGTGTGGTCGAGGATGGCGATGCCACCGGGGCCCTCCTCGCCGTCCGCGCCGCCGAGCGCGGAGAGGTAGATGCCGTCCGGGCCACAGTGCACGGTGTGCGGCCGTGAGTAGCCGGCCCGCTTCGCCAGCTCGTCGGCCCCGATCACCTTGACGACCTGCGGCTGGCGCGGATCCGGCTGGGTGTCGAGCACGTGGATGCGCGACGACCGCAGGCCGGGGACGATCAGGTAGCGCCGCTCGACGTGTGGGTGCGGGGCGGTCGGACAGAGCGCGCTGCTGCACGCGTTCCAGCCGAAGTGGTGCAGCTCGTCCCCCACGTACGGCAGGTCGGTCCAGCCGACGACCCGGCCGTAGTCGGGGGAGTCGGGGTCGGTGTCCAGCACCACGATGGCGTCCGGACGGGTGGCCGTCCGGTCGAAGGCCGCCACGTAGGCGAGCTTCTCCGCCGGTGCGGTGACCGCGTCGCGGGGCGAGGGGTAGAACGTGGGGTCGGGGGTCCAGCGGGTCATCGCAGCTCCGCTCGTCAGGTGGTGGGAACGCCGAGTCGGTCGAGCAGGTGGCGGCGCAGCGCGCCGAAGGCCGGGTCGTCCGGCGTGCGGGTGGGGCCGAGGTCGACGGGCAGTTCCGCGGCGATGCGGCCCTCGTCGAGGAGCAGGATCCGGTCGGCGAGCAGCAGCGCCTCCTCCACGTCGTGAGTGACCAGCAGGGCGGCGAAGCCGTGCTCGGCGCGCAGCCGGCGCAGCAGGATCTGCATCCGCAGGCGGGTCAGCGCGTCCAGGGCGCCGAACGGCTCGTCGAGCAGCAGCAGGTCCGGCTCGCGGACCAGGGCCCGCGCCACCGCCACCCGCTGCGCCTGCCCACCGGACAACTCCGCCGGCCAGGCGCGATCCCGCTCGGCGAGACCGACCTCGGCCAGCGCCCGCCGGATCCGCCCCGGGCCGTCCGCGCCGGACAGGCCGAGCCCCACGTTCTCCGCCACGCGTTTCCATGGCAGCAACCGGTGCTCCTGGAAGACCACCGCGGCGGTGCCGTGCACGACGCTCGTGCCGCTGGCCTCGCCGTCCAGCCCGGCGAGAATCCTCAGCAGCGTGCTCTTGCCGGAACCGCTGCCGCCCAGCAGGGCCACCACCTCGCCGCGGGCGATGGTCAGGTCGACACCGGCCAGCACGACCGTCGGCCCGAACGCCCGGCGCACCGCGTGCGCGGTGAGCACCGGCCCGTCGCCGTTCAGGTGGCCCGCAGTCCGCGACGCCATGTCAACATCCTCCTCTCCGCCACGCGCAACGCAAGGTCGGATATCAGCCCGAGCAGCGCGTAGACGAGCAGGCCGAGCACCACCACGTCGGTCTGGCTGAACTCCCGCGCCTCCATCATCAGAAAGCCGATCCCGGTCTGGGCGTTGACCTGCTCGCCGACGACCAGGCTGAGCCAGGCCGCCCCGATGGCCAGTCGCAGACCGAGGAAGAGCGAGGGCAACGCGCCGGGCAGCACCACGTGTCGCAGTCGGGCGGCCTGTCCCAGACCGCAGGTGCGGGCCGCCTCCACCAGCCGCTCGTCGATGTCCCGGATGCCGGCGTAGGTGTTGAAGTAGATGGGGAAGAACGCGCCCAGAGCCACCAGGCTGACCTTGAGTGATTCACCGATGCCGACCCAGATGATCAGCAACGGGACCAGCCCGAGGTGCGGCAGCATCCGGGCCATCTGCACCGGCGGGTCGACCAGGTCGTCACCGAGCCGCAGCAGCCCGGCAACGGTGCCCAGGGCCAGGGCCAGGAGACCGCCGATCAGCAGGCCGGCCCCGGCCCGGGTCAGGGAGTCCAGCAGGTGGATTCCGAGCGTCCCGTCCCGGCTCAGCCGCGCGCCGGTGGCCAGCACGTCGCTGGGCGCGGGCAGCTTCTCGGCCGCCAGCAGCCCGGTCCGGGCGGCCAACTCCCACCCCAGGACCAGCACCACCGGGCTCACCACCCGCCGCCAGCGCCGGGCCGACCGCTGACGACGGGGTACGACAGGTGCCGCCGCGGTGACCTCTTCGGGCGCCTCGACGAGCGTCGCCCGACTCACTGGAACACCTCGTTGAACCGGCCGTCGACCCGGGATCGGAGGTCGACCGGCCCCGGGATGAGTTCCAGGGCGATGAAGCTGTCGGTGATCGCCTGAAGTTCGTCGCCGATGGCCGGGGTGACCGGGGCGAGGGGCCTGGCGCTGCGGGCCAGGGCGCGGCTGGTGACGTCCTGGGGGATCTTCAGCTCCGGCGCGAGGGTGCTGGCGCGCTCCTCGGGGTGGGCGATGCCCCAGTCGGTCACCTCGCGGTAGCGCTGGAGGAAAGCGCGGATCTCGTCCGTTCGCTTGTCGACCGCCCGGGGCGAGGCCAGGACGTACTCGCGGTTGCTGGCGAGCCCGGTCGCGTCGGCGAGCACCTGGACCCCCGGTTGCTCGGCCAGCGCGAAGTACGGGTCCCAGATCACCCAGGCGTCGATCTGCCCGCCGTCGAACGCGGGCCGCCCCTCGGCGGGCTTGAGGTACTTGACCTGGATGTCCTTCAACGTCATGTTGTTCGCCTCCAGCAGCCGCACCAGCAACCAGTGCACGTTGGACCCCTTGTTGAGGGCCACCGTCCGGCCCTTGAGATCGGCGAAGCTGCGGTAGCCCCGATCGGCCTTGACCAGCACGGCCTCCCCCTGCGGAATCGGTGCCGAGGTGCCGATGACGGAGAACGGGATCTTCCCGGCGGCGGCGAAGACCGGCGGGGCCTCGCCGACCTGTCCGATGTCGATGGAACCGGCCTTGAGCGCCTCGGTGAGCGCGGGACCGCTCTCGAACAGTGACCACTCCACATCCGGCGCGGCACCGCGCGCCTTGACCAGGCTCAGCCCGCCGAAGCGCTGGTAGCCGATCCGGAGCTTCTGCCCGTTGCCGCCGTCCGCGTCGGCGGACCCGCCGCACGCGCTTACCGCCACGGTGGCGAGCAGCGCCACCGTGGTGATCGCCGTCGTCAGGAGGCGGCGGTGCGGGGGACGACTCGTCGACGGGGTGGGCATGGCGGCTCCTCAGGTCGGGGCAGGCGGACGTCGGCGCATCGACAGGTGTCGGCGTCGGCAGTAGCCTACTAACCCGATAGGTTTTATGGGTAGGCTGTCGGCGGGATCGTCCCACCCCTCAGGAGGTGCCCGCCTCGCTGCGTGCGCCGACCGCCCCCGCTGGAGGAAAGAGCCCGATGACCCTCACCTTCCACTGGTTCCTGCCCACCAACGGCGACAGCCGGGACATCGTCGGCGGCGGCCACGGCGTACCGACCGGTGCCGCCGGAGGCGCTCGCCCGGCCAGCGTGGCGTACCTCGGGCAGATCGCCCGCAGCGCCGAGCAACTCGGCTTCGTCGGCGCCCTCACCCCCACCGGCGCCTGGTGCGAGGACGCCTGGCTCAGCACCGCGATGCTCACCGAGGTGACCGAGCGGCTCAAGTTCCTGGTCGCCTTCCGGCCCGGCCTGCTGGCCCCCACGCTGGCCGCCCAGATGGCCTCGACCTTCCAACGGCTGTCCCGGGGCCGGCTGCTGCTCAACGTGGTCACCGGCGGCGAGTCACCGGAGCAGCGGGCCTACGGCGACTTCCTGGACAAGGACGCCCGGTACGCGCGGGCCGACGAGTTCCTGCACGTGGTGCGTGCGCTGTGGCGCGGCGAGACCGTCGACCACGACGGCACCCACGTCCGCGTCGAACAGGCACGGCTGCACCGGCCGCCCGACCCGGTGCCGCCGGTCTACTTCGGTGGGTCCTCGGCCGCCGCACTTCCGGTGGCGGTGCGGCACAGCGACGTCTACCTCACCTGGGGCGAGCCGCCGGCCCTGGTCGCCGACAAGCTGGAGCGGGTCCGGGCGCTGGCCACCCGCGCCGGGCGGGAGTTGCGCTTCGGCATCCGGTTGCACGTCATCGTGCGGGACACCGCCGAGCAGGCCTGGGCGCAGGCCCAGCGGCTGCTCGACGGGGTGTCCGAGGCCGACATCCGGGCCGTGCAGGAGGGACTGCGTCGCAGCGAGTCCGAGGGGCAGCGCCGCATGCTCGAGCTGAACGGTGGCTCCCGCGACGGCCTGGAGGTCGCCCCGAACCTGTGGGCGGGGGTCGGCCTGGTCCGCGGTGGGGCGGGCACCGCGCTGGTGGGCAGCCACGCCGAGGTCGCCGACCGGATCGCCGAATACCACGCGCTCGGCATCGACGAGTTCATCCTCTCCGGCTATCCGCACCTGGAGGAGGCGTACTGGTTCGGGGAGGGCGTGCTGCCGATCCTGCGCGAGCGTGGGCTGTGGTGGCACCCCGACGGCCGGCCAGGGACCGGCCACCACGTCGACGTCCCCTTCGCCGGCGTGCCAGCGCCGCAACCCGCCGCGGCCCGCTGATCGGCCGGTCCGCCCGCGACCGCCTACAGGTCCATCGCGTAGACCCGGACCTGGCGGCCGGTGTCCGGTTGCACGGTCTCCCGCTCCAGCGACATGCCCAACGTGACCATCACCCGCGCGGACGCCTCGTTGCCGACGACGTGGATGCTGACCAACCGCCGCAGGTCGAGCGTGGCACGAGTGTGGGCGACAACGGCCTGGGCCGCCTCGGTGGCCAGGGGAGGGCTCGTCAGGTCAGGCACGCTGGCCGACCCGCCGCGCCGCGAGGCTCACCACGGTGCTGCCGGCCGCCATCCCGACCAGCACCAGAATCCCCCCGACCACCCACAGCCCGCTGTCGTCGGTCGACGCGGCCCGCCACGACCAGGCCGCCGTGAACGCCACGGTCATCACCGGCGCCACCTGCCACGGGCTGAGCCGCGTCCCGGCGAGCGCGGCCAGCAGCACGAGCGTCACCACACAGCCGATCACCTGCCACGGCTCGTACGGGCCGCTGCTCGCGCCGGTCTGCGCGTCGACCGTGTACCGGGTGTCCCAGCCCAGCCAGAGCAGCCACGTCCCGACCGTGGCCGCCGCCAGGAACAAGACACCGAGCAGTGCGCGCGTACCCCTCGTCGCCGTCATCCGGTGATCATCCCCTGCCTGCCGTCGCACGCGAACACGTACCCGCACCCGGCCGCGAACCACTCCGATCCCCAGTGGACTGTTGCCTCGACCGGTGGCGATCCTCTACGGTCTGCTCAGCGGTGGGCGGTGCGGTCCGCATCCGACCCGACACCGCCGGATGCCCGTCGTGCGGGCCGGGATGGTGGAGTCCCGGGTCGCCCCGTCGGCGGTGACCCGGCGGTCGTGTGACTCCCAGCTCGTCTGCTCGGGTCCTGGTGCCCGGGTGGCTCCGCGTGGAGCCCGACGGCGAGCCGGGGCACGCCGACCCACCGGGAGAGCCCCGTGTTCCTCAGCCCGCACGAGCAGGATCGCCTGCTCGTCCACGTCGCGGCCGATGTCGCCCGCGCCCGCCGCGAACGCGGCCTGCGCCTCAACTACCCCGAAGCCGTCGCCGTGATCACCGCGTTCCTCCTCGAAGGGGCCCGCGACGGGCGGTCGGTGGTCGACCTGATGTCGGCCGGCCGGGCGGTGCTGGGCCGCGACGACGTCCAGGACGGCATCCCCGAGCTGCTGAGGGAGGTGCAGGTGGAGGCGACGTTCCCGGACGGCACCAAGCTCGTGACGGTGCACCACCCGATCCCGTGATCCCCGGGGAGATCCTGCCGGCGGCCGACCCGGTCGAGATCAACGTGGGTCGTCCGGTGACCACGGTGCTCGTGGTCAACACCGCCGACCGTCCGGTACAGGTCGGCTCGCACTACCACTTCGCCGAAGCCAACCCGGCGCTGTCGTTCGACCGTGGCGCGGCCTGGGGGCAGCGGCTCGCCGTTCCGGCCGGCACCTCCGTCCGGTTCGAGCCGGGCGTCAACCGCAGCGTCGAGCTCGTACCACTCGGCGGCGCACGCGTCGTGCCGGGCCTGCGCGCAGAGTGCGCGGGACCGCTGGACCCCTCGCCGCACTCGGTCACGACCGACGGGTCGCCGCGGTGAGCGCCGTGCGGCGGGACCGCTACATCGACCTGTACGGGCCGACGACCGGTGACCGGATCCGACTGGCCGACACGAACCTGCTGATCGAAGTGGAGACCGACCACTGCGTGGGCGGCGACGAGGCGGTCTTCGGCGGCGGGAAGGTGATCCGCGAGTCGATGGGGCAGTCCCGGGCGACCCGCGCCGAGGGGGCACTGGACACCGTCATCACCGGCGCGGTGGTGCTCGACCACTGGGGCGTGGTCAAGGCCGACGTGGGGCTGCGCGACGGGCGCATCGTGGCGCTCGGCCGGGCCGGCAACCCGGACACCATGCCCGGTGTGCACCCCGACCTGGTGATCGGCCCGTCGACCGAGGTGATCGCGGGCAACGGGCGGATCCTCACCGCCGGCGCGGTCGACACCCACGTGCACTTCATCTGCCCGCAGATCGTCACCGAGGCGCTGGCCAGTGGCATCACCACGATGGTCGGCGGCGGCACCGGGCCGGCCGAGGGGACCCGCGCGACAACCGTCACCCCGAACGCCTGGCACCTGGCCCGGATGCACGAGGCCCTGGACACCATGCCGGTCAACGTGCTGCTGCTCGGCAAGGGCAACACCGTCTCCAGCGAGGCGCTGTGGGAGCAGTTGCGGGCCGGTGCGGGCGGTTTCAAGCTGCACGAGGACTGGGGCACCACACCAGCGGCGATCGACGCCTGCCTGCGGGTGGCGGACGAGTCCGGTGTCCAGGTGTCGATTCACACCGACACGCTCAACGAGGCCGGATTCGTCGCCGACACCCTGCGGGCGATCGGTGGACGGGCGATCCACTCGTACCACACCGAGGGAGCCGGTGGCGGGCACGCACCGGACATCATCACCGTGGCCAGCGAACCGAACGTGCTGCCGTCGTCGACCAACCCGACCCGGCCGTACACCGCGAACACCCTGGCCGAGCACCTGGACATGCTGATGGTCTGCCACCATCTCAACCCGTCCGTGCCGGAGGACCTCGCGTTCGCCGAGAGCCGGATCCGACCGTCCACGATGGCCGCCGAGGACCTGCTGCACGACCTCGGCGCCATCTCGATCATCGGCTCCGACGCGCAGGCGATGGGCCGGGTCGGTGAGGTGATCACGCGGACCTGGCAGAGCGCCCACGTGATGAAGGACCGGGTCGGCGCCCTACCGGGTGACGGGCCCGCCGACAACCACCGGGCCCGGCGGTACGTCGCGAAATACACCATCTGCGCCGCGATGGCCAACGGCCTGGAACAGGAGATCGGCTCGGTCGAACCGGGCAAGCTCGCCGACCTGGTGCTCTGGGACCCGGCGTTCTTCGGGGTCCGGCCACACCTGGTGCTCAAGGGCGGCATGATCGCGTACGCCCAGATGGGCGACGCCAACGCCTCGATCCCGACACCGCAGCCGATGCTGCCGAGGCCGATGTTCGGGGCGTACGGCGCGGCGGCGGCCGCCACCAGCCTGGCCTTCGTGGCCCCGGCGGCCCTGGACGCCGGGCTCCGCCTGGACGTGCGTCGCCGGGTGGTGCCGGTCAACGACGTACGGTCGCGGGGCAAGGCCGACCTGCCGGAGAACAACGCGATGCCGCGCATCGAGGTGGACCCGGACACCTTCACGGTGCGCATCGACGGGCAGGTGGTGGAGCCGGACCCGGTGACCCGGCTGCCGATGGCCCAGCGGTACTTCCTGTTCTGATGGCGACGCCGAGCCTGCTGTTGCTGTTGGCCGACGGACGCTTCCCGGCCGGGGCGCACGCGCACTCCGGTGGTCTGGAGGCGGCCGTCGCCGCCGGCCGGGTCACCGACCTGGCCTCGTTGGAGGCGTTCCTGACCGGACGATTGGCCACCGCCGGTCTGGTCGGCGCGGCGTTCGCGGCAGCCGCACACCGGGCGGCGGTGGCCGAGACCGCCGCCCGGTCGGACGCGCTGGCTCGGCTCGACGCGGAGCTGGACGCGCGTACCGCCGCACCGGCGTTGCGGGCGGTCTCGCGTCGACAGGGCCGGGCGCTGCTGCGGGCCGGTCGGGCCATCTGGTCCGACGCCCCGTTCGCCGACCTGCCCGCGACGCCCGGCGGCGCACACCAGCCGCTGGTACTCGGGCTGCTCTGCGCCGCAGCCGGCATGTCCCGCGTCGAGACCGCCACGATCGCCGCGTACGGAACGCTGACCGGGGCGGCCAGCGCCGGCGTACGTCTGCTCGGACTCGACCCGTACCGGGTCCAAGCGCTGCTGGTCGGCCTGGCCGACGCCTGCGACGGAACGGCCGCCGACGCGGCGCGTGCCGCCGATGATCCACCGGAGCGGCTGCCCGCCGCCGCCGCCCCACTCGCCGACATCCATGCCGAGATCCATGCCACCTGGGAGGTGCGTCTCTTTGCGTCCTGACACCGTTGTGCCGAGCGCTGTGCCCGCCGTCGAACCGATCACGCCGCCGCCGGGCACGCCGACGGCGGCCAGCCCACCCCACGACGAGACCATTCCGCACACCCATCCGGAGCCGGGGGTGGACCCCCATCCGCCGTTGGCCCGTGCCGGCCGTGCCCTGCGGGTCGGCATCGGCGGCCCGGTAGGTTCCGGAAAGACGGCCCTGGTGGCCGCGCTCTGCCGTGCCTTCGCCGACGAGTTGCGGCTCGGCGTGGTGACCAACGACATCTACACGACCGAGGACGCCGACTTCCTCCGGCGGGCCGGGGTGCTGGACCCGGCGCGGATCCGCGCGGTCGAGACCGGCTGCTGCCCGCACACGGCGATCCGCGACGACATCGGCGCCAACCTCGACGCCGTCGACGAACTGGCCGAGGCGGTCGGCCCGTTGGACCTCGTCCTCGTCGAGAGCGGTGGGGACAACCTGACGGCGACCTTCAGTCGGGGGCTGGTCGACCGACAGATCTTCGTGGTCGACGTGGCGGGCGGGGACAAGGTCCCCCGCAAGGGCGGCCCGGGGGTCACCGCCGCCGACCTCCTCGTCATCAACAAGACCGACCTGGCCCCGATGGTGGGCGCCGATCTCGCCGTCATGGATCGTGACGCGCGGGCCCGGCGCGGGGACCTCCCGACCCTCTTCCTGTCCATCGTGGGGAACCCCACCGCGACGTCGGTCGCGGACTGGATTCGGCACGAGTTGGCCCACCACGCCGCCCTGCACCCGCTCGCCGTACCGGCGGAAACGGCCTGATGCGAGCGCTCGCCCGGCTGGTCGCCCGGGCCGACGGGCGGGGTGGCACGACCCTTGTCGAGTTGCACGGCGAAACGCCGCTGCTGCTGCGCCAGACCCCGACCGACGGTGGTGTCGCCACTGTTCACCTCGTCGGCGGGGCGGCCGGGCCGCTGGCCGGCGACGATCTGCGCCTGGAGATCGAGGTCGGGCCGGGCGCGGCCGTACGGGTGCACAGCGTCGCCGCGTCGATCGCCCTACCGGGCCGTGTGGGTGCCGTCTCACGGATGGCGGTGCGGGCGGTGGTGCACGCCGGGGCCACGCTGCACTGGCTTCCGGAACAGTTGGTAGCGGCGGCTGGTTGCGCGCACCTCGCCCAGTCCCGGATCGAGTTGGCCGCCGGCGCGAGCCTGCGGTGGCGCGACGAGCTGATCTGCGGCCGGTACGGCGAGGCGCCCGGCAGCGCCGTCGTGCACACCCAGGTCGACTACGCGGGTCGACCACTGCTGCGGCAGTCCCTCGCGGTGGGACCGCACGCGCCGGGCTGGGCCGGCCCGGCGGTGCTCGGCGGCGCCCCGGCCACGGGATCGCTGCTGCTGGTCGACCCGTCGCGGCCCGCCGAACCTCCATCGGCCGAGGGCAGTGTCGCCCGGCTGCCGTTGGCAGGTGGCCCGGCGACCCTGTGGACGGCCACCGCTCCCGACGCACACACCCTGCGCGCCCACCTCACCAACTGAGTGCGTGTGTCCGGATGGATCGCCAACGGGGCCGGTCGTCGTTCTGGAGGCGGACTCTGCGGAGAGCATGATGTCGGTGAGTCATCGTGATGACTCACCGACATCACGCTCTTCGGCGGGTGGCCGCGGGTGGCCGGGCAGCGTTCGCGGGACCAGGGGCACCTCTGCTCGACGGCGCGCTACCTGAGTGGATTGCCGCAGCGCGGAGGTAGCCCGTTACGAGCGCGGCTGAGGCGCCGCTCGGGGCATTGCTGTCGCGCTGGCGTCTGTCGGAAGTCGTCAACAAGCACGTCTCGCGATCTGGGTCGCCATGGTGCCGTCGACCGCCGGCCTTTCGCTGGTGGAGTCGCTCGTCGCAACTCGATCGACGACCGACATGACAGCCCCGAGAGCCAGCATGTGTCCATTGTGGCTCAATTGGACCCGCCGGTGAGGAAGCGTGCCCGGACCGCGGTGCACCCTGCCGAGACGGCGGCGCAGGTCATGCCGCGTCGCCGCTGGGCTGGCCACGGGGCTCCGGTATTCAGGCTTTCCTGGTCGCTGCCCAGCGGTGCGGGCCACCGGCGTCGACGCGGTCATCGCGGCGGGCGGCATCGACGCGCTGGGTGGGGTCGAGGCGGCCGATGAGGTGGTCGAGCTGACCCACCAGGTCGGCGGCCGGTGACAGACCCGGCTGGCCGGTCTCCGCGCCGCCCAGCCCCGCGCCGCCCAGCCCTGCGCCGCCCAGCTCGACGACGCCCAGTTCGGCGATGCTGGCTCGGACGCGCTCGTCCAGGCGGGCGTGCTCGCGGCGGCCCCGGGCGGTCAGGTACGCCCGAATCCGTCGGCGGTCGATCGGGTCGATCCGGCGGAAGACGAGGTTGCGGTCGACGAGTTGGTCGACCAGCTTGGTGAGGGTGCCCGGCGGCAGCGAAGCCTCGACGGACACCTCGCTCATCGGGTGACCCTGGCCGTCGGCGAGCAGGCAGAGCACCCTCCACGCCTCGATGCTGATCGCGTCGTCGGCCAGGACGGCGCCCAGCCGGCGGGAGAGCAGCCGTTCGGCGCGGGTGAGCGAGCGCAGCAGGTCGGCTGGCGCCCCGGGCACGTCTGACATGAAACTCCCTGGTCCGGTGGCCCTGTCATGGTAGCGAGTCGTCCCGGTCAGTGGTGAGCACTGGTCTTCCGTCGTGGGCCGGGCAATCATGTGCTCATGTCCGCGCCGGCACCGCCGTGGCTGACCGTCGACCGCGCCGTGGTCAGCATCGCGCTGGTCTATCCGATGCGCGGGCCGGCCGGCATGTTCGGCCCCACCTGTGAGCTCTGCGCGCAGCTCGCGGTCGAGGAGATCAATAGGTGCGGTGGCGTGCTGGGCCGGGAGGTCCGCCTGGTGCCTGTCGACGGTGGCGCACCGCCGGCCGAGGTGGCCGCCGAGGTCGAGGCGTTGGTGTCGGTGGGTGCCGTGCAGGGGGTGACGGGGTGGCACATCTCCTCGGTGCGCCAGGCCTTGGCACCCCGAGTCGCACACCGGGTGCCCTACGTCTACACCGCACTCTACGAGGGCGGCGAGCGCACCGAGGGGGTCTTCCTGACCAGCGAGACGCCCGACGCCCAGTTGTGGCCCGCGATGCGGATGCTCGCCGCGGAGCAGGGGGTGCGCCGCTGGTTCGTGGTGGGCAACGACTACGTGTGGCCGCGCCGCACGTCGCGGGCCGCCCAGCGGTACGCATTGCGCGGCGGTGGGCAGGTGGTGGGCCGGCACTTCCTGCCGTTGGACGCGCACGACTTCACCGAGGTGTTACGCCGCATCGAGCACAGTGACGCGGACGCGGTGTTGATGCTGCTGGTCGGTGCGGACGCGGTGCGGTTCAACCGGGCGTTCGCCCGATCCGGCCTGGATCAGCATTGTCTGCGGCTGAGCACCCTGATGGACGAGAACATGCTGTTGGCCAGTGGCGCCGGCGCGACTCGAAGGCTCTACAGCACCGCGGGTTTCTTCGCCGGGCTGGTCACCCAGGAGAATCTCGACTTCCACGGCGAGTTCGCCCGGCGCTTCGGGGTGGAGGCGCCGCCGTTGGGCAGCCTGGGGGAGTCCTGCTACGAGGGCGTCATGCTGCTCGCCGCGCTGATCGGCCAGGCCCGCACCCTCGACGTACGGGCCATCGAGACGGCCGCCGACACGGTCGCCTACCACGGCCCGCGTGGGCGGTTGCGGCTGCGTCAGCGGCACGTCCGGCAGCGCATCTATCTGGCCGAGGCCGACGGGCTCGACTTCACTGTGCTCGCTCAGCTCTGACCGGGTGCGACGGTCGGCCCTCCGACCCTTGACAGCGCCACCCGCTGCCGTCCTAAGATGCTTCCTGCGTGAAGTATCTGGCCACGGGGTCGGATCTCACCATTGCGTGCCCACCGTCGGCGGATTGGTCCGTCGACCAATGTGGTGGCATTTATCCTGCGTCTTTCCGAACGGCCGACACCGTTTCCTCCCCAACGGTGTCGGCCGCTTTTCGTGTGCGGCTCGTCGATCCCTCGGAAACAGTCAATTAAGGACTGGGAAACACGCGCGCAATCATGCCGGTCAACGCTTTCCCTGCCCATATCCGAGCCGGTTCCCTGCGCGGCGTCCACCCGTCGACCTCGGCACCGCCCACGTCAGCTCCATCGGACCGCACCGACCGTCCTTTCGCCACTTGAGTGCACCGCAGGGAGAGTAGATGTCATTATTCCGGGGCCGCCGCATCCTGGCGGGTGCCATGACCCTGGTCGCCGCGGCCGCGATGACCGCGTGCGGCAGCAAGACCACCGACTCCGGTGGCGCGACCGGCGTCACCGCCGACGTCTCCGGCGACACCGTCAAGGTGGGCCTGCTCAACTCGCTCTCCGGGACCATGGCGATCAGCGAGGTGACCGTCCGCGACTCCATCATGCTCGCCATCGACGAGATCAACGCGGCCGGCGGTGTCCTCGGCAAGAAGATCCAGCCGGTCGGTGAGGATGGCGCCTCGGACTGGCCCACCTTCGCGGAGAAGGCCGAGAAGCTCATCTCCGAGGACCGGGTGGCGGCTGTCTTCGGCTGTTGGACGTCGGCCAGCCGCAAGGCGGTCAAGCCGGTGTTCGAGAAGAACAAGGCGTTGCTGTTCTACCCGGTGCAGTACGAGGGACTCGAGCAGTCGCCCTACATCTTCTACACCGGAGCGACGACCAACCAGCAGATCGTTCCCGGGCTGGACTATCTCAAGTCGCAGGGGGCGAAGTCGGTCTATCTGGTCGGTAGCGACTACGTGTTTCCGCGAACCGCCAACAAAATCATCAAGGCGTACGCGGCCGCGAACGGGATGACCGTGCTGGGTGAGGATTACGCGCCACTGGGCTCCACCGAGTTCGGCACCATCGTGAACAAGGTCAAATCGTCCGGCGCGGACGCGGTGTTCAACACGCTCAACGGTGACAGCAACGTGGCCTTCTTCAAGGAGTACAAGTCGGCGGGTCTGACCGCCGCCGCGATGCCCGTGGTGTCGGTGTCGATCGCCGAGGAAGAGGTCAAGGGCATCGGCACCCAGTACCTGGAGGGCCAGCTGACGGCCTGGAACTACTACCAGACCACCCCGGGCGCGGCGAACTCGAAGTTCGTGGCCGCGTACAAGGCGAAGTTCGGCGCGGACAAGCCGACCAGCGACCCGATGGAAGCCGCGTACGTCGGCGTGCACCTGTGGAAGGCGATGGTCGAGAAGGCCGGCGCCTTCGACGTGGAGAAGGTCCGCTCCGCCTCGGACGGGATCACCTTCGACGCGCCGGAGGGTCTGGTCACCGTCGACGGCAAGACCCAGCACATCGCGAAGACCGCCCGGATCGGCAAGATCGGCGCGGACGGCCTGATCACCGAGGTGTGGAACTCCGGCAAGCCGGTCGCGCCGGACCCGTACCTCAAGACCTACCCGTGGGCGAGCGGCCTGAGCTGACGACGCCGGCCCGGGCGGAACGCGTTGCCGCGCGCTCCGCCCGGGCCACCCGACCAGCAGTTCGGAGTACCCACCGTGACAGTCCTCTTCGGTCAACTCTTCACCGGCATCAGCATCGGCGCGGTGCTGCTGCTCATCGCGCTCGGCCTCGCGCTGACCTTCGGCCAGATGAACGTGATCAACATGGCGCACGGTGAGTTCATCATGGCCGGCGCGTACACCACCTACGTTCTGCAACAGAGCATCACCGGCGCCGGCCTGTCACTGGCGGTCGCGCTGCCGGTGGCGTTCGTGGTCGCCGGCACCATGGGTGTCCTGCTGGAGGTGCTGCTCATCCGCCGGCTCTACGCCCGCCCACTGGACACCCTGCTGGTCACCTGGGGTGTGTCACTGATCCTGCAACAACTGGCCCGGGACATCTTCGGCAGCCCGAACGTGCAGACCCGCGCGCCGGAGCTGCTCACCGGCAACGTGGCGCTGCCCGGCGGGCTGACCATCGCCAACAACCGGCTGTTCATCCTGGCCCTGGCTCTGGCGGCCGTCGCGGCGCTCACCCTGGCGCTGCGACTCACCCCGCTCGGACGTCGTATTCGCGCGGTGGTGCAGAACCGCGACCTCGCCGCCGTCTCCGGTGTCGCCACCTCCCGGGTCGACCGGACGACCTTCTTCCTCGGCTCCGGCCTGGCCGGGCTCGCCGGGGTGGCCCTCACCCTGCTCGGCCCGATCGGCCCCACCATGGGCACCAACCTGATCATCGACGCCTTCCTGGTCGTCGTGGTGGGTGGGATCGGCCAGCTCAAGGGCAGTGTGATCGTCGCCTTCGCCCTCGGCGTGCTCCAGGCCACCGGGGAATACCTGACCACCCTCAGCGTCGCCAAGGTGATCGTGTTCGTGGCGATCGTCGCGTTCCTCCAGTGGCGGCCACAGGGCCTGTTCACCCTGCGGACCAGGAGCCTCGCATGACCGCCGTCACCCCCGCGCCACCCAGCACCGCCGTCCGCCCGGCGCCCGCCGGTGCCGTACCGCCGAACCGTCCCGGGCGCTCCCAGCTACGGACCCTGGCCGGCTTCGCCTTCGGCGCGGCGCTGCTGTTCGCCGTCGCCCCGCTGGTGTTGTCGGACTTCCGGCTGGCCCTGCTGTCCAAGTACCTCTGCGTCGCCATGGTCGCGGTCGGCATCGGGATCGCCTGGGGCCGGGGCGGGATGCTCACCCTGGGCCAGGGCGTCTTCTTCGGTCTCGGCGGCTACGCGATGGCCATGCACCTCAAGCTCGCCGACGCGGGCCCGGGTGGGATGCCCGACTTCATGCAGCTGTACGGGCAACTCGACGAGTTGCCGCTGTGGTGGCGGCCGTTCGCCAGCCCGTGGTTCGCGCTGCCCGCCACGGTGTTGCTGCCGATGGCTGTCGCCTTCGGGCTCGGCTCGCTGGTCTTTCGCCGCCGGGTCCGCGGCGCGTACTTCGCCATCCTCAGCCAGGCGCTCGCCGCCGCCATGGTGATCCTGCTGATCGGCCAGCAGGGCACCACGGGTGGCACCAACGGGCTCACCGACATCAAGGGCTTCTTCGGGTACGACCTGGACGACCCGGTCAACCAGCGGATGGTGTACTTCATCATCGCCGGCACGCTGCTGGCGCTGCTCGCGCTGACCCGTCAGCTCATCCACAGCCGTTACGGCGAACTGTTGGTGGCGGTGCGCGACGGCGAGGAACGGGTCCGCTTCCTGGGTTACGACCCGGCGTCGGTCAAGCTCGTGGCGTACGTGGTGGCGGCGGGCATGGCCGGGCTGGCCGGCGCGCTGTTCGTGCCGGCGGTGGGCATCATCTCGCCCGCGCTGATCGGCATCGTCCCGTCGATCGAGTTCGTCATCGGCGTCGCGGTGGGCGGCCGGGCGACACTGCTCGGGCCGGTGCTCGGCGCGGTGGCGGTGGCCTGGGCGCGTACCGCCCTCTCCGAGCGTTTCCCGGGCACCTGGACGTACCTTCAGGGGTTGCTCTTCGTGGTCGTGGTGGCGTTCCTCCCCGGCGGACTCGCGTCGCTGTGGGCGTTGGCCCGCCACCGCGACGTCGCCGCGCGGCCGCAGCGGCGCGGCTGGCTGTCACTGGGTCGACGACGGGCCGAACGGATGGAGGTGCCGGCGGCATGAGCGAACGCACCGAGCGAAGCGAGGGCCGTGAGCGCATGCCCAGCCAGCACGGCATGAGCGGCGAGCGCTTGGACGGGTTGTCCGTCCGTGACGTACGGGTCAGCTTCGACGGTTTCACCGCCGTGGACGGCGTCTCGTTGGAGGTGCCCGCCGGCGACATCCGGTTCCTGATCGGGCCGAACGGCGCCGGCAAGACCACACTGGTCGACGCGATCACCGGTCTGGTCAGGGCCAGCGGCTCGGTCCGCTTCGGTGAGCAGGAACTGCTCGGCCGGCCGGTGCACCGGATCAGCCGGCTCGGCATCGGGCGGACCTTCCAGACCTCGACGGTCTTCGAGGAGCTGTCGGTGTTGCAGAACCTCGACATCGCGGCGGGCGCGCGGCGCAGCTGGGCGACCCTGGCCCGCCGCCGACGAGGCGTGCCCGACGAGATCGCCGCCGCGCTGGAGACGATCGGTCTGGCCGAGCGGGCCGCGGACCTCGCCGGGACGCTCGCGCACGGCCAGAAGCAGTGGCTGGAGATCGGCATGCTGCTGGTGCAGGACGCGCGGCTGCTGCTGCTCGACGAGCCGGTCGCCGGGATGAGCCATGAGGAACGCGACGCCACCGGGGCCCTGTTGGAGACGGTGAGCCGGGATCGCACTGTCGTCGTGATCGAGCACGACATGGACTTCCTGCGTCGGTTCGCGCGCAGCGTCACAGTGCTGCACGCCGGACGGGTGCTCAGCGAGGGCACGGTCGCGCAGGTCCAGGCGGACCCGCGCGTGCAGGAGGTCTACCTTGGCCACCCGGTCGACGCCGGGTCGGCCCGCACCGGCCGGGAGGCATGATGCTGACGCTGCGTGGGGTGCACGCCGGGTACGGGCGGTCCCGGGTGCTGCACGGGGTCGACCTGGCCGTCCCGCCCGACGGGGTGGCCTCCGTGCTCGGGCACAACGGTGCCGGCAAGAGCACCCTGCTGCGGGTCGCGGCGGGGCTGCTGCGCCCGAGTGCCGGCACCGTGGAGTTGGACGGCGAGGACGTCACCCGCGCCGGGCCGCACGAGCGGGTGGCGCGGGGAATGGCGTACGTGCCGCAGGGTCAGCAGTGCTTTCCGCACCTGACCGCTGCGGAGAACCTGCGGCTGGTCGCCGACGGCCGGCGCGACGGGGCGGTGGCCACGGCGGAGGTGCTGGATCTGTTTCCGGCGTTGCGCCCGCTGCTGCGGCGGCGGGCCGGCCTGCTCTCCGGCGGTCAGCGCCAGCAGTTGGCCATCGCCCGCGCCCTGATCACCCGGCCGCGGCTGCTGATGCTCGACGAGCCGACCGAGGGCATCCAGCCGTCGGTGGTCGCGGAGATCCAGGAGCGGATCGTCGAGTTGACCCGGCAGTCCGGGTTCAGTGTGCTGCTCGTCGAGCAGCACCTGGGTTTCGCTCTGCGGGTGGCGGACCGTTACCACGTGCTGGAGTCCGGTCGGGTCACCTCGTCCGGCGACGGGGGTGTCACGGCGGAGCGGGACGTCCGGGCGGCCCTGGCCGTCTGACCGGGGTGGCGTCGGTCAGCTTTCCGGCGCGGGCCCGGTCGAGTCGCGGACGACCAGCAGGTGCCCGGTGGGGCGGCGGCGCGGACGTGTCGTGCGCGGCTTGAGCGCGAGGGTGAGTGCCGTGCGACCCATCTCGGTCAGCGGCAGGCGGATGGTGGTCAGGCTGGGTGCCAGGTCGGCCGCCACGGAGACGTCGTCGAAGCCGACCACGGACATCCGCGCGGGCACCGGCACGCGGCGGGACCGCAGCGTCGACAGCACACCCATGGCCATCGCGTCGTTGAGTGCGATGATCGCCGTCGTCTCGGGGTGCGCGTTGAGGATCTGCTCGGCGGCGGCGCGCCCCCCGCCGCGGGTGAAGTCGCTGTGCACGACGGCGAGGTCGGCGGGGGAGCGCCCGCGCTGCCGCAGGGCCGACGACACACCGGCCAGCCGGTCGGCGACCGTGGTGAGGCCGGCGCTGCCCGCGGCGACGGCGATCCGCCGATGACCGAGATCCATCAGGTGCTGGGCGAGGGCGTGACCGCCGGCCTCGTTGTCCGGGAGGACGGCGTCGACGCCGAGCGCGTGGCGTCCGATGGCAGCGGCCCGTCCGCCGTGGTCCTGGAACGCGGCCAACTCGGCCCGTGCCGCGCTCTCCATCCGGGGGTCGTCGAAGCCGGAACCACTGATCAGGACGATGCCGACCCGCTGGGCGATCAGGTGGCGCAGCTGTTGCAGCTCGTAGCCGGGGTCGCGGCCGGACTGGCAGATCTGCACCAGCAACCCCTGCTCGGCGGCGAGTTGGATGACCCCGGCGGCGATCTCGGAGAAGTACGGGTCGTCGATCTGGTGGACGATCAACCCCACCGTGGAGGTGGCCCCGCTGGCCAGGGTACGGGCGTACGGGTTGGCGACATAGCCCAGCTCACCGGCGATCTGCCGGATCCGGTCGGCGACCTCGGCGCTGACCCCGTCGCGGCCGGCGAGCGCTCGGGAGGCCGTCGCCAGCGAGACGGCGGCGTGTTCGGCGACGTCCACGAGGCGCGGCCGTTGGCTGGCCCTGGGCATCGGCAACCCTCCGGAGACATCCATGTCACCCGATCTGTTGCGAGCGACACCGATCGAAGCCTAGGGTACGTAAGCGCTTACGTAAGCGCTTACGTGACCGGCATCCGTCATGCCGCGAAACGAGGTGACAGCCATGTCCAGGGCTCGACGAGCGGCCGTCTCCCTCCTGGCGATCGGCGCGCTGACCGGCGCCGGCGCGCCACCGGCGCAGGCCGATCGCGGCATCCCGTCCGCCGTCCACCCGGCGCTGCGCGCGCACCTGGTCGCCGCGTACGACTTCGACCACCCGGTGCCCGGCGACCCCGCACTCGAACGCGACCAGGGGCGGTCCGGCACCGAGATCGAGCTGATCAACGGCGGTGCCGCCATGCGGGTGCCGGAGGACGCCTACCGGGGCAGCCGCAACGCGGTGCAGACCCGGCAGGTCGACCCCGCCGTCGCCGGCAACGACGACTGGAAGGCCGGCACCTGGTCGGCCAGCGGGGTGCGGACACTGCGTGCCTTCAGCGCCACCGCCGGCACCACGGTCATGGGCTGGTTCAAGCTGAACATGGACCGCCCGCTACCCAACTCCACCACCGCCGACCCGGACGACAGGTACAACGCGATCGGGCTGGCCGGAGTGCTGACCGGCGACTCCGACGGCCACGGCGTCCGCGCGCTGTTGGAGCTGATCGACGTCGACGGGGAGTTGCGTCTCGTCGCGCTCGGCCGGCGGCTCGACGGCGGCGACTCACAGACCTTCGCCGCCACCCGGGACTGGCGTGAGCTGCTGCCCGTCGGGGAGTGGGTGCACCTGGCCGCCACCTTCGACTTCGCCACCGGCGCGCTCGCCCTCTACCGCAACGGTGAACCGGTGGACGGCTTCTACACCCGTTCCGACGACCCGTGGCTGGTCTCCGGGCCGGGCCCGCACGTGACCACGGCCTCCGACCCCCGGGGCATCAAGATCGGCGGCAGCTTTCCCCAGGACAACCTGGAACGCAACCCGTGCGACTGCCGGATGGACGGCCTGATGTTCCTCGACAGTGTGGTCTCCGCGAACGACGTGCGGAGGCAGTACCGCCACCTTGCCCGCTGACCACCCTCGGCACCGTCCCACCGAGAAGGAGACACGCGTGCGCACCCTGCACCGTCGCGCCGGCGCCGTCCGCCGGCCCAGAGTGAGGGCTGGCCTCACCGCCCTCGTGCTGATCCTGTCCACACTGGTCGCCACCCCCGCGCGAGCCGCCGACGCGGTCGACGACCCGATCCCCGACATGCCGGTCCAGTCCCGACTCGGGCTGGTCCTCAGCGAGTACGCCAGCTTTCCGCAGTCGTTCCCGACTCCGGCGCCGACCGACGCGCGGCTCATGCGTACCGCGCGGATCAACACCATCATGGAGGTGCCCGACGGTTCCGGCCGGCGGGCGGTGCCCGACCTCAACGGGCGCCTCTACCTGGTCGAGGGCGGCGTGCCGCACGTCTACCTGGACGTGGCCGCGACGTTCGCGCCGCGGTTCTTCTCCGGTCGTGGGCTCGGCCAGGGCTTCGGGTACGTCGCGTTCCACCCGGAGTTCGGGGCGAACGGCCGGTTCTACACCATCCACACCGAGTTGGCGTCGACGACGACCGCCGCTGCGGACTACGCCCAACCCAACACGCTCTTCCACGGTGTCATCACCGAGTGGACGGCGACGGATCCGGCCGCTGCCACCTTCGCCGGTACGCACCGGGAGGTGCTGCGCATCGGCTTCGGCGGCCAGGTGCACGGCATCCAGGAGATCAACTTCAACCCCACGGCCAAGCGCCACGACCGCGACTACGGGCTGCTGTACCTGGCCGTCGGCGACGGTGGCCAGGGTGCCCGCAACACCGATCCGCAGAACCTGGCCCTGCCGCACGGCAAGCTGCTCCGGATCGACCCCCGGGGCACCAACTCCGCGAACGGGCGCTACGGCATCCCGGCCGGGAACCCGTTCGTCGGCCGGGCCGGCGCGCTCGGCGAGCTCTACGCGGTGGGTTTCCGGGACCCGCACCGGTTCAGCTGGGACCGGGCGACCGGCCGGATGTACCTCGGGCACATCGGCGAACACGCCGTCGAGGCGATCTACGAAGTCCGTGCCGGGGACAACTTTGGATGGAGCGAGCGCGAAGGCTCCTTCGTCTTCGACAAGGCGGCCACGAACCCCTGCGACCGGCTGCTCCCGCTGCCCGCCGACGACGACAGCTACGGCTACACCTACCCGGTCGCCGCGTACGACCACGACCCCGCCGCCGGTTGGAACTGCACCGACGACGTCGGTGTCGCGGTGGCCGGCGGCTTCGTCTACCGGGGGCGGACGCTGCCAGCGCTGCGCGGCAAGTACGTCTTCGGCGACCTGGTCGACGGCCGGGTGCTCTACACCGAGGCCAACGAGATGCGCCGGGGCCGGGAACTGGCCACGATCCACCAGCTCGCGCTCTTCGACGAGGCGGGCACCCCGGTCCGGATGCGCGACCTGTCGTCACCGGGCGCGCCCGGTGACCCCAACCGGGTGGACCTGCGCTTCGGCACCGACGCCGCCGGTGAGCTCTACGTCGTCGCGAAGGCCAACGGAAAGGTCTGGAAGGTGACCGGCACCCGGGAGTTCGCCAGCGGTGACGTCGGGGACGTCACCCTGCGCCGTACCACCGGAGCCGCGAACTGGGCACCGATGACACCGGCGAAGTGGCAGTTCACCCACGACCAGGTCATCCTGGCCGAGGCCGGGGAGAGCCGGCCGGGCCCGCGCCGGCCCTTCGAGTACGCCGTGCTGACCAACGGACCGGCGTGGTCGTCGGTGCGGGTCGATGCCCAGGTACGACTCGACACCCCGGTGGAGGTCACCAACCGGGACGTGATCATCGTCTTCGGCTGGCGCTCGGACACCGAGTTCTACTATGCCCACCTCTCGACCGACAACACGATCTATCCGCACAACGGCATCTTCAAGGTGGACAACGCCGACCGGGAGCGCATCGACCACCAGTGGAACGGCCGCTCGCGCGGCGCCAACCCGGCGATCACCGACGCCAGGTGGCACCGCGTGCGGGTGGTGCACCTGCCGGCCACCGGCGAGATCGCCGTCTACGTCGACGGGCACCGGGACCCGCTGCTGACCGCGAAGGACACCACGTTCGGCTCGGGGCGGGTCGGCTTCGGCTCGTTCGACAACGTGGGCCGACTGCGCAACCTGACCGTCACCGGCGCGCCGGCCTGAACCGGGTCACGGTGGGGACGGTGACGACCTGGGTCGCCGTCCCCACCGGGCAACCGTCGCACCGTGCGAGATCAACGGCGAGGAGCGCGCCGGCCCGGCTAGACCGCTCCGTAGTGGAGAGACAACCCGGTGGCGGCCCGGTCGGCGGTGATCTGCATCATGCTGCCCAGCATCGTGGCCCGATCGGTCACCAGGGCCGTCCCGTCGGGCGCGTACGTGATCCGGTCACTGATCAGCACCGGTGCTCCCTCGGCCTCGTCCAGATGCCGGGCCACGTCCGCGTTCAGCACCTCCGGTCGGATCGTCTCGGCCGCCCGGGCCACCACCACCCCCAGGTCGGCCAGGGCCGCGTACAACGAGGTGCCGGTGAAGTCCACGTCGTGCAACCGGCTCGCGTGCGGCTCGCGTACCCAGGAAATCTGATGAATGGCGCGGCGGCCGGCGAACGCGCGGACCCGCTCCAGGCGCAGGCCCGCCTCGGCCTCGCGGACCCGCAGCCGGGCCGCGACGCGCGAGGGCACGCGGCGCTGCGCGCGGGAGATCACCGTCGTGTGGACCTCGTGGCCCTGCTCGCGCAGGTCGTCGCCGAAGCTCCGCAACGATCCGAGCTGGTACGCGGCATGAGCAGGTGCGACATAGGTGCCCTTGCCCGGCCGCTGGACGATCAGGCCCTCGGCGCTCAGTTCGCGCAGGGCCTGCCGCAGCGTCATCAGAGTGACCCCGTACGCCGTGCTCAGCTCGCGCTGCGCGGGCAACGCCTCACCCGGCACGTAACGACCGTCGCGGATCTTGGCGGCGAGGTCGGCGGCGATGGCCCGGTAGCGTGCCACTGTTCTGTCTCCCGATGCGTCGACTGTCCGCTCCCCGTCATCGACGGCCACCGCCGATCATCGCACGGTAGCCATCTGGGACAACGCGGCCCGCAGTGACGCCACGAAGACGCCGACCTCGGTGGGACTCGCCCCGTCGAGGATGCGCCGCATGACGGCCGCGCCGACGATGACTCCGTCGGCGACCGCCGCCGCCTCGCCCGCCTGTTGCGGGGTGGAGATGCCGAAGCCCAGCAGGACGGGTAGGTCCGTGACCTGCTTGAGCCGGGCGGCCAGAGTGACGGCCGACGGGGCGAGCCGGTCGCGTTCGCCGGTCGTGCCCATGATCGAGATGGCGTACACGAAACCCTGACTGCGTCGGCCGATCTCGGCGAGCCGGTCGTCCGGCGTGGCGGGGGAGGCGAGCAGGCTCACCTGGACGCCCGGCACGTCCAGCCCGGCCACCTCGTCGAGGGGCAGGTCGGGCACGATCAGCCCGGTCACCCCGGCTGCCGTCAGCGCGTCGCCGAACCCGGGCCGTAGCGCGATGTTGGCGTACGTGCTGGCGACGAGGGGGATGCCTGCCCGCGCTGTGGCGAGGTCTTCCAGGACCGAGGCGGGCGTCGTGCCTCGGGCGAGCGCCGCGTCCGAGGCCTCCTGAATGGTGCGGCCGTCGACTGTCGGGTCGGAGAACGGGAGCCCGACCTCGACCATGTCGGCTCCGGCGTCCTCGAAGGCGCTCAGATACGCCGTCCAGCCGGGCACGATCCCGCCCGTGATGTAGGGCATCAGTAGCTTCATGCGAGCTCCGCCTCCGCGATCAGGGTGGTGATGTCCTTGTCGCCGCGCCCCGAGAGGGTGACGAGCACTGTCGATCCTCCGGGCAGCTCCGGCGTGCCGGCGGCGCGGACGACCCAGGCGAGCGCGTGGGCCGACTCGATGGCGGGCAGCACGCCCTCCGACCGCGCGAGCCGGACCGCGGCCGCGACCGCCTCCCCGTCGGAGACGGTGACGTACCGGGCGCGCCCCAGATCGCGCAGGTACGCGTGCTCGGGGCCGACGCCGGGGTAGTCCAGCCCGGCGGCGATCGAGTGCGCCTCCTTGATCTGCCCGTGGTCGTCCTGGAGGAACAGCGACTGGAACCCGTGCAGGACGCCGATCTCCCCGTTCGCCGCGCCGGAGCCGCCCTCGGCTTCCACCCCGACGAGCTTCGCCGAGGTCTCGACGAACCCGGCGAACGTGCCCGCCGCGTTGCTGCCCCCGCCGACGCAGGCGACCACGTAGTCGGGGGTGGCGGCGGGCAGCTCGGCCGCGCACTGCCGCCGGGCCTCGTCACCGATGACGCGTTGGAACTCGCGGACCATCATCGGATAGGGGTGCGGACCGATGACGGAGCCCACGCAGTAGTACGCCTCGTCGACGTCCGTCACCCAGTGGCGCATGGCCTCGCTGGTGGCGTCCTTCAGCGTCCGACTGCCGGTGGTCACCGGAACGACCTCGGCGCCCAGCAGCCGCATACGGAAGACGTTGTGCGCCTGGCGTTCCACGTCGCGTTCGCCCATGAACACCGTCACCGGTAAGCCCAGCAGGGCGCCGGCGGTCGCCGTCGCGACGCCGTGCATGCCCGCCCCGGTCTCGGCGATCAGACGCGTACGCCCCATGCGTCGGGCCAGCAACGCCTGCCCGAGCACGTTGTTGATCTTGTGTGATCCGGTGTGCGTCAGATCCTCCCGCTTCAGCAGCACCGTCACACCGAGTTCGGTCGACAGTCGCACGGCCGGCGTCAGCGGTGTCGGGCGTCCCACGTGGGCCGACAGCAGTGCGGCGAGACTGCCGCGGAACCCGGGGTCGGCCCACGCCTGCGAGAAGGCCTCGGCGACCGCCTCGCAGGCGGGGATCAGAGACTCCGGCACGTACCGCCCGCCGTACCTCCCGTATCGCCCCGGAGCCCCCGCCGCCCGTACTGTTATAGAACTCATACAACAGTTATAGAACAGCGGGAGTCGTCTGGCAAGGGAGGCGGCACCGCGCATCCCTCGACCTGCCCCGGCGGCCCGGTCCGGTTCGTAGAATTCCTGCCATGCCGGAGATCGTCGAGTTGCTGGCCTCGCCCGTGCACCGCTTCCTGGGCCGGCCCGCCGACGGCCCGGCCCCGGCCCCGCCCGGTGAGCTGGTCGACGCCGTGAGGATCCGGGCCGGTCTCGGTATCGTCGGCGACCGCTACTTCGGTCAGCAGGCACACCGCGACGCCAGCGTCACGGTCATCGCCCAGGAGTCGCTGCCGGTCGGCATCGGCCTGGCCGAGGTGCGGCGCAACATCCTCACCACCGGGATCGCCGTGGACGAGCTGATCGGCAGGGTGCTGGTGCTGGACTCCGGCGACGGCCCGGTCAGCCTGCGGGTCAACCGGGCGGCCCGACCGTGTGCCTGGATGGACGTCACGGTCGGACCGGGGGCGTGGAAGGCGCTGCGCACCACCGGCGGCATCCGCTGCACACCCCTCACCGACGGCACCCTGCGCGTCGGCGCGATCGACGCCGTCGTGACCTGAGGACGGCAGCCGGGTCAGACCGGGCTGATGTGTGCGGCCAGCACCCGCCAGCCGTGCGGGTCGTCGTGGACCCACGTCCGGGTGTACCGCAGCCGCGCGGCGAACGGCGCTCCCTCGAATTCGCCGGACACCCGGCCCAGGAAGAACGTCACCCCCGTCGATCCGACCACGAGCAGGTCCAGCTCCTCCTCCACCAACTCCTCGACGACCGAGCGGCGGTCCCGGTGAGCGGTCAGGTCATCCTGCTTGCTGTGGGTACGCCCGTCCGGGCCGACGGCGATCAGCTGGTCGATCAGCAGCTGATCGAGGGCGGCGACGTCCCCGGCCCGTTGGGCGGCCTGCAGGGTGCGCTCGGCGTCGAGCAGCTCAGCCTCGCGTGCGCTGTCCGGCATCGGGGCGTCCTCCCGTTCGGGTCCGACCCGGTGCCACCGTCGGCCCGGGTTGTCCGCATTGTGGCAGCCAACCTGGCTCAGGTGGGTGGGGATCGCCGCCGAGGTTCACAGACTCAGGCGAATCCGTACGACGGTCTCCCCGGGACTGGTGAGCACGGCGACCTCGTCACAAATCTGCTCCACGATCGCCAGCCCGCGACCTCGTACCGAGTCGGTGGCCGGCATGCTTCGGCCGAGCGCCCGCGTCGGCCCGTGGTCGACGACGTCGCAGATCAGCTGACCCGGCTCGGCCCAGAGTCGCACCCAGCCACCGCCGGTGGTGTGCTGCAACGTGTTGGTGGCCAACTCGCTGACGGCCAGCGTCAACAGCTCCGTCCCCTCGTCCGACAGGCCACGGGCCAGCGCCCCGGCGCTGACGAACGCGCGCAGCGCCCGTATGTCCGTCGCGACCTGGTACGCCATGGTGTCCGCGGCGTGGGTGGGGACACTCTGCTCGGCCACGGTCTCCCGTCGCTCGCCCGGCATCAGCCCGCCCGATGCGGCTGCCCGGCCAGCGGCACCGCGTTCCGCGCGGATGTCGTGGGCGTGCGAGCCGCAGAGTGCGTCATCGGGCTGCCGGGACCCTTCTCGTAGCTGTTGTCGCCACATCATGTCACCCGCCGCCCTCCTGGCTGTCTCGTCCGTTCGGCGGTTGATCACGTGCGGGCCGGCCTGACCGGCCTCGCCGGTCCGGCGGCTGGCGATGCGCTTCGGCGGTGGAGCCGGCGGCACCGAGATGAGCCCGGCGGCCTGGCCGCTCTGGCAGCGCGGTCGAGTCAGGGTGTTGCGTCGAAGGCGATCGATTCGCTCAACTCCCGCCACCGCGCGTCCGACGCCGCGAGGGCCTCGGCGGCCGCGTGGGCGGCGGCCACGGCGTCGGCGCCGAGCAGCAACCGCAGCGGCGGGTCGTCGACCCGGGTGATCCGGATGATCGCCTGGGCGGCGCGGGCCGGGTCGCCCGGCTGGGCGCCGTTGGCCTGGCGCAGCCGCTGCACGGCCGGGTCGATGACCGGCCGGTACGGTTCACTGATCGACAGGGCGCTCATCGACGAGCCGGCCCAGTCGGTGCGCAGCCCGCCCGGCTCGACGCTGGTGATTCGGATCCCGAATGCCTCGACCTCTCTGGCGAGCACCCCGGAGAAGCCGCTGACCGCCCACTTGGCGGACTGGTACGCGCCCAGACCCGTGCTCGCGACCCGGCTGCCGACACTGGAGATCTGCACGATGTGCCCGCGTCCCTGCTCGCGCATCACGGGCAGGGCGGCCCGGGACAGGTTGACCACGCCGAAGAAGTTCGCCTCGACCTGCGCCCGGAAGTCGTCCTCCGACATGTCCTCGATCGCGGCGACGTCGGCGTACCCGGCGTTGTTGACCAGGATGTCCAGTTGCCCGAACGTGTCCACCGCGGTGCGGACGGCGGCACGGGCGGCGGCGGGGTCGTTGACGTCGAGGGCCACCGCGCGGACCTGGTCACCGTGCCGGTCGACCAGGTCCGCGAGCTGTGCCGGGTTGCGGGCGGTCGCCACCAGGTGGTCGCCGTCGGCCAGGACGGCCTCGGCGAGGGCGCGGCCGAGACCGCGCGAACAGCCGGTGATGAGCCAGACTCGGGGCACGGTGTTCCTCTCGTGTCGGTGGACCGTTCGTCGTCAGGGACGGATGTCCAGAGCGCCGATCAGCCCATCGCGCAGCGTGAACCGGTACCGCAACTCGACCGGGCTGCCGGGAAAGTCACCGGACACCCGGGTGAGAGCCAGGTATGAGTCGCCCGCCTGGGCGTCGACCCGGACCGGCTCGGCGGTGTACGCGTAGGCGTCCATCGTCTTCTGGCGCCAGGCGCGGATCGAGGCCCGTCCGTCGTACAGTCGGTCCTCGTCGGCGACGCTCGCGGTGTCCGCGAAGCAGGCGACGAAGGCGTCCAGGTCCCGGTCGTTGACGGCCCGGAAGTACCGGTCGATCACGTCGGGCAGGTCGAGGGCCATCTGCTCCTCCTGCGGCACGGGCCGCCGTCGGGCAGCCGTCGGGTTCCCGGTCCGACCTCACCGTACGAGAAGCCGACGTCACCGCGCGCAGCAACCAGCAGAACCATCCCCGCCGCGGCTGCCGGGTTTGCTGCCCGTGGGCCCGGGTAGCCACGCGTCTCCGAAAGCGAAGGGCGGGGGCATGGCCGAGCTGGCATTCGTCGACAAGGTTGCGGCACGGGCGGGTCTCCCGCCGGAGCAGGCGCGCCCGCTCACCGAGGCGGTCCTGCGGACCCTCACCGAGCGGCTCAGCGGCGGCGAGGCGGGCGCGTTGGCCCCCCACCTGGCCGACGAGTTGAGCCCACTGCTGGTCAAGGCCGCCGAACCGCCGGAGACGTTCGGCTACGACGAGTTCCTGAGCCGGGTCGCCGACCGCGCCGGGATCGACCGTCCGGCCGCCGAGCGGGGCACCCGGGCGGTGCTCCAGACGATGCACCGGGTGGTCGGGCACCGGGAGTTCGAGGACGCCCTGGCTCAACTCCCGGCGGACCTGCGGGCACTGGCGCAGCCGCTGCCGCACGGCCCCTGACCGACGCGCGCCTCGTGCGTCGCGCGCCGTGCAGGACGACCACGACGGTGACCGCACCCGTGGGCAGGGCGGCGGCGAGATGGTCGAGTGCCTCGCACCAACGGTGGCTCTGCTCGCCGGTCAGAGCGTGCCACGCCGGGACGGGAACCGGTTCACCAGTTATCTGCCCCGTCATGCATTTGCGGACCCACGTCGGCTACCTACGGCAGCGGATGCGAGATGGTAGGGCACTTCTCATGGGCAGGTGCGGCCCGCTAACGTGTCCGCGTGACGATGTTTCGGATCGGCGAGGCCGCCGAACTGCTCGGGGTCAGCGTGGACACGCTGCGGCGATGGATCGACGCCGGGCGCATAGCGGCCACCCGAGGCGAGCACGGCCACCGGGTGATCGACGGGGTCGCGCTCGCCAAGTTCCTTCAGGCGCAGGCCGCCGATCCGGAGAACCGCGCGGACGAGTCGTCGGCCCGTAACCGGCTGCGCGGCATCGTCACCGCCGTCGTCAAGGACACCGTGATGGCGCAGGTGGACATCCAGGCTGGACCGTTCCGGCTGGTGTCCCTGATGAGCCGGGAAGCCGTCGACGACCTCGGCCTGGAGGTCGGCTCGCTGGCGATCGCGGTGATCAAGTCGACCACGGTCGTGGTGGAGAAGAGCGCCGGTAGCAGAGGAAGCAGTTTGTGACAGCACGACGATTCCGTACCGCCCTGGCCGCGTTCGCCGCGCTGGCCGTGGTGGGGCTGACCGGTTGTGGTGGTGCCGACGACGCCGACCCGGGTGCGGCGAACAGCGGCGGCCCGGGCGTCACCGGGACGGTGACGGTGTTCGCGGCGGCGTCACTGACCGAGTCGTTCACCACCATCGGCAAGGACTTCGAGGCCGCGAACCCGGGCGTGAAAGTCACGTTCAGCTTCGCCGGCAGCTCCGCGCTGGCGACACAGATCAACCAGGGCGCGCCCGCCGACGTCTTCGCCTCCGCGGCGTCGGCGAACATGAAGACCGTCACCGACGCCGGCAACGGCGAGGGCAACCCGACCACGTTCGTCCGCAACCAGCTCGTCATCGTCGTACCGAAGGGCAACCCCACCGGGGTGACCGGGCTGACCGACCTGACCAAGCCCGATGCCAAGGTCGCGCTCTGCGCGGAGCAGGTGCCGTGCGGCGCGGCGGCGAAGAAAGCCCTCGACGCAGCCGGTGTGAAGCTCACCCCTGTCACCCTCGAACAGGACGTGAAGGCCGCGCTGTCGAAGGTGAAACTCGGCGAGGTCGACGCCGCGTTGGTCTACCGCACCGACGCGAAGGCCGCCGCGGCCGACGTGGACGGCGTCGAGTTCCCCGAGTCGGCCGCAGCGATCACCGACTACCCGATCACCATGCTCAGGAACGCCCCCAACAAGAGCGCCGCCCAAGCGTTCGTGACCTACGTGCTGTCCGACACCGGCAAGAGTGTCCTCACCCGAGCCGGCTTCCAGGCCCCCTGACGACGTGTCTCTCATCGAGGAGCAGGACCCGATGGCGCGGCCCGGACGGGCCGCGCCATCGCGTCGGCGCGGCCGTACCGGCCGGATCCCGATAGCGCTGCTCGTCCCGGCCGTCCTGGGCCTGTTCTTCCTGGTGCTGCCGCTGGCCGGGCTGCTGGTCCGCGCCCCCTGGACCACGCTGCCGGGTCGGCTCGCCGAACCGGGCGTGCTCACCGCGCTGCTGCTCTCCCTGCAGACGGCCACCCTCGCCACGCTGGTCTGTCTCGCCCTTGGGGTGCCGTTGGCGTGGCTGCTGGCCCGAGTCGAGTTCCCGGGCCGCCGGATCGTACGCGCCCTGGTCACCGTGCCGCTCGTGCTGCCGCCGGTGGTCGGCGGCGTCGCCCTGCTGCTGGTCTTCGGCCGGCGGGGACTGCTCGGCGGCTGGCTCGACTCCACGTTCGGCATCACGCTTCCGTTCACCACCACCGGCGTGGTGATCGCCGAGGCGTTCGTCGCGATGCCATTCCTGATCATCGCCGTGGAGGGGGCGCTGCGCGGTGCCGACACGCGGTACGAGGAGGCCGCCGCCACCCTCGGTGCCGGCCGGTGGACCACCTTCACCCACGTCACGCTGCCGCTGGTCGCCCCCGGAATCGCCGCCGGGGCGGTGCTCTGTTGGGCCCGGGCGCTCGGCGAGTTCGGCGCCACCATCACCTTCGCCGGCAACTTCCCCGGCCGTACCCAGACCATGCCGCTGGCCGTCTACCTCGCGCTGGAGACCGACCTGGAGGCGGCGATCGTGCTCAGCCTCATCCTGCTCACCGTCTCCGTGGGAATCCTCGCCAGCCTCCGCGACCGCTGGATCACCAGCCCATGAGCGCACCCGACGAACCTGCCGCCGGCGCGCCCATGCTCGACGCCCGCCTCGTGGTGGACCGAGGCGGATTCCGACTCGACATCGCACTGCGGGTCAGCGCCGGTGAAGTCGTCGCGCTGCTCGGCCCCAACGGCGCGGGCAAGACCACCGCCCTGCGCTCCCTCGCCGGCCTGACCCCGCTGCACGCCGGACACATCACCCTGAACAGCCTGGACCTCGACCGGCCGAAGACGAAACGGTTGATCCCGCCCGAGCGGCGCTCGATCGGGGTTGTCTTCCAGGACTATCTGCTCTTTCCCCACCTGACCGTCCTGGACAACGTCGCGTTCGGACCCCGCCGCCACGGCCTCGGCCGCCAGCGCGCCCGCGAGGTCGCCGCCGGCTGGCTCGAGAGGATGGGGTTGGCCGAACACGCCCACCGCAAGCCGCGGCAGCTCTCGGGCGGGCAGGCCCAGCGGGTGGCTCTCGCCCGCGCCCTCGCGGTGGACCCGACGCTGCTGCTCCTCGACGAACCACTGGCCGCCCTCGACGCCCGGACCCGCCTCGACACCCGCGCCCAGCTGCAACACCACCTGGGCGAGCATCCCGGCGCCACGCTGCTGGTCACCCACGACCCGCTCGACGCGCTGGTCCTGGCCGATCGGCTCGTCATCGTCGAACACGGCCGGGTCGTCCAGGAGGGCGACGCCGCCACCATCACCGCGCAGCCCCGTACCGACTACGTCGCCCGGCTCGTCGGGCTCAACCTGCACCGAGGTAACGCCGACGGCCACACGGTACGAATCGGCGCCGACTTCGCCCTCACCACCGCCGACCGTCATCAGGGCGAGGTCTTCGTGGCGTACCCGCCCTCCGCCGTCGCCCTCCACCCGCGGCGCCCCGACGGCAGCCCGCGCAACGTCTGGCCCGCGACGATCGCCGGCATCCAACGCCACGGCGACAACCTGCGGATCCAGCTCGACGGCCCGGTCGACGTGGCCGCCGACATCACCCCGGCCGCCGCCACCCAACTCGAACTCACTCCGGGCCGGCCTGTATGGGCAGCGGTGAAGGCGACCGAAACCCGCGTCTACCCGCGGGGCGTGGCCTGACCCGCCGGTCAGACCACGCCCCTTCGTCCTGGGTCAGCCGGTTACCCCGCTACTGACCACCCACTTCTGGTGCGCGCCGCCCGCGTACGTGCCGAGCTGAATCTGGGTGCGGTCGGCGCTGCTACCGCCGGCGGCCTCCAGGACCTTGCCCGACTGCGGGTTGCGGATCGACCCGTCGGCCTGCGGCTGCCAGACCTGCGCTGCGGTGCCGTTGCAGGTCCAGAGCTGAACCTTCGTGCCGTTGGCGGTGCCGCCGTTGTCCACGTCCAGGCACTTGCCCAGCACCCGGTACGTGTCGCCGACCTTCGTCCACGACTGGGCGGCAGTGTTGTTGCAGGTCCAGAGCTGGATCTTCGTGCCGTCGGCGGTGCCCGAGTTGTCGACGTCCAGGCACTTGCCGCCGACGCCGGTGATGGTGCCTCCGGTGGGCGGTGGCGGGCTGCCCGGGATCGAGTTGAGCGTGTACCACGCCTCGGTGCTCCACAGTGACTGGCCGCTGGTGGAGGTGAACGGGCGCGGCGAGCGCAAATGCACCACCCGACCGGCCTTGCGGCCAGCCACCACGAGGCTGACCTTCTTGCCGTCCGCCGACAGGGTGGCCGAGGTGACGGTCAACGTCTCCTCGTCGACCTTCGGCCCGCCGTAGGCCGAGGTGGCCACGTACCGCCACTGCTTGAGTTTGTAGCGCGCGGCCAGCTCGGCGGCTGTCGCCGTCGACACCGGCTCGGTGTACTCCACCTCGAAGCCGGTCGTGGTGGCGCGCATCGCGAGCATCTCGAACGTGCTGGCGGTGTTCGGGGTGAGCTTCTGCAGGCCGTACGAGAGCTTGCCGGTCTGGCCCCAGTTGCCGCCCGCGCCGAGCCCGCCGACGTAGATCGCGCCGTCGGGGCCGACGTTGACCTCGGAGACGCCCGCCTCCAGGCCCTGGGTGAGCCGGAACAAAGCGCCCTGGTACTCGCCGTTGATCTTCTCCACATTCGCCCGTTGCAGGCCGCCGTAGGTCACGTCGCCGATGACGAACTGGCCGGCGTAGCGGCCGCTGGTCAGGTAGAGCGGCGTGCTGGGGGAGTTGGCGATCTCGTTCTGCGGCATCCAGAGCACCGGCTGCGTGACCGGTGCGGTGTCGAACGGACCCGCCGGGTTCATGAAGTGGTTGAAGAACCGGCCCTGCTTGACGTGCACCAGCTTCGACGAGGGCAGCCAGCCGCCCTGGTTGTCGGTGACGAAGATGCCGCCCTCGGGGCCCCAACCGATGCCGTGTGGGGTCCGCAGGCCGCCGGCGACGTAGCTGACCGCGCCGGTGTCCTTGTTGACCTTGAGGGTGGTGCCGCGGTTGGTGGCGGGTTGCGGGTTGGTGGTCGCGCCGCCGGAGTTGATCGACACCGACAGGTTCAGATAGAAGAACCCGTCGGCGTAGAGCAGGCCGAACGCGAACTCGTGGAAGTTGCCGCCGTACGGCCAGGTGGCGACGGTTTCCAGGCGCTCGGCCGCCTCGTCGCCGCCGGTGTTCACCAGCCGGGTCAACCGCTGCTTCTCGGTCACGTAGACCACCCCGTCGACGACCTTGAGCCCCATCGGTTCCTTGAGGCCGCCGGCGATCTTCTTGGTGGTCACGTTGCCCGGGCTCGTGGATCCGCCGGTGTTGCCGAGGATCCAGACCTCGCCGTCCTGGGAGGTGCCGGACTGGTCGCTGCCGCCCCAGGTGCTGATGACCAGCCGGCCGTCGGCCAGCCAGTCCATGCCGGTGACCTTCGGCTGGAAGCCGCTGGGCCGCAGGTTGGTCAGGGTGTAGCCGGGGTGCACGCCGGTCAGCGGCAGGCCGTCACCGGGGGTGTCGGAGACGCCCTCGCACTCCTTGCGTCCGGGTGCGGTAACCCGGACCACACCGGCGTCGGTGCTCAGCGCCGAGTTCGGTACGACCACGAAGGTCGACGAACCGGGCGTCTTCCACTCCAGGGTGATCTGCTGCCCACCCCCACGCTCGAAGTGGTCGATGCGCAGCGCGTGCAGGCCGGCGGTGAGGGTGACGGTGCCCTCCTTGGGCGGGGTAGCGCCGTGCAGGCCGTCGTGGTTGATCACGACGGAGTTGTCGATCGACAGCTTGGAGCCGTCGTCGCTGCTGAGCCGGAAGGTGTAGCTGCCGGCCTGGGTGGTGGTGATGTTGCCGAGGACCTGCGAGACGAAGTTGTCCTCGAAGCCGAAGTCGGCCGCCGAGGTCCAGTTGATGGTGGACATCAGCTTGTCCACGTTCGGGGTCTGGGCGGGCTTGAGGGTGCACAACTCGGACAGCGGCACCTGCACGTCGAAGACGCGCAGCGTGACGCCCGGTTCCTGTGCGGGGGCGGCGTTTGCGGGGACGGCCCAGAGGCCGGCGGCGAGGACGAGTGCCAGCGCACCCAGGACGGGATGGTGGAGTCGGCGTAGCAGGCGTGTGCCCATCGTTCCTCCAGGAGGCAGTGGAGTGTCCGACGGCCGGCGTGGAGCAGCGGTGAGGATGACCGTCGGCCCGGCTCCGTAACGTCCTCGACGCCGACGAGTGACGTTGCGGAAACACCGGGTGGATGGCTCGGAACATTAAGGGGTTTCGATTGGACTGTCCATGGCTTCGCTTCAATGCATCAAAAGTTACCGATGTCCATGCGAAAGCTCGCCATGGTACGCGAAGAATGTCTGGCCGATCGGACCTGCCGCCGGGCCAGTCAGCGGTGCCGTCGACGGCCCGCTGTCAGCCGTCGGCAAAGCGGACCGCGTCCTTCTTCTCCGTTGACGACGAGGCCGGAGATCATCGATGCTCGGAGTCGACGGTCACCACGGAGGTGTCATGGCGTTGCTGGAAATCGCTGTCACGACGCTTGGCGGCGCGCTCTCGGCGACCGTCGGCGTTGTCGTCGGCGGGATGCTCACCCGCAGTGCGCAGGACCGACACTGGCTACGGGACCGGCAACTCGTGGCCTACCAGGACCTCCTGCGGGAGTACGCCACGTTCTCGATGATCCTGCGGCGCGCTCACCTGGGACGCACGGCGTGGGACTACGACTGGGGGATGTGGAGCGCCGCACTGATGTCAGCCAGCCTCGTCGCCCCGAGCGCCGTCGCCGCCGAGATAGACGCCTTCGGCCACGCGGTACAGCGGCTCCTGGATGTCGCCACGGGAGTGGACACGACGACCGCTCCGCTGTCCCAGGATCAGTTCGAGCAGGCGATGGTGGCCCCGACCCGGGCGCAACTGACCCTGGTCAATGCCATGCGCCGATCCATGGGACGGCGCCAGGGGCCGCTGTCGACGTGGTTGGGCGGGGCGGGCAGCCGCCCAGCGCACTGGGAGACGGCTCAGCCCTGACAGCCACTGCCGCGTGTGCCGGACCGGGCCGCCGGCCTACCGCCGTCCACGGCGGGCTGGGCCGCCGGATCGAACGCCGGGCTTGCGGGCCGGCCTGCCGCCCTTGCCTGCCGTGCCGGCCGGCCGGCCGCTTCGCGTGGTGGCTCCCGTCGTAACAGGTCGACGGCGGGCCGCCACCAGCACGATCGCGGAGACCACGGCGACGATCAGAGCCGGGACCAACCAGGCCGGGAACCCGCCGCCGCGTTGCTCCTGCCCAGCGCCGGCCGGGTCACCCGTCGCAGCGCCGGTAGGGGCGATCGGGCTGCCGGTGGCCCCGGAGCTGGTCGAGCCCTCGCCCTCGGCCTGGGCCAGCAGCGCCGGATCCGGACCCGCGGTCGGCGCCGACCAGCCGGCCGGTGCCGCCGTGCCCCGGCCCTGGTAGTCGAAGGTCACCTCGCCCCGCACCGCCTCACCGTCGGAAGCGACCGAGAGGTAGCTCGCGGTGTAGCGGCCCTTCGCCGGCCAGTGCGCGACGGTGACCATGGCCGGGAATCCGGTGTGGTAGAGCCGTGGCTCGAACACACCGTTGACCATGAAGTACTCGGTGACCGGCTTGTCCAGTCGCTTCGGCTCACCGTAGGACCACCCGTTGTCCACCCGCGACCCGTCCGGGCCGCTGATGGCGAAGTGCGCGTTGGACGCCGGCTTCTCGGTGAAGTACAACGCCAACTGGGTCAGCGGCTCGCGGACGACGGTGCCCTTCAGGGGCGTGGAGGTCGCCAGCTGACCGTGCGCGGACGCCGGGGCGGCCGGCAGCAGCAGCGACACCACCAGGGCCGCCGCCAGCGCCGCCGCGACACGGCTGAAGGCCCTACGCACAGTGACGAGCTTCGATCGCATTCGTTCATCATGGTCATTTCCCCGGCACCGAACAAGACGTAGAGTTCTCCTCCCCGACGATCAACCCGACACCCGTCCCCCTCGCGTCGTTCGGAGTCCGCCCGTGTTCGTCCGTACCCCCGCTGCCCGGACCGCCGCCGCTCTCGCCGCCGCCACCCTCGGCACCCTGCTCCTCGCCGGTTGCGGGCAGGACGACGACCCCTCCGTGGCGACCCCCTCGGTGGCACCCACGTCCGTCGCCCCATCGAGCGCCGCCTCCACCGGGCCGACCCCGACGGCGGCCACCTCGCCCAGCGCCTCCGCCAGCACCGCGGCGGTGGACCAGCAGATCACCGTCACGATCGCGAAGAAGCGGGTCGACCCGCCGACCGGACGGGTCACCGTCAGTAAGGGGCAGTCGGTCCGGATCACCGTCACCTCCGACGTGGCCGACGAGCTGCACGTGCACGGCTACGACCTGGGCGCCCGGCTGCCGGCCGGCACGCCCGGCTCGGTGGAGTTCCGCGCCGACAAGACCGGGCTGTTCGAGGTGGAGACGCACGAGTCCGAGTTGGTGCTCTTCCAGCTCGTCGTCCGCTGAACGACATGACGGCCGCCCCCACACTGCTGGCACACGGCGTCGGTGGCCGCCAGGATCTGCCGATCACCCTGCCGCAGCTCGTCGCCGCCGCCGCGCTGACCCTCGTCGTCACGTTCGTGGCGTTGGGCCTGCTCTGGCGCGAACCCCGGCTCGACCGGGACGCCACCGGCGGTCGCCCGGTGCCACGCTGGCTCACCCGACTCGTCGACGCGCCCCGGTTCCGGTGGGCGCTGCGCGGGTTCGGCCTGCTGGCCGCCGCCTGGTTCTGCCTCGGCCTGCTGGGCGGGCCGGACACCGCCGACAACCCGACCGCCGGCGTGCTCTACGTGCTGCTCTGGGTCGGGCTGGCCCCGCTGTCGCTGCTGCTCGGCCCGATCTGGCGGGCGGTCAACCCGCTGCGCACCGTGCACCTGCTGGCGGCGCTGGCGGCGCGGCGCGACCCGAACCGTGGCCTCCGTGAGCTGCCCGACAGCGTCGGTTGGTGGCCGGCAGCCGCCACCCTGTTCGGGTTCGTCTGGCTGGAACTGGTCGCCCCCGACCGGGCCACCCTGCCGGTCATCACCGCCTGGCTGACCGGGTACGCGGTGGTCCTGCTGGCCGGTGCCGTGCTGTTCGGTGCCGGCTGGTTCGACCACGCCGACCCGTTCGAGGCGTACAGCACCCTGATCGGTCACCTCGCCCCGCTCGGCCGGGCCGCCGACGGCGTGCTGGTCTGGCGTAACCCGCTCGACGGGATCGCCGGACTGCGACCCCGCCCCGGGCTGGTCGCCGTGGTGATCGTGCTGCTCGGCTCGACCATGTACGACAGCCTCTCCAACGCGCCGGGCTGGTTGCGCTTCAGCCAGGAGAACGGCCTGCACCCGGCGGTCACCGGCAGCGCCGGCCTGAGCCTCGTCATCGCCGCCGTCGCGGTGGCGTACCTCGCCGCGACCGGCGCCGCGGCGCGCATCGGTCGCTTCGGCGCGACCGATGCCCGTCAGGTGCCGGGCGAGATCGCGCACTCCATCGTGCCGATCGCGGTGGGGTACGTGGTGGCGCACTACTACTCGCTGCTGATCCTGGAGGGTCAGCGCACCGTCGTGTTGCTCTCCGACCCCCTGGGCACCGGCGCCAACTGGCTCGGCACCGCCGGCTGGGAGCCCCGGACCGCGTTGATCACGCCCTCCGGGGTGGCGAGCGTCCAGATCACCGTCATCATCCTCGGGCACCTGCTCGGTACGCTGCTCGCCCACGACCGCGCCCTGTACCTGTTCCCCCGGGCGCGGGCGGTGGCCGGCCAACTACCCCTGCTGGCGCTGATGGTCGCCTACACCGTCGCCGGTCTGCTGCTGCTCTACGCGGGGTAGCCCGACCGGGCTCCGACCCGTGGGTCATGATGGCCCGTGGACTCCGATCTTCAGCGCTACCTCGACGACCTCGTCAGCACCGCCCGGGACGTGCTCGGCGCCGACCTGATCGGCGCGTACGCGGCCGGCTCGGTGGGGCTCGGGGCGTACCAGCCCGGCCGCAGCGACGTGGACGTGGCGCTGCTCAGCGCCGGGCCGCTCACCGACACCGCCAAGCGGACGTTGGTCGCCCGGCTGCGGCACGACGCGCTGCCCTGTCCCGCACGCGGGCTGGAGTTGGTCGTCTACGACCGGGCGGTGGCCGCCTCCGGCACCCCCGACCCCGGCTTCGAGGTCGAACTGAACACCGGCTCCGCCATGCCGTTCCGCCGCACCCTCGACCCCGCCGACCGCCCGGTCACCGACGGCCGATTCTGGTACGGACTCGACCGCAGCATCCTGCACCAGAGTGGACTCTCACTGCTCGGACCACCGGCGGGGGAGGCCTTCGCCGACCTCGCCCCGGCCGACCTGCGCCGGCTGCTCATCGAGGCGCTGTCCTGGTGGCTCGCCCTGCCCACCCCGCCGGCCGACCAACCCGCGCCCGGCACCGAGGACGCCGTACTCGGCGCCTGCCGGTCACTGGTACGTCACCGCGACGGCGTCTGGTTGGCGAAGGTGGCCGCCGGCCAGCGGCTGATCGACGCCGGCGACCGGGCCGAGGTGATCCGTCGGGCGGTCGTCGCACGCCACGGCGGGCTCCCACCCACCGGGGCGCAGGCCCGCGCCTTCCAACAACGGGTACGCGACGAGATCGCCGGGTAGCCGTCGCGCGGTGGCCGGTCGGGCCCCGCGGCGCTCAGCGGACCGGGCTGGACACCAGTGAGGCGAAGAGCAGGTTGAGACCCTCGGTCATGGTCGGGTGGGTGATGACCGCGTCCCGCAGTGCGGTCCACGGCATCCCGGCGAGCATGGCCAGCTGCACCGAGGTGATCACCTCACCGGCCTCGGCGCCGAGCAACGACGCACCGAGGATCCGATCGTTGCTGGTGTCGATGACCGCCTTCCACATGCCCTGGGTCTGGCGCAGGGTGCGGGCCCGGGGGATGGCGGCGACCGGCAGGTGGGCGACCTGGATGTCGTACCCGGCGCGGCGCGCCTCGGTTTCGGTCAGCCCCACCCGCGCCAGCTCCGGGGTGGTGAAGACGGTGTACGGGATCAGCCGGTCGGCGGTGCTGCGCCGGCCTCCCGCGAGGTTCGCCCGGATGATCCGGTAGTCGTCCAACGAGACGTGGGTGAACTGCGGGCTCCCGGCGACGTCCCCGGCCGCCCAGGTGCGCTCGGCGCTGGTACGCAGGTGCTCGTCGACCTCCACGAAGCCCCGCTCGCTGAGCCGTACGCCGGCCACGTCCAGACCGAGCCCGTCGGTGACCGGTTCCCGCCCGGCCGCCACCAGCACGTCGTCCCCGATCACCACGCTGCCGTCGTCCAGAGTCACCCGGAGCGAGCCGTCGGCCTCCCGGTCGACCCGCGCGACCGCCACACCCACCCGTACGTCGATGCCATCATCGAGGAAGAGGCGCATCACCGCGTCGCTGACGTCGGGGTCCTCGCGGGTGAGCAGCCGTGGACCACCCTCGACCAGGGTCACCGCGCTGCCGAACAACGCGAACATCTGCGCGAACTCCACCCCGACGGTGCCGCCGCCGAGCACCACCAGCCGGGCCGGCAGCCGGTCCAGGCGCAGCAACTCGTCGCTGGTGAGCACCCCGGCCTCGGCCATCCCGGGCACCGACGGCAGATGGGGGCGGGTGCCCGTGTTGATCACCACATCGCTGCCGCGCAGCAGTCGCTCACCGCCGTCGGCGAGCGCCACCCGCACGGTTCGCGGGCCGACGAACCGGGCCTCACCGATCACCAGGTGCAGACCGGAGTCGAGGAACTGCTGCCGGTTGGCGGCGACCATCCCCTCCACCACGTCCTGCTTGTGCGCGCGCAACAGGTCGATGTCGACCCGGCCACCCTCCACCGTCAGGCCGAGCGCCGACGCGTCCCGCAGTTGGCGGGCGGCCCGCGCGCTGGTCACCAGCGCCTTCGTCGGGATACAAGCGACGTTGATGCAGCTGCCGCCGATCATCGCGCGCTCGACCATGGCGACCCGCTGACCGGATCGGGCCACGTCCATGCTCAACGTCTTGCCGGCCTTGCCGCCACCGACGACGAGCAGGTCGAACTCCTCCGGTTGATGGGCCACCGGGCGCTCCTCTCGGTCACCGGCCGGGCCGGCGGCCACCGCTGGTGCGCGGCGGCCAGCCCAGCCTGCCAGCTCCGACCTGTGAGGTGACCCGGTTCCGCGCAGAATTCGCCCGAGCCGTCACCCGTTCTTGATCAGGTGATGAAAAGTAGGTCGTAGGAGGTTCGGAGACCTACTTTCCATCACCTGATCACTGCTGGTCAGTCATCGTCGTCGACCGACCGGACGCTCGGCCCGGGCCCGTGCGGATTCGCTCCGGGCCCGGGTGCGACCGCGGCTGAGATCAGTGCCGGACGGCGCCGTTCTCGCTGACCGGCTGCCCGAAGGCCAGGAATGGCACGGGCGTCGGTGCGTCGGTGCCGATGTGCCGAGGGAAAGTCCGCTCGGCGTCGTCGGCGCTGACCTCCCGGGCCGCCGTACCTTCGGACGTCGTCGACTCCTCCGCGACTGCCGGAGCGCCAGCATGCGCGTCGTCTGCCTGCTCCACCGGTGCCCGATCGCCGTTCGCGTGCTCGGCCGGGGCCTGGTCGCCACCGGCCTGTACCACCGGGGTCAGGTCGGCGTAGCTGTTCTCGGCCGAGCCCTGATCGGCAGGTGTGGCGTTGACCGGGGCGCGATCGGTGTCCGCATTGTCCACTGTGGTTCGGTCCGCGGAGTACCGGTCGACGCGGTCGACGGTGAGCCGCTCGACGCCGACCCGCTCCGGGGCGGGTCGGTCGGCGCCGGAGCGGGAACCCACCATCGGGTACTCGGCGGTCTCCGTACCGCCGGCTGCCGCGGCCATGACGGCGGCGGCGGCGAGGTCGGCCACCCGCTTCGCCTCCCGCTGCACCCGGGCGCGGACCTCCTTGGCGTGCCGCTCGGCGGAGTCCCCGGCCCGGCGGGCCTCGTCCAACCGCGCACTCTCGGCGGTCAGGTCCCGGCGGACCTCACTGAGTCGCTGCTGCGTCCGCGACAGCTCGTCCTCCAGCGTCTCGCCCTCCTCGCGGATCTCGGCGAGTTGCTGGCGGCCGGTGTCCAGCTCCGCGTTCAGGTCGGCGGCCTCCTGCCGGCGCTCCTCAAGCTCCTTCTGCAGAGCGGCGAGCTGCTGCTGATGGCTGGCGGCCTGCTCGTCGGCGCGGTTGCGCAGCTCGGTCACGTGCTGCTGCGCCTCGGCGAGCAGCGCGGCGATCTGCTGCTCGGTCGCGCTGCGCTGCCCGGCGAGCTCCTGCTCAGCGGCGGCCTGCTGGTCGGCGATGTCCTGCTCGGCGGCGGTACGCCGCTCGTTGACCTCTCGCTCCACGCTGGCCTGCCACTGGGCCATCTCCTGCTGGTGCTTGGAGCGGGTCGACTGGAGTTCCTGCTGGATCTGGGTACGGGCCGACTTCATCAGCGCGTCGGCGGCCACCCGGGTCTGGTTGAGCTGCTGTGCGCTCTGCTCGGTGATCCGCTTGGCCTCGTGCTGTGCGCGCTCGTGCGCGGCCTCACCGTCGGCCCGCAACTGCTCGGCGTGCTCGCGGATCGCCGTCAACTCGGCCTCGGCCAGGGTGCGCCGCTCCTCGTGCGCCTGCTCCTGCTCGGCCCGTCGGGCGGCCAGCTCCTCGGCCAGGTCCTGACGTGCCTGCGCGGACCGCTCACGGGTGTCGGCGAGGATCCGCTCGGCCTCGCCGCGCAGCTCGTTGGCCCGGTCGGTGGCCGACTCGGTGATGATGCCAGCCTGCTTCTCGGCGAGCGCCATGATCTCGCCGACCATCGGGCCCAGATCGTGGAACGAAGCGCGGTCCACCTGCACGGGCTGCTCCTGAAGCTCGGCCAGTTCGGCACGCAGCCGCTGCACCTCGGCGGTCAACTCACGGACGCGGACGGCGGACTGTCCATGCTCGCGGCTCAACATCGCGATCTGACTGTCGAGCTGCTCCAGGTGCCGATCCACCTGGCGTTTGTCGTAGCCGCGAAGGGCAAGCTCGAAGCTCGGCCGGGAGGCCGCATCGTCGCGTGCTGCGTGCGGCTCAGCGCCGATGGACATGCACCATCCTCCGTACGATCGGGGCGTCAGGGTCGGCGGTCGCCTGCCCCACGGGCCGTCAGTGTGGCGCAACGCTACCGCTGACCGGACCACATGCGAAGTCCTGCCCCACCACCTCTCACGTTGCCGTCCCGCGTTGCCCCGTTCCCGCGCCGACCATGGACTCGTGCTGCCGGAAAGGTGGTGCTCCACCACCTTTGTCACCCAGCAGCAATCCATGATCGACGCAGGTCGACGTGGTGACCGCACGGCGACGCGCGCCCGGGGTCAGCGTCGGCGGGCGACCAGGACCGCGTCGTGGAGGTTGATGTCCTCACCGTTCTGGTTGGTGGCGAGACGGGAGCGCTCCTCGGCCGCCAGCACCTCCCAGCGGGCCGGTTCCAGGTCGGCGGCCACGTCCTGCGCGGTGTACATCATGTCCGGCATGTGCATCCGGTGCGCCGACCCCCACAGATCCGACGGGTGGTGCCCGACGATCAGCAGGACGCCGCCGGGTGCCACCGCGGCGGCCAGCCGGCCGAACAACTCCCGCCGCTGCTCCGGTGGCAGGTGCATGAACTGCGCGGACACCAGGTCGTATGCCTCCTCGCTGGGCGGCTTGTCCCGCAGGTCGGCGTGGGTGAACTCGATCCGGTCGCCCACGCCCGCGGTCTCGGCGTGCGCGGCGGCCCGCTCCAGTGCCGTGCTGGAGATGTCCACCGCCGTCACCCGCCAGCCGCGCTCGGCCAACCACACCGCGTCGGCGCCCTCGCCGCTGCCCACGTCCAGCGCGCGCCCCGGGGCCAGGTCGGTGACCTCGGCGACCAGTTGCGGGTTCGGCCGGCCACTCCAGACCGAGGGGCGGGACTGGTAGCGCTCCTCCCACGCCGGTTCCTCGAACGTCGTGGCCACCAACTGCCGGTACGCGGCCACCGCGTCTCGGGTCTCCTCGGCGATGAGGTCGGCGTTGATCGCCGCCGCCGCGGTCAGGCCGGCCCCGGCGGACGTGATCACCTGACCACGGATGTCGGATACGTTGCCCGCCACCCAGACGCCGGGGACGGTGGTCGCGCCGGTGGCGTCGGTCGGGATCTGGGCGCCGATGACGTGCTCACCCATCGTCACCTCCTCCGGGGCCAGACCCAACCCCACCAGCACGTCGGCGCGGGGGGTGAGTCGCGTCGCCACCACGATCGCGTCGAGCGCCACCACCCGGCCGTCGGCGAGCCGTACACCGGTCAGCGTGTCGTCGGTGACCTCCACGGCGGCGACCGGGCCGGGCACCACCGCGATGCTGCGGGCGGCGAGCCGCTCGGCGGTCTCCGCGTCCGGCGCCGGTGCGTCGTGCAGCAGGAGCAGCACGCTGGGGCTCCACTGTCGCCACATCTCGGCCTGGTGCACGCTGAGCGGGCTGGTCGCCAGGACGCCGATCCGGCGGTCCCGAACCTCCCAGCCGTGGCAGTACGGGCAGTGCAGCACGTCGCGACCCCATCGCTGGGCGAGGCCGGGCACGTCGGGCAGTTCGTCGGTCAGACCGGTGGTCACCAGCAGCCGGCGGGCCCGTACCGAGTCCCCGCCGTCCAGGCTCAGCCGGAACCCGTCGTCGTCCCGGGTCGCGGCCTGCACCCGTGCGGTGCGGAACTGCCCGCCGTACCCGGCGACCTCGGCCCGCCCGACGGCGAGCAGCTCGCCCGGCGGCGTCCCCTCCCGGCCCAGGTAGTTGTGCACCCGGTCGGCCGGCGCGTTGCGTGGCTCGCCGGAGTCGATCACCAGTACCGACCGGCGGGCCCGGCTCAGCGCCAGGGCTCCGCTGAGCCCCGCCGCGCCGCCACCCACCACCACCACGTCGTATGTCTCGTTCACCGGTATCTCCCTCTTGCTTCGTCGGCTGCGCCCACCATCCGTCGCAGTCGGCAAAGTGGCAACTATCCTTGCCGTTATGGCAAACGAGGACAACGCCGCGCTGGCGGCCGTCGGCCCCCGGCTACGTGCCCTGCGTCACCAGCGGGGGACCACGCTGACCCAGCTCGCCGACCTGACCGGCATCTCGGTGAGCACCCTGTCCCGGCTGGAGTCCGGCAGCCGTCGCCCCACCCTGGAGTTGCTGCTCCCACTGGCGCGGGCCTACCAGGTGGCGCTGGACGAACTGGTCGACGCCCCCGCCACCGGCGACCCCCGGGTACGCCCGAAACCGATCGTCATCCACGGCGTGACGCACCTGCCGCTGACCCGCCGACCGGGCGGCGTCCAGGCGTTCAAGCAGATCTTCCCGCCCGACCCGTCCGCCGGGGGCCGAATTCCGCAGGTCCACGAGGGGTACGAGTGGCTCTACGTGCTCTCCGGCCGGCTCCGCCTACTGCTCGGCGATCGTGATCTGACGCTGACCCCGGGGGAGGTGGCCGAGTTCGACACCCGCGTCCCGCACCTCTTCTTCAACCCCGGCCCCGGCACCGCCGAAGCCCTCAGTCTCTTCGGCCCTCAGGGGGAGCGGTTGCACGTCCGCGCCCGCCCAGCCACAC
The DNA here is from genome assembly GCF_040704315.1 of Micromonospora sp. NPDC047644. NCBI lineage: Bacteria > Bacillati > Actinomycetota > Actinomycetes > Micromonosporales > Micromonosporaceae > Micromonospora > Micromonospora sp. NPDC047644. The sequence continues at coordinate 246,716 of NZ_JBEYSY010000002.1, forward strand.
CCGACAAGCAGCAGTAGTCGAGCCCGAGCCTCAGCCCCACCGTCGCAGGATGGTCGGTTTGTCGAGCTTTCCGACCGGGGTGTGCGGAAGCTCGTCGACCACCCGTACCCGGTCGGCCACACCGTGCTCGCCCAGGAGGCGGCGTACCGCGGCGGCCACATCCGACGCCGGGGCTCCGTCCGCCGGCGTCACCACCACCAGCGGAGCCGCCCCGTCATCCGCCGCCGACGACGGCACGACCGCCGCCTCACGCACCGCCGCGTCGGCTTCCAGCGCGCCTTCGAGCTGAGGTGCGAAGATCGGTCGTCCGGACGTGGTGGCCAGGACGTCGGCGACCCGGCCCAGGACGCGGTACTCGCCGGATGTCGTCTGCTCGCCCACGTCGCCGGTCCGGTACCAGCCGCCCCGGAAGGCACGTGCCGTCTCGACCGGGTTGCCCTCGTATCCGATGCTGGTGTGCGGCGACCGGGCCAGGATCTCACCGAGCGTCGGCGTCTGCGCCGAGAGCGGCTCCAGCGCCACCTCGACCGCCGGCAGCGGATACATGCCGCGCGACTCCTGCGCGATGTCGTCCATGTTGCCCAGGACGATGCCGAACTCGGTGGACCCGTAGATGCGACGGATCCGGATCCCGAGGCGTCGGCGTGCCTGCGTGATCACCTCCGGGCTGAGATAGGCCCCGCCGCAGAGCGGGAGCCGCAGCGACGGCAGAGTTGTCGAGCTGCTGTCGGCCAGCAGCTGATAGTGGCGTGGCAGAGCGCTGAAGATCGTCGTGCCCGACTCGGCGAGAGCGCTCAGCAGCCGGTCCGGCGGCGCGGCAGGGTCGGAGAACACGAGCCGGGCGCCGGCCAGGAGTGCCGGAAACATGTGTACGTCGACACCATGGGCCACATCCAGCGGATGCATGGTCAGGAAGACGTCCTCGGCGGTCACCTTGAGATAGGACAGCCACTGCCGCCGGTCGGCCAGGAGGTCCTCCTGACGCCAGGCGACGAGCTTGGGGACCCCGGTGGATCCGGTGGTCTCCAGCAACCGGAAGACGCCGGCCCGAACCTCGATCGGCAGCGCCTCGACGGTGCGCGGGGCGGGCGCGGGCTCGGCGAGGAGGGTGTCCACGGTGCGGGTGTCGACCGGGGTCTCGGGCAGGTCGTCATGCTGCTCGTGGATCAGGATTCGGACCGGGACCTGGGCCAGCGACCAGCGGAGCCGGTCCCGGTCCGACTGCACACTGATCGGCAGGTGCACCGCGCCGAGCCGAGCCAGGGCGAGAATGGTCGCGACGTACGCGGGGCCGTTGCGCAGACGGGTGGCGACGTGGTGACCGGGTTGCACCCCGACGCCGAGCAGGCCGACGGACGCCCGGTCGACGAGGTCGCTCAGCTGGGCGTACGTGAACTCCTCGCCGTCGACTGCCTGCACGGCCACCCCGTCCGGGTGGGCCCGAACCACGTCCTGGAACGCCTCATGCAGCATGCAGATCATCCCGGCGTGCCGTGTGCAGAGTGACCTGCCCGCGCAGAAGCAGCCGCACCCCGTCGGCACCGATCGCGGTGCGCCCGTGCAGGGTGCGCTGGTTGTCGATCACGAGGAGGTCGCCCACCTGCCAGCGGTGCTGGTAGAGGAATCGGGGGCGGTGCAGGAAGTCACCGAGCTGGGTGAAGAAGGTGTCGGTGGTGGTCTGGTCGCCGCCTTTGACCCGTACCTGCCAGCCATGGTTGGTGCCGGCGGGGAACGGCAACGTCAGGTTCAGCGACCGGACCCGGCCGTAGTCGCGGACGGTGGGGATCTCGTACCAGTCGTCAGGGACCGTCGGGAAGTAACCCCGGTCCTCGACCAGATACTCCAGCCCCACGGTCTCGATCGTCTGCCGCAGGTCGTCCGGCATCTCGGCCCATGCCGCCAACTGGTCACAGACCGTCGTCTCGCCGGATCCCGGCTCGTCGCGGAACTCGCTGGCGTAGAGGACGATCAGATCCGTCTGCTCTCCCACCAGGATGCCGTCGGTGTGCAGCGGGAGTGGGCCGCGCCCGGTGACCACTTTCCCCTCGTCCGCCGAGGCGTTCAACTTGAGCAGGTCGGCGCGGCCCTCGCCGAACTTGTGCTCGACGGTGTCGCCGAGCTCATGCACCAGGCGTTGAAAGGCTGGTTCGTCGAGATCGAGCCCTCGTACGAGGGCCGCGCCGGTCCGGGTCGCGGCACTGCGGCAGGCGCTCGCCAGATTGTCCGTGGGGGCGGGGTCGAGTACCTGCCCGAGACCTGACGGGGTGAGGCTCAAGGTCATCTCCTGAGGTGTGGCGTTGGGATGGGTTGACGCGGCCGTGGTGAGCGGGCTTCGGGGTGGTCAGCGCCGGGCGTCGGCGATGCCGCGCTCGTACACCTGGAGGGGGTCCCAGTCGTCGATCGAGCCGTCCCGCGCCAGGTTCACCAGTTCGCGGAAACAGGCAAGGTAGATCGCGGCCCGGTCGACGCCGGGTGCATCCGTCTCGAGTCGCTTCACGACTCCCCGCTGCAGACCGCCGCCGTGATGAACGGCGATCTTGCGACGCCAGGCGATGTCGTGCGGCACCCGTCGGCTCATGGCCTGGCGAAGGTGGAACTTCTCCCTCCCGTCGCGCACCTTGCAGTCCGGCGCCGTGTCCAGGGCGATCTCGATCACCGGCCACGCCCAGAACGGGTGGTGGACTTCCCGGCCGTACGCCAACGGCAGCCGGCTGGACAACTCGTTGGTGAACCGGGTCTGGTGGATGGCCGTGATCGTCTGATCGATCAGCTCCTCCGGCGTGCTGAACGGACGGTAGAGGCCGGCGTTGATGAGGTCGCTCCCATATCCGGTCAGTAGCACCTCGTCGCGCGGGATCTCGGTCCCGTCGTAGAGCGCCGTCGCGGTCAGCGCGACCTCCACCACCTCGGGCTCCGTGACACCCAGCCCTCGGATGGCCTGCGGGACAGCGGCCAGGATGCGTTCTTCGGACAGCTCGACCCGGCGCACGGAAAGACCCAGGTGATCGCCCAGCTCCGCGGCGTCGTCGAACTCGTCACCCCAGGGAGTGCCGGCGCTGTACGGCGTCAAGGCGAGCCTTTCCGAGGCTGCCAGCAGGGTGACCGTGCCGGAGTCGATGCCGCCGGACAGGAGGGTCGCGAACCGGTCGCGCGGTCGGTCTCGGGCTACCGACCGGATCTGCTCCTGCAGGGCACCGACCTGATCCTCTCCGGCCTGCAGCGCGTCGGTACGCCCGGGACGACGCAGATGCCGCAGGGGATCGTCGGCCAGGGTGGTGCGTACGGTCCATCCGTCGCGCAGCCGCCTGCCCTCCTGCACCGCGCCGAACGGCACCCGGTTGACGTGCAGCAGTGCGGTCTCGTCGCTGCGCGGCTGAGGTCCCTCCGGGCGGACCTCGACGGGCAGGCCGAGCGCGGGCAGGATCAGCGGGGCCAGGAACAGGTCGGTGAAGTAGACGAGCTTGCCCTGAGACCGGTTGAACGCCACATAGATGGCATCCTCGTTCAGTGCGGTGGTCCGCACGACGACCCGGTCCTCGTCGACGAGGATCCCCGCCCTGTCGGCCTCGGCCGTGGCGGGTGTGGTGCCGCCGTTCGCGGACCGGACCGCCATCGTCCGCACATCGATCTCCCACGGTGTGGTGCGGGGGCTGTCACCCGCCACACCGCTGGTGTGAACTCGCAGGTCACCGACGTGGACAGCGGGTCTTATCCGTTCCAGAGGGGCCAGATCGCAGTTTCCGACCGCCGCCCACCTGCTGGCCGCCATGATGGTGTTCCTTCCGCGTCGATGGTCGGCGACGTCATCGACTGCTGCCGATGACCTGTCGCATGTTGCGCTGCGCCTCACCGGCGGCGAATGCCGCGCGGTGCGCCTGCTTGCCGATGACTCGAAGCTGTTCGAGCCCGTCGACGAATTCCCTGTTGAGGTACGGCTTCGTGCTCCGGAAACCGGCCGTCGGGTAGGCCGCGAAGGACCGGGCCCGCTGCACGGCGGCGGACAGCAGCCGATCCACCGGGACCACGTCGTGGAGCAACCCGTCCCGCAGGCTCCGCTCGGCCGACCAGTCCTCGCTGGACATCAGCATCTGCTGCATGACGCTGCGGCCCACGGACCGCTCAAGCATGTATCCACCGAAGGTGCAGGCGATGCCCACCTGGAACTCCGGCATCTTCAGCACGCACCGGTCGCTGCCCACCCGGTAGTCCGCGGTGAGCGCGATCTGCAGGCCGATACCGATCGCGAAGCCGTCGATCGCCACCACCAGTGGGCGGTTGAGCTGTAGACAGGCGACGTACAGGTCGGTGATCTGATCGATCCACTCGTCAACCTCGTCACCGCCTCGGAACGTCGACGTCTCGTGGAAGTCGCCTCCCACGCCGAAGGACCTGTCGACGCCGCTGAACAGCACGACCGCACGGACGTCCGGGGCGTCGAGCTCGCGAACCGTCTCGGTCAGCGCCCGCATCCGGGGCATCGACCACATGTTGTGCCGGTGCCCCTCGGAGAACTCGACCACGGCCACGCCCTCGGAGACGTCGAGGCTGAAATAGGTCTGCGTGCTCAATTCCGCTGACATTCGCTTCCGCTCTTCCGACTGGTTGGTGTCGCTCCCGGTGGTATCGGTTGCCGCACGACCGGCCGGGCAGCGCAGGACACGCCGGCGTACGGCGAAGAGCGGCGGGATCGTCAGGCACGGTACGACAGGAGCGCGGCTGTTGGCAATGGTGGGCCATTGACGCGCCGACCTTGCTCAGATAACCCTCATTTTGGGCATCATCGTGCTCAATGTCAATAGCCGCAATTGGAAGCCTAGTTGTCCGTTCAAAGCCGGCCTCGCCACCGATCGGCGTATGTTTCGGTCAATTTCAACTGACCGTCGGGGTGCTGTCCGCCAGCGCATCGAGAATCGCTCCCAGATGGCGAGAAGGGGCACCCGCCGCAACGTCACGTGACATAGTGTGGTCGCACGTGGGCGGTAAGTGCGGGCTGAGGCATGGTCATATCAGCAGGTCAGGGATGAGAACGACACACGGGGTGTTTGAAATCGGACAAAGAGTGCTCAGTTCGACGGAAGCGCTGCTTTCGTCGGCGCCATTGCCTGCGCCGGTCCCCACTCGGCCCCGGGGTGTTGGTCGACTGCACGGAGGGTTGGCCCGCCAGATGTCGGCGTTGTGACAAACGGAAATAGGCGGTCGCCGCCGTAAAGCCACGAGCATGCGACGCGACCTCCTCCCGACGTGAGGGGCATTTCCCGACCGCCCTCGTCGTCGACCTTCGGTAATCACTGCACCGATCCGAATTCGCCGGTGAGCCGACTGCGCCGCCTCAATAGAAAACAATTGTTAGACAATTCTGCGCTCAATTGGCCGCAGAATGGATGACGCCTGCGCGGAACAAGAGCCATGGCGTTGCGACATGAGGTCCCGACGGGCCCGGAAAGGCGTGTCCGATGACCCAGAAGCTCTGGGGCGGTCGCTTCGAGGAAGACATCACACCCGAGGTACTCGACTACACGCTCACCGTTGACATCGACGTCCGGCTGATCCCACACGACCTGTGGCAGAACATCGCGCACGTGCTGCTGCTGGCTCGTCAGGGCATTGTCCCGCAGGACGCGGCGCGATCCATCGTCGCGACGTTGGTCAAGCTGGACCAGCACCATCGAGACGGCACGCTCACGCTGCGCGCCGAGTACGAGGACGTCCACCTCAACGTCGAGCAGATGGTCATCGAGGAGCTGGGGCTGGACGTCGGTGGCCGGATGCACACGGCCCGGTCCCGCAACGATCAGGTGTCCACCGATGCCCGGATGTACCTCCGCGACGTCCTCCTCGAGGCGATCGACGCCAACCTCGACCTGATCGACCGGCTGACGCAGCTCACCGATCAGGATTTCCGCACGGTGCTGCCGGGGTACACCCACAGCCAGGCCGCCCAGCCGATCAGCGTCGCCTTCTGGCGGACGGCACACGCCAGCGCGCTGCTGCGTGACGTACGACGTCTGCGGGACGCCTTCGGTCGGGTCAACGAGTCACCGCTCGGGGCCTGCGCGCTCGCCGGCACCTCGTTTCCGCTCGACCGCGACGCGACCGCACAGCTCCTGGGCTTCGACCGGGTGCTCAGCCACGCCCTGGACGCCACCAGCGCCCGCGACCACATGATCGAAGCCGCTGCGGCCTTCGCCCTCGGCAGCAACAACCTGTCCCGCATGGCGGAGGAGATCGTCATGTGGAGCGGTCACGAGTACCGGCTCTGCGAGGTGGGGGACGCCTTCACCACGGGCAGTTCCATCATGCCGCAGAAGAAGAACCCGGTGGTCGCCGAGCTGGTACGCGGACGGTCCGGCCGGGCCACCGGAGTGCTGATGCAACTGCTGACAGCGGTCAAGGGTGTCACTCTCGGGTACAGCTGCGACCTGCAGGAGGACAAGCCGTTCCTGTGGCAGAGCATCGACTCGTACCTGTCCACCCTGCGCGTGGTCGAGAGCCAGACCCGCACGCTCCGCTTCGACCCGCAGCGCGGCGAGGAGCTGTGCTGGGACAACTTCTCGACCGCCACCGAGCTGGCCAACTATCTCGTGTCGGCGGCCGGGGTGTCGTTCCGCCAGTCGCATCACATCGTCGGCAAGGTGGTCGGTCAGCTGATCAGCCGGCAGGCGACGCTGCGCGACCTCGAGCTGGTGTCGTCGATGCTGGCCGACGAGGGCCATCCGGTCGCCGTGGACGTGCTCCGTGAGCTGCTGGCGCCAGTGAACGCGATGAACGGCTACACCAGTGGTGGTGGCACCTCCACCGCCAGCGTGATGGACGTCGCAGCGGAGCTGCGCACCAGTTCCACCGCACACCGTAGCTGGAGCCGTACCCGTCGCGACGGCCTGGCCGCGGCCCGCGCCGGCACGCTGCGCGGCGCCGACGACGTGGCGGGCGGCGCCCCGATCGACAAGACACTCGCCGCTGTCCTCGACGAACTCGCGCACGACCACCCCGAACAGGAGCAGTCATGAAGATCGTTCTCGCCTACTCCGGTGGCCTGGACACCTCGGTGGCGCTGCACTGGCTGCGCGACCGGTACGACGCCGAGGTGATCGCCTTCTGCGCCGACATCGGGCAGCTCGAATCCGTACCGGACGTGCGCGAGCGGGCCCTGCGGACCGGCGCGTCCGAGGTGCGGGCGGAGCCACTGACCGATCGGTTCCTGACCGACTTCGCGTTGCCCGCCCTGCAGGCACACGCCCGGTACGAGAACAAGTACCTGCTGGCCGCGCCGCTGTCCCGACCCCTGATCGCACAGCGGATGGTCGAGATCGCGCACGCCGTGGGCGCGGACGCGGTGGCGCACGGCGCCACGGGTAAGGGCAACGACCAGGTCCGCTTCTTCACCAGTGTGGCGGCGCTCGACCCGTCGCTGAAGGTGCTGGCACCGGTGATCGACTGGGAGTTGAAGACCCGCGAGGACGAGCTGGCCTACGCCGACGAGCACGGCATCCCGGTGTCGGTCGGCAAGGAGAAGCCCTACAGCATCGACACGAACGTCTGGGGGACCAGTATCGAGTGTGGTGAGCTCGACGACGTCGCCCAGCCGCCACCGGCCGACGCGTGGCAGCTGACCGGTGATCCTCGCCAGGCCCCGGACGAGCCGACCCGGGTACGGATCGGCTTCACCGGTGGTGTTCCGGTGAGCCTCGACGGTGAGTCGCTGGGTCTGGGCACACTGGTCGGCCGCCTCAACGCGCTCGCGGCGCCGCACGGCATCGGTCGGATCGACATCACCGAGAGCCGGATCGTCGGGTTCAAGACCCGGGGCATCTACGAGGCGCCGGCGGCAACCGTGCTGATGGCCGCGCACGCGGAGTTGGAGTCGCTGGTGCTGGACCGCGAAACACTGCACCACAAGCAGTCCATCGCCCTGCGATACGCCGAACTCGTCTACTACGGCTACTGGTTCAGCGATCTGCGTCGGGCACTCGACGGATTCGTGGCGACCCTTCAGCCGGCGGTGACCGGCGAGATCGCCGTGGACCTGTTCAAGGGCAACTGCACGGTGGTCAGTCGGTCCTCGCCGCACTCCCGCTACAGCCGGGCGATGGCCACCTACGAAGCCGGCGACCAGTTCGATCACCAGGCGGGTGCCGGCTTCGCCTACGTGTGGTCACTGCCGCTGACCGCCGGTCACCGGGCCTGAGAAGCAGAGAGGAGCGACACCCGTGCGAGTAGTGTTCATGGGCTACCAGACGTGGGGGCATCGAGTGCTGCAGGCGCTGATGGACTCCCGCCATGAGGTGGTCCAGGTCATCACCCATCCCGACAGCGGGCACGAGTACGAGACCATCTGGAACGACTCGGTGGTCGACCTGGCCGAGAAGCACGACCTGCCGATCCTGGTCCGTCAGTACGCCAATGACGACGAGGTCGCCGCACGGCTGCGGGAGCTGGCCCCGGACATCATCGTGTCGTCGGACTGGCGGACCTGGCTGGCGCCGGCCGTGTACGGCCTGGCGCGGCACGGGGCGATCAACGTCCACGACGCCCTGCTGCCTCGTTACGGCGGCTTCGCCCCCCTCAACTGGGCGATGATCAACGGTGAACGCGAGGTCGGGGTCACCGTGCACTTCATGAACGATGATTTCGACCTCGGCGAGATCGTGTTGCAGCGCCGGGTCGAGGTCAGCGACACGGACACTGTGACGAACCTGTTCGAGCGCACCGTCGAGATCTTCCCGGAGATCACCCTGTCGGCGCTGGACCTCATCGAGAGCGGCACCGGGCAGTGGATCAGCCAGGACCCGGCCCAGGCGACGTTCTTCCACAAGCGATCGGTGGAGGACAGCCGCATCCACTGGACGTGGCCGGCCGACCGGTTGGCCAATCTGATCCGGGCGCAGAGCGATCCCTACCCGAACGCTTTCGCCTACCACAACGGTGTCCGGCTGCGGGTGACGGCGGCGGCCGTGTCGTCCAAGCGCTACGGCGGGACGCCGGGGCGGATCTTCTGCCCGGACGGAGACGGCGTGGTCGTGGTGTGCGGACCGGATGCCCACACCGGACGGGAGCAGGGGTTGAGGATCCTCCAGGTGCGCACGGACGATGGCACGCAGCTTCCGGCGCGCGCCTACTTCACGTCCATGGGGGGCTATCTGACATCCCACTGATCCGACCACCGACAACCCAAGGCGGAACATGTTCAGCATTCTGATGTCGCTGGCGTCGGCAACGGTCCTCGGAGCCGCCGACTTCGTCGGCGGCTTCGCCACCAAGCGCGCCGCGGCGGTGACCGTCGTGCTCTGGTCGAACATGGCAGGGCTGGCGACCGCCGTGGTGTTCGTCGGGACCGTTGGCGGCGGAAACCTCCGGGCCGCCGACGCCGGCTGGGGAGCACTGGCCGGGTTGGCCGGCAGTGTCGGCGCCATGCTGCTCTATCACGCCCTCGCCCACGGAGTGATGAGCGTTGTCGCTCCGACCACCGCCGCCATGGCCGCGATCCTGCCCGTCCTCGTCGGCCTGGCCGGTGGCGACACCGTGTCGGTGATCGGGGCGGCCGGACTGGCCTGCGGACTGATCGCCATCCCCTGCGTCTCGGTCACCTCGGGCGGCGACCGGCCGGGTCGACAGTCGCACCTGCGGACCGTGGCCGGGGCGTTGGCGGCCGGTGCCGGCTTCGGCCTGTTCTTCGTGCTGCTGTCCCGTACCGGGGACGGGTCCGGGCTGTGGCCGCTGGTGGCCGCCAGATGCGCCTCGTTGACATTCCTCGTGCTCGCCTGGCCGATCGGTCGTTGGCCGATCAGAGCTCCCCGCAAAACGGTGCTGCTGGCCCTGCTCTCCGGTGGCCTGGACATGCTGTCGAGCGTGCTGTATCTGCTGGCGGTCCGGGAGGGCTACCTGTCCGTGGTGGGCCTGCTGGCATCGCTCTACCCGGTCAGCACGCTCCTGCTGGCGCGGGTCGTATTGCGTGAACGCGCCACCCGGGTGCAGTGGGCAGGTGTCGTCCTGGCGCTGGTCGGGGTGTTCCTGTTGGCGTCCCGCTGACCCGCGCGGCTCGGCCATGAGCGTCCGGGCGGTACCTCGTGGGTACCGTCCGGACGCATCGCCGCTCAGGTGGTGTAGTCGGCGTTGATCCGGATGTATCCGTCAGTGAGGTCGCACCCGTACACGGTGAAGGCGCCGGCGCCGATCCCCAGGTCGACCTCGATCACGACGTCGTCGCCTTCGAGGTGACGTCGCAGCCGCACCAGGGTCTCCTCCGTGGCCTGCGCCGGATAGACCTCGATGCCGCCGAAACCGATCCGTACCCGTTGCTGGTCGATGTCCTCGTCGTCCTCGCACTTGCCGACCGCCATGGCCACCCGGCCCCAGTTCGGGTCCGCGCCGTGCACGGCTGTCTTGACCAGCGGCGAGTTGACGATGGCCTTGCCCACCCGCTTGGCCTGGTCGCCGTCGCGGGCACCGCTGACCCGGACCTCGATGAGCTTGCTGGCACCCTCACCGTCGCGGGCGACCATCCGCACCAGGTCCAGTGCGACGGAATACAACGCCTGCTCGAACTCGTCCAGCGCGACCGGCCCGGCCAGGCCGTTGGCGAAGACGGCCGCGGTGTCGCTGGTGGAGGTGTCGGTGTCGATGCTGACGGCGTTGAACGTGCGAGCGATGACCGACCGGAACACCCGGTCCAGGTCGGCCGGCTCGATGCGGGCGTCTGTGCAGAAGAACGTCAGCAGGGTCGCCATGTTCGGCTCGATCATGCCGACGCCCTTCGCGACGCCGACGATGCTGGCCGCTCCGCAGCTGGCCCGCACCACCTTGGGCGTGGTGTCGGTGGTCATGATCGCCCGCGCGACCCGGTCGAAATCGGCGGGCGGAAAGGGCCACCGAAGCTCGGCCAGGCGCTGTCGGACCCTCGGCATCGGATACTGCTTGCCGATCACCCCGGTCGACGCGATGAGCAGCTCGTCGTCAGCGAGACCGACGGCGCGCGCCACAGTGGACCGCACCTCGCGGGCGTTCTCCAGCCCTTCCTTGCCGGTGGCCACGTTCGCGTTGCGGGAGAGCACCACGACGCCGCGGGCGGTGGATGTCGACGCCGCCGAACGGCTGAGCAGGACGCTGGGGCCGGCGAACCGGGAGCGGGTGAACACCGCGGCGCTGACCGCCGGCACCTCGGAGACCAGGGCGGTGAAGTCGTCCTCGTCGTCCTTGAGCCCGGCGTTCGCGACCACCGCGCGGAACCCCTGCGGAACGATCATGTGCTGCTCCATCCTTCTCTTCTCGGCCCGGTCCTGGCCCCCGAACGCAACAGACACCCCTCGTAACCCACCGTATCAATGGGCTGTCTGTCCGTCGGGGTCGCCGTAAGCTCGGCGGGGGCCGGCGCGGAGCGTACCGACGCTGGTGGTTCCGGTCCGGGGATGGTCGGCTGGTCGGCACGTCCGGACTGTCGGTGCGACGATGACGCGATGACCGATTCGGAACCCCCGCGCTGGAACGATCGGATTGAGCACCGCGACATCGTCGTGCACGAAGTGCCGGGCTTCCGCCCGCTGACGTTGGACCTCGTCGTGCCGGTGACGGCACCCCGACCGGCCCCGGTCCTGGTGTGGATCCACGGCGGCGCGTGGCAGTTCGGCTCGCCCAAGCAGCCACCGGACTGGCTGATGACGGTGGACCCGTTCACCGCCGCCATCCGGGCCGGGTTCGCTGTCGCCTCCGCGCAGTACCGGCTCAGCGGGGAGACACAGTTTCCCGCCCAACTCGACGACGTCAAGGCGGCGGTGCGTTGGTTGCGCCGGCACGGCGACGAGGTGGGCGTGGACGGCGAGCGGATCGGGGTGTGGGGCGAGTCGGCCGGTGGGCATCTGGCCTCGATGGTCGCGCTGACGGGGGACGACCAGGACGACACCCGCGTTCGGGCAGCGGTCTGCTGGTACGCGCCGTCGAACCTGTTGACCATCCAGTCGCAGGCACACCCGTCCGGGACGATCGACCACGACGCGGCCGACTCGCCCGAGTCACTTCTGATCGGCGCTCCGTTGCCGGACAACCCGGAGCTGGGCCGGGCGGCAAGCCCGATCACCTACGTCACCGACCAGGCCCCACCGATGCTGCTGATCCACGGCGACCAGGACCTGGTCGTACCGGTGGGGCAGAGCAGAGAGCTTGCCGCAGCACTGACCGAGGCGGGAACCGAGGTCGAGTTGTCGGTGGTGCAGGGGGCCGACCACTGCTTCGGCGGGGTGCCGCTGGAGCCGCTGATCGGCGACACCCTGGCGTTCTTCACCAGGGTCCTGACCGCTTGATTGCCTGAGCCCGCCTCGCCGGTGGATGGCGGTTGCAGTGCCTCCGCTCGGTGGGGGCGCAACGACTCCGAGATGGCCGGGAGTACGTGGTGCGCGTCGCCGTCCGTCTTGACGAGGCGGACCAAGCGGTTACCCGGTCCCCGGTGGGCGGGCCGGCAGCAGGCAGTCAGGACGGTGGGGTATGTGGAGGCTCCATTCGGAAAAACGAAGGGACGGCTCGTTACTCGGGGCAGCTTGGGCCAGGTGAGCCGGGAGATCCATGATCGATGGCTGCTGTCTGTTGCCGGACGAACTCGACGCGGGAGGCGACATCGCTGCGCGGCAGGTTGCTGAGCTGGTAGCCGTGTTGGGTGTAGGCGGTGACCATGGCGTCGTGGGTACGTGCCGCTTTGGAAAAATCTTGGTGTCGTTCGCTGTCGGTGGTGTAGATCTGCGGCCAGGGCGGGGCGGTGAACACACGCTGGTGGTATCGGAACAACTGCGCTGCGGCTGTCACGTGCGCGGGAACGGGCTGGCCGAGTAGGAGGTAGTAGCCGACCAGGTCCGGGATTCCTCGGTCGAAGAAGACGGGTCCGGGATGCTGGCTGGCTTGGCGGTAGGAGCGGATCTCCCAGCTGAGCATGATCTCGGCGAACAGCCGTGAGTCGGTGGTATGCAGGGCCTGACCGCCGATCGACAGCTGGTCCTGGATAATCTGTCGTCCTGCTTCGTCGACGCAGGCGTAGCCGGCGCGCCGCAAGCTGTCGATCAGCGTGGTCTTTCCGGCGCCGGGTCCCCCGGTGATGACGATGTACTGGCTGCTCACGTCGTCCTCTTTGATAGGCATTTACTGGTAGACGCCATTCCCGCCCGCCACGAGCACCTGCTTCCCTAAACCGTGTGTGGTAGGCGATCAGCCAACGGACCAGCCAAGTTGACGACCGGCGACGGACCCAGACCCAGGTGGACGAGGACTAGGACCACGCTGGCGAGCAGGCCGCGAGACTCGTGATGCGTAGGTCGGCGGTTGCACGTAGCAAGGTCCGCTTGGCAGCAGCCCGTCCTTCAGCGTCCTCGAAGTAAGGTGCGTCTGTGCGCCAGTACATCCCTGGATACCCCGATGACCTTCGGTCTGAGCGGAAGCGCCTCCGAGACTGGTCGAGCTATGAAGGCGACTTCGAGGGTGCCGCCGCTCGAGTAGTAGCCCGGCTCACGGGTGAGTACGTGGTGCTTCAAGATGATGGCAGTGCCGACGGTATGCCGGATCTCCGGATCGAGTATCGGGATGGTCGAACCGCGTACGGTGAGATTACTCAGGACCTAGCCGAGGCCTACGCCGCTCTCGGCAGTGAAGTGCTCAAGCGTCAGTTCCAAATGACCGCCCCAACCCTGGGAAGGGTCTGGTGGGTCACCCTGGCAGCAACGGCCCGAGTCGGCAGGTTAGAACGAGCATTACCGCCGATTCTCGAGAAGCTCGATGCAAGCGGCGACACGTTCGAGATCGCCGTGTTCGACCAACGCCTTGAGCAACACCGTAACGCCGATGTTCGCCTGCTTGCTGAGGCGGGGGTGGTACGGCTGGCGTCGAGGGGGACCCGGGCAGCAGAGACGCCAGTGATCCACATCGCCGCCGAGGGGATCGGTGGTCCGGCGAAGTTGGACTGGGCCTTTTTTGGCGACTACCTTGCCTCGTTCGTGCGCGATGAGCGACGGCTCGATGTCCGGCGCAAGCTGGCGATCACGGGATCCGACGAGCGACACGCCTTCATAGGCTTCTCGTTCAGCACGCCATGGCCCGCCTGGCATGCACTGGACGAGGGCTACAGCGAGCTGCCGACGGAGCCCCCGCAGCTACCGAGAAGATCACGCACCTGTGGGTGTGGGCCTACCCGCTCGGGCGATGCATCGCGTGGTTTCCCGACCTTGGATGGTTCGCTCCACGCAGCCGCTGGGCTACACAGTAATCGCGGCTGATTCCCAGCGGCGCTGACTGCGAGGCGGCCCGGCCACCAGATGGAAGCGACCGATAGTTCACGTCCGCTGCCTGAAGCGGGGCCTATCTGGGGCGCTGGCGGAACGGTTGTCGACAGCAACGCTGGACAGCAACCGCGCCGGACGGCAGCGCCCCTGAGGCGCGCTGGTACGGACTAACCTCCGAGCCTGCAGCCCTTCCCGGACGTGTGCGGACGCGCCGCACGGAGTTGTCAGCGAGATGTCGCGGGCGCGGCGGCCGGCTCTGCGAAGGGATCTATTCGGCGACGAAGACGCCAACGCCCGGAAGCGTTTCGGTCATCCCCTTGATCCGTAGTACCTGCATGGCACGGTCGATCACCGGCTCGGTGACCCCGTAGTGCTCGATCAACTCTCGCCGGCTGGGCAGCTTGGAGCCGGGCTGGAACTCGCCTGACGCGATGCGTTCGGCGAGGTCGTCGGCAATCTGCTCGTAGCGGTAACGCGGCGGCACGTGGCTCTCCTCGGTTGGCAACACGAGTAGACCACCTACGTCAGCCCTTGCCTACCCAACGGTACCTATGGGAGGTTGCCGAGGAGGTCGATTCCCTCGGTTGGCGCTGTGGGCCGTCCTCACTGGCGTGGATGTTCGGCGCGTCCCCCGCGTTCGGGCATCCACGCCTCCAGATCGCTCCGGCGCAAGGAGAAGGCAATGCTCCCATCGACATGGGTAGGGCAAGCCTTGGCGCGAGCGGGCAAAGGCGAGCCCGTGAATCGAGTCTCGTACGACGAGTACGTGCTGGCAGTGGCGCTGACTCTCGCTCGCCGTCACCGGCCGGTCTGGTCCTGGCGACACTGGCGACGGGTCTGCCGATGCGGAGGCGATCTGCCATGCCGAAGCCGCCACCGCATCCCGATCAACCGCGGTCACTGGCCAAGCCAGGACGGCCCGCAGGGACCACTCACCACCCGATCAAGCCGGCCTGGACGTGCGGCGGCTGTGCGGGGCAGTGGCCATGCCAGACCCGGCGCCGAGAGCTGCGAGCCGAGTACGACCCAGCACCGGTGTCACTAGCCCTCTACCTGGCCGCCCATCTCGTCCACGCCGCACAGGATCTGGCCCACGTCCCCGCCGGCCACCTGCACTACCGATTCCTCGGCTGGACCCGGTGAGCATCCTGCGGCCGGGTGACGAGAAGTTCCACTACAGCGACGGCTCGCACAAGTGGATCCCACCGGACCCGGACTACGACCAAGAGGTCTGGGACGAACAGGTCCGCCAGCACAAGCACGGCCACCTCAGGAACGAGCGCCCCAAGGTCCGCATCCAGCGCCTCATCTGAGGCCAGCGGTACCGCAACGAGGTACAGCAACCGTGCCAGCCCGAGAGGCGCTCCAGTAGGCCGTCCGACCCCGCGTCAAGCCTGACCCGACCGGCCTTTCAGCTGCCGCGTGGTCATGGCGGGGTGCCGCGAGGGCCGGACCGGTTCCCCTCCGGTCCGACCCCCGCGATCAGGTCCGCGTCAGGCGCGGAGTCTGCGCTGCCGGACGACCAGCAGCAGCGCCGCGCCCAGGAGCACCGCCAGCACGCCGGCACCCATCCAGAGCCCGGCCGGGAACGACGTGCCGGTAACCGGGAGCTTGCCCTTCACCGGAATGGTGATCGTGGACTCGGGTGAGATCGGCGCCGGTCCGCCCGGCGGAGTGCCGGTCGCTGTCGCGGTGTTGCGCAGCGACCCGTGGTGGTAGTCGGCCTTGCTGACTGTGTACGTCGCCGTGCAGGTCACGGCCGCGCCAGCGGCAAGGGTGACAGCGCCGTTCGGGGTCCGCTCCGGACCGCAGGTGATCGGGCCGAGGTTGGCCGCCGAGGCCGGTGCGGTCGGGGCGTCGGTGATCGTCACGCCGGTCAGCGGCACCTGACCGGTGTTGGTGACCACGAACTGGAATGGCACGTGCTGCCCCGGCCGGACGATCTTGGCGGTGCTGCTCGACTTCACCACCGTGATCGCCGCGCCCCGGGTGGCCGTGACCTCGGCTGAGGCCGGCGCGGAGCGTACCGGTGCGGGTGGGTCCTGACCGGGAATGGTCGGGGGGGTGCCGGCCGCGACCGCCGTGTTGGTGATTCGGCCGGTCTCGATGTCCGCGGCGGTGACCGCGTAGGTCGACGTGCAGGTGGTGCTCTCTCCGGCGGCCAGGGTGACCGTGCCATTGGCGACCGGCGGGGTGCCGCAGGTGATGGCCCCGGGTGTCCCGGTGCCAGAGAACTCCGTCTCGTCGACCGTCACCGCGCTGAGCGATGTGGTGCCGGTGTTGCTCACCACGAACCGGTACGTGACCACGTCACCGGCCGCGGACACCACAGTGGGCGTCACCGACTTGGTGATGGCGATCGCCGGGTGCGGGATCGGGATGTCCACCGGCGACGGCGGGGAGACCGGCGGCGGCCCGAACGGCGGCGTACCGGTGGCAGTGGCGACGTTGCGCAGCGACGAGCCGGTGAAGTCCTCCGCGGTCACCGTGTAGGTCGTCCGGCACTGGATGGAGGCACCTGGCGACAAGGTCACCGCGCCGTTCGGGATGTTCTGCGGGCCGCAGGTGATCGGCCCGAGCACACCGCGCTCCGACGGCGGCAGCACCGTGTCGTTGACTGTCACGTTGGTGAGCGTGAAGCCGCCGCTGTTGACGACCAGGAAGGTGTACGGCACCTGTTGACCCGGCGCGGCGATCGCCACCGTGGTCGTCGACTTGATCACCTCGATGATGGCGACGAGCCCGGACTGCGGGATGGTCAGTGACGACGGCGGGGAGTCGACGGGCGTACCCCCGCCCGGCGGTGTGCCGTGTGCGGTGGCGACATTCGTGACGCCGTTGTTGTCGAGGTCAGCCTGGGTGACGGTGTAGGTGGCGGTGCAGGTGGTGCTCGCCCCGGGGGCGAGGGTGGTGGCGGCGCAGGTGATGGGGCCGAGGTTGGCGTTCGACGACGGCGGGGTCTGTACGTCGGTCACGTTGACGTTGGTCAGGGTGAGCCCACCGTTGTTGACCACGTGGAACCGGTACGGCACCTGCTGCCCGACCACGTCGATCAACACCGTGGTGGAGGTCTTCACCACCTGGATGCTGGCGACGATCCCGGCGTCCGGGATGGTCAGCGTCGCCGGTGGCGAGTCGATGGGCTCCTCAGTGCCGGGCGGTGTGCCGTGTGCGGTGGCGACGTTGGTGACCCCGTTGTTGTCGAGGTCGGCCTGGGTGACGGTGTAGGTGGCGGTGCAGGTGGTGTTCGCGCCGGGTGCCAGTGTGGTGGCGGCGCAGGTGATCGGGCCGAGGTTGGCGTTCGACGACGGCGGGGTCTGCACGTCGGTCACGTTCACGTTGGACAGCGTCACGGTGCCGGTGTTGGCCACCAGGAACCGGTAGGGCACCTGCTGACCGACCGTGGTGATCGAGACGGTGGTGGACGACTTCAGCAACGAGATCGACTGGATCAGGTCTGCCGCCGGGATGGTCAGCGTCGACGGTGTCGAGTCGATCGGGTTGTCACCGCCGGCCGGTGTGCCGTGCGCGGTGGCGACGTCGGTGACCTCGTCGTTGTCGAGGTCGGCCTGGGTGACGGTGTAGGTGGCGGTGCAGGTGGTGTTCGCCCCTGGCGCGAGGGTGGTGGCGGCGCAGGTGATCGGGCCGAGGTTGGCGTTCGACGACGGCGGGGTCTGCACGTCGGTCACGTTCACGTCGTTGAGGGTCACGCCGCCGGTGTTGGCCACCAGGAACTGGTACGGCACCTGCTGGCCGACGCTGCTGATCTGCGTGGTGGTGGACGACTTCACCAGTGAGATGCCGGGAACGACCACGTCGCTCGGAATCGTCAGCGTCGAGGGCGGCGACTGCACGGGCGGCCGACCGCCGGGCGGTGTGCCCTGCGCCGTCGCGCTGTCCCGGACCGAGCCGAAGTCCAGGTCGGCCTGGGTGACGGTGTAGGTGGCGGTGCAGGTGGTGGTGGCGCCGGGCGCGAGGGTGGTGGCGGCGCAGGTGATCGGGCCGAGGTTGACGTTAGACGACGGCGGGGTCTGCACGTCGGTCACGGTCACGCCGGTGAGGGTGAATCCGCCGGTGTTGACCACGTCGAACCGGTACGGGACCTGCTGCCCGACTGTGGTGATCGACGTGGTGGTGGACGACTTCAGGATCGCGATGGAGGCGACCAGACCGCTCTCCGGAATGGTGAGCGTCGCTGGCGTCGAGTCGACAGGGGTGCCGCTGGGCGGGGTGCCGTGCGCGGTGGCGACGTTGGTGACGCCGTCGTTGTCCAGGTCCGCCTGGGTGACGGTGTAGGTGGCCGTGCACAGGGTCTGCGCGCCCGGCGCGAGGGTGGTGGCGGCGCAGGTGATGGGGCCGAGATTGACGTTCGACGACGGGGGCGTCTGCACGTCGGTCACGTTGACGCCGGTGAGGGTGAACCCGCCGGTGTTCAGCACGTGGAACTGGTACGGCACCTGTTGGCCGACAGTGGTGATCGACGTGGTGGTCGAGGTCTTCATGATGGCGATCGACGCGAGCAGGCCGGCCTCGGGGATGGTCAGCGTCGACGGCGGCGACGTGACCGGCGTACCGCCGCCGGGCGGAGTGCCCCGCGCGGTGGCGACGTTGGTGACGCCGTTGTTGTCGAGGTCGGCCTGGGTGACGGTGTAGGTGGCGGTGCAGGTGGTGCTCGCGCCGGGCGCGAGGGTGGTGACCGGGCAGGTGATGGGGCCGAGGTTGGCGTTCGACGACGGCGGGGTCTGCACGTCGGTGACGGCCACGTTGCTCAGGGTCAGGCCGCCGGTGTTGGCGACCAGGAACCGGTACGGCACCTGCTGCCCGACCGTGGTGATCGACGTGGTGGTGGACGACTTGACCACGCTGACGGCGGCGGTGAGCGCCTGCGCCGGGATGGTCAGGGAGTTCGGGCCGGAGACGACCGGTGGACCGGTCGGTGGGCTGCCCTGTGCGGTGGCGACGTTGGTGACCCCGCCGTTGTCGAGGTCGGCCTGGGTGACGGTGTAGGTGGCCGTGCAGGCGGTCTGCGCTCCGGGCGCCAGTGTGGTGGCGGCGCAGGTGATCGGGCCGAGGTTGGCGTTCGACGACGGCGGGGTCTGCACGTCGGTGACGGAGATGCTGGTCAGCGGAGTGCCGCCGGTGTTGACCACGTGGAACGAGTACGGCACCTGCTGGCCGACGGTGGTGATCAGCGTGGTGGTCGACGACTTGATCAGGGCGATGTCGGCCGGGGTGGCACCCTCGCAGGCGAGCGTGGTGCTGAACGGGAAGTAGTGGATCTCGCCGCCGCGGTGGTCGAGCGTACGGGTGATGACGCTGCCCTCGGTGTTGCTGGAGGAGAGGTCGGTGAGGCTGGCGTTGGGGGCGTAGATGGTGCCTTCGACAGTGGCGGCGTTCGGGGTGAGGGTGAGCGCGGTGGCGGTCGGGAAGTTGAACAGGACGTAGCGCGCCTGCGGCCCGCCGATTCCGGCGAAGTTCGGGGCGGTCCAGGCGAACGTGTTGCCCACACCGGTGGTGTCCACGTTGACCAGCAGTGGCGTGTCGGCGGTCGGCTGGCTCGCGAAGGTCAGGATCGCGATGTTGGCCAGGTCGGTGGCGCTCAGGTTGAGCACGTTCGTCACGCCCGGGGTCAGGGTGACGACGGCGTTGCTGCCCGGCGGGATCGGTCGGGGCAGCACGTCACCGTTCGGCGTCCGCAGCACCACGGTGTTGTCGCAGGTGGCGAGCCCGGCCGTGGTGGTCCGGAAGGCGGCGAACGCGCCGGCGAAGTTGATCGGCGAGGTCGGCCCGACGCTGGGCACCGGCTGCCGGGTGACCAACTCGACGCGGGGCGAGGCGTCGTAGTCGTTCGTCGGCAGGATCCGGGTGTTGACCTGGGCACCGTTGTTGTCGGTGTTACGGACGACGGCGCCGGTCAGGTTGCCGACCTTGGCGTAGCCGTTGGAGAGCACCTGGAGGCGGCTGCCGCCGACGCTGCCGGCGAAGTTGACCCGTCCACCCACGACCAGGGCGCTGGGGTTGGCGTCGCCGGGCACCACGAACGATCCGGCAGTCACCCCGGCGAGCTGGTAGTTGCCGAAGGTGAGGTCACCGCCGACGGCGAGGGTTCCCTCGTTCTCGTCGTTGTTCACGGTGGCGTTGCCCTCGGTCATCACCCCGAAGCTCAGCGCCTCGGCGACCGGGTCGACGGGCCCGATGGCCTCGTCGACGGCGGCCAGCACCGGATTGATGCGCTCCGGCCCAGCCGGCACCAGCAGACCGTTGAGCGCCAGCACACCCGCGACAGCGGTCAGCGCCGTCGCCCGTGACCTGCGGCTGCCCCACCACGAATTCCTCATCACGCCCCCGTTGGTTCAAATGTGCCAGGGGAGCCTATAGGGGCAGAAGCACCCTTATGCCGGTTTTGTCTGAATGTCGGTCCTGCCGGACGAGCTTCGAACTGTGCGTACCGAACTTCCGTGTTTATGATCGACAACCCCCGACCGGGGACCCGACACGGCCGATCGGTTCGGCCCCGGAGCAGAGCTGAGGTGCGCGACGGTGAACCGCGAGGCGTACGCCTGCTGGGTGCGCGAACCCGGCGTAGCCGAGATCCGGCCGGTGTCGCTGACCGCCCCGGGCCCTGACGAGGTGCTGGTCCGGACCCGCTACTCCGGGGTCAGCCGGGGCACCGAGACGCTGGTCTTCGCCGGCCGGGTGCCCGCCGACCAGTACGCCGCCATGCGCGCGCCGTTTCAGGAGGGCGAGTTCCCCGGCCCGGTGAAGTACGGCTACCTCAGCGTCGGCGTCGTCGAGCAGGGCCCGCCGGTGCTGCTCGGGCGAACGGTGTTCTGCCTGCACCCGCACCAGAGCGCGTACGTCGTGCCGGTGAGTGCCGTGGTCCCGGTGCCGGAGGGGGTGCCGGCCGCCCGAGCGGTGCTCGCCGGCACTGTGGAGACCGCCGTCAACGCGCTGTGGGACGCCGCGCCGCTGGTCGGCGACCGGGTCACCGTCATCGGCGCGGGCATGGTCGGCTGCTGCGTCGCGGCGCTGCTGGCCCGGTTTCCCGGCGTGCACGTCGAGTTGGTCGACACCGACGCGCGCAGGGCCGGCGTGGCCGGGGCCCTCGGTGTCGACTTCGCCAGCCCGGCCGACGCCCGCGGTGACCGGGACCTGGTCGTGCACGCCAGCGCCACCGCCGCCGGCCTGCAACAGTCACTGGACCTGCTCGCCCCGGAGGGCACGGTCATCGAGCTGAGCTGGTACGGCGACCGCCCGGTGCAGGTGTCACTGGGCGGTGCGTTCCACTCCCGTCGACTCAGCGTGCGCAGCAGCCAGGTCGGCATGGTGGCACCCGCCCGACGGGGACGGCGCAGTTACGCCGACCGACTGGCGCTCGCCCTGGACCTGCTCGACGACCCGGCCTTCGACGCGTTGATCACCGGCGCGTCGCGCTTCGCGGAGCTGCCCGACGTGCTCGCCGGACTGACCTCGGGCGACCTGCCCGCGCTCTGCCACCTCATCACCTACGAAGACGGAGAGTGACAGTGTTCAGCGTGACCGTTCGGGACCACATGATGATCGCCCACAGTTTCCGAGGCGAGGTGTTCGGGCCCGCCCAACGGCTGCACGGCGCGACGTTCGTCGTGGACGCGACGTTCCGCCGCCCCGACCTGGACGCCGACGGGATCGTGGTGGACATCGGCCTGGCCACCGAGCAGCTGCGGGCCGTGCTGAGCGAGCTGACCTACCGCAACCTCGACGACGAGGCGGCCTTCGCGGGGGTGAACACCACCACGGAGGTGCTGGCCCGTACGGTCGCGGACCGGCTGGTCGAGCGGGTGCACGCCGGTGAGCTGGGGGCCGGGGCGCGTGACCTGAGCGGCATCACTGTCACCCTGCACGAGTCGCACATCGCCTGGGCGAGCTACGAGCGGTCGTTGTGACCGATGCGGGCCGGGCGGTACACGTCGTCCTGCCCGGTGACATCGACGATCCGGCCACGCCCAGCGGCGGCAACTCCTACGACCGGCGGATCTGCGCGGGGCTGGGCGAGCGCGGCTGGTCGGTGCGCGAGCATCAGGTGCCCGGCGCGTGGCCGCACCCCGACCCGACCGACCGGGCGACGCTGGGCGCGGTGCTCGCCGCCGCGCCCGACGACGCCGTGGTGCTGATCGACGGCCTGATCGCCTCGGCCGTGCCGGACCTGCTCGCCCCGCACGCCCGTCGGCTGCGCCTGGTGCTGCTGGTACACCTGCCGCTGGACGACGAGCCGGAGGCCCGCGCCCTGGCCACCGCCCGGGCCGTCGTCACCACCAGCGAGTGGACCCGCCGCGCCCTGTTGGCCCGGCACCCGGCCCTCGCCGGCCGGGTGCGGGCCGCGCCGCCGGGGGTGCGGCCCGCGCCGCCCGCGGCCGGCTCGGTGGCCGGCGACCGGTTGCTCTGCGTCGCGGCGGTCACCCACCACAAGGGGTACGACGTGCTGGTCGACGCGATGGCCACGCTGGTCGGCAGGTCCTGGACGATGGTCTGCGCGGGCACTCTGGCCCGGGAACCGGATCTCGTGCGCCGGCTGCGCGACCGGTTGACCGGAGCGGGCCTCACCGAGCGGGTGCGACTGGTCGGCCCGGTGACCGGCGCGGGGTTGGACGACGCGTACGCCGCCGCCGACCTGCTGGTGTTGCCGTCGAGGGGCGAGACGTACGGCATGGTCGTCACCGAGGCGTTGGCCCGCGGCCTGCCGGTGTTGACCACCGAGGTGGGCGGGCTGCCGGAGGCGCTCGGTCAGGCGCCCGACGGTGAGCGCCCGGGACTGCTGGTCCCACCCGGTGACCCGGCGGCGCTGGCCGCCGCCCTGATCCGCTGGCTCGACGACGACGGGCTGCGCGCCCGGCTGCGTCGTGCCGCTCTCGCCCGGCGCGACACCCTGACCGACTGGCCGGTTACCACCGCGTTGCTGGCCGGAGTGCTGAAGGAGGTGGCGGAATGACCGCCGAG
Source organism: Micromonospora sp. NPDC047644 (assembly GCF_040704315.1). Taxonomy (NCBI): domain Bacteria; kingdom Bacillati; phylum Actinomycetota; class Actinomycetes; order Micromonosporales; family Micromonosporaceae; genus Micromonospora; species Micromonospora sp. NPDC047644. The sequence continues at coordinate 269,941 of NZ_JBEYSY010000002.1, forward strand.
GAGACCCTGCCGTTCGCCGACTGGCTGCGGTTGCGTGAGCCGGCCGACGCGGCGGCGCGCGCCGAGGACCTGGTGGATGCCGTCCGGGGCCGGCTGGCCGGGGACACCCCGACGGTGATCCACGACCTGGGCAGCGGCACCGGGTCGATGAGCCGTTGGCTGGCCGCCCGGCTGCCCGGACCCCAGCACTGGGTGCTGCACGACCGCGACGCCGACCTGCTGGCCCGCGCCGCCGAGGGCATGCGGGGGGTGACCGCCGCCGACGGCGCCCCGGTCACCGTCCACACCCGCTGTGGCGACCTCACCCGGCTGACCGCCGCCGACCTCGCCGACGGTTACCTGGTCACCGCGTCCGCGCTGCTGGACATGCTCACCGCCCACGAGGTCGACCGGGTGGTGGCGGCGTGCGTCGGCCGGCCGGCCCTGTTCGCCATCTCGGTCACCGGGCGGGTCCGGTTCACCCCGGCCGACCCGCTCGACGAGGCGGTCGAGGCCGCGTTCAACGACCACCAGCGGCGTACCGTCGAGGGCCGGCGGCTGCTCGGCCCGGATGCCGTCGCCGCCACCGCCGCCGCGTTCGCCCGGCACGGCGTCGACGTGCGGGAACGGCCCAGCCCGTGGCGTCTCGGCCCGGAGCAGGCCGACCTGGTTGCCGAATGGTTCCGAGGGTGGCTCGGGGCCGCCTGCGAGCAGCGCCCCGACCTGGCCGAACCCACCCAGGCGTACGCCCGCCGTCGGCTGGCCGAGGCGGCGGCCGGCCGGCTCACGGTGATTGTCGAACACACTGACCTCCTCGCCGGTGGATGAACCGTTCACGCCCTGGGTACGTGGACTAGGGCAAGTGGACGATCTTCAAAGGGGAGGGCCAGCGCCGATGTTCTGGGCCTGGGCACGAGTGGTCGGCGGGGTGGGTCTGCTCGCCGTCCTGCTGTGGCAGGTGGGCAGCGGCCCGTTCCTCGCCGGAGTGCGACTGATCGACGCGCCGGCGTTGGCGGCGGCGCTGGTCATCGGTGTGCTCACCACGGTCTGCGCGGCGTGGCGGTGGAGCCTGGTCGCCGGTGGCCTCGGCGTACGCCTGCCGCTGGCGACCGCTGTGGCGCACTGCTACCGGGCCGTCTTCCTCAACGCCACACTGCCCGGCGGGGTGCTCGGCGACGTGCACCGCGCGGTACGCCACGGCCGCGACGCCGGTGACGTCAGCCGGGGCATCCGCGCGGTGGTCTGGGAACGCGCCGCCGGGCAGGTGGTCCTGGTCGGGGTCGCGCTGGTGGTGCTCGCCGCCTTCCCGTCCCCGGTCCGCCCGTACCTGCCGGTCGCCGCCGCGTTGCTCGTCGCCGGTGGGCTGGCCGTGGTGCTGGTGGCCCGGGTCCTCCCGAACGGTGGCGGGTCGCGCTGGGCGACGGCACTGCGCACCGCCGTGGCGGACGTACGGTCGGGGCTCCTGGCGCGGCGTACCTGGTTCGGAGTGCTGGTCGCCTCGGCCGTGATGGTCGCCGGTCACCTCGCGACCTTCCTGGTGGCGGCGCGCACCGCCGGATCGGACGCCCCGCTGTCCCGCCTGCTGCCGTTGACGTTGCTGGCACTGCTCGCGATGGGCCTACCGTTGAACGTGGCCGGCTTCGGGCCACGCGAGGGGGTGGCGGCATGGGTGTTCGGCGCGGCCGGCCTCAGCGCGGCCGAGGGCGTCGCCACCGCCACCGTCTACGGCGCACTGGTCCTGGTGGCCAGCCTGCCCGGGGCTGCCGTGCTGCTGGCCCGTCGACGTCGAGTTCCCCTCGCCGCCCGGGAAGCCGCCTCCGGCGGCGGATGTTGAGTCGGTTGTGAGACGGTACGCGTCGCCGGACGACGGTGGCGCCGGACAGAGGAGTCCCATGCCCGAAGCATTGCCCGTTGCCTCGATCCGCACGCAGGTCACGGTGCCGTTGGCGTTTCCGGACGGCTACACCACGACGGCCCGGGTGTTCACCTTCAAGGGCCTGGTGGACGGTCGGGAGCACCTGGCCCTCGGCCTCGGCGACTGGGCGGGTGCCCTGGACCGGCTCAGCGCCGGGGGAGCAGCCCCGCTGGTCCGCCCGCACAGCGAGTGCCTGACCGGCGACGTGTTCGGCAGCCAACGCTGCGACTGCGGTCCGCAACTGCGCGAGGCGGTGCAGCGCATCGCCGAGACCGGCGGTTTCCTGCTCTACCTGCGACAGGAGGGCCGGGGCATCGGCCTGTACGCCAAACTCGACGCGTACGCGTTGCAGGACGCGGGGTTGGACACCTACCAGGCCAACGTCGCGCTGGGCCGGGGCGAGGACGAGCGGGACTACACCGTCGCCGCGCAGATGCTGGCCACGTTGGGTGTGCCGCGGGTCCGACTGCTCAGCAGCAACCCGGACAAGGCCGAGCAGTTGACCCGGTTGGGCGTGGACGTCGCCGAACGGGTGCTCACCAGCGTCTTCCTGTCGCCGGCCAACGCCGGCTACCTGGCGGCCAAGGCCGCCAAGGCGGCGGAGGTCGAGGCGGTCGAGGCGGCGGATGTGCTCGCGGGTCGTACTCCTGAGCGGCCCGTCTCCCGATGAGTTGGCGGCCGGGGCCCACGCGGCCGTACGTGCTGCTGAGTTGTGCCGCCTCGATCGACGGGTACATCGACGATGCGTCCGAGCAGCGGTTGCTGCTGTCCAACGAGGAGGACCTGGACCGCGTCGACGCGGTTCGGGCCAGCTGCGACGCCATCCTGGTCGGCGCCGGCACCGTCCGGCGGGACGACCCTCGGCTGCTGGTGCGCTCGCCGAGCCGCCGCGCCGAGCGGGTGGCGGCCGGTCGGCCCGCCTCACCGACCAAAGTCACCCTGACGGCGCAGGGTGACCTCGACCCGACCGCCCGCTTCTTCACCGCCGGGGATTCGGCCCGGCTGGTCTACTGCGCCACGGGCGCGCTGGAGAAGACCGAGGAGCGGGTCGGGCGGCTGGCCACCGTGGTCGACGCCGGTGAGCCTGTCGACCCGGGGTGGCTGCTGACCGACCTGGCCGCGCGGGGCGTACAACGGTTGATGGTGGAGGGCGGCGGGACGGTGCACGCCCAGTTCCTCGCCGCCGGCCTCGCCGACGAGCTGCACCTGGTGGTCGCCCCGTTCTTCGTCGGTGACGGTCGGGCGCCCCGGTTCGTGGGGGAGGGCCGCTTCCCCTGGCACCCGGGCCGCCGCGCCCGCCTGGCCGAGGCCCGCCAGATCGGCGACGTGGTCCTGCTCCGCTACGCCCTCTCCGACCGCTGCCCCACCGCCGCCGACGGCGAGCCCGCCACCCGCCCTATGGGGTGAGGGGGCGGGGTTATCCGCTGGACGGTCAACCGGCGGCACGCGAGAATCCCGGAATGTCCGTGCCGCCCCTGTCCCTCCTGCGCTGGCAGTTCGACCTGACGTGGTCGCTGTTCGAGTACCATCTCGAGCGACTCGACTCGGCGGACTACCTCTGGGAGCCGGCCGCCCACTGCTGGTCGGTGCGGCAGAGCACCGACGGCACCTGGACCCCGGACTGGGCCGACACCGAACCCGACCCGGTCCCGGTGCCGACCATCGCCTGGCTCACCTGGCACCTGGGCTGGTGGTGGACTGTGACGATGGACCATCTGCGGGGGGTGCCAGCCCGGCAGCGTACGGCCGTCCTCTGGCCGGGCGCGGGCGAGCCGAGCGTCGCCTGGCTGCGTGGCCTGCGTACCGAATGGCTGGGTCTGCTCGACCAGATCGGCGACAGTGACCTCGACCGCGTCGCGACCTTTCCCTGGCCGGACGCGGCCGACCACACCGTCACGCACACCATCGGTTGGGTCAACTCCGAGCTGATGAAGAACGCCGCGGAGATCGGGCAGCTCCGGCTGCTCCGCGCCGCACTTGCCGATCCGGACGCTCCGATCCGACCGTGAGCCACCCGGGGGGCTCCATCGTGCGCCGCGCCGGCCGCCCGCTCGACGACACATCCGCCCGACGACGGTGACCGACGCGTTCCGCGAGATGGGAGGCGGGGTGCTCGAAGCCCGGTGTGTCGAGTGCGACGCGGAGCTGCCCGTCAGCGCCGGTCGGGGGCGCCCGCGCCGCTACTGCTCCCGGAGCTGTCAGGCCCGCGCCTACCGGAGACGTCGCGAGCACGGCCCCACCAGCGGCCCGCGTCGAATTCGGGACCTGCCCGCCCCGACCGGCGGCGACCCGCGCCACCGGTTGGTCGCCCTCGGGGTCGAGCTGGCGGACGCCGGCGGCCTGGACGCCGTCTCGCTGCGGGTCCTCGCCCAACGCGCCGGCCTGCCCGCCCACGGCGTGTACCGGCATGTCCGCAACCGGGCCGACCTCCTCGCCGCGATGGCCGAGCAGATCGCCGCCACCGGCGCGCCCGGCACCGCGCCACTACCGCGCGACCCGCGCCAACGGCTCGAACGGTTGGCCGGGGACGAGTGGGCGATGTACCGCCGCCATCCCTGGCTGCTGGCGATCCTCGCCACCGACCGGCCGCCGACCGGACCGGCGGTACTCGCCATGGTCGACCGGGTGGTGGCGGCGTTCACCACCGCCGGATACGCACCGGCCGAGGCGTTCCGCGCCTACCTGGCGCTCAGCGGTTACGTCCAGGGGATGGCCCTGCTGATCAGGCGTGACCCCGGGGACGCCACCTACCACGCCTGGTGGTCGGCGACCCGCACCCGGCTGGAGCGGACCGGCCGTACCCGGGACCGACAGTGGCTGACCGCGGCCGGACAGACCAGACCCGACACCGACCTGGACACCTGGTTCCAGTTCGGTCTGCGCGGTCTGCTCGACGGTCTGCTGGGCAGCCCCGCTCGGTAGGCTGACCGGCGTGCCGAGACTGGAGACGATCACTCAGGACAATGTGGAGGCCGCCTGCCAGGTGAGCGTGCGGCCCGACCAGGAGAAGTTCTCGTCTCCGGTTGCCTGGTCCCTCGCCGAGGCGTACGTGCAGCCCGAAATCGCGTGGCCGCGTCTGATCGTCGAGGATGACGAGATCGTCGGCTTCCTGATGGGCTTCTTCGACATCGTGTGGGATCCGGCCCGGTCGGACGAGAGGCGCTCGGGGCTGTGGCGGCTGAACATCGCCGCCGAGCACCAGGGCCGCGGGTACGGCCGCTTCGCGGTCCAGGCCGTCCGCGGCGAGGCCCGCCGACGTGGGCACGACCGCGTCCACACGACGTGGAAGCCGGGGCCGGACGGCCCGGAGCAGTTCTACCTGAAACTCGGGTTCCAGCTCACCGGGGAGACCAGCGAGGACGAGGTGGTGGGCGTCCACTCCACCCACTGACCGACCCCGTCGGCCACCCCGGACCGAGTGATCAGCGGTGCGGCGTGGCCTGCGTACGATGCGGGGTCGAGTTCCCCTCGTCGCGGCGGAGGTATCGGGCAATGGCAGGCCAGCACGAGGGCTACGCCCTCGGCATCGACCTCGGCACCTCCAACACCGTCGCGGTGCTGCGCTGGCCGGACGGGCGGACCCGTCCGCTGCTGATGGACGGTCAACCGCTCAGTCCGTCCGCCGTGTACGCCGACCCGGACGGCACCCTGCACACCGGCTGGGACGCCCGCCGGTTGGCGCAGGCCGACCCGGCCCGGTTCGAGGCGAACCCCAAGCGTCGGGTGGACGAGCCGACAGTGCAGCTCGGCGACCGCGCGTACCCGCCGGCCGACCTGCTGGCCGCGGTGCTGGCGGCGGTCGGCCGGGCAGCCGTGGGCGCTGTGGGTTTCCTGCCACCGGCAGTGGTCACCTGCCCGGCCGCCTGGGACGCGACGCGGCGGCAGGTCCTCGCCGACGCGCTGCTGCGGGCGGGCTGGCCGCAGGCGGCGGAGCACACCCTCGCCGGGCCGACGCCGCCGGGCACCCGGCTGCTGCGGGAGCCGGTAGCCGCCGCCCGGTACTACACGCAGGTGCTGCACCGCCCGGTGCCGGTCGGCGGGGCGATCGCGGTGTTCGACTTCGGTGGCGGGACGCTCGACGTCGCCGTGCTGCGCAACGAGGGCGCGGACCCCTGGGGTGACTCGGGCTTCAGCGTGGTCGCCGACGGTGGCCTGCCCGACCTGGGCGGCCTGGACCTCGACGCCGCGCTGGTGCGGCGGGTCGGCGAGCTGGTCGGTGAGCGGCACGCCGGGCAGTGGGACCGGCTCACCCGACCGGCGGATCCGGCGCAGCGCCGCGACCAGGTCCGGCTCTGGGACGAGGTACGTGGGGCGAAGGAAACCCTGTCCCGGTCTTCTGTCGCCCCGGTAGCGGTGCCCGGAGTGGCCGAGACGATCCAGCTGACCCGGGCGGACGTCGAGCGGGTGGCCACGCCGCTGCTGCGCCGGGCGGTGCAGCGGGCCCGGGAGGTCATCGCCGCCGCCGGGCTGCGCCCCGACCAGCTCGACGGGCTGTTCCTCGTGGGCGGGTCGTCACGGATCCCGCTGGTGGCCCGCATGCTCCACGCCGAGCTGGGGATCGCGCCGACGGTGCTGGACCAGCCCGAGCTGCCGGTGGCCGAGGGCGCTCTGACCGACCTGCCGCTGCGCAAGCCGCTCCCGGCGTACGCGGGACCGCCGCTCGCACCACCTCCGGTGAGCCCGCCCGCGTCACGTCCCGTGAGCCCGCCGATGCCGAGCCCCGTCAGTGCGCCCGCGCCCGCCGGAGCCCCCGCGCCGGTCGTACCGTCGCAACCCTGGCCGGGATCCACCCCGCCGGCGGGCCCGCCCCCGGGGCCGGGCCTGGCCGGCGCCACCCCGACCCCGCCGGCCGGCGCGACCCGCTGGCCCCGGGCGCGCTGGCTGGTGCTCGGCGCGGCGCTGGCCCTGGCCGGGGTGGCCACCGCGGCGACGCTCTACCTGACCCGGGACCGCTACCCGGATCTGGAGTTCGCCTCGCTGCGCGAGCTGTCCCGCCTGTCGGCCGGCCCCGAACGGCCGCTCGACATGTGGACGGCGGTGCTCGACGACCGGGCCTACCTGGCGTTCGCGCTGCCGGACGACCGGCTGGAGGTGGTCGCCGTCGACGCGGGCAACGGCCGCGAGTTGTGGCGCCAGCAGACCGACGTGCGGGCCGACGACTGGGAGGCGATCGTCGCCGTCCCCGGGGCGGTCGCGGTCCTCGCCGACGCGCCGGGCGACAGCACCCCCCGACCGCTGGCCGTCCTCGACGGCCGCACCGGCGAGCAGCGCTGGCAACGCCTTCTGCGGGGTGACGACGACGTCTACTTCGCCGACGACACGGCGGTGCTGGTGGACCGGACCGCCGACGAACTGGTCGGTCTGCGCCTGACCGACGGCTCGGCGAAGTGGACCGAGCCCAACCCCCGCGGCCAGTACGCCGGTGGCCGTACCGTGGTCCGCCCGGTCGGCACCGACGCGGCAGCGGGCGGACCGGCCTTCCTCGACGGCACGCCCCGCGACCCGTGGACGGGCAAGGGGCGGCGACTCGTCCAGGTGGGCGCGGACCGGTCGGTGCGGCTGCTCGACATGGCATCCGGCGCGGTGCTGCGGCAGTGGGGCAGCGTCGCCGACCTCGACGACCTGGTGGTCGCCCACGAGGACCGCCTGTACGTCGCCGCCAACGAGGGTGGTTACCAACTGCTCGCGTACGACCTGAACTCCGACGCCGAGCCGGTGGTGCTGCACCGTTCCGGCAACGACGAGTACCGCCCGAAGGAACTGGTGGCCTGCGGTGAGCGGCGGGCCTGCCTGTTGCAGGTGCCGAACAACGACGTCGCCCGCACCGAGGTGGTGGCGGTCACCGAGGGTGAGCGCATGGTCAGCTGGTCGGCGCCGGGCGTGACCGCTCTGGTTCCGTCGGGTGAGCAGGTGCTCGCCCAACGGGAGCTGCCGGAGCCGACCGTCACCGTCTTCGACGCCGCCGGCAAGCCGGTGCTGCGGGACCGGGGCGGAGTGGCGGTCCGCCTCGACGCGGGCAACCTGCTGGTCTTCGCCAAGGCGCCCAGCGTGGTCGCGGACAACCGGGTGCTGGCCGGGGTGTGGGCCGAGTCCGGGGAGGTCCACGAGTTGGGTGAGCTGAAGGATGTGCGCAGCTCCTCCTGCTCGTGGAACACCCGCGTGATCGCCTGTGGCGCGGAGAAGGACTTCGTGCTGTACGGCTTCACCGACGACTGACAGTCGACGGCCCACCGGTCGGCTCGTACGATGCTCCGGTGAATCTTCGAGGTACGGTCCGCGCCGATCGTCCGCTGGTGGTCCTCGCCGTCGGGGAGGAGGCCCGCTACCTGCCGCCCGAGCTGCCGGTCCTGCTCACCGGCATGGGCAAGGTGAACGCCGCCAGCGCGGTGGCCGCGGTGCTGGCCGCCGGGCCGCGCCCCGCCCTGCTGCTCAACCTGGGTACGGCCGGCGCGTTGCGCCCCGGGTTGGCCGGCATCCACGAGGTGGCCACAGTGCTTCAGCACGACCTGGACACCGACCTGCTGCGCACGCTCACCGGCGAGACCTACGGGGCGCCGCTGTCGCTGGCCGCCGAGGGCGTGGTGCTCGCGACCGGTGACACCTTCGTGGCCGACGACGCGGAGCGGGACCGGTTGGCGCGGCGCGCCGACCTGGTCGACATGGAGGGGTACGCGGTGGCCTGGGCCGCGGCGCAGGCCGGCGTGCCGTGCCGGCTGGTCAAGCAGGTCAGCGACGAGGCCGGCGACGGCGCCGCCCGGAGCTGGCAGGAGTCGGTGGACGCGTGCGCCCGGGACCTCGCCGAGTGGGCCGCCCGACACGTCGCCTGAGTGGGCCGGGTCAGTCGCCGGGTTGCCGGAACCGCAGGCCCGGCGTGGTCTCCCGGGCCGCTCCGGGGAGCAGGACGTGAGCCGCCAGCGCCACCGCCACGGCCAGGGTGACCAGCACCGGCGGCCAGTGACCGACCCAGGGCAGCACCAGCAGCGGCAGAGCCAGGCAGCCCATCCGCCACCACGGCAGCTTCGTCGACACCAACAGGGTGAACAGCGCGCGGCCGATCACGAACAGGATCGGACCGCCGATGATCAGCAGGAGCCACCGCGCCGGTGTCGTCCCGGTCGGCTGCGAGACGACCAGGTCGAACGCGGCCGCCGTGCCGACCACGCCGGCCAGCATCACCAGATGGGTGTACGGGGCCACCCGCGCCGGCCGGCCCGCCCTCGCCCCGGCTTCCAGCAACTCGCCGGCCCGGAAGACGTAGACCTGCCACATCAGCAGCATGACGGCGAACGCGCAGAACAACGAGGTGACCCGGACGCCGTCGAGGTCGGTACGGCTGACCCGCATGGTGGGCACCAGGATGATGTCGCCGAGCGCCAGGATGACGAACTGCTGGTAGCGCTCGCCCAGGTGCCCGGTGGTCCGCTCGTACTGGTCGATCGGCACCCGGCCCAGTCGGGGTGTCGGGTAGCGGGCCGCCGCGGAGAGCAGGTCGATCGCGATGGCGATGACCCAGAGCGGCCAGTTCACCTCGCCGGTCACCGCGCCGGCGACCCAGAAGACACCGGACACCAGGAACCAGAACAGGAACCGGGCGGCCCGGATCGTGGCCACCCGGTGGCGCTGCCGTTGCAGCGACGTGATCAGGATGATGCCGCGCAGCACGTGCGTACCGACGTACGCGACCGCGAAGATCAACGCGTGTCCGTCGGTGACCATCGGCAGGGACGCCGCCATCCCCACCGAGCCGACCATGGCGATCATCAGGATGTACTGGATGGGGCGCTGCTGCGGGTCGTAGAACTCGGTCGTGGTGGCGGTGACCGACCAGGTCCACCAGATGGCGGTCAACATCAGCAGCACCTTCGCGCCGCCGGACCAGGAGAGGTGCTCGGTCAACAGCGTCGACGTCAGTGCGAGGGCCGCCACGAAGACCACGTCGAAGAGCAACTCCAGCAGGGTGGCCCGGGTCGACCCGTCCGGCCGGCGTACCAGTGCCGCGGTGCCTCCGGTGCTCATGCCGGGCCTCCCGCCCTGTCTTAAGAGGATTATCGGCGGTGCCGGCGCGGCCCGTCCCCGGATCGGCGATTCCCGCCGGCCGGGGAAGCGGGCGGCCGGAGGTTGCCAGGGCGTCGGAGGCCGGGCGATGCTTGACCGCATCCAATAATCTCGATCTCTTCGGAGGTTCGGATGCGCCGCTCCCCGCTGGTCGCCCTCGTCCTGACCGCCCTGCTGCTCGTCGCGCCCGGCGCGGCGCAGGCCGCCGTCCCCGACCGGGCCGCCGCGCCCGCCGCCGACCCGACGGCCACGCTGACCGGGGTACGCACCGCGGGCACCGCCTGGGGTCTCGACCCCGCCACCGGCCGGATGACCCTCACCGTCGACGACACAGTGGCCCCCGGCGAGGTGGCCGCGCTGCGGGTGGTGACCGACCGGGCCGGCGTGCTGCTGCGCCGCGAACCCGGAACGCTGCGCCCCCTGATCGCCGGCGGGCAGGGCATCTACGGCGGCGGTGGCGCGCGCTGCTCGCTCGGCGCGAACGCGCGCAGCGGCAGCACCTACTACGTGATCACCGCAGGGCACTGCACCGCCGCCGCCGCCACCTGGTACGCCGACAGCGCCCAGACCACGGTGCTCGGCACCCGCACCGCGACCAGCTACCCCACCAACGACTACGGGCTGATCCGCTACACCGGCCGGATCGCCCACCCGAGCGCGGTCTACACCTACCCCGGCCTGCTGACCATCAACGGCCCCGCCAGCGCGTACATCGGTCAGGCGGTGTGCCGCAGCGGCAGCACCACCGGCGTGCGCTGCGGCACCGTCACCGGTCTCAACCAGACCGTCAACTACGCCACCGGCGTGATCTACGGCCTGATCCGCACCAACATCTGCGCCGAGCCGGGGGACAGCGGCGGACCGCTCTACGTGGCCTCCACCGGCAGGATCATCGGCATCCTCTCCGGCGGCACCGGCAACTGCACGGCCGGCGGCACCACCTACTACCAGCCGATCGCGGAGGTGTTGGCCGCGTACGGGCTGACGGTGCCCTGACCGGCGGGACACCGCTTGCCCGCCCCGCGCGGGACACCTAGGCTCGGCGACGCCCAGCACCCCCGCCGCGAGGACGTGTGCCCGATGCCGACCGCCCCCCGACCTGACCAGCCGAGCGACCCGGCCGGCCTTCCGTCGATCGAGGTGGCAGCGGTGGGGGAGACGATGGTGGTGCTCTGCCCCGCGCCGGGGGAGCCGCTGGAGCACGCCGAGCGGGTCGCCGTCTCCGTCGGTGGGGCCGAGTCCAACGTGGCCGGTTACCTGGCCCGCCTGGGACACGTGACGACCTGGGTGAGCCGGGTCGGCGACGACCCCTTCGGTCGGGCCGTCGTCCGGCACGTCGCCGCCGCCGGCGTCCGCGTCGACCAGGTCTGCGTGGACCCGGCCGCCCCCACCGGCCTGTACGTCAAGGACCCCGGCCCGGAGGGGACCGCCGTGCACTACTACCGGGCCGGGTCGGCGGCCGCCCGGATGGACCCCGCCACGCTGGCCGACCCGGCGCTGGCCGGTGCCCGGGTGCTGCACCTGTCCGGAATCACCCCGGCGCTCTCGGCGTCCTGCCGGGCGCTTGTCGAGCACGCGGTGACCGACCGGCCGCTCGCACCGGCGTTGGTCAGCTTCGACGTCAACCACCGGGCCCGGCTGTGGTCCGCCGAGCAGGCCGCACCGGTGCTGCGCGACCTCGCCAACCGCTGCGACCTCGTCTTCGTCGGGCAGGACGAGGCGGAGACCCTCTGGGGCACCACCGACCCGACGGCCGTCCGAGAGTTGTTGCCCGATCCGCGGACCGTGGTGGTCAAGGACGGCGCGGTGGGCGCCACCGCACTGGTCCGCGACGCCGAGCCGGTCTTCGTGCCCGCGCCCCGGGTGAGCGTGGTGGAGCCGGTCGGCGCCGGAGACGCGTTCGCCGCCGGTTACCTGGCCGGGCTGCTCCGCGACCTCGACCCGGTGCGACGGCTGCGCCTCGGCCACCTCGTCGCGGCCCAGGCGTTGACGAGCAGCGGCGACAACGCCCCCGTACCGCCGTGGGCCTGGTTCGAGAAACTCGTCGACGCCCCCGCCGACGCCTGGTCGCCGCTCGACCTGACCCACCCGGGGGCGACGACCTGAGCCGGGCCGCCGGGTTGCGACCCGACCAGCAGCAACAGTCCCACCGCGACATCGGATGGAGTGCACCATGACCACACCGGACTTCGATCACATCTTCGGCGGCGCCCGGGTGATGGCGATCCTGCGCGGCCTGCCGGTCGCCGAGACCGTTCGGCTCGCCGAGCGTGCCTGGGACCTCGGCATCGACGTGGTGGAGGTTCCGGTGGCCACCGCCGACGCGGTGCCGGCGCTGCGGGCCGCCGTCGAGGCGGGCGCCGAGCGCGACCGGATCGTCGGCGCCGGCACCGTGCTCGACGTCGAACAGGTCGCCGCGGCGGCCGACGCGGGCGCCCGGTTCACCGTCGCGCCCGGCCTGGACCTCGCGGTCGCCGACGCCGCCGCCGCGCGTGGCCTGCCACACCTGCCCGGGGTGGCCACCCCGACCGAGGCCCAGCAGGCACTGCGGCACGGCCTCACCTGGCTCAAGGCGTTCCCCGCGATCTCCCTCGGGCCGGCCTGGTTCAAAGCCGTCGCCGGTCCGCTGCCGCAGTTGCGCTTCGTCGCCACCGGCGGCCTGGACGCCAGCAACGCCGGCGCGTTCCTGCAAGCAGGCGTACGCGTCGTAGCCGTCGGCTCCGCACTCTCCGACCCCACCCAGCTAGACGCCCTAGCCACCCTGACCCGCCCCTCCTCCTCCTAACCCCTCCCGCCCCCGCCCTCCCGCCCCCGCCCTCCCGCTCTCGCGCCTCCCTCGCTCTCGCGCCTCCCTCGCTCCCGCGCCTCCCTCCCAGCGTCGATCTTGCAGTTACTGTCGTCGATCCGTCCCGATTCGCGACTTTGGTCACGACAGAAAGTGCAAGATCGACGGGGCAGGGCGGGGCAGGGCGGGGTCGGGGCGCGTGCGGGGCAGGGCGGGGTCGGGGCGCGTGCGGGGCAGGGCGGGGTCGCGGGCGGGGCGCGGGCGCGGCAGGGTGCGCGGGGGCGGGAAGGGCGGGGGAGCGGGGGAGCTCGGGGGTGGCGGGCTGGGGTGGCGGGGTTGCGCCATGGCGTAGGTGCGTCGGGGGCGGGGCGTGGTTGGGGTGGGATTTGCGTCGATGCTGTGGTGCGTACCACTTCTCGACACAAAGAGGTCATCGTGGCTCTGTCTCACCGGCGCCGCCGATCCGGGCTGATCGCCCTCGGCGCCGCCCTCAGCCTGGCGGCCGGGTTCACCCCACCCGGCGCGGGAGCGTCCGCCGCCCCGCCCAACGAACCCGACCGCGCGGCGGGCCTTCCCCCGGCCGCGGCCGGGCGCGCGGCCACCGTCACTCTGATCACCGGTGACACGGTCACCGTCACCACCGCGGCGGACAGCAGCACGGTGTCGACAGTGCGCCGGCCGGACGGCAGCACCCCGAGTTTCCACCGCACCGTGCGCGACGGCGACACCTACGTCTACCCGGACGCCGCGCTGTCCTATGTGACGAGTGGCGTGCTGGACCGGCAACTGTTCAACGTCACCGACCTCATCGCCGACGGTTACGACGACGCGCACACCGACGCGCTTCCGTTGATCGTCACGATGACCGACGCGGCGGCCCGCAACCGCACCCGCCCTACGGTCGAGGGCGCCACGCTGGTTCGCCAGTTGGACAGCGTGCAGGGCGCGGCGCTGACCCGTCAGCGCGCCACCGCCGACCGGTTCTGGACCGCGCTGACCGCTGGTTCGACGGCCCGTCGTGCGGGTGCCGCCCCGACCTTGGCGAACGGCATCGCCAAGGTCTGGTTGGACGGTCGGGTGCACGCGGACCTGGCCGAGTCCACCGCGCAGATCGGCGCTCCGAAGCTGTGGGCCGAGGGCAACACCGCGACCGGTGTCGACGTCGCGGTGCTCGACTCGGGTGCGGACGCCGAACACCCGGATCTCGTCGGTCAGATCGTCGAGTCCAGCAGTTTCGTGCCGAGCGAGCCCGACATCCTCGACTACAAGGGCCACGGCACGCACGTCGCCTCGACCATCGCCGGCACTGGAGCCGCTTCCGGTGGCACCGAGCGGGGCGTCGCACCGGGTGCCCGGCTGCACATCGGCAAGGTGCTCAACAGCGAGGGCAGCGGACAGGACTCGTGGATCATCGCCGGCATGGAGTGGGCGGCCCGTGAGCAGAAGGCCCGGGTGGTCAGCATGAGCCTGGGCGGTGAGGCCACCGACGGCAGCGACCCGATGAGCCAGGCGGTCGACCGACTCAGTGCCGAGACCGGCGCTCTCTTCGTGATCGCGGCCGGCAACAGCGGCCCGGCCAGCATCGGCAGCCCGGGTGCCGCCAACTCCGCGCTCACGGTGGGCGCTGTGGACAACACCGATCACCTCGCCGACTTCTCCAGCCAGGGGCCACGCGCCGGCGACGGCGGGCTCAAGCCCGAGATCACCGCCCCGGGCGTGGACATCCTGGCGGCCCGCTCGCACCTCGTGCGGGGCGGCTCCGGCGACTACACGCTGATGAGCGGCACGTCGATGGCCACCCCGCACGTGGCCGGTACGGCCGCGCTGGTCGCCGCCGCGCACCCGGACTGGACGGGTCAGCGGATCAAGGAAGCGCTGGTCAGCACGGTCAAGGCCACTCCCGAGCACACTCCGTACCAGGCGGGTGCCGGCCGGGTCGACGCGGTCGCCGCCGCGCACGCCACCGTCTTCGCCACCCCGAGTGCCTACTCCGGCTTCCAGGCGTGGCCGCAGCAGCCGGGCATGAGTGTCGACCGTACGGTCACCTACACCAACCTCGGCAGCGCGTCGGTCGACCTGCGGCTGGCCGTCGACGCGGCCACCGCGCCGGCCGGACTGTTCGCGCTCTCCGCCGACCGGGTCACCGTGCCCGCGGGCGGCACCGCCACCGTGACGGTGACCGCCGCGTACGACAAACTGCCGGTGGAGAAGCAGGTCAGCGGCATGATCGTCGCCACCGACGACACCGGTGCGGTGCGCGGGCGCACCCTGATCGGCGCCGGCAAGGAGGGGCAGCGGCAGAACCTGACGCTGGTCGCCAAGGACCGCGACGGCAAGCCGCTCGTTGGCAAGGTCATCCTCACCGCCGACACCCTCTTCACCGCCGTCGACCTGCCCGAGAGCGGCACCGCCATGCTGCGGCTGCCGGTGGGAAGCTGGAACGGTTGGATCTCCGCGGACGTGCGCGGCGTGCACGGGCCGCACTCCAAGGGCATGGCGATGCTCAGCTTCACCGACGTGAACCTGGACCGGGACCGCACCGTCACCCTGGACGCGCGCGCCGCCCGACAGGTGCAGGCCCGGGCGCCGCAGGAGGCCACCGCCAGCGCCCTGCGGATGGACATCCACCGGTCCACGAAGAACGGTCTCACCGAGAGTCAGGTGCTGCCCGACGACTCGTACGACAGCATGTGGGCGTTGCCGACCAGCCGTCCGGTGACCGACGGCGAGTTCGAGTTCGGTGCCCGGTGGCGTCTGGAGCAGCCGGCGTTGACCGTTTCGGCGGGCGGTCGCTCGTACGACGATCTGTTGGTGAAGCGGGCGACTCCGGCGCTGCCGGCCGGCCGCCGTCAGCTGGACGCGGTGTACGTCGCCGACGCGTCGGCGGCGGGGCTGGCCAAGCGGCCGGTCCGGGACCGGGCCGTGGTGGTGCGCCGCAGCGACAGTGTGGACATCGCCGCCCAGGCGCAGGCCGCCGCTGCGGCCGGGGCGAAGCTGCTGCTCGTCGTGAACGACGGCATCGGTCGGCTCCAGCCGTGGGACGAGTTCGCGTGGGGCCCGGAGAGCCCGGCCCCGGTGACCGTGGCGACCCTCGGCGCCGACGAGGGCAACCAGCTCATCGCCGCGCTGGAGCGGGGCGCGGTGCGCCTCGCCGTCGAGTCGCATCCGGAGACCACCTACCTGTACGACGTGGCGCACCACTGGACCGGTACCGTGCCGACCGACCTCACCTACCGACCCACGAAGCGGGACCTGGCCCGGGTCGACGTGGAGTTCCGCAACTACCGGCCGGGCAAGGCGTTGGAGTTCCGCACCGACATCTGGCGCGGCTGGGCGTCGAGCAACCAGGAGCCGGCACCGGCGCAGGGCCGCCGCACCGACTGGGTGAGCGCCGACCAGCGGTGGGTCGACGACGCGTTCATCGCCGGCGAGACCGGTCAGCACCTGATGGCGGCGACGACGTACCCGGCCGGCAAGCCGAGCGCCGTCACCTGGTTCGGGCCGATCCAGCGCCCCCGGATGGGCGGGAGCTACACGCCGGTCCGCTACCTGGACACGGTCTACCTGCCCGCGCCCGGTTGGGGAGATGGTGGCGGCCACATCGGTGAGGCGTACGCGAACTACGACATGGTCAACCGGACCACCCTCTACCAGGGAGACAAGGAGCTGAACTGGGGGAACGCCGAGTACCTCCAGGTCTCCGGGCTGGCCGCGCAGCGACTGCCGTACCGGCTGGTGGTGGAGAACGACAGGGCCGCGTGGACCAACCCGTACTCCCGGCAGACCCGCACCGAGTGGGGCTTCAGCTCGGCAGCCACCGGGGAGGAGTCGGCCGCGGTGCTGCCGATGATCCAGCTGGACTACCAGGTGGCCATCGACCGGGACGGGAAAGCGTCGCGGCGGGCACCGTTGACCGTTGTCGCCTCGCACCTGCCCGACGTCCCCGGCACCATCGGCGCGGTCACCGTCGAGGTGTCCTACGACGACGGGGCGACCTGGCAGAAGCAGCGGCTGACCCGGCACGGCGACGGCTGGCGCACCTCGCTGGCCGCACCGGCGAAGGCCGGCTTCGTGAGCTTGCGTACCACCGCGCGGGACACCGCCGGCAACACCGTGAGCCAGAACATCACCCGGGCGTTCGGCCTGCGCTGACGCCACAGCCGCCGGTCGGGGTGCCCCGCGCACCCCGACCGGCGGCCGTGCCCGCTTCAGCGCGTGGTCGCCGCACGGTCCAGAAAGAGCAGGCGGGCACGCTTCTCCGGCAGCTCGATGAGCGGCCCGGGTTGGAACCCGGTGCGCAGGAACCTGTCGATGGCACGATCGTTGCGAGCGTCCGGCTCCATCACCACCCGCCGTCGGGTCGGGTCGGCGAGGACGAAGTCGAGGATCGCGCCAAACAGCGCGCCGGTGAAACCCCGCTCGACCGTGACCGGCGGCCCGATGAGCAGGTGGACACCGACGTCACCGGGGCGTACGTCGTAGCACTCGCCGACCGGGTCGGCCTCGGGCTGGTAGGTCTGCGCCAGCGCGGACGGCACGCCGTCGCGGTGCACCAGGTACGCGTGGTGGGTGCTCAGCGAGTCCAGGTACGCGTAGATCTCGTGCACCCGCTCGCGGCTCGCCTCCCGCATGCCCCAGAAGCGGGCCCGCTCCTGAGTCACCCACCCGTGCAGCAGGTCGACGTCGTGGTCCGGTCGCACGGCGCGGATGGTGACCACCCCGAACCCGGTGACCTCACTGCGGTAGTGCTGCTCGTCAGTGCTCATCTGGCTCCTCGACGAGCTGGTCCCAGTCCGTGCCGACCGGCAGCAGGTCGCCGGCCAGCCAGGCGGCGCTCTGGTCGTCGTGGTGCGGGTCGCCGGGCACCCCGCAGGCGCCCAGGGGGACCACCCAGCGGCTGTCCGAGCGGCGGGCCAGGTCCCAGACGAAGCGCGCCGCCGGCCCTCGGAAGCACCAGTGGGTGACCCCGGGCACGCTGGAGGTGGCCAGCACGCAGTCGTGGTCCCCGTCGAGCCGGGGGCCGGGCCCGGTGTCCGGGCCGGGCAGGGCCCGCCACGCCGCCAGCCGGTGCAGGTCACCCCAGGGCGGCGTCGAGGCCGCCGCGTCGGCGACCTCCTCGGCCGCCGCGCGTACCAGCGCGGCGATGTCCACACCGGGCAACGGGCTCGCGCCGAGCAGGTGCTCCAGCGCGTGACCGACCCGCGGCGTCAACGCCAGCCAGGGCGCGAACACCTCGGGGTGCGCGGGCAGTTCGGCCAACGCGGCCAGCGCCGGGTGGGCGGCGATCCGGCGTACGACAGCCGCCCGCAGCATGGCGTAGGCCGCCGCGTCGGTGCTGTCGGCGGCCATCCGGCGATCCCAGCGCAGCAGTCGTTCCCGCAGCGCGGCGGCGGCCGGACCGAGCCCCGTCGACTCCGCGAGGAACGCCAGCAACGGCCCGGCCGCGCCGAGGTACGTGTCGGTGTGCACCGCCGCCATCTCGTCGGCCGTCCAGACCGGACGGGCGTCGAGCAGCTCGGCGATGCGCCGCGCCCGGTGCGGTGGGGCGAACTCCACCCCGAGCGGTGCCGCCAACCCACGCTCGTTGGCCATCACCGCCCGACCGTGCACCTCGGCACGGGGCATCGGCGCGTGCCAGCCCTGCCAGGCGTACGCGGCGTCCCAGCCGGGGACCACCCGCCGGCCGTTCTCCGGGTGCCGGACCGGCACCGCCCCGGCGACCCGGTGCAGCAGCCCTCCGGCGGTGTCCGCGGCCTGCACCACGTTGACCGGTTCCACCCAGTGCCGCAGCGCGTGGTCCACGTCGGCCACGGTGCGGGCGCGCAGCAGCTCCGGCAGCGTCGCGAAGCCGAGGTCACCCCGCACCCGGGGCGGATAGCGCAGGCTGACGGCACTCTCGTCGTCCGGGCCACCGGCGATCACCGGACCACGGTCGGTCTCCACCACCTCGACCTCGACCGGGTCGGCCCCGGCCACCTCGATCATCTCGACGTGGCGGTGCGCCGTGCGCCAGCCGTCCGGGCCGAACGCCTGGACCCGGGGGCCGTCGCGGCGCAGCCGTTCCGCGTACACGTCCTGGTAATCGGCCATGGCGTTGGTGATCGCCCAGGCCACACCGCCGGTGTGCCCGAAGTGCGCGATGCCCGGCACGCCCGGCACCGCCAACCCGACCACGTCGTACTCTGGGCAGGCCAGCCGGATCTGCTGGTAGACGCCGGGATCCTCGATGAACCGGTGCGGATCGCCGGCCAGCAGCGCGGCCCCGGTGCCGGTGCGCTCGGCGGCCAGCAGCCACCCGTTGCTGCCGGCCACGGCCGGCCCGTCGGTGGCGAAGCTGTCGACCGCGTCCGGTCCGAGCCGCTGCGCCACGTGCTCGCGCCAGAGCTTGCCGGGGAACCCGGCGAACAGGATGTGGTGGCCCAGCCAGACCGCGAGCGGCGTCCACGGCTCCCACCGACCCGGGCTCAGCCCGGTGGCGGCGAACTCCGGTGACCGGGCCGCCCCGGTGTCGAGAGCGGCGTTGACGCCGTCCACGTAGGCGCCCACCCACTCGGCGGTCGCCGGGTCCAGCGAGGCGTGGCAGCGGCGTGCGGTGTCGTCGAGCCGGACCTGCCGGACGAACCGGTCCCAGCCGAGCGCGTCGGGCCCGAGGAACGCCGCGCTGGTGCCCCGGGCGCGGTGCCGCTCCACCTCGATCTGCCAGGCCCGGTCGTACGCCGTCACCCGGCCCTGCGCCACCGCCAGCGCGAGCGGGTCGGCGGCCCGCAGGTGCGGCACTCCCCACGGGTCCCGGAAGCGTTCCGCGTTCGCGCCACCGCTTCGCGGCGGCGCGAACGCTTTGTTGCTGTGCTTGCTGGTTCGCTCGCTCTGCTCGCTCATGCCGGCTCCGGGGCCAGGGTGGTGGCGCGGCGTCGGGCGGCGGGGACGACCAGCGGGGTGCCGGTCTCGGGGTCGTCGATCACCCGGCAGGGGAGGCCGAAGACCTCCTCGACCAGCGCGGCGGTGACCACCGACGCCGGCTCCCCGGCGGCCACCACGCGTCCGTCGCGCATGGCGATCAGGTGGGTGGCGTAGCGGGCCGCGTGGTTGAGGTCGTGCAGCACCGCGACGAGGGTGCGGCCCTGTTCCTCGTGCAAGCGGGCGCAGAGGTCCAGGATCTCGATCTGGTGGGCGATGTCGAGGTACGTGGTCGGCTCGTCGAGCAGCAGCAGGGGTGTCTGCTGGGCCAGCGCCATGGCGATCCAGACCCTCTGCCGCTGCCCGCCGGACAACTCGTCCACGGCCCGGTCGGCGAGGTCGTCGACCCCGGTCGCGGCCATCGACTCCTCGACCACCCGCTCGTCCTCGCGGGACCACTGCCGCAGCAGCCCCTGATGGGGGTAGCGACCCCGGGCGACCAGTTCGGCGACGCTGATGCCGTCCGGCGCGATCGACGACTGCGGCAGCAGGCCGAGCGTTCGGGCCACCGTGCGGGACGGCAGGTCGTGAATGTCCCGCCCGTCCAGCAGCACCGCGCCGGCGCTGGGGCGCAGCATCCGGGACAGGGCGCGCAGCAGCGTCGACTTGCCGCACGCGTTCGGGCCGATGATGACGGTGAAGGACCGGTCGGGCACCGCCACGGTCAGGTTCTCGGCAACGGTGCGCTGGTCGTAGGCGAGGGTCAGCGCGGTGCCGCCGAGTCGGGAATCGCCGGGTCGCATGGGTGCTCCTTCGAGGGCGTCACTGGTGTTCACAGCCGGCCCGCCCGACGTTCCATCGCCAGCAGCCAGACCAGGTAGCCGCCGCCGATCACGCCGGTCACCACGCCGACCGGGAGTTGGTGCCCGGCGAACGCTCGTTGCGCCACCAGGTCGGCGCCGACCAGCAGCGCCGCGCCGACGGCCATCGACGGCAGCAGGTTCGGACCCGGGGCCCGGGTCAGTCGTTTCGCCACGTGCGGGGCGACGAGCGCCACGAAGGACACCGGCCCGGCGGCGGCCGCCGCGAACGAAACCAGCAGCACGGCGGCGGCGAGCAGCACCAGGCGCAGCCGGCGTACCGGCACGCCCAGGGCGCTGGCGGCGTCGTCGCCCAACTCCATCATCCGCAGCGCCGGGGCGCAGCCGACGAGCACCAGCGGCGCCACCACGACCAGGACGGCCAGCAGCGGCCCGGCGTTGGCCCAGCCTCGCCCGTCCAGGCTGCCGGTGAGCCAGAGGACCGCGCGGGCGGCGTCCATCAGCGGCGCCCGGGTCAGCAGGTAGCCGTTGACGCCGGTCAGGATCGCGGACACACCGATGCCCACCAGGATGAGTCGGTAGCCGTGCACCCCGCGCCGCCAGGCGAGCGCGTAGATCACCAGGCCGGTGCCGAGACCACCGACGACCGCCGCGCCGGCCAACGCCAGGCTGCCGCCACCGAGGACGACCACCACCAGCGCCCCGGTCGACGCGCCCTGGGTGAAACCCAGAATGTCCGGGCTGCCCAACGGGTTGCGGACCAGCGACTGGAAGACCGTGCCGGCGAGCGCCAACGCCGCCCCGACCAACAGGGCGGTGACCAGGCGGGGCAGGCGCAGCTCGAGCACGATGAACTGCTCCGCCACAGTGCCACCGCCGGTCAGCGTGCGCAGCACGTCCGCCGGCCCCATCGGGTAGTCACCACTGCCCAGGGCCACCAGACCGAACCCGGCCGCGAGCACCGCCGCGCCGGCCCCGACACCCAACGCGCGGGGCCGAAACCGCAGCGACAACCCCCATGAAGTACGTACGACGCTCACGGTTTCGCCACCGGTCGGCGGGTGACCAGCCACAGGAAGAGCGGGCCGCCCAGTACGGCGGTCACCATGCCGACCTGGAGTTCTCCGGGGCGGCCCAGCACTCGGCCGAGCACGTCGGCGCCGAGCAGCAACGCGGGTGCGAGCACCGCGCAGTACGGCAGCAGCCAGCGCAGGTCCGGGCCGGTCAGGGCGCGGACCAGGTGTGGCACCAGCAGCCCGACGAAGACGATCGGTCCGCACGCGGCGGTCGCCGCGCCGCAGAGCAGGGTGACGGCGACGATCACGGCGGCGCGGATCAGCGCGGGTCGGGCGCCGAGGGCTCGCGCCGCGTCGTCGCCGAGCGCCAGCGCGTTCAGCGGACGGGCGGCACCGAGCGCGACCAGCAGGCCGACGACGATGAACGGCAGCACCCGGGTCACGGTCGCGGAGTCCGCGCTGGCCAGTGAGCCGACCGTCCAGAAACGCAGCCGCTCCAGCGACGCGGTGTCCAGCAGCATCACCGCGCTCACGTAGGAGTAGAGGGTGGCGTTGAGCGCCGCCCCGGCCAGCGCGAGCCGGGCCGGGGTCGCGCCGCGTCCGCCGCCGACGGTGTAGACGAGCGCGGTCACCGCCGCCGCGCCGAGCAGCGCGAACCAGACGTACCCGCCGACGGCGGTGACGCCCAGGAACGCGGCGGCGGTGGCGACGGCCGCGGACGCGCCGGCGTTGATGCCGAGCAGCCCGGGGTCGGCGAGTGGGTTGCGGGTGAGGGCCTGCATGACAGCGCCCGCCACACCGAGTGCGGTGCCGGCGAGCAGCCCGAGCAGGGTGCGGGGCAGGCGCATCCGGTGCACCACCGCGTACTCGGTGGCGTCGCGGTGCAGCAACCCGGACCAGACGTCGGCGAGCGGCATGGCCTTCGCGCCGACCGCGATGCTGAGCAGCACGATCACCGCGAGCAGTGCCACGGCGGTGACCAGGCCGGCGGCGCGGGCTGCCCGACGGCCACGCCGGCTCGGGGGTGCGGCCGTCGCCCTGGCCGGCACGGTCGGTGCCGGTCGGGTGACGGTGGGTGTGGCGTCCAGTGTGGGCTCCGGGGTGGTGGCGACACGGCGTACCGCTGTTGACAATGACCGAGGTTAGGCTAACCTAACCCCGCTGCCCTGGTCGACCCCGGCCAACCCTTGATCGAAAGACAACACCATGCCCGATGCCCTGTCCGCCCGCCGCATCTCCCGTCGTGGCCTGCTGGCCGCCGGTGGTGCCGCCACCCTGGCCACCCTGCTCGCCGCCTGTGGCAAGGACGACGCCGCGAAACCCGCCGCCGGCAACGGAAGTGGCCCCTGGTCGTTCACCGACGACCGCGGCACGAAGGTGGAGGCCGCAGCCCGTCCGACCCGCGTGGTGGCCTTCACCGGAGTGGCGGCGGCCCTGATCGATTTCGGTCTCGACAAGCAGCTCGTGGGCGTCTTCGGTGAGACCAGGCGCGCCGACGGCACGGCCGAGGCGCAGGCCGGCGACCTCGACGTCGAGAGCGTCGAGATCCTCGGCAACGTGTGGGGCGAGTTCAGCCTGGAGAAGTACGCCGCACTGCGCCCCGAACTGCTGGTCACCCACATGTACGACCCGGACGCGCTCTGGTACGTGCCGGACGAGAGCAAGGCCAAGATCCTCCCGCTGGCGCCCAGCGTGGCGATCACCACCGCCCGGGTGCCGATGACCAAGCCCATCGAGCGGTACGCGGCGCTGGCCGAGTCGCTCGGCGCGGACCTGTCCGCTAAGAAGGTCACCGACGGAAAGGCCCGCTTCGAGGCCGCCGCCGAGGCGGTCCGACAGGCGGTGAAGGCCAACCCCGGGATCACGGTGATGGCCTGCTCCGGCAGCCCCGACCTCTTCTACGTCTCCAACCCGAAGGTCAGCACCGACCTGATGTACTTCGCCGAGTTGGGCGTCGACATCGTTGTCCCCACCAAGCTCGAAGCCGGCGACTACTTCGAGGCGCTGAGCTGGGAGAGCGCCGGGAAGTTCCCGGCCGACCTGATCCTGTTGGACAACCGCGGCACCGCGCTTCAGGCCAAGGACCTCACGGCCAAGCCGACCTGGCAGCAACTGCCGGCGGTCAAGGCCAACCAGGTGAGCCCGTGGGACGCGGTGCCCCGCTTCTCGTACGCCGGCTCCGCACCGCTGCTGGAGAACCTCGCCACCGCCATTCGGAACGCGAAGAAGGTCAGCTGACGAACACCACATCCCCGGGCGCACCGCCGCGCCCGGGGTGGGTTCCGGCTGCCCTCGTCCAGAACGTGGAAGGACTACCAGTGACCGTGCCGACGTACCCCGTCGAGACCATCACGCCGCCACCGGCGTCAACCGCCGCGCGGGCCCAGCTGCTGCACGGCGGCTCGGTCGAACAGTACCGCCGGACGATCGCCGACGGCGTCGACCGGGTCGCCCGCCGGGTTGCCACAGTGGACCGTCCCGGCACCGGAATCACCCCGGTCGAGCTGGCCCCTCTGGTCGACCGGGTGGACCTGGACCGGCCGCTGGGCGACGCCGCCGCCGCCCTGGACGAGCTGGAGAACGTCTACCTACGCGACGCCGTCTGGTTCCACCACCCCCGCTACCTGGCCCACCTCAACTGCCCGGTGGCCATCCCGGCACTGCTCGGTGAGGCGGTGCTCACCGCCGTGAACTCCTCGCTGGACACCTGGGACCAGAGCGCCGGGGCCACCCTCATCGAGCGCCGGCTGATCGACTGGACGGCCGAGCGGATCGGCCTCGGTCCCCGCGCCGACGGCATCTTCACCAGCGGCGGCAGCCAGTCCAACCTTCAGGCGCTGCTGCTGGCCCGGGAGGAGGCGTGCGCCGACGCCATCGGCCCGGAGGCGCGCGCCGACCTGCTGCCCCGACTGCGCGTGCTCACCTCCGCGGCCGGTCACTTCAGCGTGCAGAAGTCGGC
Source organism: Micromonospora sp. NPDC047644 (assembly GCF_040704315.1). Lineage (NCBI taxonomy): Bacteria > Bacillati > Actinomycetota > Actinomycetes > Micromonosporales > Micromonosporaceae > Micromonospora > Micromonospora sp. NPDC047644. The sequence continues at coordinate 294,368 of NZ_JBEYSY010000002.1, forward strand.
AAAGCTGCTCGGCCTCGCCCCGGACGCGGTGATCGCGGTACCCACCGACGGCCGGCGACGGATCCGGCCAGCCGCCGTCCGCGACGAGATCGCCCGGTGCCGGCAGGCCGGGCTGGTGGTGATGGCCGTCGTCGGCACCGCCGGCACCACCGACTTCGGCTCGATCGACCCGCTCACCGACCTGGCCGGGATCTGCGCGGCAGCCGGCGTGTGGCTGCACGTGGATGCCGCGTACGGCTGCGGTCTGCTCGTCTCGCCGACGCGCCGGCACCTGCTCGACGGCATCGAGCGGGCCGACTCGGTGACCGTGGACTTCCACAAGTCGTTCTTCCAGCCGGTCAGCTCCAGCGCGCTGCTGGTCCGCGACCGGCGGACGCTGCGGCACGTCACCTACCACGCCGACTACCTCAACCCGGCGCGGATGGTGGAGCAGCGCATCCCCAACCAGGTCGACAAGAGCTTGCAGACCACCCGCCGTTTCGACGCGCTGAAGCTCTGGCTCACCCTGCGGGTGATGGGCCCGGACGCGCTCGGCGGGCTCTTCGACGAGGTCGTCGACCGGGCCGTCGACGCCTGGCGACTGGTCAGCGAGGACCCGCGCTTCGAGGTGGTGACCCGCTCGGAGTTGAGCACCGTGGTGTTCCGCTACCTGCCCACCGGCCCCGGCCGTGAGTTGGCCGACGCCGCCAACCTGCACGCCCGGGAGGCCCTCGCGGCGTCCGGTCTCGCCGTGGTCGCCGGGACCCGGGTGGACGGCCGGCACTTCCTGAAGTTCACCCTGCTCAACCCGGAAACCACGGTCGACGACGTCGGGTACGTGCTCGACCTGATCGCCACCCACGCCGGTCAGTACGTGCACGACCACGTCGACGCCGGCCTGACCTGCCACGTCGGCTGACGCCGGTGACCTCGAACCCGCGCCTGGAGACCCCGATGTCCACCCACGACTTCATCGCCATCGGGCTGGGCCCGTACAACCTGGGCCTGGCCTGCCTCACCGCGCCGATCGACGAGCTCGACGGGGTGTTCCTGGAGGCCCGGCCGAGCCTCGCCTGGCACCCCGGGATGCTGCTGGAGTCGGCCCGGTTGCAGACCCCGTTCATCGCCGACCTGGTCAGCCTCGCGGACCCGACGTCGCCGTACTCCTTCCTCAACTACCTCAAGGAGATCGGCCGCCTCTACCCGTTCTACATCCGGGAGAGCTTCTACCCGCTGCGCAGCGAGTACGACGCGTACTGCCGGTGGGCGGCGGCGAAACTGCCGAACCTGCGCTTCGGTCAGAGCGTGACAACCGTGGAGTACGACCCCGCCGACGAGCGGTACGTGGTGCGGGCCAGCACGAGCACGGGCGAGACCGTGCAGTACCGGGCCCGGCACCTGGTGCTCGGCACCGGCACCCCGCCGCACCTACCTCCGGCCGTGGCCGACCTGCCGGGCGATGCCGTGCACAACTCCCGCTACCTGGAGCACCGCTCGCTGCTGCGCACGAAGCGCAGCATCACGGTGGTGGGCAGCGGGCAGAGCGCCGCCGAGATCTACCACGACCTGCTCGGTGACATCGACCGGTACGGCTACCAGCTCAACTGGGTGACCCGGTCGCCGCGGTTCTTCCCGCTCGAGTACACGAAGCTGACGTTGGAGATGACCTCACCGGACTACGTGGACTACTTCCACGCGCTGCCCGAGGCGACCCGCTACCGGCTGGAGTCCGAGCAGAAGGGCCTGTTCAAGGGGATCAACGCCGACCTGATCAACGACATCTTCGACCTGCTCTACGCGCAGAGCGTCGACGGGCCGGTGAACACCCGCCTGCTGACCAACACCGAGCTGGTCGGCGCCGACCACCAGGACGGGCAGTACACGCTCAGGTTGCGTCAGGTCGAGCAGGAACGCGACTATGCCCTGCGGACCGAGGGTCTGGTGCTGGCCACCGGCTACCACTACCGGGTGCCCGAATTCCTCGCGCCGGTACGGGACCGGATCCGCTGGGACGCGCACGGCCGCTTCGACGTGGCCCGCAACTACAGCATCGACCACACCGGGCGGGGCATCTTCCTGCAGAACGCGGGCACCCACACGCACAGCATCACCTCACCGGACCTGGGCATGGGCGCCTACCGCAATTCCTGGATCATCAGCGAGCTGCTCGGCCGGGAGCACTACCCGATCGAGAAGAGCATCACCTTCCAGGAGTTCGGGGTGTCGTCGTGACCGCCGTCTTCCGCCGGGTCGACGCCCGGCTCGGTGAGTTCGCGCTGCGGCCGCTCGATCCGGACGCCGACGCGGCGCTGCTGCACACCTGGGTGACCCACCCGAAGGCGGCGTTCTGGATGATGCAGGACGCCGACCTGGCCCAGGTCACCGAGGAGTACCAGCGGATCGCCGCGCACCCGCATCACGACGCGTACCTCGGGCTGTGGCGGGGGAGTCCCGCCTTCCTCGCCGAGCGCTACGACCCGGCCCACGTCGAGCTGGTCGGCCTCTACGACCACCAGCCCGGTGACGTGGGCATGCACTTCCTCTGCGCGCCGGTCGACGCGCCCGCGCACGGCTTCACCCGGGCGGTGATCGGCACCGTGATGGCGTGGCTCTTCGACGACCCGACGACCCGACGGGTGGTGGTCGAGCCGGACGTGCGCAACACCGCCGTGCACGCGCTGAACGCCGCCGTCGGCTTCACTGTCGTCGGCCCGATCGCCAAACCGGAGAAGGACGCGCTGCTCAGCGTCTGTACCCGAGCCCAGTTCGAGGCCGCCACCGACCGGGCCGCCGCCGACCGAACCGAAGGAGCCCCGGCGTGACCACCACCGCCGTCCCCACCCACCCGCCCGTCGCCACCGCGTACCCCGCCTCCGGCGACCCGGTCGGGCACCTCACCCCGCAGCGCTGGGCCCGGGCCAACCGGCTGCTGGTTCGCAAGGCGCTCGCCGAGTTCACCCACGAGCGGCTGCTCACCCCGCGGGCCGTGGCCGGCCCCGACGACCGGCAGTGGTACGAGATCGCCAGCGACGACGGCACCGTCACCTACCGGTTCGCGGCGCGGGTGCTCGCCCTGGCGCACTGGCAGATCGACGCGGACAGCATCACCCGACACCGCGACGGCACCTCGCTGACCCCGGACGCGGTGGATTTCATCGTCGAACTGCGCGACACTCTCGGGCTCTCCGCGCGGGTGCTCCCGGTCTACCTGGAGGAGATCACCTCGACATTGGCGGGTACCGCGTACAAGCTGGCCCAGGCCGCGCCGAGCGCCGCCGAGCTGGCCGAGGCGGACTTCCAGACCATCGAGACCTCGATGACCGAGGGCCACCCCTGCTTCGTGGCGAACAACGGCCGGCTCGGCTTCGGCGTCGACGAGTACCACCGGTACGCACCGGAGGCCGCCGCGCCGGTGCGGCTGGAGTGGCTGGCCGCGCACCGGGACCACGCCACGTTCAGCAGCGCCGCCGACCTCGACTACGACACGCTCATCGAGAGCGAGTTGGACGCCGAGACCCGGGCCCGGTTCGCGGCCTCGATGGCCGATCTCGGGCTGGACCTCGCCGACTACCACCTGATCCCGGCGCACCCGTGGCAGTGGTGGAACAAGTTGGCGGTCACCTTCGCCGGTGAGCTGGCCGAGCGACGGCTGGTGCACCTCGGCCCCGGGCCGGACGTGTACCTCGCCCAGCAGTCCATCCGCACCTTCTTCAACGTCAGCGAGCCGGGTCGGCACTACGTCAAGACCGCGCTGTCGGTGCTGAACATGGGCTTCATGCGTGGGTTGTCGGCCGCGTACATGGAGGCCACCCCGGCGATCAACGACTGGCTGGCCGAGCTGATCGCCGCCGACGAGGTGCTGACCGGCACCGGCCTGACCGTCATCCGCGAGCGGGCCGCCGTGGGTTACCGGCACCGGCAGTACGAGGCGGCGACCGAGCGCACCTCCCCGTACCGCAAGATGCTGGCCGCCCTGTGGCGGGAGAGCCCGGTGCCCGAGCTGGCACCGGGGCAGCGACTGTCCACGATGGCCGCGCTGCTGCACGTCGACGACGAGGGCGGCTCACTGGCGGCGGCGCTGATCGCCCGGTCCGGCCTGGCGCCCGAGGTGTGGCTACGCCGTTACCTGGACGCCTACCTGACCCCGCTGCTGCACAGCTTCTACGCCCACGACCTGGCCTTCATGCCGCACGGCGAGAACGTCATCCTGGTCCTCGACGAGCAGGACACCGTGCAGCGGGTGATCTTCAAGGACATCGCCGAGGAGATCGCGGTGATGAGCGACAGGGTGGAGCTGCCGACGGCGGTGGAGCGGATCCGCGTCGAGGTGCCCGACGACACCAAGCTGCTGAGCATCTTCACCGACGTGGTGGACTGCTTCCTGCGGCACCTCAACGCGGTCCTGGTCGAGGCCGGTGTTCTCGCCGAGGACGACTTCTGGCGCACGGTCGCCGCCTGCGCCGCCGACTACTTCGACCGGGTGCCGCACCTGGCCGAGCGGGTCCGCCACTACGACCTGTTCGCCCCGGAGTTCACGCTGTCCTGCCTCAACCGGCTGCAACTGCGCAACAACCAGCAGATGATCGACCTGGCCGACCCGTCGGCGGCGCTCCAGTTCGTCGGCACCCTGATCAACCCGCTGGCCGCCCACGCTCCGGCCCGGTGACCGCGAACGCGTTTGATCAGCGCGCACGGCAACGGGTGCAATAGCCGGATGGGAGTTCTGAGTACCGCGAGCCTGTTCGCCGCCACCCTCACTACTGGTCTGACCGCCGGGCTGTTCGCCGCCTTCGCGTACGCGGTCATGCCGGGTCTGGCCCGCACCGACGACCGGACGTTGGTGCTCGCCATGCGGCGGATCAACGAGTCGATCCTCAACGGGTGGTTCGCCGTGTGCTTCGGCGGCGCGCTGCTGTTCACGCTGGTGGCGGCGGCGCTGCACCTGGGGGCCGAGCGTCGGGCGGTGTTGCCGTGGATCGTCGCCGGGTTGCTGCTGTACCTGGTGGTGCTCGGCGTCACCGCCGCTGTCAACGTGCCACTCAACAACGTGCTGGCCCGCGCCGGCGACGTCGACGACGCCACCGACCTCGCGGCGCTGCGGGCGCGCTTCGAGGTCACCTGGGTACGCGGCAACGTGGTTCGTGCCGTCGCGTCGACCGGCGCTTTCGGCGTGCTGGCGTGGGCGCTGGTGGCCGAGGGCCGGCTGCTCGGCTGAGGCCGGATGGGCGACCGGCCGGGTCGCGGTTGCCTCAGTCGGTCGGCTCTGCCGTGCCGGCCTGCTGGAACGCGCGGGCCAACCGGGCGAGGTCGAAGCCCTCGAAGTGCTGGAGGAACCGGCGCCGCACGGCGGCCAGGTGACTGGGCCAGGATTCCTCCAGGCGGGCGTAGCCCGCGTCGGTGAGGACGGCGTTCCAGCCGCGCGCGTCCTCCTCGCACCGTTCCCGACGGACCAGGCCCTGCGTCTCCAGCCGCATGATCGTGCGGGTCATCCCGCTGAGCGAGAGGTAGCAGAGCGCGGCGAGTTCGTTCATGCGCATCCGCCGTTCCGGTGTCTCGGAGAGGTTCATCAGCGCGGTGTACTCGGTGAGCGGCAGCTGACGGTCACCGACCATGTCCGCGTCGATCGCGCGGGGCAGCACGTGCATCACCTGGCCCAGGGCGCGGACCAGGGATTCCTCATCCGGGGTGAGGGGTTGCGGAGTCGCTGCGATGGGGTTGGACATCCTCCTAGCATACTTGCTTGACTCAGCAAGTGCTTACCCTCGTTGTGACCACGCCCATACGGCAAGTATTTGCTTGACCAATCAAGCAGAGATAGCGTTTCCCGTCGTCAGGCAAGGACCTCTGAAAGGCGCCACACATGACCAGGATCGGGATCATCCTCGGAAGCACCCGCCCGGGGCGTAACGGCGAGGCCGTCGCCCGCTGGGTGCTCGAGATCGCCAAGCAGCGCTCCGACGCGGAGTACGAGCTGATCGACCTGCTGGACTACCAGCTGCCGCACCTCGACGAGGCGTACCCGCCCTCGATGGGCCAGTACTCCCAGCCGCACACCAAGCGGTGGGCCGAGACGATCGCGTCGTTCGACGGGTTCATCATCGTCACCCCCGAGTACAACCACTCGACCTCGGGTGCCCTGAAGAACGCGATCGACTTCCTCTACGCCGAGTGGAACAACAAGGCCGTCGGCTTCGTCAGCTACGGCTCGGTCGGCGGGACGCGCGCCGTGGAGCACCTGCGTCTGATCTCCGGTGAGCTCCAGATGGCCGACGTGCGGTCGCAGGTTGCCCTGTCGCTCTTCACCGACTTCGAGAACTTCAGCGTCTTCAAGCCCAACCAGTTCCACCAGGACTCGCTGACCACCACGCTCGACCAGGTGGTGGCCTGGAGCACGGCGCTCGCGCCGCTGCGCAAGGGCTGAGCACGTAGCGCCTTCCGGAAACGGCCGTGGGGCTCCCACGGCCGTTTCCGGACGTGGCGTGGTGTGACGCCGGCCACGGCCGACGCCGGGCGGGCGCATTCACTACCCTTGGCGCGATGAGTCGACCCGCCGTCGCTGGTCGGGCTCCGCTCTGGCGGGACCGGACCTTCAGCACGTACTGGGTCGCTCAGTCGCTCTCGGCGGCCGGCGACTCGTTCGCCTACCTGGCGGTGCCGCTGCTGGTGCTCCAGGCGACCGGGTCGGTGGCACGGATGGGCCTGCTCACCGCCGTCGCGGGCGCGGCGTCCGTCGCCGCCGGGATCTTCGGCGGGGTGCTGGTCGACCGGTACGACCGCCGCACCCTCATGATCGTGGCGGATCTGACCCGACTGCTGCTCTACGCGCTGGTGCCGCTGGCGTGGCTTGCCGGTCCGCAGGTCTGGCTGCTCTTCGTCGTGCTGCCGATCTGCGAGGCGGTCGGCATGCTGTTCCAGGTCGCCGCGGTGACCGCGGTCCGCAACCTCGTCGACTCCGACCGGATCACCGAGGCCAACGGCCGGTTGCAGGCGACGTACGCGGCGGCGGCCGTCCTCGGGCCGCTGCTGGCCGGTGTGGTGGCTGCCCGCTTCGGCCCGGCGACCGCCATCGCCGTCAACGCGGCGAGCTTCGCGCTCTCGGCAGCCGGCCTGTGGCTGATCCGACTGCGTCCCGTCCAGGTGGACGAGGGGGTGGCCCGGCAACGCCCGCTGGCCGAGTTCCTGGCCGGGGCGCGGTTCCTGTGCCGTCAGCCCGTGCTGCGCGCGCTGACCGTCCTGTTGTCGGTCTTCATCTTCCTCACCTACGGTTTCGTCGACGTGTTGATCTACCACGTCACGCACGACCTCGGCGGTTCCGAGAAGACCGTCGGCACGGTGCTCGGCCTGGCGGCGCTGGGCACGGTCGCCGGCGCGCTGCTGGTGGCGCCGCTGCGCCGACGTCGCGGCTTCGGCGCCACCTGGATCGGCGCGCACGCGGTCTGCGGTTTCGCGGTGGCGGGGGTCGGTATCGCGACGACCGTGCCCGCGGTCACCACGTTGACCGCGGTGTATTTGTGCTGCCTCAGCGTCGGCGGGATCTGTTCGATGTCCCTGCGGCAGGAGATCACCCCCGATCACCTGCTGGGTCGGGTGACGTCGGCGTTCTGGAGCACGCACTACGCCCTCGGTCCGGCCGGTGCTGTCGTGCTGACCTGGGCCGCCGGCCGCTTCGGTGCGCCGGCGGTCACGCTCGTCGCCGGCGCGGGGTGCCTGCTGGTCGCGGTCGGCGGCCTCTTCACCCCGATCCGCCGTGCCGGCGCGGAGCCGGCCGCCGGGCAGCCCGGACTGCGCCCGGCCCCGGCCGGCGGCACCGGTGGTTGAGACGCTATGGAGCTGATGTCGTAAGCGATTCAAGCGGTGAGGGCGCTTCGGGCGGTGGGAGCGGTTTAGGCGGTGGGGGCGCTTCGGGGGTGGTGGGGGGAGCTTCGGGCGGTGGGGGAGATCCGGGCGGCCCGGCCAGTGGCCGATTCGTTTGTGGCATCAACTCCAAAGGCGCCGACCACCACTGTGGCCTCCTGAGGGAGCGGAGCGGGCGCGGTCAGAACTCCTGGTACATCACGTGCAGGCCGACCCGGCCCAGGGTGGGGTGACGGAACGCGCCCGGCACGGTGCCGACCACCTCGAAGCCCTCCCGCCGATACAACCGCACCGCCGAACCGTTGCTTTCCGCCACCGCGTTGAACTGCATGCCGGCGTACCCCCGCTGGCGGGCCCAGGCCAGGGCGTCACGGCACAGCGCGGTCCCCACACCCCGGCCCCGCGCGGCGGCGGCGACCATGAAGCTGGCGGTGGACACGTGGGCGCCCGGCCCGGGCCGGTTGGTGCCCATCTTCGCGGTGCCGAGCACCCGCTCGCCGTCGACCGCCACGACGGTCCGCGCCGGCGCCGCCTCGACCCACATGGAGTACGACTGCTCGGCGGTCATCGCCGGGTCGTAGGTAAAGGTTTCCTGTGCCCGGATCACCTCCTCGATGATCGGCAACACCTGCGACCAGTCCCCGTCGACGAACTCCCGAATCAGCACCCGGGGAGGTTAGGCCCCGACAGCAGCCCCGGACAATCCGTTATCCGCTGGTGCATCCGAGCGGCGTACCCGACGCGAAGCATGGGTCGTGACGAGACGTCACGGATCCGGCCGCTTCGACGAAAGGCCCGCTGATGAAGATCGCACGAATCGCCGCCCGGATGGCGGTGGGCGCCGTGGCCACCGCGCTGGCCACCACCGCGGTCGCCGTACCGGCCGCCCAGGCCACCAGCAAGCCCAAACCGCTCGGCACGACGTCACTCGCCCAGGTGCTGACCCGGGACACCAGCGGCTTCGACCGCAACTCGCGGGACTTCGACGTGCTGACGGCCGCCGTGCTGGCCGTGCTGGAGGCCAAGCCGAACTCTCCGGTCAAGGTGCTCACCGACGGCACCGTGGCGCTGACCGCGTTCATCCCCACCGACGCGGCCTTCCAGCAGTTGGTCAGCGAGATCACGCAGGCCCAGAAGGTGCCGAGTGAGAGCGCCGCCTTCACCGCCGTGGCCGGGCTGGGCATCGACACCGTCGAGTCGGTGCTGCTCTACCACGTTGTCCCGGGCGCCACCATCGATCGCAAGACGGCGGTCCGGGCAGACGGTACGGATCTGACCACCGCGCTCGGTTCGGCCGTCGAGGTCGACGTGCGCACCTACCTGTACTTCTTCCGCCAGGTGCGGCTGGTCGACGCCGACACCGACGACCGTGACGCCCGCGTCGTCTCGTACGACGTCAACAGGGGCAACCGGCAGATCGCGCACGCCGTGGACCGGGTGCTGCGCCCGATCGACCTGCCCTGACCGCGGCCGGGTGGCGTCCGACCATGCGGCGGACGCCACCCGCGCCCGGACGTCAGCCCGAGGCGAGCGCGGCCAGCTCCTCGTCGAGCAGGGCCGCCAGCCGGGCGGATCGCCCGGGATGGCTGTGCGCGGTCATCCCACGGCTGGGCATCTCCACTGTCATCAGCAGGTACAAGTGCAACCGGTAGAGACCCAGACGGCGGCGTGCCGAGGCGTCCAGCACCACCGGTTCGGGCGCACCGGCCTGGTAACCGTGCATCAGGGGGTGCTCCGGCTCGTCCTCCACGCGTCGAAAGAGCAGCGGCGAGACCAGGTCCAGCAGTGGGTCGCCGTAGAGGAACCGCTCACCGTCCACCAGGCCGCGCAGCCGCAACCGGCCGTCCGCGTCGGGAGCCGCCAGCACGTTGCCGTCCCAGCAGTCGAAGTGCAGAAGCGCCGGTCGGCGTACCTCGTCGAGCACGTCGGCGTGCCGCCCCACCAGCGCGTGCAGTTGCTCGGGGGTCACCGGCAGTCGGACGTCCCAGTCGGCCGCGTCGGCCAGGAGCGCGTCGAGCATCGCCGTGAACGCCGCCCGCCAGGTCGGCCCGCCGGCCCGGTCGTCGTCGTACCCGAACCGCTCACCGGTCACCGCGTGCAACGCGGCGAGGGCCACCCCGAGGTCGTGGCGCACCGGGCCGTCGTCGATGGCGACACCCGCCTCGGCCAGGCCGGACAGCGACCGGCCGGGAAGCATCGTGGTGACCAACCACTCGCCGTACGCCGGGTCGGCGTCGCGCCGGAGCACCCGGGGGACGGGCACCTGCGGCGCCCGCTGCGCGACGAGTCGGAAGTATCGCTCCTCGGCAGCGCAGAGCCCTCGCTCGTAGCGCAGCAGCGGGGTTCCGGCCGGCGGGGCCAGCTTCACCACCACCCGGCTGCCGTCGTCGAGCAGCGCCCACCAGACCGTCGCGAACCCGCCACCGGCCAGCGGACCAGCGTCGCGGACCCGGGTGTGTGGGCCGAACGACGCGGCGATCAGGTGTGCCACGTCGGCGCGCGTGAGGGGCCGCTGGGTCGGGCTGACACCGGTCACGACCTGCTGTCACCCCGCCGGGCGCGTGGCGCGGAACCCGCGGTCGCGCGGGTGGACCGGGGGACGGGACCGGCGGTGTCGCGGCGGACCAACTCGGCGGGGAGCACCTCGACCCGGGGCGTCGGGGCTTCGACGCCGAGCACCAGGGACATTGCCCGCACACCCATGTCGACAAGGGGCAGACGCACCGTGGTCAGCGCCGGGGTCACGTCCCGGGCGATCGGCATGTCGTCGAAACCCAGCACCGAGATCTGCTGTGGCACCGCCATCCCACGCGCGCGCAGGGTGGCGAGCGCACCGATGGCCATCGAGTCGTTGAGCGCCACGATGGCGGTCAGCTCCGGATCGGCGTCGAGCAGTCGGGCGGTGGCCTCCGCGCCACCGTCGCGGTCGAACTCCGCGTACCGGATGCGCCGTTCGGGCAGCTTGCGGTCCTGCTCGGTGAGGGCCTGCCGGAGGCCGGCGAGCCGGTCGGTGGTGGTGGTCAGGATGCGCGGGCCGGCGACCACGCCGATCGCCCGGTGCCCCAGCCCGCACAGCTCCCGCCCGGCGAGGTAGCCGCCGGTCCGGTTGTCCGGCATCACCGCGTCACCGGAGTGCTCGTGCCGGCCGATCACCGCCACTCGCCCGCCGGTGGCCTCGTACGCGGCGAGCTTCTCGTTGAGCTGCCGGGTGAACGCCTCGTCGTGGTAGCCCGAGCCGGCCAGGATCAGCGCCGCCACCTGGTGGCCGCGCAGCAGCTCCACGTACTCCAACTCGCGGTCCGGGTCCCGGTAGCTGTTGCAGATCATCAGCAGCCGGCCCTGGTCGGTGGCGACTCGTTGCAGCCCTCGGGTGATCTCGGCGAAGTACGGGTCGGAGACGTCGTGCACGATCACGCCGACAGCGCTGCGGTGCGAGCGGGCCAGCAGTTGGGCGTGCGCGTTCGGCACGTACTGCAACTCGGCGACGGCGGCGAGCACCCGTTCGCGCAGCTCGTCGGTGACCGGCTTGCTGCTGCCGTTGATGACGCGGGAGGCGGTGGCGGGTGAGACGCCCGCTCGGCGGGCCACATCGGACAGGGTCGCCATGGCCCGCCCCCTCGATCTGTTGACGACGTTTCGTCGTGCCGGCTAGCGTCACCGTACCGCAGAGAAAGCCCTTTCCCGCAGGGAGGCCCGGCCGTGTCCGATCGCTTCGCGGTACTTCAACTTGACGAACTTCCCGCCCGTCGCTGCTCGTGCGGGACCACCCGCCGCGGCTTCATAGCCGAGAGCGAGGGCCAGGCCAGCGTGCATCTGCTCCAGGTGCAGGACGCGGTGACCCATCACCACCGGGTCGCCACCGAGTACTACGTCGTGCTGGCCGGTGAGGGCGAGATCGAGCTGGACGGCGTCCGTCACCCGGCTCGGCCGATGTCCGCGTTCCTGATCAAGCCGGGCTGCCGGCACCGGGCCATCGGCGACCTCACCGTGCTGCTGGTGTCCCTGCCGGCCGCGGACGACACGGACGAGTACTTCGATGCGTGATCGGCCGTCGCCGCTGCCCGGCGGGGTCGGGGTGTCCCGGCTGCGCGTCTACGACACGGTGGCCCCGGACGGCCTGGTCGGCGGCACCCCGCACGTGCACCTGTGCTGTACCGAGGGGTACGTGGTGACCGACGGCGAGGGCGCGGTGCAGACCCTGACCATGGCCGGCTATCGGGAGACGCCGCTGCGGCCCGGGGTGGTGGTCTGGTTCGAGCCGGGCACCGTGCACCGCCTGGTCAACGCCGGCGGGCTGAGCATCGTGGTCCTGATGCAGAACAGTGGCCTGCCCGAGGCGGGCGACGCGGTGCTGACCTTCCCACCCGAGGTGCTGGCCGATCCGGCCGCGTACGCCGCGGCGGCGGCGTTGCCCGACGGGGGAGCGCCGGGCGCGGACGTGCGCGTCGCGTACCGCCGTCGGGATCTGGCGGTGACCGGCTTCCAGGCGCTGCGGTCCGGTGGTCCGGCGGCGTTGGCCGCGTTCCACGCCGCCGCGACAGCCCTGCGCCAGCCGTTGCTGGCGCGGTGGCGGCAGCGGTGGGCGGCCGGCGCGGGCCGCGCCGCCGCCGACACCGCCGCTCAGCTCGACGCCCTGGAGCGAGGGGATCCGGGACACCTCGGCGACGCCGGGGTGTACGCGGTGGACGCACCGGTCGAGCGGGGCCGGTTGGGCATGTGCGGCCTCCTGGACACCTACCCGGCGGCCGGCTGACCGTCCCACCGGGACGACTGTCGGAGGCGACGAGGCATCGGTGGAAACTGATCGAGGAAAGGCCTTGCCCGGTGTGAGGGGGCCGCCTACGCTCCAGGAAAGCGTTTGCCTGATCCGCCGACCGGCCCGTTCCATGGGCGTCGTGCCGGGCCCCGAGGAGGTTCCGCGTGACCGAGAACTCTTTGGACACGGCGGGTCGGCAGGCCGCCGCCGACCCGGCCGGCGGTGCGCGAGCCGCCACCGCCGGGCCCGGCGGCACCGATGCGCCGCAGGACCGTGACGGCGCGCTGCCGTCCACTGTGGGGAAACCACCACCCGGCGGCGGCCGACCACCACGTCCCACGCCCGCTCGCCGGGCGGTGACCTTCGCCGACTCGCTGTGGCGTCCGGCGCTGGTGCTCGCGGCCTTCTTCGCCGCCTGGTGGTTCGTGGCGGCCCGCGAGTACGTCCCCAACTATCTGGTGCCCACCCCCGGCCAGGTCTGGGAGACGATGACCTCCCAGTGGTCCGAGCTGGCCCGGCACACCCTGGTCACCCTCTACGAGACAGTGCTCGGCTTCGTGCTCGCCGCCGCGTTGGGTCTGGTCACCGCTGTCGCCATCGCCTACTCCCGCACCCTGGACAAGGCGCTCTACCCGATCGTCCTGTTCGCACAGGTCATCCCGAAGATCGCCATCGCGCCGCTGCTGGTGGTCTGGTTCGGCCTCGGCCTCACCCCGAAGATCATTCTGGCGGTGCTCATCGCGTTCTTCCCGGTGGTCATCTCCGGCGTGGCCGGGCTGCGCTCCACCGACCCGGAGTTGCTCGACCTCGCCGCCACGATGGGCGCCGGGCCGTGGCGCACCTTCCGCAAGATTCGCTTCCCGAACGCGCTGCCGCACCTGATGGCCGGCCTGAAGGTGGCCGTCACCCTCGCCGTGGTCGGTGCCGTGGTCGGTGAGTTCGTCGGCGCCAGCGAAGGGCTCGGTTACGTCCTGCTGCTGGCCAACGGCAACCTCGACGCCCCACTGCTGTTCGCCGACCTGATCCTGATGTCCGCCATCGGCATCGTCCTGTTCGTCCTGGTCGAGATCGCCGAGGCACTGCTCATTCCGTGGCACGCCAGCCGCCGGGCCGGCGTGTCCCTCACCACCTCCTGACCGACCCCATCACGGAGGCACCGATGAAACGCACCGCCACCACCATCCTGGCCACCGCCGCCCTGCTGCTCGCCGCCACCGGCTGCGGCGGGAGCAGCACCGTCGGCACGACCGGCGCGGACGGCAAGAAGCAGGTCACCCTCACCCTCAACTGGGTGCCCTACGGCGAGCACGCGCCCTTCTACTACGGCCTGCAGAAGGGCTACTACTCCGCCGAGGGCATCGAGCTGAAGATCCTGCCCGGCAACGGCTCGGGCAACACCGTCAAACAGGTCGCCCAGAAGCAGACCGACTTCGGCTGGGCCGACAGCCCGGTGCTGCTGAAATCGGTGGCCAGCGGCATGCCGGTGCGCAGCCTCGGCGCGTACCTGGAGAAGGGACCCTCCTCGGTGGAGTTCTTCACCGAGGAGAACATCAAGACCCCGGCCGACCTCAAGGGCAAGACCGTCGGCGGCACCCCCGGTGACGCCCTCTACGCGACCTTCCCGGCCTGGCTGGAGAAGAACGGCCTCCAGAAGGACGACGTCAAGGTGGTCAACGTCGACGCCGCCGGCAAGATCGCCGCCCTGGCCGAGGGCAAGGTCGACGCCATCATGGGCTTCTTCCACGACCAGGCCCCGACCATCGAGAGCAAGACCGGCAAGAAGGTCGACGTGCTGCTCTTCGCCGACTACGGGATGAACCTGCTCGGCACCGGCCTGATCGCCAACACCCAGACCCTGCAGAAGGACCCGGAGCTGGTCCGCAAGTTCGTCAAGGCCACCCAGAAGTCCTGGGCCGACGCTGCCCGGGACCCCGCCGGCGCGGTGAGCGCGATGACGGCCCTGGCCGAGAACGAACCGGCGCCCGAGGTGCTCACCAAGCAGCTCACCCTCAACCTGCCGCTGATCGGCGCGGACGGCCCGCCCGGGGTGAACACCGAGGCCCAGTGGAGCGAGACCATCGACCTGATGTCCCGCTACGCCGAGCTGAAGGACCCGGGAGCGCCCAACGCGTACTGGGACTCCTCGTACGCGGCGCAGGGGTGACCCGGTGACCGCCGCGCCGGCAGCCACCGGCACCGCCATCGGAATGTCCGGCCTGACCGTCCGGTTCACCACCCGACGGACGCAGACCACCGCGTTGGACGACGTGTCGCTGAACATCGAGCCGGGCGAGTTCGTCACCATCGTCGGCCCGTCCGGCTGCGGCAAGTCCACCCTTCTGAAGATCGTCGCGGGGTTGGTCAAGCCGACCAGCGGTGAGGTGTCGCTGCTGGAGCGCCCGGTGCGCGGCCCGCAAAAGGAGATCGGCTTCGTCTTCCAGAAGGCCGCGCTGCTGGAGTGGCGCGGCGCCCGAGCCAACATCCTGCTCCAGGCCGAGATGCGCGGCATGGACCGGGCGCAGGCGGCCCGTCGCGCCGACGAGCTGATCGAGATGACCGGCCTCACCGGCTTCGAGAAGGCGTTGCCACACGAGCTGTCCGGCGGCATGCAGCAGCGGGTGGCGCTCTGCCGCGCGCTGCTGCACTCCCCGCCGGTGCTGCTCATGGACGAACCGTTCGGCGCCCTGGACGCGCTGACCCGGGAGCAGATGAACGCCGAACTGCACCGGATCTGGCGCGAGACCGGGACCACGGTGGTGCTGGTCACCCACTCCATCGCCGAGGCGGTCTTCCTCGGCACCCGGGTCGTGGTGATGAGTCCGCGGCCCGGCCGGATCATCCGCACCTTCCCGGTCGAGCTGCCGGCGCACCGCGACTACGCGCAGGTGATGTCGGACCCCCGCTTCGACCGGCTCGCCACCGACCTGCGTGGGTTGCTCGGCAGCGCGGCCGCCAACCACTGAGCGCGGATCGGCACGACCAGCACGACGGAAGGAACACCATGACCCGCAGGTCGATCGGCATCATCGTCAACGGCGTGACCGGCAGGATGGGCTACCGGCAGCACCTCGTCCGGTCGCTGCTGGCCATCCGCGAATCCGGTGGTGTGGCGTTGGCCGACGGCACCACCATCTGGCCGGAACCGGTCCTGGTCGGGCGCAACGAGACGAAGCTGCGGGAGATCGCCGAGCGGCACGGGCTGACCGAGTGGACCACCGACCTGACCTCGGCGCTGGCCCGCGACGACATCGAGATCTACTTCGACGCGCAGGTCACCCAGCAGCGGGAGAAGGCGATCCGGCAGGCCATCGAGGCCGGCAAGCACATCTACACGGAGAAGCCCCTCGCCGAGGACACCGCGGCGGCCCTCGACCTGGCCCGGGCGGCGGACGCGGCCGGCGTCCGCACCGGTGTCGTGCAGGACAAACTCTTCCTGCCCGGTCTGCGCAAGCTCAAGCGCCTCATCGACGGCGGCTTCTTCGGCCGGATCCTCTCGGTGCGCGGCGAGTTCGGGTACTGGGTCTTCGAGGGCGACTGGCAGCCCGCCCAGCGGCCGTCGTGGAACTACCGGACCGAGGACGGCGGCGGCATCGTGGTCGACATGTTCCCGCACTGGCACTACGTGCTGGAGGAGCTGTTCGGCCGGGTCACCGCCGTCTCCTGCGTGACCGCCACCCACGTGCCCGAACGGGTCGACGAGACCGGTCACCCGTACGCGGCCACCGCCGACGACGCCGCGTACGGCATCTTCGAACTCGACAGCGGAGTGATCGCCCAGATCAACTCCTCCTGGGCCGTGCGGGTGTACCGCGACGAGCTGGTGGAGTTCCAGGTCGACGGCGTCGAGGGCAGTGCGATCGCCGGTCTGCGGAACTGCCGGGTGCAGCACCGGGCCCTCACCCCGAAGCCGGTGTGGAACCCGGACCTGCCGGCCACCGAGGACTTCCGCGCCCAGTGGGCCGAGGTGCCCGACAACGAGGAGTTCGACAACGGCTTCAAGGTGCAGTGGGAGGCGTACCTGCGGCACGTGGTGGCCGGTGAGCCGTTCCGGTGGGACTTCCTGGCCGGCGCGCGCGGCGTGCAGCTCGCCGAGCTGGGGCTGCGCTCGGCCCGCGAGGGCGCGCGTATCGAGGTGCCGGAGCTGCGCTCATGAGCGCCGATGTGGTGTTGCCCGGTGGACGGCGGCACCGGCTGGCCGGGGGTGGCGGCTTCGCCGCGCCGGACGCGCCGGCGACCAGCCGGATCGCGTACGCCGCCGCGCACGTGGTCGCCGACCCGGGCGCGGAGAACGTGCCGGGTGCCCCGGCGGCGGTGGACTGGGACACCACCCTCGCCTTCCGACGGCATCTCTGGTCGTACGGGCTCGGGGTCGCCGAGGCGATGGACACCGCCCAGCGGGGGATGGGGCTGGACTATCCGGCCACCCGGGAGCTGATCCGCCGCAGCGCCGCCGAGGCCCGCGCGGTCGGCGGTCGAATCGTCGCCGGGGTCAACACGGACCAGCTGCCCGCCGGTCCGGCCACCCTGGCGGCGGTCACCACCGCGTACGCCGAGCAGCTCGACGACGTTCGCGCCGCCGGCGCCCGACCGGTGCTGATGTGCAGCCGGCACCTGGCCGCCGCCGCACGCGGCCCGGAGGACTACCTGCGGGTGTACGACGAACTGCTCAGCGCCGCCGACGAACCGGTGGTGCTGCACTGGCTGGGTCCGATGTTCGACCCGGCGTTGACCGGCTACTGGGGTGCGGTCGACCTGGACCTGGCCGCCGACACGGTGATCGAGCTGATCAAAGCGCACCAGTCCATGGTGGACGGCATCAAGGTGTCGCTCCTGGACGCCGACCGGGAGGTCGCGTTGCGCCGCCGCCTGCCGGCCGGGGTACGCCTCTACACCGGTGACGACTTCCACTATCCGGAGCTGATCCGGGGTGACGAGGTGGGTCACTCCGACGCGCTGCTCGGGGTGTTCGCGGCCATCGCGCCGGCCGCCGCCGCCGCGCTGGCCGCCCTGGACCGGGGAGACCTGCCGGCGTACGACGAGATCTTCGGGCCCACGGTGCCCCTGGCCCGGCACCTGTTCGCGGCACCGACCTGGCACTACAAGACGGGGATCGTGTTCCTGGCCTGGCTGGCCGGGCACCAGGACCACTTCACGATGGTCGGTGGCGCGCAGTCCGGCCGGTCCCCGGCGCACCTGGCCACCCTGCTCACCCTGGCCGACGCGGCCGGGCTGCTGCCCGACGCCGACCTGGCCGCCGCCCGCGCCCGAGCGCTGTTCACCGTGGCGGGGGTGGAGCAGTGAGCGCGAGGAGCGAGCCGGTTGTGCGAGCCCCGCAGTCGCGAGCGGAGAGCAGCCCAGTGAGCCTCGCCCGGTTCTCGTTCAACCAGGCGACCGCCCAGCGCTGGCCGTTGCCCGAGGTGGTGGCCGGGTGCGTGGCGGCCGGCGTGCCGGGCATCGGCCTGTGGCGGGAGCCGGTGGCCGAGTACGGGTTGGCCCGATCGGCGCAACTGGTCCGCGACGCCGGCCTCGCCGTCACGTCGCTGTGCCGAGGCGGGTTCTTCTCCGCCGACGACTGGCGCGCGGACAACCTGCGGGCCATCGAGGAGGCCGCCGCCCTGGGCGCCCCGGAGCTGGTGCTGGTCTCCGGTGGGCTGCCGGTCGGCAGCCGGGACGTCGACGGCGCACGGCGTCGGGTCGCCGACGCGATCGGCGAGCTGGCACCGCACGCCGAGGCCGCCGGAGTGCGACTGGCCATCGAGCCGCTGCACCCGATGTTCGCCGCCGACCGGTGCGTGATCGCCACCCTCGGCCAGGCGTTGGACATCGCCGAGCGGTTCGACCCGACGGTGGTTGGCGTGGTCGTCGACGCGTACCACGTCTGGTGGGACGACACGGTGTACGCGCAGATCGCGCGGGCGGGCGAGTGGATCGCCGCGTTCCAGGTGTGCGACTGGGTGACCCCGCTGCCGGAGGGGGTGCTGCTCGGCCGGGCGTTGCCCGGCGACGGCTGCATCGAGCTGCGTCGGCTGCGCGAGGCGGTGGACGCGGCCGGCTACGTCGGCCCGATCGAGGTGGAGGTCTTCTCCACCGAGGTGTGGGCACGTCCGGGCGCGGAGGTGCTCGACGCCGCGATCGCCGGCTACCTGCGCCACGTTGCCTGACAGCCCGAAACGGCGGTGGCCGGCGGCGGTCGGCGCGTGGCTGGGCATCGGCACCGCACCCGCCACGCTGGTCCTCGGCGCGGCGATGGCCGCCCGACACGGCGGGGCGGTGCCGGTGGCGGGACTGCTGGTCGGCGGGGCGCTGATGGCGGCCCTGCTCTGGGGGCAGGGCCGGATCGGGCTGCGCCGGCCGCTCGGCGACGGCGGGACGTTGACTGCGGTGCTGCCCGCGTACCTGGGGGACACCTCGCGGCTGCTGCTGGCGGTGGTGCTGGCCGTGTCGATGGTCGGGTGGAACGGGTTCAACGTCGGGCTCGGCGGGGCCTCGCTGGCCGCGCTGACCCATCTGCCCGGCTGGGCCGGGCCGGTGCTGCTGGAGGTGGCGGTCCTCGCCGTCTCCTGGGCGCCGGCCCAGTTCGGTAACCGGGTCGCGGTGGTCACCACGCTCAGCGCGGTGGTGCTGGTCGGCTGGTGCCTGACGGTGCTTCCCCCACCCGGTGCGCCGGTCCGCCTCGCCGGCGGCGGGCTCGCCGACGCCGCCGCGCTGATCGGGTACGCGGCCGTGTTCGCGCTGCGCGCACCGGACTTCAGCGTGGGCCTCTCCCGAAGGCGGGACCTGGCCTGGTGCGTGGGGCTGCTGGTCGGGCCGGCGCTGCTCGGGGTGCTCGCCGGGGCCGGCCTGTGGCTGCGGACCGGCTCGGCCGACGTGGTCGCGCTGCTCGCCGCCGGCTCGGGGCTGGCCGCGTACGCGAATCTGTTCGTCGCGGTGGCGGTCTTCGCGGCGGCGCTGACCACCACGTACTCCGGTTCCCTGGCGTTGCGTGGCCTGGCTCCCCGAGTGCCGGCGCGGGCGGCGATGCTGCTCGTCGCGGTGCTCGGCGGGATGCTGGCGGTGGCGCGGTTCGACCGTCTGGTGCTGCCCTGGCTGACCCTGCTGGCCGCCGCGTTGCCGGTGCTGGTGGTGCCGATGGCAGCGGAAGCGGCGGCCCGCCGTCGCGGTCATGCCCCGCGTACCGTGCCCGCCTGGTGTTGGATGCCACCGGCGCTGCTCGCGGTGGTCTGCACGCTCGCCGGGGTGGGTGTCGCCCCGCTGCTCGGGCTGGCCCTGGCCGCGGCGTGCACGGTGCTCTGGCGCCGCCGAGGTGGCGCGGACCAGTCGGTTGGTGGCGCTTAGCGGGTGGCGTGCGAGCCGTGGTCGCTGACCTGGGCGTCGAACCAGTGGTGCAGGGCATCGCGAAGCGCCGCGTCGTCCGTGGAGTAGGTGGCGCGTGCGCCGTCGGGAACGGCTTCGTACGTGATGGCGATCCGTCCGCCGTGCGCCCGAAGGGTTGCCAGGCCCGGCATGTCGGTGCCGTGGATGCGGGCGGGGTCGCCGAAGTCACCGCGCCGGAACCGCTCGACCTCGGCGCTCAGGTGCTGTTGGACCAGGGTGACCTGGGTGATGTCCCGGGGGTCGTCGGCGACCACGGTCTGCACGCCGCCGGTGTCGGTCGTCGTGAAGCGGTGCGTGGTGCGTTCCAGGTCGAACGGCATGACCGAAGCGCCTCGTTCGGCGACGTCGGCCTGTCGTTCGGAGGCGGTCGTTGTCGGTGTCGTCGGCGCGGCGTCGTCGGCGCAACCACCGATCAGCGCGGCGGCGGCGACGGCTGCCAGGAGGAGAGCCCGATGGGGGCGAGGGCGGTCAGAACGTTTCACCGGTGGCCTCCGCGAGGGTCTGGAGCGCACGCACCACTGCCGCGCGCTGGTCGTCGGGCACGCGATCGAGCAGCGCGGTGAGCCGGGCCCGACGGGCATCGGCCTGTCGGGCGGCGGCCGTGGTGCCCGCGGGAGTCAGCAGGAGCAGGACGCCACGGCCGTCACCCTCGGCCGTCTCTCGGTGCACCCACCCCCGGTTGACCAGGTTGGTGACCAGGCGGCTGACGCTGCTCTTCTCCAGACGCAGCCGGCGAGCCAACTCCACCTGCCGGAGCTGCCCCTCCCGGGCGATCTCCACCATGGCGTGAGCCTCCGACACCGGTAGGGGCTGCCCGCAGGGTGTCCGGTCGGGCTGATGGAGACCGAAGTTCCGGACGAAACGCATCAGCGCCTCCTGCGCCGCGTCGAGCTCACCAGCCTGCATGGTTCGACGGTACAACCAGATGGTTCGGCCGTGCAACCATTGTGGAGAGAGTCCGCATCGGAACCCCTGGGGAGACACGGCATGACACCGGAGAACGACCGATACGTGGTTCGGTCCGGCCGAGCCAGCGACGCTGTCGAACTGGCCCGCCTGCACGCCTCGGTTCAGCTCCAGGCGGTGACCGACGGCCGGCCGCACCCAGGCATCGCTGCCTGGGTGGAAGACCTGCTGGACGGTCACCCATCCGTCGTGCCCGACGACTTCCTGGTCGCCGAGGATTCGGCCACCGGCCGTCCGGTGGCAAGTCTGGTGGGGCTGCGGCAGCACTGGAGCCTCGCCGGGGTTCGGCTGCCCGTGGCCCAGGTCGAGCTGGTCGGAACAGCACCCGAGCACCGGGGCAACCAGCTCACCGAACGGATGTTCACCGCACTGCACCAGCGGTACGCGGCCGATGGGGTGCCCGTGCAGGTGATCGAGGGGATCCCGTACTTCTACCGGCGGCTCGGCTACGACTACGCCCTGGCGAACGACGGCGCTCCTTCGGTGCCCGCCACCGTGCTGCCGGCCATTGCGCCGGACCGCTCCAACGGCCTCGCGGTCCGGCCGGCCACCGTCGCCGATGCGGACGCGCTCGCCCGCATCGACCGACGGCTCGCTGGCGGGGACGTCCTGCTCTGCCCGCGAGACGCTGCGGTGTGGCGGTATGAGATCGCCGGTCGCCGTCCGGCGGATCTCGCCCGGCGGGAGGTCACGGTGCTGATCCAGGGCATCGATGTGAGCGGCTACCTGGTGCACGGTTCCCGGCTCTCCGCAGCCGGGGAGCTGAACGTGTTCGCGGCCGCGACCAGTCGATCGGCCGACTGGCCGCAGGCTGCCGCCGCCATGCACACACACCTCGCTCAGGTAGGGCGGCGGTACGAGGCGTCGGCACCGGGGCCGTTCACGGCGGTCCGCCCCATCCTCGGCCCCGAGCACCCACTGGTCCGGCTCAGCCCGGCCGGCGTGCCGAGGCGGCCCAGAGGCTGGTACGTCCGCAGCAGTGACCCGGCCAACCTGCTTGCCCGGCTGCGGTCACTGTTACAGGCCCGCTGGCAGGCAGCCGACCTGCGGTGGCGTGAGCCGACGATGACCATCGACATGTACGGCCGCGCCGCCCGGCTCGAATTCACCGACGGCAGGCTGAGTGGGGTGAGCGTCCTTCGCGGCGCCATCAGCCCGTCCACCGAACCCGGAACCCACGCCGCCATCCCGCCGGGCGCCCTCCTTCAGTTGGCCCTCGGACACCGCACCCTGCCGGAGGTGCTCGATGCCTGGCCGGACTGCCTCGTCCGGGATCGCCGCACCGAGGACTTCCTGACCGCGGCCTTTCCCCGGGTGCCGGTCCAGGTCTGGCCTCGCAACTGACCAGTGCTCGGCAGTGGTTGGACGGCGGGATCTAGGCGGCGGGCGGGAGGGTGGCGTCGATGAGGAGCGGGCCCGGCTGGTTCAGTGCCGCGGAGAACTGCTCCGCGAGTTCCTCGGCGGTGGTGGCGCGGGTGGCGGGCATCCCGAACGCGGTCGCCAGTCCCACGAAGTCGATCTGAGGGTTGGTCAGGTCGAACAGCGGGTTGGTATCGGGGTTGGCCGGGCCCGGCCGCTGGCTGACATAGCCCCACTCCTGGCGCAGGATCGCGTACCCGTGGTTGTCGAGGATCACGTTGGTGATGTTCAGCCGCTCGCGTAGCCGTATGCGCCCCTGCGCACGTTGATCTGCGACACCTCGGCTCGGACCGGGGTGTACGCCCTGCTCTCGCGGCATCCAGAAAACATGATCTAGGCGCGGCCGGCAGAACGTGATCTTATACGCACCGGCGATCCGTAACACCGCGCAAACCATCGATTAACCATCGGCGGCTTAGGTGGGGGAGCGCTCCCATGAGCGGGTCGCGATCGATGAACAGCTCCACAAGGGAGCAACCGAAAGGAGCCTCGTGGCTACAGGCACGAGCGGAAACAGGCTGCGGAGACTGGCGATACCGACGCTGGTCGTCGCCCTGGTCACCGGTACCACCGGTGTCGCGGGAACGGCGTTGGCGGCACCCTCGGGGTCGCCGGGTAACGGCAGTGGCGGCTACTTCACCGCCGGGTCCGACACGTCGGTCACCCTGACCGACGGGGCCGACCGCCGACCCGGCGGCAAACGTGCGACCACACCGAAGGCAGCCGTCGACGAGACCGGCCCCGGCATGTACGTCGTCGAGTTGGCCGAGGACCCGTTGACCACGTACACCGGTGGGGTGTCCGGTCTGGCGCGGACCCGCCCGGCGGCGGGCAACCGGCTGGACGTGACGTCGACGCCGTCGCAGGCGTACCGCCGGCACCTCGACACGCAGCGGGGCGCCGTCGCCGCCGCGGCCGGGGTCACGGTCAACGCCGTCTACACCACCGCCTTCAACGGGTTCTCGGCGAAGCTGACCACCCAGCAGGTGAGCACGTTGCGGGCGGACAAGCGCGTCCGCGCCGTCACCGCCTCGCGGGCCCTCGGCACCCCCTCTGCGCCGCCCACCGCCAGCACGCCGACCGCCGACAACCCGACGCCCGCCACCTCGGGTGACCAGTCGGCGGCGACGGACCGTTCCGGCCGGCCGGCCAAGCCCGGCCCCGGCACCGGCGCGGGCATGGTGATCGGCGTCCTGGACACCGGCATCTGGCCGGAGAGCGCGTCGTTCGCCAAGAAGATGCCCGCTCCCGCGAACTGGCACGGCACCTGCCAGACCGGTGTGGCCTTCGTGGCCGCGCACTGCAACGGCAAGATCGTCGGTGCCCGGTACTTCGCCGACTCGTGGTTGGCCGGCGGCGGCTCGGTGCCCGAGGGTGAGTTCCTGTCCCCCCGCGACGCGTCCGGGCACGGCACCCACACCGCCTCCACCGCGGCCGGCCTGCCCATCGCGAACGTCACGATCGACGGCCGCCGCTACGGCCCGGTCACCGGGGTGGCCCCGGATGCCCAGATCGCCGTCTACAAGGTGCTCTGGGGCGGCATGGGCTACGACGCCGACATCATCGCCGGAATCGACGCCGCCGTCGCCGACGGCGTGCAGGTGCTGAACTTCTCGATCGGCTCCGACCTCGGCGACTGGGAGGCCAACACCCCGATCGGTGTGGCGTTCCTCAACGCCTCGCTGGCCGGGGTCTTCGTCGCGGCGTCGGCCGGCAACACCGGCATCGTGAGCGGAGCCATCAGCAACGCGGCACCCTGGGTGACCACCGTCGGCGCGGCGGTGACCAAGCTCGACGAGGCCACCGCCAAGCTGGGCGACGGCACCAAACTGGTCGGCGGCTCGCTGGACGCCCTGCCCGGCGGAGGCGCACTGCCGCTGGTCTTCGGTGACCAGGCCGGCTCGCCGGATCTGGGCGCGGTCTACTGCGAGCCCGGAAGCCTGGACCCCGCCAAGATCAAGGGCAAGGTCGTCGCCTGCGCGCTGTCCGACATGTTCGGCTCCGCCGCCGAGATCAAGGCCAAGGGCGGTGCGGCCATGATGGTCTTCGACCCGCCGGGCAACTACCGGATCAACTCCATCTTCAACTTCCCGGTGGTCTACCTGCCGACCGAGAAGCAGGCCGGCACGCTGTTCAACTACCTGATGCGCCACCCCAGCGACGCGACAGTGTCGCTGCGCACCGGCGGCGACGGTTCCAGCGTTCCCGGCGTCCCGAGCGTGGCCGATTTCTCCTCCACCGGCCCGGACAAGACGACCCTCGGCGTCTTCAAGCCGGACCTGGTCGCGCCCGGATCGAACATCATCGCCGCGGTCTCACCGGCCGGCAACTTCGGGCGACAGTACGACGCGTACTCCGGCACCTCGATGGCCTCACCGTACGTGGCCGGGGCAGCGGCGATCCTGCGCGCCACGCACCCGGACTGGTCACCCGGCGCGGTCGCCTCCGCGCTGCGCACCACCGCCACCGACACCGTCGGCACCAGCAGCCCCCTGGAACAGGGCAGCGGCTTCATCAACCTGCCCCGGGCCACCGACCCGGGACTGGTCATCGAGCCCACGGCGGCCGAGCTGATCGAGTTCAGCGAGACGACCGAACCCGATGGAAAGGCCCTCAACCTGCCGGCCATCTCGTTGCGCGAGTACGACGGGACCCGCCCGGTGAGCCTCACCCGCACCCTGACCAACGTGGGCAAGGCGCGCGAGACCTACCGTTCGTCGGTGTCCGGCCTGCCCGGCATGAAGGTCACCGTGTCGCCGGCATCGGTGACCCTGGCCCCCGGCAAGTCCGCCACGGTCACCATCACGCTGCGTCGAGGCAGCGCGCCGTGGGACCGGTACGTGACCGGGTCGATCACCTGGCAGGGTAAGGCCCACAGCGCCCGGATCCCGGTCGCTGCCCGTCCGTGGGGCATCTCGGCCCGGCCGTACGCCGACGACGGCGAGGAGTTCGCCCGGATGACCAACGGCGCCTTCGGCATGGTCCAGCCGGGCTTCACCGGCCCGCTCGTCGGTCGCAGCACCGGATACACGCCGATGCGGCGCACGTCGTACTCGATGCCGGCCGGCGTCTACGGGGGCGTGTTCGACCCGAGCGCCACCGGAGTGAAGAAGGTCGACTTCACGGTGCCGGCGAACACCGCCGGCATCGTCGTCGAGGTCAACACCGCCGACCCGAACACGAACCTGGATCTCTACCTGTACAGGGGCGACACCCTCGTCTACAGCAGTGACAGGTACTGGACCAGCGCGGAGCAGGCGTACAAGTTCCTGCCCGAGCCGGGGCGCTACAGCGCGTACGTGTTCGCGCAGTACCCCGGTGCTCCCGTCGTCGACTTCGACCTCGGTCACGCCATCATCGGGCGAAACGCCACGTATTCGGGTGCCACCCTCACGCTGCCCACCACGTCGGAGCGCGGCCAGGGCTTCAACTTCACGCTGAAGCCGAACAAGCCGCTGGCCGAGGGTGACTTCTGGGCGTACACCGAGTACAGCACCGACGGCACCGTGATCCCCGGCAACCTCGTCTACACCCAGCAGAGTTCCTGGCAGTAACCGTTCAACCAGGCGTGGGGCGGTGCCGTCGCGCACCGCCCCACCGTCGCTTCCGAAACGGCCGGACCGGTGCTCGGCCCCGCCGCTCACTCGGCGCCGCAACCTAGATCTTGGACAGTTTCCGTTACGCGATAACGGAAACTGTCCACGATCTGCATTGCCGGCTCCCGGGCCAGCGTCACCGTCACCGTGGGTGGCCGTCTCACCCGCTGGCGGCTGGGCTCGTACGCCCGTTGAGTCGATCGTCAGGGGCGCGGCGCACAATTCACCTGTGCCGAATTCTCTGAGCCTGCGCATCGTGGTCCCCGACCCCACGGAGGTCGGCTCGTCCGTGCAGGTCCGCCCGATCGTCGACGGTCGGGACATCCTCGACGAGGTGTTTTCCGAGGGGCCAGGAGCGCAGCCGGAGGAGCTGCTCACGCCCCAGGGTCCGCTCAGCGCCGACGTCGAGCCGCACGAAGCGAGGCTCGCCACCGCGATATGCGCCGAGAGTTGCTGCGGCGCGATCTACGTGACCGTTTACCGGGACGGCGATCAGGTCGTCTGGGGGAGCTGGCGAAACCCCGACGACGCGTCGGTCGATCTGCCGGAGTTCCGGTTCGACGCCGACGAGTACCGCCACCAACTGGATCAGGCCCGGTTGAACACCACCTGGGAGTGGCCCGCGCGAACGGTCGCCAGACTTCTGGAGGAGAAATTGCGTGACGCGCCCGAGTTGCTGGCGCACTGGAGCTGTGAACTGCACGCCGTAGCCGCGTGGCCGTGGCGGCGTGACGAGGTCGTGGTGCTCCTGTTCCACCCCGGACGCCCGACCACCTACCCGGACCGTCCATGGCAGCAGTTGCAGCTCGTGTTCCCGGTGCTGCAGGACGATCTGGCCGACCAGGTCGACCGGCTGTTCGCGCAACTCACGGTCGTGGACCCACGCCCGAAGGCCAGCGTCTGCGGCGGCGGATGACGAGCCTGCCCAGTCGCCCGAAGGGTCGGACGGTGACGGCCGCGGTCGAGCCTTCAGGCCAGCGGGTACGCGGTCAGGCGATCGGCGAGTTGCTTCGGGTGGCTGAGTGACACACAGTGCCCGCCGTCAATCTCGTCCGGAACGACGCCGAGTCGGTCGGCGGCAACCCGACGCTGGAAGTCCGCCGGGAAGAACCGGTCCTCGCGGGCGAGAAGCACCGTCGTCGGCACGTCTGGCCAGGCGTCCAGGGGCCACGGCTCGTCGCCCTCCGCGCTGACCTGGTCCCGGCTGTGCGATGCCGCCTCGGCGATGATCTCGGCCGGGACGCCGTTGAAGAACTGTTGCTCCTCACTGAGCCCTTCGACGCTGCGGTAACCGGTGTTGGCCCACCAGTCACCGGGCTTCTCGCCAGGTCTCGGGACCATCGGTGTGAGCAGGACGAGCAGCCGTACCGGCAGCTTGTCGGCGACGAGCGGCGCGGTGAACGCACCGTACGAGTGCCCGACGACCACGAGGTCGCCCCGGTCGCCGATCGCGTCGACGACCGTCCGGCAGAACTCGGCGAACCCCGCGGACCTGTCCTCGATCGGCAGTTCCGGCACCACCACGTCGTGGCCCCGGCTGGTCAGCTCGGGGACGAGGAGATGCCAGTCCCAGGCGCTGCCCCCACCGCCGTGGATCAGAACGAAAGTCGCCATGCCTCGTAGCCTCACACACACCTACGACACGCGCCTCGGTCGGTGACGATGCGGTAGGCACCGGCGAGGAGAGCGCTTCGGGGCAGTCAGATCGAGGCTGAGGTCATTAGGGTGCCGTCATTGGGGTACCAGCCACCCCGGAGGTAGTCCTCGGCGTGGCTCCGGTGACATCTACCGATCGCGAAGGAAGCCCGGCATGAGCAGCCCACGTGAGACATTCCTTCGACTGGTGAACGGTGTCTGCGACGGTCCGTACGAGGACCTGGCCGACCTGTACGCCGAACAGACCCATGTCACGCATCCGTTCCACCCGCTCAACCCGCCGCCGCTGCGCAGGCGCAAGGAACTGCACGAGCACTTCACCTCGCCGCCTCCGGTCGCCCGGACGCTGGTCCGTAAGCCGGTCGACGTGACAGTTCATGAGACTGCGGACCCGGAGGTGATTGTCGCCGAGTTCGCCTACCAGGGGCGGGTAGCCGAGACGGGTGAGGCGTTCACGGTGCCCTGCGTCTTCGTGATGCGTATCCGCGACGGGCTCATCATTGAGTCCAGGGATTACATCGACCCCATCGCCAGCGCGCGGGCCTGGGGTCAACTCGAGCGCATGCTGACCGCACTGCGTCCGCAGGAGGCACCCCCATCGAGGGCCTAGCCGTACCGTGATCCGCGCCCGGCCGGCGGGCGGGACGCTCCCGCCCGCCGGCGACCCGGGGTCAGCTGACCGTGATGGTCAGGTTCTGCGAGCGGGTCTCCCCGCTGGTGTAGGTGACCGTCACCCGGGCGGTGAAGGTCCCCTTGCGGGGGTAGCTGTGCGCCGTCGACCGGAGTGTCGCTCCGTGCGTGATGGCGCTGTTGTCGCCGAAGTCCCACGCGTAGTCGGTGATGCTCTGCCCGGACGGCGCCGTCGCCGTGGCGGTGAGCGTGGTGGTCAGCGGCGCGGTGCCGCCGGTCGGGCTGGCGGCCAGCGACAACGTCCCGCCCGGCTCCTGTTTGACCCCGGCGCCGTTGAACCGTAGCCAGTCCAGAGCCATCAGGTCCGGGGTGCCACCGACCTGGGCGGCGTTGACGAACCTCGCGTACAGGGTGGTCGTGCCGGTGGGTTTGTTGGTCAGTGTGACGGTGGGGGAGACCAGGTTGTCCCACCCACCGGTCGACCCGATGGCGGCCGTGCCGATCAGTGTGCCGGTGGGCGAGCCGGTGCGCAGTTCGATGGTGCCGCCGAGCCCGCCGTTGGTCACCCCGAGCGTCACCGAGCCGACGTTGCGCAGGTCCGCCGGCCCGAACGCCACCCAGTCGTTGTGGTCGACCTCGCCGAGCCGCTTGCCGGCGCGGGCGGTGGCCCGGTCGTTGACCGTGACGCCGGACTGGGCGCTGAAGTGCTCGGCCTCCTTGCTCTTGGGCTGCAACTGCACGCGGGTCGAGCCGGTCAGCGCCGGTACGCCACCGGCCGCGCCACCGTCGGTGTACTGCGCGGTGATCAGCGTGTAGAGGTTCTGCCCCGGCCCGTGGCCGTCGCCGGCGTCCGCCTCGGTGGCGAGCAGCCCGGAGCAGCCGGTGTAGACATCCAGCGGGTGGGCGTGCGAGTCGTGGCCGAGCTGCGTCTGCACGGTGACCTTGGCGCAGTCGATCGTGGTGTCCTCCGGGTCGGTGACCGTCACCGTGTACGGGATCTTGTCACCGAAGTCGAAGAACCCGCCGTCGGGCACGGTGATGGTCACCGTCGGCCGGGTGTTGCCGACCACCACGTCGGTGACCGCGGTGGCGGTCAACCCGTTGCCGCTGTTGCGCACGGTCAGCCGGGCGGTGTGCTTTCCGGCCGTCGAGTAGGTGTGGCTCGGGTTGGCCGCGGTGGAGTCGGTGCTGCCGTCGTTGGTGAAGTCCCAGGCGTAGCTGAGCGCCGATCCGTCACCGGCGGACGACCCGGCGGAGGAGAACGTCACGGCGAGCGGCGTACGTCCGCTGTCCGGGCTGGCGGCGATCTTCGCGGTCGGTGGCCGCCCGTTGGCGACGTAGTCGATCCGGTAGATGCCCGCGCCGGCGTTGCTGCCGCCGCGACCGCTGCCGGTGCCCTCGCCGAAGTCGATGACGTAGAGCGAACCGTCCGGGCCGAACTCCGCCTCGAAGGGCTGGATCCAGCTCATGTTGCCGAAGATCCCGTTGATCGACTGGAGGTCACCGACGGCGGTCGGGCCGAAGCGCGCGTTGCTGAAGGTCTGCGCCGTCTTGTGGATCGACAGCGTCTTGAACCACCTGCGGGTCAGCTCATAGGTGATCCACTTGCCCTCGAAGTACTCGGGGAACTTCGTGGTGCGGGTGTTGGTCGGGTCGTAGTCGTAGACCGGGCCGCTCATCGGCCCGCCACCACCGGTGCCCAGCTCCGGGAACTGGGTCGAGGCGGAGTACGCGTACCAGACCAGCGCGGACTTCGCCGCCGGCAGGGTGGTCAGGCCGGTGTTGTTGGGTGAGTTGTTCACCGGTGCGGCGCAGTTGAACTTCGCCCCCGAGGTGTTGGTGGCGAAGTTGTAGTCGTTGAACGGGATGTTGTTGCCCACGCAGTACGGCCAACCGAAGTTGCCGGCGCTGGTGATCCGGTTGAACTCGACTGTCCCCTCCGGACCGCGGTTGGGGTCGGCGGCGCGGGCGTCCGGACCGTAGTCGGCCACCAGTACCGCGTTGGTCTGCGGCTCGACGGTGATCCGGAACGGGTTGCGCATGCCCATCGCGTAGATCTCCGGCCGGGTCCGCGCGGTGCCGGCCGGGAAGAGGTTGCCGCTGGGCACTGTGTACGTACCGTCGGACTGTGGGGTGATCCGCAGGATCTTGCCGCGTAGGTCGTTGGTGTTGCCGGCCGTGCCCTGGGCGTCCCAGGCGGCGCGGCCGGCGCGTTCGTCGACCGGGGTGTAGCCGCTGGAGGCGAAGGGGTCGGTGTTGTCACCGATCGCCGCGTAGAGCCGTCCGGCCGTGTCCATGGCCAGCGACCCGCCCATGTGCGAGTTGGCCCGGCCCTCTCCCCGATAGGTGGGGACGGTCAGCAGGCGTTTCTCCGAGGAGAGCGCGACGCTGTTGTTGGCGACCGTGAACCGGGACAGGTTGAGCTGTTTGAGGGTCTTGTCCGACCAGAGCAGGTAGATCCAGCCGTTGCTGGCGAAGTTGCGGTCCAGGGTCATCCCGAGCAGCCCGTCGGACTGGTCGGTCATCGCCGAGGTGTACGCGAAGTCCAGCAGCGTGGTGACCTGCAGGGTGTCGGAGTTGACCACCTTCAGCGCGCCGGTGCGTTGGATGTAGTAGACCTTCCGGTCCGGGCCGACGGCCAGCTCGAACGGGTCGGCCAGGTTCTCGGTGACCAGCCCCACCCGTTCGAAGTTGCTGGTCTTGGTGGCCGAGCAGTCACCGGCGACCGCGCCGGCCGCCCACTCGATGCCGTAGCGCAGGTGCTCCAGGAAGGTCGGGCTGCTGAACTGCGAGCTGGCGTGCCCACCGGCGGTGAACCAGGACCGGCCGCCGTCGTAGGGCTGACACCAGGAGTACGCGTGGTCGACGCCTTCGTCCAGGCCGTTGATCCCGTCGCGCACCTTGATCTGGGCGAGGGTGTGCACGTTGCCGGTCGGGTTGGTCCGCCAGTTGTACCACTCCTCGCTCTGCTCCCATAGCTCCGGCAGGTTGCGCGTGGAGGGGTGTGCGCGGTCGAGCACCTTGACCCGCCCGGGGAAGGTGCCGCCGGTGGACGAGAAGTCGGGGTGGTAGTCGAAGATCGTGCCGACCAGGCCCTCGTACCACTGCCAGTCGCGCTCGCTGGCAGAGGCGGCGTGCAGGCCGGCCCAACCACCGCCGTTGCGGATGAACGTCTGCAACGCGGCCCGCTGGCTGGCGTTGAGCAGGTCGCCCGAGGTCGGGAGGCTGTTGGTGTTGTTGAACACGAGAGCGTCGAAGGTGGCGAGGTTGGCGTCGGTGAAGGCCGCCGCGTCGGTGGTGGCGACGACCTCGAAGTTGTGGGCGGCGCCGAGCTGTTGGATCGCGGCGATGCCGGCCGGGATCGAGTCGTGGTAGAAGTTGGTGATCTTGGAAAAGACCAGCACCCGGAAGCGCGGGGCGGCCTCGGCGGGCAGGGCGGTGGTGGTGCTGACCACTGTGGCGATGGCGAGCAGGATCAGGCAGAACGCACGGAGGTGTCGGGGCATGGGGGCGCTCCCTGTCGGGCGGTGGAGGGGTCGGAAAGCGCTTTCTCGCTGCCCGCATCACGGTACTGACAGCCAGTGACGAGCGTCAATAGCCCTCTGGTAAGCGGTTTCCCGCCCCTGCGGCGTCCGCGCGTCAGTGGGCCCCGCAGTCCGATGGGTACGGCTTAGGATGTCCCCTGGACACGCCCGGTGACTTCACGGATGCGGCGTGTCCGTCGACCTGGGGAGGTCTCGTGACCCTGTCGTCCACGTCGGAAGCGCCCGAGGGCCGGGGCGCTGACCGGATCGACACCACGACTGTGCATCCGGCTCGTCGCTACAACTACTGGCTCGGCGGCAAGGACCACTTCGCCGTCGACCGGGAGTCCGGCGACCAGATCGCCGCCGTCTACCCGGGGGTCCGCACACTCGCCCGCGAGAACCGGGCCTTCCTCGGCCGGGCGGTCCGGTTCCTCGCCGCGGAGGTCGGCGTCCGACAGTTCCTCGACATCGGCACCGGCATCCCGAGCGCCGACAACACCCACGAGGTGGCCCAGTCCGTCGCCCCCGACTCCCGGGTGGTCTACGTCGACAACGACCCGATGGTGCTGGTCCACGCCCGAGCGCTGCTGACCAGCGGCCCGGCCGGAGCCACCGCCTACCTGGACGCCGACCTGCGCGACCCGGCGAAGATTCTCGGCGACCCGCAGCTGCACGCCACACTGGACCTGTCCCAGCCGGTGGGTCTGGTGCTGATCGCCGTGACGCACTTCCTGACCGACGACGACCGCCCACACGAGCACGTCGCCCGGCTGCTCGACGCGCTGCCGTCCGGCAGTTGGCTCGCGCTGACCCACTTCACCACCGACCACATCCCTGCCGAGATCGTCGAGCGGATGTACGCCGAGTTCGCCTCCGGCCGGATGAAGCAGGACGCCGTACCCCGCGACCGCGCCGAGTTCGCCCGCTTCTTCACCGGCCTGGAGCTGGCCGAGCCCGGCATCGTGCCGGTCACGCAGTGGCGGCCGCAGGTGCCACCGGAGCGGCGGCCGCCCCTGGCCGACGCCTCCATCTACGGCGCGGTGGCCCGCAAGCCCTGACCGAGCATCCATGGGCGTGGTCGGCGCGACGCTCGTAATGACTCAGGTTCCTCGCAGTCGCGGCCGGCGGCCTTCCCCGGTCAGGCGAATGGCTTCACGTCGAAGCTGATGCCGCCCCGGTCGGCCATCCGGAGCACTCGACTGCCGTAGCGCGGGGGTTGGCGCAGGTGAAGGGTGTACCTCGATGCCTGGAACCTCAGGTCCAGGTCGCGTCCCTCCAGGTGCCAGGAGGGTTCCCCTGACTGTGAGGGAGCCTCCTGGCGCAGGTCTTTCAACTCGAACGGCAGACAGACGGAGTGCAGGCTGCCGACGATGTCCCACACGTTGTGGAAGATCAAGGTGGCCGGCGCGACCCAGAAGTGAATCTGCCGCAGAGGCCCCGGATCGACCCGGCGTACGACGTAGTCCAGGTCGAGATGCAGCTTCAGAGCCGACGGCGCGGTGGGGTCGAGGTCGTCGTCCTCCCGATAGTCCAGGGTCGGGTCGTCGGGCGGCCCCTCGTCGTCGGTGACGGCGAGCGCGTGGACTCGGCAGTAGTCCCACGATGTCTCCGCCAGGTCCTGATCCGTCAAGGTGGCCTTGCGGAGTCCCGACTCAGGGTGCACATCCGTCGTCATAGAACGATTATTGCCAGCCGCGTCGACAGCGCCAGATGTCAATTCTTGCGTGCGGGCTCCGCCGGCCGGGTGAAGAAACGAACGATGTCGTCCGCCGCGGTGGGGGACAGCATCATCGCCTGGACTCGCGTCGACATCTCGGCGATCGGGCGAATCCGGCTGAACATCGACTCTTCGTACGCCCGAATCGCCGCATTCGGGTCGGCGGGGTCGGCGGCGAGCTGGCCGGCGAGTTCCGCGGCGTCGAGCATGGCCTGGTTGGCGCCCTCGCCGACCGGTGGCATGAGGTGCGCGGCGTCACCGATGAGGGTGACGTCCGGCCGGCTGGCCCAGCGCGTACCGGTGGGCATCGCCTCGATCAGGCGTGGCGTCGGTGCGCCGTCGGCCGCCGCGATGAGTGCGGTGAGGCGGGGGTTCCAGCCAGCGAACAGGTCCAGCAGGGCCTGCTTGCTGCGGTACGTGTCGAGGGGCTGGTCCTGCGCGCGCAGCGAGATCCCGACCTGGAGGCTGCCGTCGCCGAGACGTTGCGCTGCGAGGATCTGGTTCACGCCGATACACCACAGGTTCCCGGGGCCGACCAGCTCGGCGAGATCGGGATGCCGCGAGTCGACGTCGGCGACGCTCAGCTGCACGAGAGTCGCCACGTAGGACAGTTCGACGTCGGTCAGCAGTGACCGGACGACTGAGCGTGCGCCGTCCGCGCCGATGAGGATGTCGCAGCTGGTTCGTCGACCGTCGTGGAACGTCAGGTCCCAGCCCTCGGTGGGTCGTGGGGTCGCCGCGACGAGCCGGTGCCGCCAGGCAACCGTGCCGTCGGGGAGGGAGTCGAGCAGGAGATCACGCAGTGCGCCCCGGTCGATCTCGGGACGTCCGGAGAATGAGCCTGGTTGCGGCACGTGGTGCACCAGGGTGCGTCCGGTCGGGTCGAGGATGCGATGTTCCTCGCCCTCGGGTCGCGCCTCCGACCGGAACCGGCCGGCGAGACCCGCCTCGGTCAGGGCCAGTTGCCCGGACTCCGGGTGGAGATCGAGGGCGCCGCCCTGGGGTCGCGCGGATCGGCTTGCCTCCCGGTCGTACACCACCGCGTCGATGCCGTGTCGGTGCAGGATCCGTGCCAGCGTCAACCCGCCGAGTCCGCCACCGGCGATCGCAATTCGCGTTCTCACCGCGCTACCGTACACTGTATTGGTGGATACACCGTACGGTAGCGGGCCGCTGCCCGTGTGGGAGCGGCCCGAACCTCAGCCGCGGGCGGTGCCGGTGCCGTTGAGTCGCGAGAAGATCGCCGCTACGGCGATCGGGCTCGCCGACGCGCACGGCCTCGACGGGCTGTCCCTACGCAAGATCGCCAGAGAACTCGGTGTCGGCCCGATGCGGCTCTACGACTACGTGGTCAACAAGTCGGAGCTCCTCGATCTCATGGTCGACGTCGTCTACGCCCGGATCGCCGAGGTGGGCCGGCGATCCGGGTGGCGCGACACGGTGCTGGCCATCGCCCACGCGACCCGCGCCGCCGCCCTTGACCACGAGTGGTTCTCCGACGTGCTCGGCGGACGGCCACACCTGGGGCCACACGCACTCGCCGTGGGCGAAGCGACAGCCGCGGCGCTCAGCGCGGCCCCCGCCGTGCGCGACATCGACGATCTCCAGCGGGCCGTGGGAGCCCTCAACGCCTTCATCGTCGGATCGGTCCGCAGAGAGGTCACCGAACGACGCATCGCGCGGTCCACCGGCACCGATGAAGCTGCCTTTCAGGCGAGCCTCGGCCCCTATCTCACCCGCATGTTGAAAACCGGCAGGTACCCCACAGTGGCCCGGCTCGTCATCGACGGCGCACACCTCAACGCCGAGGAGACCTTCAACCACAACCTCACCACCATCCTGGACGGCATCACCCAACAACGCTCGACGTGATCCGTCGCGCTGCGGCCAGCGGCTCGCCGCCGCGACGTGTCTCCACCAACCCGACCCGCCCGACTGGCCGTACCCTCACGCAGGCGACGCGGGCCCAGACAGGAGCCCCGCGTTGCGTGCCCGCCGCAACCAGCCGGGCGGCTACTGGATCGCCAAGGATGACCCGCGCGCGGCGCGGGAAGCGGTGACCGGCAGCCGGTCCCTCATCGACCTGAACGGTGTCGCGCTGCTCAGCAACGGTGCCAGCCGCATCGTCAACCCGTACGGTCGGACCGACTGGCCGGGCCTGCTGGACCTGCTCCGGGCCGGCGGACCGGCCGGCGTCATCGCCTCCGTCCGGCAGGCCGAGGCGCAGAGCGCCGGTGGCGCGGATGCGTACAGCCCGGACGACGCCACCGTGGCACACTGCACCCACCTGCCGCGTTGAGTACCTGCCCGTGCCGCGAGAGCGTGCTCAGCTTCCCGCGTGAGACGGGGGAGCGGCGACAGCGGCTCGGTCGTCCGACCCCGTCGGCACCGTGACCGGCGCGGCGATGATCCGGCTGGGCACCACCGGCGCGTCTCGGCCGGTGCCCCGCCGGCCGTCGCCGCCACAGGACTCCTCGTGGTAGTCCTGCTCCACGTTCACCGACCAGACGTCGTGCCTACTGCCGGTGGCGATGTTCTCGGCGGTGAGCATCGCGGTCAGCATCGAGTGGTCCTGGTTGTTGTAGCGGTGCATGCCGTTGCGGCCCACCGGGTGCACGTTCGGCACCGCCTCGGTCAGCCAGGCCCTGATCACGTCCACGTTGTGCTGGTAGCGCTCGTCGTACACCGGGTAGGCCTTGGGCATGCGCACGACGTAGCCGGCCTCCACCACGCGGGGTCGGACCAACCCCAACCGCTCCAGCTCCGCGGTGGCGAGGGCCACCAGGTCGGCATCCGGGGTACGCCACATCTCGTCGTCCTCGAACACGAAGTACTCCAGGCCAAGGCAGGTGCGGCCGTCCTTGACGAGGTACGGCGACCAGGAGCCGAAGTTCTGGATCCGACCGACCCGCACCCCCGGGTCGTGCACGTAGATCCAGTTGTCCGGGAACGAGAACTCCGCCGGCACGACAAGCGCGACCGTCAGGAAGTCTCGGTAGCGCAGGTCGGCCGCGCAGGCCCGCACCTCCGGCGGCGCCGGCGGGTGGAGCACGGTCACCAGTTCCGAGATCGGCATGGAGGAGATCACGTGGTCGGCGGCCTCGGTACGCTGCCCGCCCGCGCCGTTGACCGTCACGCTGATCGCCCGTCGACGGGCCGGGTCGCGGTGCACGGCGGTGACCCAACTGCCCGTCCACAGGTGCCCGCCCCGCTGGCGGACCTGCTCGGCGCAGCGCTCCCACATCATTCCGGGCCCGTACTTCGGGTACTGGAACTCCTCGATCAGGCTGGTCACGTCCGTGCGCCGACGCCGGGGCAGCAGCGCGTTGCGGATCGCGGTGGCCAGCGACAGGTTCTTGATCCGCTGCGCCGCCCAGTCGGCCTGCAACCGGTCCGCCGGCATACCCCAGACCTTCTCGGTGTACGTCTTGAAGAAGATCGAGTACAGCCGCCAGCCGAACCGGGCCGACACCCAGCCCTCGAAGTGCGACTGGTCCCGTGGTGGCCGCAGCCGAGCGCGGGCGTACGAGCCGAGGCAGCGGACGGCCTCGGGCAGACCCAGGTTGCGCAGCGCGTTCACGGCGCTGAGCGGGTAGTTGAACAGGGCGCCCCGGTAGAAGATGCGGCTCATCCGGGGCCGGGTCAGGAAGTCCTCGTCCGGCAGGATCTCGTGCCAGAACGCCTCCACCCGCGCCACCTTGGTGAAGAACCGGTGCCCGCCGATGTCGAACCGCCACCCGTCGCGCTCCACGGTCCGACTGATCCCGCCGACCACCTCGTCGGCCTCGAAGACCTGAACCGACCGGCCGTGCCGGAGCAACTCGTACGCCGCGGTGAGCCCGGCCGGCCCCGCACCGATGACCACCGTGCCGTTCTGCTCGCTCATGCTGACGCGCTCCCTGCTCACCGCCATGATTGAGGCGCGGTGTCCACCCGTTACGCGCAGAATGTCACACTTAGTGCTAGCCGATCCTCGCTTCGGCGGGGCGCGCGGTGGCGTACCACGAGAAGAGCGACCTCCCCGCGCGCCGGCGGACCGGGGAAGCGGGGAAGCGGGGCGGATGGACCGGTGGCGCAGCGGCGCGACGACGCTGGCCGCGCGGGCGGTCGCGACCGGTCGCGGCGGAGCGCGCCTGGCCCGCCGGGTGCCGGCGCCCTGGCCGTACGTCATCGGCCTGTTCCTCGGCGCGAAGTTGCTGCTCACAGTGCTTGGACTCGTGGTCCTGCACGCCTGGGACGGCGTTCCCGGGGCCCCGCCGCCGGACGAGGCGTTGATGTGGGCGCAGCAGCGGGACATCTCCGGGCACCGGTGGATCTCTTTCTGGTTTGCCTGGGACTCGATGCTGTACCTACGGCTGAGTACCCTGCCCCTGACCGGGCCGTGGGTGGACTTCGGCTTTCCCCTGCTGTACCCGTTCCTGGCCCGGCCGGTCGGCGTGCTGCTCGGCGGCGACACCGCACTGGCCCTGTTGCTGATCAGCAACGTCGCCTTCCTGCTGGCGCTCTGGTACGGCCACCGGCTGGCGGAGCTGCTGCTCGGCGACGCGTACGCCGCCCGCCGGTTCATCCGGTACCTGGTGCTGTTGCCGACCGCGTTCCTGTTTCAGGCCGCGCTGACCGAGTCGCTCTTCGTCTGCCTCGTACTGGCCACCTTCTACTACGCCGAGCGACGCCGGTGGCTGCTGGTCGGCGTGATCGGCTACTTCCTGGCGATGAGCCGTTCCGTCGGCCTGCTCGTGGCGCTGCCACTGGCCCTGGTGCTGCTCCGGCAGCACGACTGGCGGCTCGGGCCGCGCGCCCTGCTCGGCTACCTCCGGATCGGCTGGCCGTTGCTGCTGTTACCCGCCGGCTGGTTCACCTTCATGGCGTACTGCCGGTGGCGGGGCGGGGACTGGTTCGCCTACCAGCACGCCCAGGAGACCGGATGGGGAATCGAGGTGCAGAACCCCATCCCGGTGCTGCTCGACGGGTTGACCGGGGAGCCGCGCGACGCCGCCCGGGTGTGGTTCGCCGTGGCCGTCCTCGCGGTGCTGGTCGTCGGTTTCCGCCGCCGGGAGCTGGCCTACCTGGTGTACGGCGTCCTCATGGTGCTGGTGCCGCTGTCGATGGGCCCGCCGGTGTACAAGAGCCTGCTGCGCTATCTGCTCGCCGCCTTCCCGGTGGCGCTGGTGCTGGCCCGCTGGGCTCGCCGTGCCAGCGTGGACGTGTGGCTGACCGCGACGCTCGCGGTGGTGCAGGGCGTGCTGTTCGTGCTGTGGCTCAGCTATTGGACCCACATGATCATTTGATTGGGGCGGCCGGCGGCCGGGCAGGATAGGCGGATGACCGAGCCACGGGTACGCCTCGATGACCTTGGCGCCTGGCTGCTCAAGGGCAACGCGGACCTGGTCGACCTCACCGCCCGCTTCGCCCGGAAGCCACTGGTGACGAGCTGGTGCGTGCGTCCCGGCTACCGGGCGCGGTTGATGTGTGCCGGGCAGCCGGTGGTCTTCTGGGCCAGCGGCAGCCGGAGCCGACTGCCGTACGGGGTATGGGGCGTCGGGCGGGTCACCGGGGCCGCCGAACCAGGCGCACCGGGGCAGCCGTGGTCGGTACCGCTGGATCTGCCCATCCTCGCCGAACAGGACCGCATCTCCCGGCTGCTGTTGCGCGCTGACGACCGGCTCGCCGCCCTGGAGGTGTTCCGTCAGCCGCAGGCCGCTAACCCCTCGTACCTGACCGTGGCCCAGTTCGCCGCGCTGCGGACCCATCTGCCCGGGTGAGCGCTGCGGCCTATCTGCCGGGGTGAGCGCGGCGGGCCTATCGGCGCGCCGGGGCCCACCTGTCGGGGTGAGCGCTCCGGGGCCCACCTGCCCGGGGTGAGCGCGGAGGGCGGCCGTGCCTCGGTCGGGTGGCTGTGCGAGCCTGCTACCGGCGTGAGAAGCGTACTGAGTGGAGGCCCGGTGTTCGCCCTGCCGTTGACCGAGGACGTCGAGCTGCGCCCGCTGAACCCGTGGCGGGCCGAGGAGTTCCTCGCCCACCTCGATCGGGCCCGCGAGCACATCCGACCCTGGGTGTCGCCGTCCTTCGTCGCCACCGACCTGCCGTCGGCCCGTGCGGTGTTGCAGCGCTACGCCGACCGCTGGGCCGGCGACAGCGGTGGCATCTGGGGGCTGTGGTGGCGGGGCACCCTCGTCGGTGGGGTCATGTTCGTGTCGTTCGACGTGAGCCAAGGCGTCTGCGAGGTCGGTTGCTGGGTGGAGCCGGCGGCGCAGGGCAGGGGCCTGGTCGCCCCGGCGGTGCGCCGGATCGTCGACTGGGCGGTGCACGAGCGCGGCATCCAACGGGTGGAGTGGCGTACCAACGCCGCCAACATCCGCAGCAAGGCCCTCGCCGACCGGCTCGGCCTGCGCCTCGATGGCACGTTGCGCCAGGTCATCCCGGGTCGGCACGGTCGGATCGACATCGAGATCTGGTCGGTGCTGGCGGACGAGTGGTCTGCCCGCCACGTACCGTCCACTGACGACCGCGAATAGTTGTCATACCCGCGCGGCACCATGCATCCATGGCCGTCCCCGCGCTCACCCCTCATTCCGACCCGCCGCGTTCCGTGCCGCTGCGTGAGGCGCGCACCCGGTTCAGCCAGCTCGTCGCGCTGGCTGAGCTGACCGACGCGGTCACCGTCGTGACCCGCGACGGCGATCCCCGCCCGGTCGCCGCGATCGTCCCCGCCGCAGCCGCCCGCAGTGCCGCCCAGGCCCGCGCCGACGCCGACCGGCTCTCGACGGTCACCGCCGGCTGGGCCCGCCGCCTCGAGGAGCAGCACCGACGCAGCACGCAGCGGCACGCCGCCGAGCTGGGCGCGGTCCGCGCGGCGCTGGCCGAGGTGTGGGCCGAGCTGGACAGCCGCGTCGTCCCGGGCAGCGACCCGAGGTTGGCGCGGCTGCGCGCCGCGCATGCCGATCTGCTCGCCGACTGAGTCGTGTTCGTGTGCGGGCGGCGTTGGCCGTGCCCGCCCGTTGCGAGCGTCGCGCCGCGCATCCTGATCTGCTCGCCGGCTGAGTTGCGTTCGTTTGCGGGCGGCGTTGGCCGTGCCCGCCTCAGTGGGTGCTGCGCCTGCTCACCGACTGACTCACATTCGTGCCGGCGCGGTGTTGGCGGCACCCGCTGAGGCGGGTGCGGCGCCGGGGTGTGCGGTGGTGTCGTGTCGGCTGACGGGTCCCGCGCTGGCGGGGCAAGCCGGTCGGCGTCCACGCGAGCCGGCGGTCGGCGTGGCACGGGCGGCGCCGGGCGCGCCGGCCGGGTCCACCCGGAGAGCTGTGGCCGACGCCGGTTCAGCCGGTGGCCGGGTACGCGTGGGTCTCGGTCGCCTTGACCGCCGCGCGGACCCGTTGGCCGGAGATCAGCCGTAACTGGGCGGCGGCCGGTGTGACGTCGGCGGCCACCCCTGTGCTGCCCCACGACGCCTGCGGCTTCCCGGAGGGAGCCCGCAAGATCGTGCTCGAACCAGGAAGTAGTGGTGTCGGCGAGCTATGAGGCCACTACATCCTGGTTCGAGCACGATCTTGGTGTGGAACGCAGCGTGAGCCGCGGGTACCCCACAACCCCGTTCCCCCTGCCGATCGGGCAGGTGTCCGGGGTCAAGATCCGCGCAATGTCAGGGATGTTGCTGCCTCTCGCGTGTCGGAGGCAGCAGGATCCGCGAAGTTGCGCGGATCTTGGCTGCGGGCTGCGGGCTGCGGGCTGCGGGCTGCGGGCTGCGGGCTGCGGGCTGTGGGCTGTGGTGCGTGTGGAGTTCGGGGTGCGGCGCGGGGTTGGGGTGCGGTGCGGCGTGGGGTTCGGGGGTGCGGTGCGGCGTGGGGTTCGGGGTGCGGCGCGGCTATGGAGTTCGGGGCGCGGGTGTGGGGGTGTGGGGTGCGGAGGAGTGCAGGGGTGCGGCGGGCGGGCTTGGGTGAGCCCGCCCGCCGCGACGGTCAGCAGTTGCGGAGTTCGGGGGACTGGTTGAGCAGTTGGCCACGGGTCGACACGAAGCGGCGGTAGCGCTCGCCGTCAACCGCCGTTGGGCGGAACGCGGCGACGCGGTGGCAGTTCTGGAAGGCCAGGCGTACGCCGAAGTGTCGTTCCAGGCCACCGCGGATGGCGTCGCTGGCCAGCGCGCGGAGCAGTTGACCCCGGTCGGCCTCGGTGGGCGGCGCAATGACGTTGTCGGCCAAGTCGTCGTTGCCGGCCTCCAGTTCGGCGACGACCCGGCTGACGGTGGCCCAGGCGTACGGCAGCGAGTCACGGACGCAGGCGATGAACGCCTCGTCGTCGACCGGGCCGCGTTCGGCGGCGTCGAGCAGTGCGGGCGGGACAGTGAGAGACATGGTTCTCCTCCGCTACGGTTAATGATTACCGTTTCCAATAACGGCGTCGACTGAGCAGACCACGTCTCTTGGACGACGTCAACGATGTCCCCGCGCGCCACGCCGCGACCCACCCGCAGAACGGGCCGACGGCGACACCGACACCCACGGCGATTCCGACACCCACGGCGACACCACACCCACACCCACACCCACGCCGACGGCGACACGCACGCGGAGCGGGACGAGCGGCGGCGTCAGGGTCGGCGGGGGTGGCCCTTGAGGTGCCGGCCCAGTTCGCGGGCGATCTCCCGGTTGGCGTCGCGCTCGGCCAGTGTCTGCCGCTTGTCGTAGGAGCGCTTGCCCTTGGCGAGGGCCAGTTCGACCTTGGCGAAGCCGTTCTCGAAGTACATCGACAGCGGAACGAGGGTCACCCCGCCCTCGCGGACCTTGTCCAGGATCCGGTCGATCTCGGCGCGGTGCAGCAGCAGC
Source organism: Micromonospora sp. NPDC047644 (assembly GCF_040704315.1). Lineage (NCBI taxonomy): Bacteria > Bacillati > Actinomycetota > Actinomycetes > Micromonosporales > Micromonosporaceae > Micromonospora > Micromonospora sp. NPDC047644. The sequence goes on from NZ_JBEYSY010000002.1 coordinate 336,658, forward strand.
TTGCGGTTGCGGCGCGGGGCGTGGTTGGTCCACGTGCCGTAGGCGTACTCGGCGATGTGCAGGCCGTACAGCACGATCTCGCCGTCGCGCTCGTGCGCGAACGCGTCCACCAGCGAGGCCCGCCCCTCGCGCAGGGACTTGACCTCGGTGCCGACCAGCACGATGCCCGCCTCGTACGTGCGCAGCACGGTGTACTCGTGCCGGGCCTTCTTGTTGGAGGCGATCAACCGGCGGGTGGGTGGCTTGGACGGGGTCACCAGGCGACGATATCCGGCCGGCTCAGTCACGTGTCGGGCGCGCGGGGCGTAGTCGCGAGGTGAGGTCCCGTACCGCGTCCCCGAACGCCTCCTGCGACTCGCACGGCCAGTGCCCGAGGATCGGCGGGGGAACGCTGTCGCTCGGGGCCGGCACCACGTCCTGCGGGTCGGTCAACCGCCGGTCCACCGTTGCCGGCGGACCGGTCAGCGTCTCGGCCTCCCCGGGGCGGTGGGAGGCGAAGATCCAACCGCCGATCGGGTCGGTGTCGCGCCACAGGTTGATCCAGCGCCAGCCGACCCGTTCGCCGATCTCCCGCAGCGCCGGGTCGTCGGCGTACGCGGGGAAGAGCCGGGAGTAGAGCCGGCCCAGCGGTGAGCCGTAGGTCAGCAGGGCGACCCGATCGGTGATCCGGGTCGGCAGTTGCAGAACCGCGGCGGCGAGCAGCACCGAGCCGTGGCTGTGCCCGGCCAGCAGCACACCCTGCCCCTGTTCCACCAGGTAGGTGATCCGCTTGGCCAACTCCGGCACGGCCCGCTCGGCGTAGCAGGGCGGCGCGAACGGGTGTGCCGCCCGGGGCCAGAAGGTGCCCAGATCCCAGAGCACCCCCACGTACCGACGGAACTGCGGTGTCCGGTACGCGAAGATGCCGCCCACCACCAGGCCGAGCAGGATCGCGGCGATCACGTAGCTACCCGATCCGATCAGGAAGTTGACCATGCCTTCCGGCACTCCGACGTAGCGCTGCGCCACGTCCCCGGGTAGGAGTTGGAGCAGGCCGAGCACGCTGGTGGCCAGGCCGAGCGCCGCCAGGCCGGCGTACACCACCGAGAGCGGTTCCAGTCGTTCGGTGAAGCGGGCGCGGGCCACCGCCTGCTCGACCCGCCGCAGCCGGTCCGCGGCGTGCGGCGGCGCGTCCGGGAAGTCGGCGGCCACGATCGCCCGCGCGGCCCGCCGCCGCCCGCGCCGGGTCATCCTGGTGACCAGGCCGGCCACCAGCAGTGCGGTCACCACGGCCAGGAAAAACCCGAAGATCGCCCATTTGTACGCCAGGGGAGGGCTGGTCTCCAGGCCGTCCGCGGTCGTCCCGTTGCGGTCGAGCAGGTCCGCCACCCGGTAGACCAGCTCGGCCGAGAACGCCACGGCGAGCCCGGCCGAGATCGTCATGAAGACCGGCGCTCCCAACGCGCGGATGGGTGACCGGCGCTGCCCGCCACCCCGCCGCCAGATCACCAGCACGGCGAGCGCGACCACCAGCACGGTCTGGCTGACGAACAGCCAGGCCACGATCGCGCTGTAGCCGGGCAGCACGCCGCCCTGCGGCCACGGTGCCGGGCTGATGACGATGTGCACGATCACCAGCATCGTCAGGCCGCAGGCGATGGTGCGCAGTCCGCGGAAGACCCCGTCCACCCGGGCCGACGGGTCGGTGCGGTCGATGCTCTGTACCACCGTGACCAGGACCAGGCAGCTCAGCAGTACCGCCCCGGTGGCGATCAGCAGGATCACCATCACCCAGGAGGAGTGCTGGCTGGCTCGCGCCGTCAGCAGGCTGCCGCTGAGCGTGCCGAACGCCACCGCGACGTGGACCGAGCGCAACCGACCCACGAGCGGCTCGCCGTCCCACTGGCCGACGGCGCTCAACCGGTGTTTCGAGGTTGTCGTCGACGGCGTCCGGAACGCGTCGAAGGAATGGCCCGGGCGAGCGCCCAACCACCAGACGAGCCCGATGGCGGCGACCGGCACGAGCGCCAGGACACCCAGGCGCAGCCCGGTCGGGTGCCCGCCGAGCCAGGACAGCCAGGTCCGACCGGCCATGCACGACGGGGTGCCCATGCAGCGCCACGCGATCAGGTCCAGCGCCACCCCGACGATGGAGAGCACGTAGAGCATGGTGAGGGTGAGGGCGAGCACCCGGCACAGACCCATGAAGCCGCGCGTCGAGACGGTGTTCGCCGGCCGCATCCACAGGGCCACGTTGCAGAGCATGAACGGCAGCAGGAAGACCAGCGACAGGGTCCGCACGGCGGTGCCGGAGGGCAGGTCACCCCAGCGGTACGCCTCCAGCGTCACCCCGTCCGTACCGGTCGAGTCCGGATATCCGGGTCGTGGTCGGTAGAAACCTCCGCTGCGGTCGCCGGCTACCTGGTACACGTACGGCCGGTCCAACACCTGGTCCGCGCCCGCGCCGGAGACACCGTGCACCCGCAGCTCCACGATCCCGCCCGACGTCGGCGGTCCGGTCGGTGTCGCGTCGGCCATGGGCCCCCCGAGGTGTGCGCGGCAACCGGGCGGGTCGTCGATGTCCGGCCACCCGCGCGGCGTCGCGGCTTACCCGCCTGCGGGGCGGTCAACCGTGGGCCGGGCGTCGGCGATGGTGCGGTCGACCATCGACAGGTGGTTTCATGGCGCCATGGCGAACCCGGTGATCCTGACCGTCGACGACGACCCCGTGGTGTCCCGGGCGGTGGCCCGGGACATCCGGCGCCGCTACGGCGACCGCTACCGGGTGTTGCGGGCGTCCTCCGGGCCGGAGGCGCTCGACGCGCTCCGCGAGGTCAAACTGCGCGGCGAGCAGGTGGCGCTGCTGCTGGCCGACCACCGGATGCCGGAGATGACCGGTGTCGAGTTCCTGGAAGCGGCCATGGACATCTTCCCGGCGGCCCGCCGGGTGCTGCTCACCGCGTACGCGGACACCGACGCCGCGATCGAGGCCATCAACGTGGTCGACCTGGACCACTACCTGCTCAAACCCTGGCATCCGCCGGAGGAGAAGCTGTACCCGGTGGTCGATGGGCTGCTGGAGGCGTGGGCGGTCACCCCGGACGCGGCCAGCGCGGAGATCCGGGTCGTCGGGCACCGCTGGTCGGCGCCGTCGTTCAAGGTCCGCGACTTCCTGGCCCGCAACCTGGTGCCGTACCGGTGGCTGTTGTCCGACGACCCGGAGGGGGTCCGGTTGCTCGACGCGGCCGGGGCCACCGAGGAGGACGTGCCGCTGGTGGTGACGCCGGAGGGCAAGGCGCTTGTCGCCCCGAGCGAGGCCGAGTTGGCCGCGCTGGCCGGGTTGACGGTGGTGCCGGCGTGTGACTTCTACGACCTGGTGGTGATCGGCGGCGGCCCCGCCGGTCTCGGTTCGGCGGTGTACGGCGCGTCGGAAGGGCTGCGCACCGTGCTCGTGGAGCGACGGGCTACCGGCGGTCAGGCCGGGCAGAGCAGCCGCATCGAGAACTACCTGGGCTTCCCGGACGGTGTCTCCGGCGCGCAGTTGACCGATCGGGCCCGACGGCAGGCGGTCAAGTTCGGCGCGGAGCTGCTCAGCGCGCGGGAGGTGGTCGGTCTCAGCGAGGCCGGCGGTGCCCGGCTGCTGCGCTTCGGTGACGGCAGCGAGATCGCGGCGCACACCGTGGTGCTGGCCACCGGCGTGTCGTACCGGGTGCTCGACGCCCCTGGGTTGGCCGACTTCACCGGGCGGGGGGTGTTCTACGGCGCCGCCGCCACGGAGGCGCCGAGCTGCGTCGAGCAGGACGTCTACATCGTCGGCGGGGCCAACTCCGCCGGCCAGGCGGCGGTCCACTTCTCCCGGTACGCGTCGAGGGTGCACCTGCTCATCCGTGGCGCGGACCTGACCGCGTCGATGTCGCGTTACCTGATCGACCAGCTGGAACGGATCGACCGGATCACCGTGCACCCGCACACCGCGGTGGTCGGCGGGGCGGGGGAGGACCACCTGGAACGGCTCACCCTGTGCGACACCCGTACCGGGGAGGCCCGCTCGGTCGACACCTCCTGGCTGTTCATCTTCATCGGCGCGGAGCCCCGCACCGACTGGCTGGACGGGGTGCTGGTCCGCGACGACCGTGGTTTCATCGTGACCGGTCCGGATCTGCTGGCCGGGGGGCGGCGGCCGGCCGGTTGGTCGTTGTCGCGCGACCCGTACCACCTGGAGACCAGTGTGCCGGGCGTGTTCGCCGCCGGGGACGTGCGGGCCGAGTCGGTCAAGCGGGTCGCCTCGGCCGTCGGCGAGGGCGCGATGGCGGTGTCGCTGGTGCACCGCTACCTGGAAGCCCAATGAGTGGGCTTCCGCGAGCGAGGGGAGTTCCAGTGACGACCGAGTCGGACCGGCTGACACCGGCGCAGTTGCGCACCCTGTTCCTGTTCGAGGCGCTCGACGACGGGCAACTCGACTGGCTGGCCGAGCACGGCCGGGTCGAGCAGCGTGCCGGTGGCACCCTCGTGTACGGCGAAGGTGAGCCGGCGACCTGCTTCTTCGTGCTGGTGCGCGGCGCGGTGGCGTTGAGTCGCCTGGTGCGCGGCGACGATGTCGAGGTCAGCCGGACCGAGCAGCGTGGGGTGTACGGCGGGGCCACTCAGGCGTACCTGGGTGACCAGGTCGAGCAGATCTACCGCAACAGCCTGCGGGCGGTGACCGACGCGGAGTTCTTCGTGTTGCCGGCGGAGGACTTCGCGTACGCCCTGCGGTCCTGGTTTCCGATGCCCATGCACCTGTTGGAGGGGCTGTTCTTCGGGATGCGGGACAGCCAGGCGATCGTCGGTGAGCGGGAGCGGTTGCTGGCTCTCGGTTCGCTCTCGGCGGGGCTGACCCACGAGCTGAACAACCCGGCCGCGGCGGCGGTGCGGGCCACGTCGGTGCTGCGGGACCGGGTGGCCGGGATGCGGCACAAGCTCGCCATGATCGCCGACGGGCGGCTCGACGGGAGTGCCCTGCACGGCCTGGTCGCGTTGCAGGAGGAGGCGGTCGCCCGGGTGGCCACCGCGCCGAAGTTGACCCCGATGGCCACGGCCGACGCCGAGGACACCCTCACCGACTGGTTGGAGGATCATGGCGTCGGCGGGGCCTGGGACCTGGCGCCGATCCTGGTCGGCGGTGGGCTCGACGCGGCCTGGCTGGCGCGGGTGAAGGCCGCGGTCGGTGCCGCGGACCTGGAGGCGGCGGTGCGCTGGCTCACCTACACCGTCGACACCGAGCTGCTGATGCGCGAGATCGGCGACGCTGTCACCCGGATTTCCGGGCTGGTGGACGCCGCCAAGCAGTATTCGCAGCTGGACCGCGCGCCGCACCGGGTGGTGGACGTGCACGACCTGCTCGACGCGACGCTGGTGATGTTCAAGGGCAAGATTCCCGCCGAGGTCAAACTGGTCCGCGAGTACGACCGGAGTCTCCCACCGGTCCCGGCGTACGCGGCCGAGCTGAATCAGGTGTGGACCAACCTGATCGACAACGCGTTGGGCGCGATGGGGGAGAAGGGTGTACTGACCGTCCGCACGGGACGGATCGGTGAGCTGTTGGCGGTGGAGATCACCGACACCGGGCCGGGCATCCCGCCGGAGGTGCGTCCGCGCATCTTCGAGCCGTTCTTCACCACCAAGCCGGTCGGCGCGGGCACCGGTCTGGGGCTGGACATCTCGTACCGGATCGTGGTGCACAAACACCACGGCGACATCCGGGTGGAGACCGAGCCGGGCCGCACCACCTTCCGGGTCCTGCTGCCGATCACGGACGAGCCCCGCGACGCGCCGACTACCTAGAGACAGCAGGTGGTCGCGGGCAGTAGTCTCGGGCGGCGTTCGTGATCCCCGCCCGGAGGAGGGTCCGTGGAGTCGATGGCCCGCCAGCGCACCGCTGCTGAGGACGACGACCAGCCGACCGAGCCGCCCGGCGACAGCTCGGTGCTGCCGGAGCTGGAGGATCGGGACTGGCTGCACCACGCGCAGGAGTTCGCACACACCAGCTTCTGGGCGGTGGCCCGCCGACTGCCTCGACTGGTCCGGGAAGCCGTCGGCCTGGCCTGGTCCACGAACCAGCGCGACACCGTCGCCTCCATCGGTCTGAACATCGCCGCCGGGGTGATGACCACGTTCGGCCTGCTCGCCACGACGAGCGTGCTGCGCGAGTTGTTCGCCGCCGGCCCCACCCCGGACCGGGTCCGCTCGGCCCTGCCGGCGCTGATCGTGGCCGCGGCGGCGGTGTCGGCGCGCGGCGGCCTGACCATCGCGGCCGGTTGGGCCCAGGCCCGGCTGACCCCCCAGATCAACTACCAGGTGGAGTTACGCCTGTTCGAGGCCACCACGGCGGTGGACCTGGCCGCGTTCGACGACGCTGGCTTCGCCGAGGAGATGGACCGCGCCCGCGACCGGGGGATGGGCGAGGCGGCGTGGATCGTGGACCACACGGTCAACCTGGTCACCGGTGTGGTCGGCATGCTCGCCACCGCCGTGGCGGTGACCGTCATCCAGCCACTGCTGCTGCCCTGCCTGTTGCTGGCGGCGGTGCCCCAGGCGATCACGGCGGTGCGGATGGCCCGCCGGGAGTATCTGGCGATGCTGGCGCGGATCACCCGCCGGCGGCGGATGTGGATGCTCGCCCACCTGATGGCCAACCGGCACACCGCCGCCGAGGTGCGCGCCTACCAGATGCGCGACTTCCTGCTGGCCGAGTACCGCGGCGTGATGGCCGTCGAGACCCGTGCCCAGTTGCGGCTGGTCCGCTCGCAGACCGGCACCCGGGTGGCCGGTGCCACGGTGGCGGGGCTGGCCACCTTCGGCGTGTACGCGGTGCTCGGCGGCCTGCTGCTGACCGGGATGGTCGCCCTCGCCGCCGCGGCGACGGCCCTGCTCGCCCTGCAGTCGGCGCGGACCAGCCTGGGCGTCGCGGTCGTCGCCACGAACTCCCTGTACGAGGACGCCCTCTACTACCAGGACTATCGCGATTTCCTGGCCCGCGCGCGGGGCCGGGTGCCCGCCGGCGGTGACCGGGTGGCCGACGGTGTCGACGTGATCGAGGTGGACGAGGTGAGCCTGCGCTACCCCGACACCGACGCGCCGGCGGTGGACCGGGTCAGCCTCACCATCCGGCGCGGTGAGGTGGTCGCGCTGGTCGGCGAGAACGGCTCCGGCAAGACGACCTTGGCCAAGCTGATCGCGGGGCTCTACCAGCCGACCGGCGGCACGATCCGTTGGGACGATGTCGACACCGCCGAGCTGGACCCGCGCGCTCTCGGCGCCCAGGTGGGGGTGATGACCCAGGAGTGGTGGAAGTTCCCGTTCACCGCTGGGCAGAACATCCGCGTCGGGCGGCACGACCGCGCCCCGGACCGGCCCGGACCCACCGTGCGGGAGGCGGCCAGCGCGGCCGCCGCGCACGACATGATCGTCGGCCTGCCGCACGGCTACGACACCCTGCTGGACAGGGAGTTCAAGGACGGCCACGAGTTGTCCGGCGGGCAGTGGCAGCGGCTGGTCGCCGCCCGGGGCCTCTACCGGGACGCGGCCCTGCTGATCTGTGACGAACCGTCGGCGGCCCTGGACGCCCGCGCCGAACACGCGCTGTTCCAACACCTGCGCCGCCACCCCGACCGGGCCGTCGTGCTGATCACCCACCGACTGGCCAATGTCCGCCACGCCGACCGGATCTTCGTGCTGGAGCGGGACCGCCTTGTCCAGCAGGGCAGTCACGACGAGCTCATGGTGGCCGGCGGGCTCTACCGGGAGCTGTTCGAGCTCCAGGCCAGCGGTTACCTGACCGGCACCGGCGAGGCCCACGCTCGCTGACTGCCGAGCGCGATCTTGCCGAGCCGGGCCGGGTCAGGCGCTGGGGTCAGGTGGGATAGCGGCGGCAAGGAACTCCGCCAGCACCCGCGTGTGGGTGGAGAACGCCAGCTCGACCGGGTCGGTGAGCACCAGCCACTCGGTCGCCTCCTCGGTCGGCGCCGACGGCGGCAGGTCCTCGGCCGCCCGCTCGGGCAGCACTCCGAAGACCATCATCGTGCCGCCCGTCGGTGAGCCGTGCACCGCGAACAGGCGGGCGTCCCCGGCCGCCGCGATCAGGCCGGTCTCCTCCCGAAGCTCCCGCACGAGCGCGTCGGACCACTCCTCGCCGTACTCGACGAAGCCGCCGGGCAGCGCGAGCAGGCCGCGGGCGGGTTCGATGTCCCGGCGGACCACCACCACTCCCCGGCCCTCGGCGGTGCGGACCGGCAGCACCGCGACCGCCACCGGCAGGGGGTTGCGCCAGACGGTCTCGCCGCAGACCGCGCAGACTCGCGGCCATCCGACGGCCGGCGGGTAGGCGGCGCCGCAGTAGGAGCAGTGCGAGTACGGCGTGCCGGTCATGCCGCAGCACGTTACTCCGATCCCCGCTCGCTCCGGCTGTCGCGCCGCCGCCTCGTCGCAGGCTCAGTTCGCCCGCGCCGCCGCCTCCCCGCGCTCGGCCCGCCGCCTCGTCACACGCTCAGGCGGCCGGGTCGCCCGTGTAGAAGGCGGTGGTGCGTTCGGCGGCGGCCTTCGCCTCGTCGGCGTCGGTGCCGGCGGCGATGCTCGCTTCGCACCACAGGTGACTGCTCAGCTCCATGGCCCGTCGTCCTTCGGCGGAGGCGGTCCATTCGGCGCCCTGTTCCGGGGTGATCCCGCTGCCGTCGCCGGCCAGGTGTGAGGCGAGGCCGAGCAGCCCGAGGTCCCAGCCGACGCCGACCGCGCCCGGCCCGAACTGGGCCCACCGGTCCTGGTCGACGTGCGCGATGTGGTCCAGGTCGAGGCGGGCCCGCTCGTCGCCGACCGGGGTGACCCGCACCTCGATCCAGCTCACCTCGCCGCCCATCTCCCAGGTGGCGGTGAAGCGGTGCGGCGGCTCGCAGCTCTCGACGGTGCCGTGGGCGTTGCCCTGGAGCTGGTACGTGCCGCCCAGCCGCAGGTCGCCGGAGATCGGCAGGAACCAGCGCGGGATGCGCTCGGCGCTGGTGCAGGCGTCCCACAGATCCTCGGCCGTCGCCTGGTAGGTCTGGCTGATCGTGGTGACCCGCGCCTCACCGGCTTCCAGGGTGCGGCTGCCGACCTTGCGCTGGACGGCGTTGATCTGCTCGGTGGCGTCGAACATCAGGTGTTCCTCTCGTCGGGTGGGTTGGCGGGGCCACGCAGCCGACGCTCGCGTCGGCCCCGGGCCAGCTCGGTGGCGAGTGCCGCCAAAGGTGGGGTCCAGAACCGGCGGAAGTGCTCCAGCCAGCCGTCGACCTCGCGCAGTGGGCGGGGGTCGACCGCGTAGAGCCGCCGGGTGCCTTCCGGCCGCACGGTGGCGAAGCCGTTGTCGCGCAACACCTTGAGGTGCTGGGACACGGCGGGCTGGGAGATGCCGAACTCCTCGCGGATGACCGTGCTGACCGCGCCGGCGGTCTGCTCGCCGGCGGCGAGCAGTTCCAGGATGCGGCGCCGGACCGGATCGCCCAGCACGTCGAAGGCGTGCACGACGACAGTTGTATCACTGACGGCTTATTTAAGCCAGTCGTGATACTCCGATGAGCTTGTCCAGCCGGATCGGCAGCTCCCGGATCCGTACGCCGGTCGCGTGGTGCACCGCGTTGGCGACCGCCGCGGCGGCGCCGACGATGCCGATCTCGCCGATGCCCTTCACCCCGGCCGGGTTCAGCTCGTCGTCGTGCTCGTCGAGCCAGTACGCCTCGATCGACTCGACGTCCGCGCAGCCGGTGATGTGGTAGGTGGCCAGGTCGTGGTTGACCCAGTCGCCGTAGCGCTCGTCGAGCAGGCCCTCCTCGTGCAGCGCCATCGACAGCCCCATCGTCATGCCGCCGATGAGCTGACTGCGGGCCGTCGTCGGGTTCACCACCCGCCCCGCCGCGAACACCCCGAGCATCCGGTTCAGCCGTACCTCGCCGGTGTCCGCGTCGACCCGCACCTCGACGAACTGCGCCCCGTAGGCGTACCGGGGCAGCGCGGGCTGCTCACCCACCTCCTCGGTGGTGTCCGCCTCGGCGGTCACCTCGTCGGTTGGCGGCCCGCCGTCGCGCAGCTTCTCGCGCAGCGCCTGCGCCGCGCGAATCACCGCCCAGCTCCAGCTGGCGGTCCCCATCGAGCCGCCGGCCAGCGGTGCCGTCGGCAGCGCGGTGTCCCCGATGCGGATCTCCACCCGTTCCGGCGGCACTGCGAGGGCGTCGGCGGCCACCTGCCAGATCGCCGTCCGGGCGCCGGTGCCGATGTCGGTGGCGTTGATCTGGACCAGGAAGCTCCCGTCGGGCCGAGCGGTGATCGTCGCCGAGGAAGGCCGGGCCCGCGCCGGGTAGCTCGATCCGGCCACCCCCGTCCCGATCAGCCACCGTCCCTCGCGTCGGGACCGGGGCGACGGGTCACGGCCGGCCCAACCGAACCGCTCCGCGCCCTCGCGCAGGCAGCCCACCATGTTGCGGCTGGTGAACGGGCGTCCCTGGTCGGGGTCGACCGAGGTGTCGTTGCGGATACGCAGCTCCACCGGGTCGATGCCGACGGCGATGGCCAGCTCGTCCACGGCGGACTCCAGGGCGTACGCGCCGGGGCACTCGCCCGGGGCGCGCATCCAGAACGGAGTGGGCACGTCGAGGCGGGCCAGCCGGTGCGTGGTGCGGCGGTGCGGCGCGGCGTACATGCTGCGGGTGTAGACGGCGGTCTGCTCGGCGAACTCCCTGATGGTGGAGGTCTGGCTGATCGCGTCGTGGCAGATGGCGGTGAGCCGGCCGTCGGTGTCGGCGGCGAGGCGGACCCGCTGGATGGTGGGGGTGCGGTAGCCGAGCGGCCCGAACAGCTGCTGGCGGGTCAGCGCCAGCTTGACCGGGCGGTCGACGTGCCGGGCGGCGAGGGCGGCCAGCACCACCGACGCCTTGGCGTACCCCTTGCTGCCGAAGCCGCCGCCGACGTGCTCGGCGACGACGCGGATCGACTCCGGCGGCAGCTCGAACAGCTCGGCGAGGGTGGCTTGTACCGGCGTGGCGCCCTGGGTGGAGTCGTGGACCAGGAGCCGCCCGTCGTGCCACTGCGCGATGGTGGCGTGCGGTTCCATCGGGTTGTTGTGGTACGCCGGCGTGCGGTAGGTGACGTCCACCCGCACCGGGGCGGCCGCATACCCGGCGTCGAAGTCGCCCTCGGCGGTGTCGGTCGGATAGCTGGGGTTCACCTGGTCCGGCTTGTAGAGGCCGGGATGGTCGTCGGTGAGCACGGTGCTGTGCGGGCCGGTGTCGTAGTCGATGCGGACCAGTCGGGCGCCCTCGCGGGCCGCCTCCAGACTGGTGGCCACCACCACGGCGACGTACTGCCCCCGGTAGTGCACAGTCGGCTCCTGCAACAGCCGCAGCTCCGGCTGTGGACCGGGCGCCATCCGGGGCGCGTTGCCGTGGTGCACCACCGCCAGCACGCCGGGCGAGGCCAACGCCTGCGTCGTGTCGATCCGGGTGATCCGGCCCCGCACCACTGTCGACGGCACCGCCCAGCCGTAGGTGACCCCGTCCACCGGGTACTCCACCGCGTAGCGGGCCGTGCCGGTGACCTTCGCCGGGCCCTCCAGCCGGGGGTACGCCCGGCCGACCGCGCCGGTGCTCACGACGACGCCAGTTCGGTGAGCGCCCGCACGGTGATGGCCCGGGTCAGTGGCAGCTTGAAGCCGTTGTGCCGGAGCGGGCGCGCCTCGGCCAGCTCCGCGTCGGCGGCCCGCGCCGCCAACTCGGGGCTGAACGGACGTCCACGCAGCTCCTCCTCGGCCCGGTACGCCCGCCACGGCCGGTGCGCCACCGCCCCGTACGCCAGCCGCACGTCGCGGACCACGTCCCCGTCGAGGTCGAGCACCGCGGCCACCGAGCCGGCGGCGAAGGCGAACGAGGCCCGGTCGCGCACCTTGAGGTACGTCGAGCGGCGCGCGGCCGGCAGTGGTGGCAGCCGCACGGCGGTGATCAGCGTGCCCCGGGCCACTGTGGTCTCCCGTTCCGGCTGGGTGCCGGGGGAGCGGTAGAAGTCGGCGATCGGGATGTCACGGGGGCCGTCGGCCTCGTGCACCTCCACCACCGTGTCGAGGGCGGTCAACGCGACGGCCAGGTCGGACGGATGGGTGGCCACGCACTGCTCCGACCAGTCCAGCACCGCCAGGTCGCGGTTCTGGCCGTGCAGAGCCGCGCACCCGCTGCCCGGGTCCCGTTTGTTGCACGCCTTGCCGGTGTCCTGGAAGTAGACGCAGCGGGTGCGCTGCAACAGGTTGCCGCCGGTGGTGGCCATGTTGCGCAGCTGTCCGGAGGCGGCGGCGAGCAGGGCGCGGGCCAGCAAGGGGTAGTCGCGGCGTACCACCGGGTGGGCCGCGAGGTCGCTGTTGCGGACCGTCGCGCCGATCCGCAGGCCGCCGCCGGGCAGCTCCTCGACGGTGTCGAGGGGAAGCCGGGTCACGTCCACCAGCACGTCGGGGCGCTGCACCCCGAGCTTCATGAGGTCCACCAGGTTGGTTCCGCCGCCCAGGTAGGCGGCCTGCGGCTCGGCCGCCAGCACGGCGACCGCCTCGGCCACGTCGGCGGGCCGGTGATAGCGGAACGCCTTCACGACGACGCCGCCGTCTCGCGTACGGCCGCCACGATGTGCGGGTACGCGGCGCACCGGCACAGGTTGCCGGCCATCCGCTCGCGGATCTCCGCGTCGGTCAGCTCGGGGGGCGTGTTCAGGTCGCCGGTGACCGCGCTGGGCCAACCCCGGGAGACCTCGTCGAGCATCCCCCGCGCGGAGCAGAGCTGCCCGGGAGTGCAGTAGCCGCACTGGAAGGCGTCGTGCGCGACGAAGGCGGCCTGCAACGGGGACAGCTCGTCCGGCCCGGCCAGCCCTTCGACGGTCACCACCGACCGGCCGTCCACGGTCACCGCGAAGACCAGGCAGCTCTTCACCCGCCGGCCGTCGAGCAGCACCGTGCACGAGCCGCACTGGCCGTGGTCGCAGCCCTTCTTCGCCCCGGTCAGGTCGAGGTGCTCGCGCAGCGTGTCGAGCAGTGTGGTGCGGTTGTCCACCGTCACCTCGCGGGACGCGCCGTTGACCTCGACCGTCACCCGGGACGAGTGGCGCTCGTCGATCGTCGTCGCGTTCTCCGGTCCGTCCTGCACCGGCCCAGACTAGCTTTGTCGGTATATGTCGGGGCGAATAACGCAAAGACCTTCGTACGGGAGGTGACGACGGTGACCGCTGGTCTGCTGCTGGCCGCCGGCGCCGGGCGGCGCTACGGCCGGCCGAAGGCGCTGGTCGAGCTGGACGGCGAGCCGCTGGTGCGGCGCGGGATCCGGCTGCTCGGCGAGGGCGGCTGCGCACCCGTGCACGTGGTGCTCGGCGCGGGCGCCGATCAGGTGCCCGACCTGCCCGGCGCGGTGCCGGTCCGGCACGATCGCTGGGCGGACGGGCTGGGCTCGTCGCTGTTGCGAGGTCTGGCCTCGCTGCCGGTCGACGTGCCGGCCGCCGTCGTGATCCTCGTCGACCAGCCGCTGCTCAGCCCGGTCGCGGTGCGCCGGGTGCGCGCGGCGCACGACGGCGGCGCCCTCGTCGCTGTCGCCACCTACGCCGGCCGACCCGGGCACCCGATCCTGCTGGGCCGGGAGACCTGGCCGCTGCTGAGCGGGTACGCCGTCGGCGACCGGGGGGCGCGCGACCTGCTGCGCGACCGGCCGGACCTGGTGGCCGAGGTGCCCTGTGACGACGCCGGCTCCCCGGCGGACGTGGACACCCCCGCCGACCTGCGGCGGATCTGAATCGGCGCGGTCGACTGCCCGGCGTCGAAGCCCCCGGGCAGCCGACCGCACCGCCCCCGTTCAGGCCACCGGCGTCGCGGTGCCGGTGGTGCGGGCGAGCCGCTGGTGCGCGCGGATCACCTCGGCGTAGCGCAGACCGCTGGCCTTCACCGTCCGGCGCTGGGTGGCGTAGTCGACGTGCACCAACCCGAAGCGCTTGTCATAGCCGTACGCCCACTCGAAGTTGTCCAGCAGTGACCAGACGAAGTAGCCGTCCAGGGGAACCCCTCGGGCCACCGCCGACGCGCACGCGGCCAGGTGCTGCTCCAGGTGGTCGGTGCGTTCCTTGTCCTCCACGGTGCCGTCCGGGGTGACCTCGTCCGGCCACGCCGAGCCGCTCTCGGTGACGATGATCCGGCCCGGCCGGTACTCCTCGTGCACGTCGACGAGCAGCCGCTCCAGACCCGCCGGGTACATCTCCCAGCCCATCGCGGTCTCCACCGAGCCGGGCACCGGCACCTGCTTCGCGAACGGCGCCGGACCGGTCGGGTCGTCGACCACCAACTGGCGGAAGTAGTAGTTCACCCCGAGGAAGTCCGTCGGCGTGGCGATCACCGCCAGGTCGTCGCCGCGTACCGGCGGCTCGACCCCGTAGGTGGCGATCATGTCGGCGGGGTAGCCGCGCCCGTGGACCGGGTCCAGCCACCACCGGTTGACGTGCCCGTCGGCCCGGCGGGCCGCCGCGACGTCCTCGGGTCGGTCGGTCGCCGCCTCGATCGGACTGAGGTTGACGACCAGGCCCACCGAGGCCGGCCGGGCGGCGTTGGCGCGGATCGCCTGGGTGGCCAGGCCGTGCCCGAGCAGCACGTGGTGCGAGGCGTGCACCGCGCGGGTGAGGTCGCGCTCGCCGGGGGCCATGTTGCCCTCCAGGTGCCCGATCCAGCACACGCAGAGCGGCTCGTTCACGGTGCACCAGTCGGCGACGCGGTCGCCGAGGCGGCCGGCGACCACCGCCGCGTAGTCGGCGAACGCCTCGGCGGTGGCCCGCTGCGGCCAACCACCGGCGTCCTGCAGAACCTGCGGCAGATCCCAGTGGTAGAGCGTGACGAACGGTCGGATCCCGTCGGCCAGCAGCGTGTCGACGAGCCGGTCGTAGAAGTCCAGCCCGGCGGCGTTGACCCGCCCGACGCCGTCGGGCATGACCCGGGGCCAGGCCACCGAGAAACGGTACGCGTCCACGCCGAGCCGGCGCAGCAGCGCCACGTCCTCCGGCCACCGGTGGTAGTGGTCGCACGCCACCGCGCCGGTGTCGCCGTTGTCGACCTTGCCGGGGGTCGCCGAGAAGGTGTCCCAGATGGACGGCGCCCGGCCGTCGACGTCGACGGCCCCCTCGATCTGGTACGCCGCCGTGGCGACACCCCAGAGGAAGTCGGGTGGCAGCTTGGACAGGTCGGGCACGGGATGGTTCTCCTCTGGGGTTGGATGACTCACTTGACCGCGCCGGCGGTGAGACCGGCGACGAAGTAGCGCTGCAGGGCCAGGAACCCGACGACGACCGGGATGCTGACCACCAGCGAGGCGGCCATGATCTGGTTCCAGTAGACGTTGAACTGGGTGGAGTAGCCCTGCAGGCCGACGGCGAGGGTGCGGCTGCCCTCGTCGGTCATCACCGACGCGAAGAGCACCTCACCCCACGCGGTCATGAACGCGTACACGGTGACCGCGACGACGCCGGGCACGGCGGCCGGCAGGATGACCTGGAACAGGGTGCGCAGCGGACCGGCGCCGTCGACCTGCGCCGCCTCGTCCAGACCCCGGGGGATCGAGTCGAAGTAGCCGACCAGCATCCAGATCGAGAACGGCAGCGAGAAGGTCAGGTACGTGATGACCAGGCCGGTGCGACTGGCGTACAGCTCGATGCCGGTGGCGTTGCCCAGGTTGACGTAGATGAGGAACAGCGGCAGCAGGAACAGGATGCCGGGGAACATCTGCGTGGACAGCACCGTCACCGAGAAGAGGCTCCGGCCGCGGAACCGGTAGCGGCTGACCGCGAACGCGGCGAAGATCGCCACGGCCACCGAGCAGACCGCCGCGATGCTCGACACCACGAGGCTGTTCACCAGGTACCGGGCCAGCGGGACGGTGCTCCACATGTCGACGAACGGTTGCAGGGTGGGCCGGCTGGGCCACCAGGTGAAGCCGTTCTGCACGTCCTGCAACGGCTTCGCCGCCGAGGTGACCATGACGTAGAGCGGAACGAGCACGAAGAGGGTGAGGAAGGTCAGCACGATGCGCCGACCCCAGCGCTCGCCGGCGGTCTCACGCATGGTCGCTCCTCCGGCGGTTGGTGATCAGCAGGTACGCGGCCGAGACGACCATCAGGAACAGCAGCAGCGCCACGGACATCGCCGAACCGGAGCCGAAGTCCCAGGTCTTGAAGGAGCTGCGGTAGATGTGGATGGAGATCAGGTCGGCCTGCTCCGGCGCGGAGCCGCCGAAGAGGACGAACGGGGTGTTGAAGTCGTTGAACGTCCACAGGAACAGCACGAGCAACAACACCAGGTTGACCGGCCGCAGCATCGGCAGCGTGACCGAGCGCAGTCGACGCCAGAACCCGGCGCCGTCGATCGCGGCGGCCTCGTACATCTCGCCGGGCACGTTCTGCAACCCGGCCATCAGGCAGAGGAAGGCGAACGGCCAGTTGCGCCAGACCGACACCACCAGCAGCGACCAGAAACTGTTGTCGCCGATCAGCCAGAACGGCCGATCGTCGAGCAGCCCGAGCTGGTCCACGAGCACGTGGTTGACCAGGCCCGTGTCACGCTGCAGCAGGAAGCTCCAGGTGATCACGGCGGCGTAGACCGGAAGCGCGTACGGGGTGAGGAACAGCGCCCGCAGGATCGCCCGCCCCCGGAACGGCCGTTGCAGCACGACCGCGGCCGAGATGCCGAGCAGCCAGGCGAACCCGACCGAGAGCACGCTGTAGGCCAGGGTGATCCAGAACGAGTGCAGCAGTTCCTTGCCGGCGGCGCTGTTCAGGTCGAGCGTCGCCCGGTAGTTCTCCAACCCGACGAAGGGTGCGGTGGACCAGTCGCGGATGTGGAACTGGGTCAGCTCCAGCAGGCTCATCCAGACCCCGACGACCATGGGGATCACGTGGATGGCGAGTTCCAGCACGATGGCCGGGCCGAGCAGCAGGTACGGCAGAAGTGAGCGGCGGGGGCCGCGGGGCCGGCGGGCCGGCTTCCGCGTCGGTGACCCGGCCCGGGATTCGCGCCGGTCGGCGTCCGGCGCGGTGGTGCTGGTTGCCATCAGGGTCCTCTCGGAGGCGGTGGCCGTGGTCGGGTTCAGCACCCGACCACGGCCACCGGTCACGCCTCGGTCAGCGCATCTTCTGCTGCGCGTCGGTCAGCTTCGCCTTCACCGAGTCCTCGGTGACCGGCTTGCCGCTGGCCGCGTCGGCGAACAGCTCCTTCATCGCGGTGCCGACCAGGGTCTCGAAGGTGCTCTCCTCGGGCACCTGCGGCAGCGGGGCCGCGGTGGTGACCAGGGTCTCCTGGATGGTCTTCTGCTCCGCAGCGGTGAACGCCGGGTCGGAGGCCGCCGTCTTCACGGCCGGCAGCGAGCCGTACGTCTTGTTGAGGATCGTCTGCTCCTCGTCGCTGGTCATGAACTTGACGAAGCTCAGCGCGCCGTCCTTGTTCTTGGTGTGCTTGAAGACCGCCATGTTGATCCCGGCGACCATGCTGTTGACCTTCTTGCCGCCGGCCGGCGGGTTGGCCAGGAACGGCACCGGGGCCACCCCGTACGCGTCGGCGGCCATGTTCTGCGTCTTCAGGTTCGACCCGGCGGACTGCCACAGCAGCATGCCGGCCTTGCCGTTGGCGAAGTCGGAGACCGACTGGTTCTGCGCGTACTCGGCGTTGCTCGGGTTGGTGATCTTGTCGGCGGCCATGAAGTCGATGTACCGCTTGATCGCCGACACGTTCTGCGGGGTGTCGAAGGTCGGCTTGCCGGCCGAGTCGAACCACTCGCCGCCGTACTGCTGGCTGAAGGTGAAGGCGTGGTGGGCGTTCTCCGACGGGTTCGCGCCCTCGACGGCCAGGCCCCACTTGCCGCCGGTGCTCAGCTTCTTGCCGTACTCGACGACCTGCTCCCAGGTGGTCGGCGGCGCGGTGATGCCGGCGTCGGCGAACATCTTCTTGTTGTAGTACAGGCTGTACGCCATGGAGTAGAGCGGCACGGCGGCCGGCGGCTTGCCGGGTGCGCCGGCGGCGGCGAGCGCGGCGGGCACGATCCGGTCCTTGCCGCCGACGGCCTGCAGGGTGGCGTCGTCGAACTCGACCAGCGCGCCGGTGGCCTGCAACGACGCCGACCAGGTGTTGCCGATGTTCACCACGTCCGGGCCCTTGCCCGAGGTGGCGGCGGCCAGCAGACGGTTGAGCAGGTCCGACCAGGGGACCACCTCGACGGTGACCTTGATCCCGGTCTGCTTCTCGAACTTGTCCAGCTCCGGCTGGAGGGTGGCCTTGTCGGCCTCCAGGCTGGCGCCCTGGTTGCTGGCCCAGTAGGTGAGCGTCTTGGGCGATGCGGCGGAGTCGTCGCCGGAGCCGCCGCAGGCGGTCAGCGATGCGGCCGCCAGTACGGCGGCGGTGAATATCCCGAGGTGTCGTTTCGACACGGGTCAGCCCTTCCGGTGCGTGGTGGGGGTCCGCCGGCCTTCGTCACCGATAGGGGTCGGGTGACGGGGGCCGGCCGCGGACAGGGGTTCGGGGGTGCGCCGTCGGGGTCCGTCGGCGTTTCCCGGGAGTTACATCACGGCTTAATTTATGTCGTCATTAAAGTTGCTGGCTGGTGGGTCGTCAAGCACGAGGCGGTTACAGTCGCCTCGAACGGCCGACGGGAACGAGGTGACGAGTGGAGCTGGCGCGTGCCACCAACCGCAGCGTGCGGTTGCGCAACCGGTCCGCCCTGCTGACCAAGCTCTTCCTGGACGGTCCGCTCACCCGGCAGGACCTGGTGCGCAGCACCGGGCTGAGCCAACCCGCGGTCAGCAACGTGGTGGCCGACATGATCGACGAAGGGCTGGTCGTCGAGGCCGGCGCCGCCGAGTCCGACGGCGGCCGGCCCAGCATGTTGCTGCGGATCGCGCCCCGCTTCGCCTTCGTGATCGGCGTGGACGTCGGCGAGACCCGGGTCCGGGTGGAGCTGTTCGACTTCGCGATGACCCTGCTGGCCAGCATCGAGTACCCGCTCGACCCGGCCCGTACCGAGCCCGACCTGGTGGCCGGGCACGTGCTGGCCGGCATCGACGCGGTCACCGGCCAGGCCGGGGTGAACCCCGGCGACGTGCTCGGCGTCGGCATCGGCGTCTCCGGCGTGGTCGAGCAGGGCGCCGAGGCCGTCGTGCACGCCCAGGCCCTCGGCTGGGACCGGGTGCCGCTGGAGCGGCTGATCGGGGCCGGCACCGACCTGCCGCTGCACATCGACAACGGCGCGAAGACCCTGGGTCAGGCCGAGATGTGGTTCGGTGCCGGCCGGGGCGCCCGGCACGCCGTCTTCGCGCTGGTCGGCTCCGGTGTCGGCGCGTCGGTGGTGACCAACGGCGCCACCTACCGGGGCGCGTCCAGCAGCGCGGGGGAGTGGGGGCACACCACCCTGGTGTACGGCGGCCGGGTCTGCCGGTGCGGCGCGCGCGGTTGCCTGGAGGCGTACGTGGGGGCCGAGGCGATCATCGACCGCTACCGGGAGGCACGCCGCGGTCGACCGGTGCCGGGCGAGGACGAGGAGTCCCAGATCGCCGCGCTGGTCACCGCCGCCGAGACCTCGGCCACCGCCCGACGGGTCCTGGAGGACACCGCGGGCTACCTCGGTGCCGGGGTGGCGAACCTGATCAACCTGTTCAACCCGGAGCGCGTGGTGCTCGGCGGCTGGGCGGCGATGGCCCTCGGTGACCTGCTGCCGGCCGTGCGGGAGGCCGCCGGTCGGCAGGCGCTGCGCCAGCCGTACGAGCAGGCGTCGATCGAGTTGTGCCGGCTCGGGGTGGACGCGGTGGCGTTGGGCGCGGCAACCCTCCCGATCGCCCGCTTCCTCACCGAGGGTGGCGTCCGGCGCTGACGGAGCACGACTCCGCAGGCCGCCGGCAAATTACCCAAAAAGAATCCTCGGGATAAATAACGAAGTTATAGATCGATGTCTTGACGCCGCCGCAATCTCGCCGCAACACTCCTACGAGAGCGCTCTCCTCCCCGCGGCACCGCGTCGGCGGCACCATCCACGGCGTCACGGGCGAGTCCGATCCCATCCGTGCGGCAACCCGTAACCCCCTATCGACAGGCGATGTCATGACATCTCGTGCTACATCCGTACGCCCGCGTCCCCGGGTCGTGCGCCACCTGCTCGTCGGGCTCACCGTGGCCCTGGTCGCGACGCTCACGCCGACCGGAGCCACCGCACCCGCGCAGGCCGCCCCCGTCCTGCTGTCCCAGGGCCGTACGGCCACCGCCTCGTCCACCGAGAACGGCGGAACCCCCGCCGCCGCCGCTGTCGACGGCAACACCGGCAGCCGTTGGTCCAGCGCGTTCAGCGACCCGCAGTGGCTCCAGGTCGACCTGGGCGCCCGCGCCACCATCACCCAGGTCAACCTGCTCTGGGAGGGTGCCTACGGGCGGGCCTTCCAGCTGCAGACCTCCGACAACGGGTCCACCTGGACCACGATCTACTCGACCACCACCAGCACCGGCGGCACCCAGAACCTCACGGTCTCGGGCGCCGGCCGCTACGTCCGCATGTACGGCACCGCCCGCGGTACCGGCTACGGCTACTCGCTCTGGGAGTTCCAGGTCTACGGCGAGACCGGCGGCGGCACCAACGAACCCCCGGTGACGCCCACCGACCCGTACAACCCGAACCTCGGTTCGAACACGTTCGTCTTCGACCCGAGCACGCCGACGTCGACCATCCAGAGTCGACTCAACACCCTGTTCACCCAGCAGGAGACCAACCAGTTCGGCCCGCAGCGCTATGCCGTGCTGTTCAAGCCCGGCACCTACACCGCCGACGTCAACCTCGGCTTCTTCACCCAGGTCGCCGGCCTCGGCATGAGCCCCGACGACGTCAACCTCAACGGCCACGTCCGCACCGAGGCGTTCTGGTTCGGCGGCAACGCCACCCAGAACTTCTGGCGGGCCGCCGAGAACCTGTCGGTCACCCTGCCCGCCGGGCAGACCGTGGAGCGCTGGGCGGTGTCCCAGGCGGCGCCGTACCGGCGGATGCACCTGCGCGGCGCGCAGAACCAGATCCAACTCTGGAACGGTGGCGACGGCTGGTCCAGCGGCGGCCTGCTGGCCGATACCCGCATCGACGGCCTCGTCGTCTCCGGCTCGCAGCAGCAGTGGTACTCCCGCAACAGCGAGTTCGGCAACGGCTGGACCGGCTCGGTCTGGAACATGGTCTTCCAGGGCGTCAACGGCGCTCCCGCGCCGAGCTTCCCCAACCCGTCTCACACCGTCATCCCGCAGACCCCGCAGGTCCGCGAGAAGCCGTTCCTGTACGTGACCGGCAGCGGTGAGTACCGGGTCTTCGTGCCCGCGCTGCGCACCAACTCCACCGGCACCAGTTGGTACAACAAGACTCCGGCCGGCTCGTCCCTGTCGCTGTCGCAGTTCTTCGTCGTCCAGCCCGGCACCAGCGCCGCCACCATCAACACCGCCCTCGCCCAGGGCAAGCACCTGCTCTTCACCCCGGGCGTGCACCGGATCACCGAGCCGATCCAGGTCAACCGGGCCGACACGGTGATCCTCGGCCTCGGCCTGGCCACCATCCAGGCCGACAACGGCACCGTGGGCATGCGGGTCGCCGATGTGGACGGCGTCAAGGTCGCCGGCATCATGTTCGAGGCCGGCACCACGAACTCGCCGGTGCTGATGGAGGTCGGGCCGTCCGGCTCGTCCGCGAGCCACGCCTCGAACCCGACCTCGCTGCACGACGTGTTCTTCCGCATCGGCGGGCCACACGTCGGCAGGGCCACCAACACGCTGACGGTCAACAGCGACAACGTGATCGGCGACCACATGTGGCTGTGGCGGGCCGACCACGCCGCCAGCGGCGTACCGACCGGGTGGACGCTGAACACCGCCGACACCGGGCTCACCGTCAACGGCGACAACGTCACCATGTACGGCCTCTTCGTCGAGCACTACCAGAAGTACCAGACCATCTGGAACGGCAACGGCGGGCGGACCTACTTCTACCAGAACGAGCTGCCCTACGACGTACCGAACCAGGCGGCCTGGATGAACGGGTCGACCCGGGGGTACGCCGCGTACAAGGTCGCCGATTCGGTGACCAGTCACCAGGCGTACGGGCTGGGTAGCTACAGCTACTTCAACGTCAACCCCGCGGTGGTCGAGGAACGGTCCTTCGAGGTGCCCGTCAACCCGAACGTGCGCTTCACCAACATGGTGACCGTCTCGCTCGGTGGCGTCGGCACCATCAACCGGGTGATCAACAACGCCGGTGGCACCGCGAACGCGGCCAACCAGACGGTGTACCTGACCACCTACCCCTGACCGGGGCACCCGCGCCGGCCCGGCCCGCAGGGATCGGGTCGGCCGGTTGGCACCCAGGGCCGTGGCCGGCCCGGTCCCGCCGAGACCGGGCCGGCCACGGTTGTGCCGCTCAGCCGGCCAGCACCTCGGCCGCCGCCCGTTCACCGGCGCGCACCGCGCCCTCCAGATAGCCACTCCAGCGGGTGGCCGTCTCGGTGCCCGCCCAGTACACCCGCCCCACCGGCGTCCGCAGGTGCGGGCCGTACGTCCGCCACGCGCCCGGGGTGAGCGCACCGGAGAAGCAGCCCCGGGTCCACTCGTCGGCGGACCAGTCGTACTCGATGAAGTCCACCGGGTCCTCGGCGCGCGTCCCGACCACGCCGGCGAACGCCTCCAGTAGACATTGCCGACGTCCTGCGGGGGACATGCCGCGCAGCATGGCCGCGTCGGTGGAGTAGCTGAACCCGGTCAGCACCCCGAGCGGCGAGGTGGGGGTGGAGTTGTCGACCGTCTCGGTGAGCGGACCGGCGCTGCTGGTGGCCACCCCGGAACGCCCGTCGGCACGCCAGAACGGCTCCGGGTAGACGGCGTGCACCTTCAGCGCCGAACCCATGGGCATCCGTTGGGTCAGCCCGTCCCGCAGTGGGGGCAGCGGCGGGTCGTACCGGATCCGGCCGGCCAGCGCCGGGGCGAGCGCGACCACCACGGCGTCGCCGTCGACGCGCCCGGTGTCGGTCCACGCCGTCGCGCCGTCGACGGTCTGTTCGATGGCTCGCACCGGCGCGGCCAGCGTCAGCGCGCCCGGTGGCAGGGCGGTGGCCATCCGCTCGGCCAGCGCCGGCGGCCCGCCCACGATCCGGTCCTGCTGCGCGCCACCCGCCATCCCCAACAGCGGCCCGGTCCCGCCGGCGCTGCGCAGATAGAACAGCAGGTGCAACAGGGACAGCTCGTCCGCGCCGGTGGCCAGCAGCCCGCCGGCGAGCACCCGCCCCAGGTAGGCGGCGGTGTCGTCGTCCCCGGCCGTGGCGGCGAGCCACCCGCTCAGAGTCGTCCGGTCCCACGGTGCGGCCTCCGGCGTCGCCCAGGGTTCGGCCGGGTCCAGCCGTGCGGCGTACTCGTCGAGCAGGCCGAGCACCCGGCCGACCTGCGCCGACGGCTCGGCCCGGCGCGCACCGGCCCAGAGCACTGTGGGCGCTCCGACCGACGCCGAGGCGAAGGTGGCCAGCCCGTGCTCGGCGGCCAGCGCGTACATCCGGTCCTGGGTCGGGCCGATCCACTGCGCGCCCAGGTCGAGTTGCGTGAGCTCGGGCAGCCACCGGGTCAGCACCCGACCGCCCACCCGGTCGCGGGCCTCCAGCACCCGCACCTGGGCGCCGGCACGGTTCAGCGCCAGCGCCGCCGCGAGCCCGGAGAAGCCGGCGCCGACCACGACCACCCGCAAGCCGTCGACCACACCGGGGTCTACCCACAACCGTCGCGGGCAGAACAACCGGCGTCGACCGCGACGGCTGCGGTGGCTGCGCGGCGGCGGCGGTGGCTGCGCTGGGGCGGCGGTGGCTGCGCTGGGGCGGTGGCTGCCGCGGGCGGGTGACTGCCGTGGGCGGTGGTTGCCGTGGGCGGTGGTGGTTGCCGTCAGCGGTGGTGGTTGCCGTGAGCGGTGGTGGTTGCCGTGGGCGGTGGTGGCGGCGACGGACCGTACCCCAGTCATTGGTCCTTTGCTCTGCACCCGCGGAAGCGCCACCCGGCGTGCCGCCAGGCCGACCGTGCTGGTGCCGTCCGGCGTGCGCGGCGGATTCACCTGGTGTATTCGCCGGGGTGTTCGTGGCCGCGTCACATGGCGTGCCTGCCGTGGTGTTCGGGGCCGCGTCACATGGCGTGCCTGCCGTGGTGTTCGTGGTGGCACCGTGCGGCGTGCGGACCGGGGTGACCGACGGGGACGACGTGGGGCGGCGCACTGTCGCCTCCGCGGGTGCAGAGCAAAGGGGGCGCGACCGCCGGGGCCGGGTCGATCGCCGCGAAACATCCTGCCGACCTGTCGATCGGGGTGGCGGCCGATCGGATGAAGGAGGATGAGAGGTCGGTCGCCAGCTCGGCGAGCTGCGCGACGAGCTGGCGTTGGCGTCCACCGGGTAGTTCAGCAGGCGTTCTTCGTCCGCTTGCGGTACTCCCGCTCGGTCACTTTCTTGTGGCTGCTCGGTGTTTTCCGACGAGGACCTCGTCGGGGCCGAGCTCGGCCAGGTCGGCGGCCGTGAAGGTGATCGGCACGGTCGGGCGTGCGTTGTCGTACGCGGCGAGTCCATAGGGTTGATCGGCGGCTAGCGTCGTCAGCCGGTCGTCGGTCACGTCATCGCTCCCGCTTTCAGCGCTCACCGACGCCTGGCGAGCAGGACGGCCGATCCTATCGAGGAAGCGGGGGCCTCACGTTCCCCGCACCGAGGCGTGCGTCGAGGCGTACCGGACGGCCGTCGCCCTGGCGGACAACGCGGCCGAACGGGCCTTCCTCACCGCACGCGCGACGCACTGCGGGCGCGTTTGCCGCAGGGGCGGCCGGGAACCCGAGGCACCGCCGCAGCAGTGGATGGGAGGGGCCATGGCGTACCGACCGACCGCCGTCGACACCGCGCCCGACCTGTCCATCCTCACGCTCGGCGTGGAGGAGGAGTTCCTGCTGCTCGACCCGGACAGCGGCCGGAACCTGCCGGTGGCCGACCAGGTGCTCGCCGCGCTGCGCGGCCCCGCCCGGGAGCAGAGCCGCCAGGAGTTCCGGCACAGCATGGTGGAGATGGTCACCCCGGTCTGCGCCGACCTCATCGAGCTGCGCGCGCACCTGGTGGCGTTGCGCCGCTCCGCCGCCGACGCGGCCACGGCGGCCGGGGCTCGGCTGGTGGCGGTCGGTGCCACCCCGGTGGCCGAGCCGCACCGGACGGTCCCCGACGAACCGCGCTACCACGCGATGTCGCGCCGGTACGGGCCGGTGGCGCACGACCCGGCGGTGTGCGGCTGCCACGTGCACGTCGGCCTGCCCGACCGGGAACTGGCCGTGCAGGTCTGCAACCACCTGCGGGTGTGGCTGCCGGTGGTGCAGGCGATCACCACCAACTCGCCGCTACACGACGGGTACGACACCGGGCACGCCAGTTGGCGCTCGATGCAGTTGGAACGCTGGCCCAGCATCGGACCGACGCCGTACTTCGACTCCGGCGCCGACTACGACAGCACCGTCGACGAGCTGATCGCCGCCGGGATCATGCTCGACGCGGCGATGGTCTACTGGTACGCCCGGCCGTCGTCGACCTACCCCACGGTGGAGGTACGGGTCGGTGACGTCTGCACCGAGGTCGACGACGCGGTGCTGGTCGCCGCGCTGGTCCGATCCCTCGTCGCCACCCTCGCCGACGACGTAAGGGCCGGGGTGGACGCGCCGAACGTCCGGGACTGCCTGGTCGCCGCGGCGCACTGGCGGGCCGCCCACGACGGTCTCGACGGCGAGTTGATCGATCTGCGGGCCGGCGGCACCCGCCCCGCCTGGGCGCTCGTCGACGAGATGATGGCGGTGATCGCCCCGGCCCTGCTGCGCCACGGCGACCTCGGGTACGTGTTGGCGCAGCTCGCCCGGCTGCGTCGCGACGGCACCGGCGCCACCCGGCAGCGGCGGGTGCTGGAGCGCGCCGGCGACCTGGGCGCTGTCCTCGACGACCTGATCGCCCGCACGGCGGCGGTCTGACCGGGCACGCTTCAGCGGATGTCGTGGGTCTGGAGCCACAACTCCAGCAGGCCGAGTTGCCACAGCTTGTTGCTGCCGGCCGCGGCCTCCGCCCGGTCCGGCTCGGCCAGCAGATGTGCCACGTACTCCGGGCGGAACAGCCCCCGTTCGCGCGCGGCCGGCGCCTGCAACGCCTCGGCGACCAGCTCGCGCACGGGTCCGTCCACGTTGCGCAGCGCCGGCACCGGGAAGTAGCCCTTGGGCCTGTCGACCACCTCGGCCGGCAGCACCTCCCGGGCGACCTCCTTGAGCACGCCCTTGCCGCCCTGGCTCACCTTGTGCTCCGGCGGACAGTGCGCGGCCAGGGTGACCAGGTCCTGATCGAGGAAGGGTGTACGCACCTCCAGACCCCACGCCATGCTCATGCTGTCCACCCGCTTGACCGGGTCGTCGGGGAGCATCAGGTGGGTGTCCAGGCGCAACACGGCGTCCAGCGCGGTCTGCGCCCCGGGCGCGGCGAGGTGCCCGGTGAGCAGCTCCCGGCTGGCGTCGTGCTCCAGCGCGTACGCCCGGCCGACGATGCGGCGCAGCTCGTCGTGGTCGCGGTCGAAGAACGCCGCGGCGAACGTCTCGGCGGCACCGTGCCGGGGTGCCTCGACCAGCGGCTGGTGGTAGCCGTAGCCGGCGAACACCTCGTCGGCGCCCTGCCCGGACTGGGCCACCTTCACGTGTCGCGCCACCTGCTCGGAGAGCAGGTGGAAGGCGACCACGTCGTGGCTGCCCATCGGCTCGGTCATCGCCAGCACGGCGCGCCGTACGGCGGGCACCAGGTCGTCGTCGGCCAGTCGGATCCGATGGTGGTCGGTGTCGTACGCGCGGGCCACCAGGTCGGAGTAGTGGAACTCGTCGCCGGACTCGCCGCCGCGGCTGTCGAAGCCGATGCTGAACGTCCGCAGGTGTTGCTGGCCGGCCTCGGCGAGCAACGCCACGATGAGGCTGGAGTCCAGTCCGCCGGAGAGCAGCACCCCCACCGGTACGTCGGCGACCAGCCGTCGGCGTACCGCCGCGCGCAGCGCCTCGCCGATCGCGGCCCGCCAGTCGGCGGCGTCCATCCCCGCGTCGGCGGGCTCCCGCAGGTAGTCGGGTCGCCAGTAGACCTCCTCGCGGCTGGTCCCGTCGGCCTCGATCACCCGCAGGGTGGCCGGCGGGAGCTTGCGCACGCCGCGCAGCACGGTCCGCGGCGCGGGCACGATGGAGTGCCAGGACAGGTAGTGGTGCAGCGCCACCGGGTCGATGCCGGTGTCGACGTCGCCGGCGGCCAGCAGCGCGGGTAGGGTGGAGGCGAACCGCAGCCGGCCCGGCGCCTCGGCGAGGTAGAGCGGTTTGATGCCGAGCCGGTCGCGGGCCAGGATCAGCCGCCGCCGGGCCCGGTCGACCAGCCCGATCGCGAACATGCCGACCAGGTGGTCGACGAAACGCTCACCCCAGTGGGCGTACGCCACCAGGATCACCTCGGTGTCGCTGGTGGAGTGGAAGGCGTACCCGGCTCGGCGCAACTCCTCGCGCAGCTCCGGGTAGTTGTAGACGCAGCCGTTGAAGACCAGTGCCAGGCCCAGGTCGTCGCGGACCATCGGCTGCCCGCCCGCGTCGGACAGGTCGATGATGGTCAGTCGACGGTGCCCGAGGGTCACCCAGCCCTCGGCGGACAGGCCCTCGTCGTCCGGCCCGCGTGAGCGCATCGCCTCGGTCATCCGGGTGACCGCCGACGCGTCGGGTGAGCGACCGTCGAATCGCGCCTCCCCGCTGATCCCGCACATCAGCCGGGACGGTGCTGGTCCAGGGCGGACATGGCCCCTCCTGTCAGGTCTCCCCGACTGGTGGTGGCGGGGCCCGCGGTGAGACGGGGCCGCTGGCTACCCGGGCGCGGCGTGGGCAAACCCGCAGGTCTCAGCCGCGCAGGGTACGCAGGATGCGGGCCAGTTCGGCGCGGTCGGTGTCGTCCAGGTGGCCGAAGAAGCGGTCCGCCTCGGCCCGGCGGGCGGCCCGGATGGCGGTGCTGACCCGGTCGCCCTCCTCGGTGAGCGCGACCAGGGTCGCCCGGCGGTCGGCCGGGTCGGGCCGGCGCTCGACCAGCCCTCGGGTCTGGAGGTCGTCGACGACCTCGGTCGCCGAGCGGGGCGCGATGCGCAGGTGCTCGGCGAGGGTGCCGGGGCGTACCTCGCCGTGCCGGGCCAGCACGCCGAGGGCCCGGGACTGGCTGGGGGTGACGTCCCAGGGCACCAGGGAGTCCCGGGTCTGCCGACGCAGCCGGGACGCCACCGCCCAGAACGTCTCCGCCAGGCTCTCGTCGTCGGCGTTGTCGACGGTGTGCTCGGTCACCGGAATACGGTAGCAGGAGATGTGGTTGCTACCTCATGATGAGGTAACCTCAGCAATATCGCCAACGAAAGGTAGTACCCCCTTGGAACCCACCCCGATGGGCCGCGACCGCGGCCACCGCACCCTCAGCGCCGAAGAGAAGACGCAGGCCCGTCAGGTGTCCCTGCGCCGCATCGGCCGCCTGTTCACCCCTCACCGACCCGCGCTGGCCGCCGTCGTCGCGATCATCGTGGTCTCCTCGATCATCGCGATGGCCACCCCGTTCCTGCTGCGCGCCGTGATCGACCGGGCCCTGCCGCAGGGCGACGTGACGCTGCTGGTCTGGCTTGTCGTCGGCATGGTCGCCGTCGCGGCGGTGACCTCCGCCCTCGGCGTCGTGCAGACCTGGATCTCCACCCAGGTCGGTCAGCGGGTCATGCACCGTCTGCGCACGGACGTCTTCAGCCACCTTCAGCGCCAGTCACTGGGCTTCTTCACCCGCACCCGCACCGGCGAGGTGCAGTCCCGGATCACCAACGACATCGGCGGCATGCAGTCGGTGGTCACCTCCACCGCCACCGCCGTCGCGGCCAACCTCACCACAGTCGTTGCCACGGCGGTCGCCATGGTCGCGCTCTCCTGGCAGCTCTCCCTGGTCTCGCTCGTGGTGCTGCCGCCGGCCATCTGGCTGACCCGTCGGGTCGCCCGGATGCGCCGCGAGATCACCGCCCAACGGCAACGCGAACTCGCCGACCTCAACGTCACGGTGGAGGAGGGGCTCTCGATCAGTGGCGTACAGCTGGCCAAGACCCTCGGCACCGGTCCGGCGCTGATCGACCGTTTCACCGCCTCCTCGGCCCGCCTGGTCGACCTGGAACTGCGCAGCGAGCTGGCCGGCCGCTGGCGGATGGCCTCGATGAGCATCATCTTCGCCGCCGTACCGGCGGTCATCTACCTCGCTGCCGGCCTGCCCGGCACCGCCGGCACGCTGAGCATCGGCACCCTGGTCGCCTTCACGGCTCTGCAGGGCGGCCTGTTCCGACCGTTGATGGGCCTGCTCAACGTGGGTGTCTCGCTCACCGCGTCGCTGGCGCTCTTCGCCCGGATCTTCGAATACCTGGACCTACCGGTCGACGTGGCGGACCCCACCGAGCCGGTCCGCCTCGACCTCGCCCGGGTCCGCGGCCACCTGCGCCTGGAGGACGTCACCTTCGGCTACCCGGGCAGCGACACCGCCGCCCTCGCCGGGATCACCCTCGACGTGCCCGCCGGCACCAGCCTCGCCCTGGTCGGCGAGACCGGCTCCGGCAAGAGCACTCTCGCCGGGCTGGTGAGCCGCCTGCACGACCCGACCGCCGGCCGGATCACCGTCGACGGCGTCGACCTGCGCGACCTGCGCCTGGCCGACCTGGCCGCGATCGTCGGCGTGGTCAGCCAGGAGACGTACCTGCTGCACACCACGGTCCGGGAGAACCTGCGCTACGCCCGTCCGCAGGCCACCGACACCGAGATCGAGGACGCCGCCCGCGCCGCCCAGATCCACGACCTGATCGCCGGGCTGCCCGACGGGTACGACACCATGGTCGGCTCACGTGGGCACCGGTTCTCCGGCGGTGAGAAGCAGCGCCTCGCCATCGCCCGGACGCTGCTGCGTGACCCGCGCATCCTGGTCCTGGACGAGGCCACCAGCGCGCTGGACACCGAGACCGAACGCGCCGTACAGCGGGCCTTCGACGTGCTCGCCCAGGGGCGCACCACGATCACCATCGCGCACCGGCTCTCCACCGTGCGCGACGCCGACCAGATCGCGGTGCTCGACCACGGTCGGATCGTCGAGGCCGGCACCCACGACAGCCTGCTGGACCGCAACGGCCGCTACGCCACGCTGGCGGCCTGAAACGCCGAATCACAACCGTCTCGAAACAGTCTCGGAACTGTCTCGTTATTGGGCGGTCAGGTGGCGGTAGACGGTGGCCCGCGAGACACCCAGCTCGGCGGCGATGGCGTCCACCGAGTGGGTGCCCGCCGCGTGCATCCGTCGGGCCGCCTCGATCTGCTCCCGGCCCAGCGCGGGCGGTCGTCCCGGCCGTCGCCGCCGGCTGGCCACCCCCGCGCCGCTGGCCGCGCCCGGTAGCGTCGCCGGGCTCCCGCTCGCCGGGCCGACGCCCGTCGCGGTCGCGTGCGTCCGGGTTGCGTGGGCCGAGGCTGGGTGGGTCGGAGTCTGGTGCGTCGACGGCAGGGTCGTCGGCGGCTCGGCCGTGGGACCCGCGGGCAGCGGGGCCAGCAGTCGGCGTACGCCGTCGAGCATGTCGGCGCGCAGCACCTCGTCGGACACGTCGGTGAAGAAGACGATCGGGTCGCTGCACGCGCCCAACGCCTGCACCGCGGAGACCCGCTCGCGCCGGCCTGCGTTCGGCCCGGCGATGAGGTCGTTGGCCCGCATCGCGACCTCCATGAGCCGGTGGTACGTGTCGCCCCGGCCGATCAGCGCGATGTCGTGGAAGAGCATGCCGAGGGGGCGGCGATGGGCGAGCATGATGTCCACCCAGCCCTCCACCACCGCCCACCGGGCCTGCTCGGTGGGCTGATTCTGCGCCGAGTCGAGCAGCGCCTCCAGGTCCGCCACCAACGGCTCGACCAGTGCGGCGAGCAGATGCTCCTTGGCCGGAAAGTGGTACAGGATCGCGGTCTTGGTGAGCCGCAGCCGCTCGCCGATCTGGCGCAGCGAGGTGCGCTGGTAGCCGTGCTCGGCGAACAGGTCGAGCGCGGCGCGCAGGATCCGGGTGCGGGTGTCGTCCGCGGGATCGGCGGTCATGCCGGCCAGCCTAGCGAGGCCCTGACCGGTGGGCATCATCACCGTTGATTCGACTGACCGATGGTCAGTACAGTGGTGAGGGTCGACGTAACCAACGGCAGGAGGGGCCATGCCCGTCATCTCGATCGGCAACCTGGTCAAGACGTTCGGCACCATCCGGGCACTCGACGGGTTGGACCTGCGCGTCGAGCAGGGGGAGGTGCACGGCTTCCTCGGGCCCAACGGCTCCGGAAAGTCCACCACCATCCGGATCCTGCTCGGGCTGCTCCGCCGCGACTCCGGCGACGCCCAGGTGCTCGGCGTCGACCCGTGGCGCGACGCGGTCCGCCTGCACCGCCGGCTGGCGTACGTGCCGGGTGACGTCAACCTCTGGCCCAACCTCACCGGCGGGGAAGCCATCGACCTGCTCGGTCAGCTCCGCGGCGGCCTCGACCGGCGTCGCCGCGACGAACTGCTGCACCGCTTCGACCTGGACCCGACCCGCCGTTGCCGCACCTACTCCAAGGGCAACCGGCAGAAGGTCGCCATCGTCGCCGCCTTCTCCTCCCCGGTGGAGCTGTACGTGCTCGACGAGCCGACCTCCGGCCTCGACCCCCTCATGGAGGCGGTGTTCCAGGACGAGGTCCGGCGCGTCAAGCAGGCCGGTGCCACGGTGCTGCTCTCCAGCCACGTGCTCGCCGAGGTCGAGGCGCTCTGCGACCGGGTCAGCATCATCCGCGAAGGCCGAACCGTCGAATCCGGCACCCTCACCGAGCTGCGCCACCTCACCCGCACGGCGGTGACCGTCGAGACCGCCCGCCCGGTCACCGGCCTGGACGCGCTGCCCGGCGTGCACGACGTGCACGAGGTCGACGGGCGTACCCACCTGGAGGTCGAGCCCGCCCACCTCGACGAGCTGCTCGGCCAGCTCATCCGCTTCGGCGTCCGCGCGTTGACCAGCACACCACCCACCCTGGAACAGCTCTTCCTGCGCCACTACGGCGACGACCCCGCGGCGGGTGCCACGTCGGCCGACGGCCCCGCCGTCCGTGCCGAATCGGCGGGTGCCCGATGAGCGCCCTCACCGGCACGACCCTGCTGGCCCGACTCGTGCTGCGCCGCGACCGGATCCGCCTCGCCATCTGGATCCTCGGCACCCCCCTGCTCGGCTACGCCCTCGCCGGCAGCGTCGCCGGCATCTACCCGGACCAGGAGGCCCGGCTGGGCTACGCCACCACCTCGGCGTCCAGTCTGGTCGCCCGTGCCTTCAACGGCCCCATCCACGGCACCGACCTCGGTGCCGTGGTCGTCGCCGAGACGTACGTGACACTGGCCCTGATCGTCGCGCTGATGAGCACCTTCGCGGTGACCCGCCACACCCGCCAGAACGAGGAGACCGGCCGCGCCGAACTGCTCGGCGCCAACGTGGTCGGCCGGTCCGCGCCGCTCACCGCAGCGCTGCTCGTCATCGTCACGGCGAACACCCTGGCCGCCGTGCTGCTCGCCGTCGCGCTGGTCGGCGGCGGTCTGCCGCTCGCCGGCTCCGTCGCCGCAGCGGCCGCGATCGGCGGCGTCGGGGTCGCCTTCACCGCGATCGCCGCCGTCACCGCCCAACTCTCCGTCACCTCACGCGGCGCCAACGCGCTCGCCGCCGCCACCGTCGGGCTGTCCTTCGTGCTGCGCGCCGCCGGCGACGTGTTCGGCGCACAGAGCGTCGACGGCACCCGCGTGCGCAGCGCCTGGCCGTCGTGGATCTCCCCACTCGGCTGGGGCAACCAGGTACGAGCCTTCGACGGTGAACGCTGGTGGGTGCTCGCCCTGCCTGTCGCGCTGCTGCTCGCCGGGGTGGCGCTGGCGTACGCCCTCGCCGAGCGACGCGACCAGGGCGCCGGGCTGATCGCCCCCCGACGCGGCCCGGCCACCGGAGCGCCACGCCTGCTCAGTCCCGCCGGGTTGGCCTGGCGGACGCAACGCGGCACGCTGCTCGGCTGGGCGGTCGGGGTGGCCGTGCTCGGCCTCTCCATGGGCGTCGCCGCCGACGAGTTCAACGACATGATCGACGCGAACCCGGCCGCCGCCGAAGCGATCAACGCGATGGGTGGCGGAGCCGACCTGATCAACGCGTACCTGGCCGCGATGCTCGGCCTCTTCGCCCTGACCATCGGCGCGTACGTCGTGCAGGCCCTGCTGCGCGTACGCGGCGACGAAGCCGACGGGGTGCTGGAGGCCGCCCTCGCCACGGCGGTCAGCCGAACCCGCTGGCTCGGCACCCAGGTGCTCGCCGCGACGCTCGGCGCGGTCGCCCTGCTGCTCCTCGCCGGCGTGACCACCGGCCTCGGCTACGGCATCGTGACCGGCAACCCGCTCGGCGAGGCCGTCGAGCTGGGCGGTGCCGCGCTGCTGCGTCTGCCCGCCCTGCTCGTGATCGCCGGGGTGGTGACCGCGATCTTCGGGCTGCTGCCCCGCTGGTCGGTGGTGCTGTCCTGGACGGCGCTACTGGTCTTTCTGCTCCTCGGGCAGCTCGGCGCGGTGCTGGAGCTGCCGCAGGCCGCGCTCAACGTCTCGCCGTACACCCATGTGCCGGCCGTGCCAGCGGTCGACCCGGCGGCGCTTCCCCTGGTGGTTCTGGCGGCGGTGGCCGCGCTGCTTCTCGCGGCGGGCGTGGCCGCCTTCCGCCACCGCGACGTCCCGTCCTGAGCCACGGCTCGGGTATCCCGATGATCGCTGGCAGCTCAGCGACTCAACACGCCGACGTTGCATGGGGTTGGCAGCCTCTAGCGCGTGAGCGACCTTCTGACGCACCTTCCGGCGCTTCTCGGCGTCCTGGTTGGCACCGTGGGCACCATCCTCGCCACCTCCCTGGCCGACCGCGCGCGATGGCGTCGCAGCCAGAGCGTCCGCTGGGACGAGCGGCGGCTCGACGCGTACGTCGACTACGCGCACGCCCTCAAGGAGAGTCACGCGGTGGCGCTGCGACTCACCGCCGACCACCGGCCGGGTTCGCGGAGCCACCCCATCGACCGCGAGGAGGGGCTGGTCCGGCTGGCTGAGGCGGACGCCCGGCGCACCATCGCCTGGGAGAGTCTGTTGCTGCTCGGCGACGAGCCGACCGTCGCGGCCGCCGCCAACTGGCGAGACGCGATCTGGCAGGTCGAACGGCTCGCCCGAGGGATCGTTGAGCCGCCATCGGACGTGGCGGGAATGCTGATCCGCGTCGACGAGGCCCGCGACGGGTACTACCGGGCGGCCCGGCGCAGTCTCGGGGTGCGCGGAGGGTCGGTGGAGCAGTCCGCGACGCTGCGGCAGGCGTTGGTCGACCGGTCCACCGCGATGCCGGAGGTGCCCACCACCTGAGCGCGGCGTGCCGGAGGCTCGCTGCGGGCGCTCCGGTATGGGGCGCCGACTGACGGGTACCGGACACCGTCGACGGCCGTGCAGGGGGTTTGTCGCACGCTACCGCGACACTGAGGCTTCCTCGACCGGGGAGGTGCCTCGTGCCGTATGTCAGGTCGCACACCAGGAAGGGTGGCACGCGGGTTCGGGCGCATTACCGAAGACGGCGCGCGGGCAGCGTTCGGCGCAGATCGGCGGTCCGCCGCGTGGCCGGTGGCGGCAGGTCGGTCAACGGCTGGGCTCTGGTGCTGTGCGCCGTCGTCGCTTTCGTGCTCCTCCGCATGGTCATCGATTTCGTGCAGCGGCATCCATACTGGTCCGCCCTCCTGGTGAGCCTCGTCGTAATGGCGGCGGCCACGGTGGGTCTTGTCGTGTCGAAGCAGCGGGCCCGCGAGCGGGCCGACCAGGCCCAGCGGGACAGGTTGATCGCAGTGACCGATACGATGAGCGGACCCGACTTCGAGCAGTGGTTCGCCCGGATCCTGATGGCGTCCGGGTTCCGCAACGTGACGGTGTGCGGCGGCTCCGGTGACCGGGGAGCGGACGTCCTGGCGGTCGCTCCCGACGGCCGACGCGTCGTGGTGCAGTGCAAACGGCAGAGTCCCAGCAACCGGGTGGGTAGTGCCGCGATCCAGCGCTTCGCCGGCACCTGCCGGGTCATCCACGGTGGCGAGATCTGCATGCTCGTGACGAACAGCTTCTTCACTGAGGGCGACGGCATCCAGATAGCCCGGCAGCTCAACATCACTCTCGTGGACCGGACCGCACTGGAGATGTGGGCCTGGACGGGAAGGCCAGCACCGGGGTCCATCGCGGGAGGCGGGTCGCACTGACGCAGAACGTCGGGGCAAGGGCTGGCTGACCTGCCCAGGCGGGCAGCCTCGCCGCCGCACTGGCGCGATCGCGATGTCCCGGG
The DNA here is from genome assembly GCF_040704315.1 of Micromonospora sp. NPDC047644. Taxonomy (NCBI): domain Bacteria; kingdom Bacillati; phylum Actinomycetota; class Actinomycetes; order Micromonosporales; family Micromonosporaceae; genus Micromonospora; species Micromonospora sp. NPDC047644. The sequence continues at coordinate 372,143 of NZ_JBEYSY010000002.1, forward strand.
GACAGCGGCCGCCGCTACGCGCGGACCGGTGACCGTTCAGGTGGTGGCGTTCAGGCCCTCCTTGATCCACGCTGTTCGTTGTGAAGGCCTTTGTGGGGGTGACTGACGAGAGGTGGTACCGCTTCCTTGCGGAGCGGCCCGCGCTAAACGAGGTCAACTTCTGGCGGCCCTCAGGCGGTACCTTTCGGGCTCTTACGCCAGGCGAGCCCTTCCTGTTCAAGGCACACTTTCCGCTGAACCGTGTGGTGGGTGGCGGGTTCTTCAGCGGCTTCACACAGCTACGGATCTCCGAGGCGTGGGAACTCTTCGGCGAGGCCAATGGCGCCTCGAGCATCGACGAGATGCGCCGTAGCGTCGGGCGCTACCGCAAGCAGGCGATCGGTGAAGGGGAGGATCCGATCATCGGCTGCATCTTCGTCCGGGACGTGACCTTCTTTCCTGACGAATCGACCGTCGGCCCAACGCCAGAGTTCGCATCGAATGTCGTGCAGGGCAAGACCTACAACCTGGCCGACGCCGACACGGCCTCGTACTTCGACCCGCTGATCCATCGTCTGATCGGGATCACAGCGTCGGTTGAACTGAGCGGGCCCTGGCATCGTCCCGGACCCGTCTACGGAGACCCGCGACTCGTGCCTCAACGGCTCGGACAGCAGTCGTTCAAGGCGGTGGTCCTGGGAGCCTACGGTCGGCGTTGCGCGATCACCGGGAACAGGGTCCAGCCCGTGCTGCAGGCCGCGCACATCCGCCCGCTCCCGCTCGGGGGCGAGCATCGGCTGGACAACGGTCTGTTGCTCAAGTCCGACGTGCACATCCTCTTCGACCGTGGCTACCTCGGCGTTGATCCGAAGCACCGTCTTCTGGTCAGTCCGCGGCTTCGCAGCGAGTTCGGCAACGGTGACCAGTTCTATGCGAAGGCGGGCGAGCAGATCGCTTTGCCAGAACGGCGCAACGACCGGCCGCGTGCTGACTTCCTCGAATGGCACCTCGACACGGTCTACAAGGCGGCTTGATCCAGTTATAGCCGCGCCAAGCGAGGCTCAGGTTGATGCAATTGCCCGGACGCCGTGAGGCCGGCGAGTTGGACGTAGACCTCGCGTTTGGTGGTCGCGTCACCTCGGCGGTTGAGGACGTAGCCGGTCAACCAGACCCAGCCCTGGTACGTCGGCCGGTCGCAGACCGACACGACGCGGAAGGTCATCGCGCGATCCCCGGCGAACTGCACAGACGCTCGGCCGTCGATGGTGAGCAGGTCGCCGGGGGAGGGCCGCACGGTCACCAGTGACCGGTGTTCGGTGGTCGGCACTCCCGCGCGTGCATGGTCTGCCAGTCGCGCAGCGCCCGCTTGATCCGGTCGTTCTCCTGGCTGAGCAGCCGTACCGTCTCGTTGAGCATGGCCAGCTCGTCGGCCACCCGGGCCTGGAACTCGCGTACCTCATCGGGGTCGACGCCGCGCCGGCACGCGGCGAACGCGCGGGTCCGCACCTCGTGCGGCGTCAACCGGCCGGGGTAGCCGGCGGAGTAGGGCCGGCCACCTCGATACACCTGAGCCACGGCGATCCTTTCTGAGGGCAGGCGGGAGCGCGGAAGGCCCTTGCAGAGGTCTGGAAGGGCGGGCCGTCCGCTCCGGGGCCGCAGGCGACCCGCCCGCTCCGCCGCCGCAGCCCCATTCGGCGGTACGACAGCAGAGCGGTCCGGAGGGTCGGGACGGGCACACGCACCCGCCCCGACCAGGGGATGAGCCGAACTCGTTGCCACGCGAGGATCGACCTGGAATCAACATAGCTAGACATGTCAGATGAGTCAACGCTGCTTGTTAGGCGCGTCGCGGTGTGATCAAATCGGATCGCCACGCGAGGAGTGCCATGCGAGAAGTGCCGGATTACTGGCGCATCGCCGATGATGTGATCGCCGACGTCAGGTCGAGAAAGTTGAAGCCGGGGGACAAGCTGCCCTCGATCGCCGAGTTGCGTGCTCGCTATGACGTCAGCCACGGGACCGTGCAGATGGCCTACGCCCGATTGGAAGCGCTGCGGGTGATTCGACGGCAGCAGGGCAAGGGTGTCTTCGTGACCGATCCGAAGACCTGGATGCGGGAGCCGTAGGCAGCTCGCCGGCTGACGTGCAGGAGCCCGACCTCGCCGCTGGCAAAAGCCGTTACCGGGGCGGTGTTCCTCGCCTGGGCGGCGATTGTTGGACGGGGTTGAGGCCGCTCTGGGGGAGTGGCCGGGCGCTGCGCCACGGGCCTTGACGGGTGCCTACCACAATCGGCCGCGACCCGAGCGGCTGTCCACAGGTGCTTCCGCTGTCCACAGCGGCCCACGTAAGGGCCGCGGTTCACGCCAGTGTGAGCCGGTGGATGCGCGGATCCGATCCCTCCTCGTCCGCGGCGACGGGCTGGTCACTCGACGGGACATGCTGCGGGTGGCCCCGGCGTGGACGATCCAGACCGCCCGCCGGGCGGACCTGCTGATCCGACTGCTGCCCGGGGTCTACGGCGACGCCGTGCTGATCCGCAGTCCCAACGTCGACCTGCCGATGCTGGCCCGGGTCGAGCGGGACGTCGCCCGACGCGCTGCGCTGGCGTACGTCGACGAGCGTGGAGCGCTGAGCCGGCTGACCGCGCTCGACGTGTGGGGCCTCCGCCGCCAGCCACCGGGCGAGCCGGTGTATCTCGATCTGCCGCGAGGGTCAGGCCTGCGTGACCGGCCGCATCTGGTCGTCGCCCACCGGTCCGACTTCGCGGTCGCGCCGCCGCAGGTGGTGACACGGGGAGGAGTGCCGGTCACCCGGCTCGACCGGACCCTGGTGGACTGTTGGCCGCTGCTGCCGCCGATCGAGCGATCGAGTGTGCTCATCCGTGCGGTCAACGATCGGATGACCACGCCGCGCCGACTTGCTGCCGCCCTTGCCGAGGTACCGAGAATACCCGACCGTGCGGCACTCGGCGGTTTGCTGGACCGGCTCGCCGCCGGGTGCCGCAGCCCGTTGGAGATCTGGGCCACGACCACGTCTTCACCGGACCGGGAATGCCGAGGTTCACCCGGCAGGCGCGGGTACGGGTCGGTGCCCGGACGATCTACCTTGACATGTTCGCCGAGGCGGAACGGGTCGACATCGAGTTGGACGGCGCGACCAGCCACGGCGATCCGGCCGAACGCGAGATCGACCTCAGCCGCGACGCCCTGCTGGCGACGGTCGGCATCCTCGTCGTCCGCTTCAGCCACCGCCGCCTCACTGTGGACCCGGACCAGGTCCGCCAGGAAACCCTCGCCATTCTCGCCAACCGAGCCTGCTCCAACCAATGATCAAGTGATGAAAAGTAGGTCTGGGAGACCCGTTGGACCTACTTTTCATCACTTGATCATGGAGCGGGGTGGGGCGAGGTGCGGCGGGCGGGCAGTTACTCGGGAGCTGCCGAAGCGGGTGAGGAGGGCGGGGTGGGGCTGGTCTGTTGTGGGGGGATCCGGGGGGTCGGTGTCGGCGTCGGCTCTGGTGCGGGGTTGGCGTGGCGGTGGAGGAGTTCGGCGATCCATCGGGCGGCTTCTCGGTGCGCGGTGAGCAGGTGGTCGCGGGCGTCGGCCAGTTCGTCGTCGTCCGCGTGATCGTTCAGGATGGCTGTCCATCGGCGGCTGAGCTCCTCGGCGTAGCGGGCCTTCCGGATCTGCTCGTCGAACTGGTATTCCAGCTTGACGAGGCGGTCGACGTGCGGCTGGAGCGCGGGCAGGATCCGTTCGTCGAGTCGTACGGCGGCGTCGGGGCGGCAGGTGAGCGTGATGTCGCCCCGTTGGTACTGCCACAGGGGGTCCTCGTCGAGCGCCCGCTGCAACGCCACCTCCAGGTCTCCGGCCCGGTGTGGGGGGAGGTCCCGGGCGGCGTCGGCAGCCAGCCGGGTCAGCCGCTGGATCGCGTTCGGTTGGAAGTACTGCACGTACCAGCTCAGCACCTCGGACCGCAGGCTCGCCGGTGACGACCAGGCGAACGTGGCACGGATGTAGAACGAGTACACGTACCCGCGTGCGGGGACCGCGATCAGCCGGGGTGCGTCGCGTTGTTCGACGAGTGGACCGGACGGCGACGGCGCGGCACCGGAGCCGACGGGTGCCTCGTCCTGGAGCGCGGCGACCAGCCGATCCCAGCTCCGAGCCCACCACCGCCAGCCTCGTACACCGGCGTCGCGGGCGATGGTCAGCCCGCGTACGCCCCGGTGTCGCCACTGGTCCGCGGGCCTGGGTCTCCCGTCGGGGGCGTCCGTCATGGCACCCCTCCACGGTCACGGATCCGCGTTTCACGCTAACAACCGATGACCGATATGTCCGTCGCCACGCCGTCACCGAGCGGTCGGCATATCGACACGATCCAGGCCGTGCGCGTCGGGTGGCGTTCAACCGTGGACGAGCGCTGAAACAGATGATCGCCCGCGGTTCACCGAGCATTGTGGAGCAGTTGGGGTGCCGAGGGGTGTTGCCGTCGACCGGCAGCGGTGAGACTGGGTCCGGTCCGACAATCACGCGGATCGATGGATTGGATGGTCTGGAGGCAGCCTGTGTCCACCCTCGTGTCCCCGCTGGCCACGCTCGGCGCGATCCGCCGGCGTACCACCACCCTCGCCCTGCTCCTCGCCCTGGTCGCCGCCGCGCTGGTCGGCCCGTCCGTGGTCTCGCCCCGACTGACCGACCCGGCCTCGGCGGCGGTCTACAGCTCCTGCACCATGAGTCGCTGCGCGGACGCCCGCACCGCCCGCTCGGGCTGGTCCGCCAAGGGGTTCCCGACCAGCCGAGGCTGGTACTCCTGGAGCGGCGGGAAGTCCAACTTCGCCGGCGGCCAGTTCTACAACTATGAGGGTCAACTGCCCGCCAACGCCACCTACCACGAGTACGACGTCTACCCGCGCACCCAGGGCGCCGCCCGGGACGCGTACCGGATCGTGGTGAACCGCAGCACCGGTGTCACCTGGTTCTCGCCCAATCACTACACCGACTTCTACCGGCTCTGACCGACCCGGGGCCGGTCGGTCGAGGCCGGTCGGCCCCCCGTAACGTCGTCGCCCAGCTCGGATCAGGAGGCAGATGATGGTCGGTGAGAACGCGGATCGGATGCCCGACTGGCTGACCGTCCGCCGGGACGAGGCCCTCGACGTGCCCGGCGCGGTGGTCCTGGCCGGGGCGGGGGCCCGCAACAGGGCCGACCTCTTCGCCGCGCTCGCCGCCGCGCTGGCCCTGCCGACGTACCTGGGGAACACCTGGGACGCCCTCTCCGACGTGCTCCGGGACCGGCTCGACACCGGCCCGCTCACAGTGCTGATCACCGGCGCCGGCCAGCTGCTGGCCGATGAGCCGACCGATCAGTACGGCCTGCTGTTCACAGTGCTCGGCGACCTCGCCACCAGCGCCCCGCACCCGTTGCGCGTCGTCCTCACCGAGGCCACGCCCTCCTGACCGGTGACCGGGCCACCAGCCGCTCTGCCCTCGCCGCCCCGCCCTGGGGCTGGCTCTGCCCTCTCCTCCGCCAGCCCCGATCCGCCGTCCAACGGCCCTCAGACGTCCTTTGCTCTGCACCCGCCGAGGCGACGCCTACCGTCCGTACGTGTCGCCTCGGCGGGTGCAGAGCAAAGGCTGCGCGTGGGGCGAGGCGGCCCGAGGCGGGGGATGGGCGGGACGGGGTGGGGCGGGGTGGCGGCCGTCAGTTCGACGCGGGCTGGTCGAGGATGGCGCTGAACCGTTCTTCGGCAAGGTCCAGCTGGCCGAAGATGTGCCGCTTCACCGCGGGCGACAACGGGGTGTCCGGCCGGCCGATCAGGTCCCGGAACAGCGGCACCAGCGGCCGGTACTTGCGGGCCGACGAGATCACCTTCGGCCCGACCGTGTGGATCACGCCCACCCCGTTGTCGGTGAAGTCCGACACCTTGATCACCCGGGCCCAGGGCTCCCGGTCCAGACTGACCGCCAGGTGCTCCCGGTACTGCGCGTTGCGGTCCCGCTCGGGGTCGTACACCGGATTGGTGACGGCGGCGACCAGGGTGGCCACCCGAGGCCCGAACCGCGCGGCGAGCACGCCCAGCGCGGCCCCGGTCGGGTCGGTGCCCGGCTCACCGGCGGCCAGCTCGACCGGATGGTCCTCCACGGTGTCGTGCAACAGTCCGGCGACGATCACGTCCACGTCCCGCACCTGGTAGTGGTGCATCAGCCTGATCGCGACCCGCAGCAGGTGGTTCAGGTACGGCTCGCGGACGCGTCGATCGTCGCGGTGCAGTTCGGCGGCGAGGTCGAGCGCGGCGGTCAAGCGCGCCCGGGCGGCGTCGTCGAACTGCTGGACCTCCAACCGGAAACGCTCCAGCAGGCCCGGTTCGCCGTGGATCTCGGTGATCGCGTGCATCGGCATGCTGCCCAGGTGCGGCGGGAAGTCCATGCGTCACTTATAGCCGATCTTCACCAGATCGATGAGCCCGTACGTCGTCGACCCGACCGCGAGTTGCGGGCGCGCCGCGCCGTCAGATCGGCAGCCGGTCGGCGCCGGCGAGCGGGCCCACCAGGAGGGGGACCAGCGGTGCCGGCAGCACGGGGTCGCGGCGCAGGGTGGGCGTCCAGCCCGCGTCCGAGGCCAGGTCGGGGTCATGGGTCGCGTTGTACGCCGCCAGCAGGTCGACCGGTCGGGCCGCGCCGCCGCCCTGGCGGACCCAGGAGCCTCGCTCGGTCACCGCGGTGCCGCCCCAGTCGTAGAGCAGGTCCGCCGGGTCGACCGCCGCGTCGATCGTGAAGAAGTTGTTCTGCGCGTAGATCGCCGACTGGACGCCGACGCCGAGCGCGTACTGGAAGTCGTCCCCACCAAGCCGGTAGTGGTTGTTGTAGACGTCGACCTGACCGAAACGCACCCGGGGCAGCCGTTGCAGGACGCCGTCGAAGAGGTTGTGGTGCAGAGTGACCCGCAGCCGGCCCACGTCCGGGCCGACCGTGTTGGACGAGCCGATCAACAGCAGCATGTCCCGACCGGTGAAGCGGTTCCAGGAGGCGGTGACCAGGCTGGCGGTGTGCGTGACGTCCAACGACCCGTCGTGTACCTGGTACGGCCGACCGAAGTACACCGGCTGGGCGCTGTCCGGGTTGTCGCCGTCGGTGAAGGTGTTGTGGTCGACCCAAACGTTCTCGCTGCGGCGTACCGAGATCTGGTCGTACTGGCTGTTCCAGTTGCCGGCCTCGCCATCGGTCGCCGACCAGGCGGGGAAGCAGTCCCGGGCGTCGACGAAGGTCAGGTTGCGGACGATGACGTTCGACGCCCGGTCGATCATGAGGGTGAGGCCGGTCAGTCGAGCGCCGCGCAGCCCGACGATCGTGGTGTTCGGCCCGACGTTGATCTGGGTCTGCCGGGTCTGGTTGGCCACCGACCGCACCCGGGCCTCCTCCAGCGGCCCGGTCGGTGGCACCCGTCCCCACACCGCCGGGTCGTACGCGGCCAGGTAGGCGTCCAACCGGTATCCCGGATCGGCCAGATCGGTGCAGCTCAACGGCGTGCCGTCGGGCCCCTCAAAGCCGTCGATCACGCCGTCGACGTAGATGAGCTTTCCGGTGGCGTCGGCGGCGTTGTCACCGCCCAGCGCGGTGACCAGTTCCGCCCGGCTGTGGACCACCCGGGTCCGTTCGGGGGTGGCCGCCGAGCCGCCGGTGGTGCCGGGGCCGTCGGCCGCCCAACCGTCGCGCTCGGGCAGCGTCTGCCGGCCGAGGCGGTCGGCCAACCAGGAGACCCGGTCGGCGGACGGGACGTCCGGACGGGCAGCGGCGGCGGCCGGGGCGGCCCCGAGGACGAGGGCGACCACTGTGACGCCGCCGAGGACTCTGCGCATCGACTCACTCCGTTCGCTGTTCAGGGGACCTGTCGGTTGTTCGTCTGTCCCGCCAGCTCGGCGCGGTACGCGCCGGACGCCCACGGCACCCCCAGCTCGCCCGGCAGCGCGCCCCGCTCGGCCGACCGACGCAACACGTCGACGACGCCCCGCAGGTGGCGGACCCGCTCCCCGCCCTCGCCGTGGGTGCTGACCAACTCGCCGTCGAGCAGCCGGGGCTCCGGCGCGGGCCGCAACGCGTCCAGCAGCGCGGTGAACGGCGCGGTACGGGCCAGCGGCGCGATCAGGGGCACGCCCGACGGATCGACCCGGTGGGCGAGCAGGTTCTCCAGCAGCCCCAGCCGCCCCGGCACCCGGCGGGTCACCACGTCCCCGGGCAGGCGCAGCCGGTCGGTCGGGTACTCCAGCACCGCCTGCCCCGTCGTACCGGTCACCGCCACCTCGCCCGCCACGAACTCCTCGGCGGCCAGGGTCACCGCCACCAGCACCGGCGGCCCGGCGCGGAACCGGACCCGCAGCACGGCGGTGTCCTCCACCTCGATCGGCCGGACCCGGTAGCGTTCCACCTCGATCGCGACCGGCCACGGCGTCGCCCCAGCGAGGGCCTCGGCGATCGCCAGGCACTGCATCACCGCGTGCGCGAGCGGGTTGACGAGCGCGCCGTCCAGCACCGGCCGGCCGTCCAGACTCCGTCGACCGGCCCAGGGGGAGCGGGCGTAGTAGGCGTCCGGCCGTTGCCAGGCGGCCACAGTGGAGATGCCGGTGACCGTGCCCAGGCGGCCGGCGGCCAGCGCGTCGGTCAGCGCGGTGAGGGCCGCCGAGCCGAGCGCCTGGAAGCCGACCTGGGCCACCCGACCGGCGGCGGTGAGGGCCCAGGTCAGCTCCTCGTGCTCGGCCAGCGACAGCACCGGCGGTTTCTCCAGCAGCAGATCCGCGCCGGTGGCCAGGGCGTCGCGGGCGATCGCCAGATGGGTGTGCGGCGGCGTGCAGATCACCACCACCTCCGGTCGGGTGGCGGCGAGCATCGTCCGGTGGTCGGTGAACACCGCGACCCCGGGCGGCACCGGGGCGGCCGGGTCGTCCTCCACCGGTCGGACGTCGACCAGGGCGACCAACCGCAGCCGACCGGCGGCGTGCAGGGGCGCGATCACCCGCCGGTGCCAGCGACCGTGCCCGTTCGCCCCGATCACCGCCACCCGGGGCGGCGGGGTGGCCCCGCTCACCGCCGACCGGCCCGGGTGGACCGGCTCACCGGGCACCGGCCAGGGTGGCCGCGACGCCGTGCCGCTCCAACGCGGTCAGCCAGGCGATCACGTCGGCGCGGACCTCGTCGTCCTCGGCCACCTCCACCGGGATGACGTCGCGCAGCGCGAAGACCGCGTCGACAGCGCCGGCCGGGCTCTGCGACCCGGCCTCCAGGGCGGCCCGGATCGGCCCGGCCAGTGGGTCCTGGAACGGCAACGGCCGGCCGTCGTCGGCGTACCCCAGCGCGAAGCGCAACCAGGACGCCACGACCAGCGCGCCCCAGCGCGCGGACCGCCCGGCCGCCCGCAGGTCGGCGATGGTGTGCAGGACACGCTGCGGCAGCTTCTGGGAGCCGTCGATCGCCACCTGGAGGGTGCGGTGGTGGATCGCCGGGTTGCCGAACCGGGCGAGGGCCTGCTCGCCGTAGTCGACCACCCGCACCCCGTCCGGCGGGGTGAAGCTGGCCGCCACGTCCTCGGCGATCAGCCGGCGCAGCACGTCACGCAGGTGCGGGATCTCCAACGCGTCGGCGATCGTCTCCCGACCGGCCAACGCCCCGAGGTAGGCGATGGCGGAGTGCACCCCGTTGAGGGCGCGCAGCTTCAACCGCTCCCACGGGCCGGCGTCGTCGGTGAGCACCGCCCCGGCGAACTCCCAGCCGGGCCGACCACCGGGGAAGTCGTCCTCGATCACCCACTGCGCGTACGGCTCGGCGGCCACGGCGGCCAGGTCGGTCACGCCGAGCGCCCGCCGGGCCGCCTCGATCGTCTCCGGGGTGCTGGCCGGTACGATCCGGTCCACCATGGTGCCCGGGCAGGTGACGTTGCCGGCCACCCACTCGGTGAGCCCGGCGGGCACCCCGTCGGCGCGGGCGACCGCCTGGTCGAGCATCCCGCGCAGTCGACGGCCGTTGGCCGGCAGGTTGTCGCAGCTCACCAGGGCCACCGGCCCGGCGTCCGCGGCGGCCCGGGCGGCCAGCCCGCGCAGCAGCAGCCCCGGCACCGTGCTCGGCGCTCGGCCGCCGGCCAGGTCAGCGGCGAGCGCCGAGTCCGGGGACAGCCGGCCGGTCACCGGGTCGAGGTGGTACGCCTTCTCGGTGACGGTCAGGGTCACCACGCGCACCGCCGGGTCGGCGAGCAACGCCACCACGGCGTCCGGGTCGCTGGGCGCGTGCCGGACCCCGCTCAGGGCACCCACCACCCGGGTGGAGCTGCCGGCCGGAGACAGGGCGCTGACGCTGAACAGGTTGTCCTGCGCGGCGATCGCCTCGACCACCGCGGTGCTGCGCGGCGCGACGGCCACGATGCCCCAGTCGCCCCCGGCCGCGCCGACCGCCGCCTCGGTGAACACGGCCTGGTGGGCACGGTGGAACGCGCCCAACCCCAGGTGTACGACGCCGGTCGGCACGGTGCCCGGCCGGATCAGCGGGCGGGCCTCGGCGGGCAGCCGGCGCAGCATCCCCAGGCCGAGCCGGGAGGCCCCGACGGTCACTGCCATGCCGGGCCGTCCGGGAAGCGGAACTCCGCGATCGACGCGGGTTTCATGGTGGCGCTGTAACCGGGCCGTTCGGGCAGCAGGTAGCGGCCACCGCGGGTCCGCACCGGATCGACGAAGTGTTCGTGCAGATGGTCGACGTACTCGATCATCCGACCGTCCAGACCGGTGCCCACCCGCAGGTAGTCGAAGATCGCCAGGTGCTGGACGTACTCGCAGAGGCCCACGCCGCCGGCGTGCGGGCAGACCGGCACGCCGAACTTCGCCGCCAGCAGCAACTCGGCCAGGACCTCGTTGACGCCGCCGACCCGGGCGGCGTCGACCTGCATCACCCCGATCGCCTCGGCCTGGAGCAACTGCTTGAAGATCACCCGGTTGGCGGCCACCTCACCGGTGGCCACCCGGCAACGACCGCCGGTCAACTCGGCCACCGCGCGGGCGATCCGGGCGTGCCCGAGGATGTCGTCGGCGTGGGTGGGCTCCTCGATCCAGTACGGGTCCACCTCGGCCAGCGCCGCCATCGCGGTGATCGCCTCGTCGACGTCCCAGACCTGGTTGGCGTCCATCATCAACAGCGCGCCCGGGCCGATCTCCTCCCGGATGATCCGGGCCCGTCGCAGATCGTCGGCGAGCGGGCCGCCGACCTTCATCTTCATCGCCCGCCAGCCGTCGGCGTACGCCTGCCGGGTCAGCGCCCGCACCTTGTCGTCCGGGTAGCCGAGCCAACCGACCGACGTGGTGTACGACGGGAAACCGTCACGTTCGAGGGTGGTCAACCGGTCGGCCAGCCCGTCGCGCCCCTTGTCGAGGATGGCGGCGGCCTCGTCCGGGGTGAGCGCGTCGGTGATGTGCTTGAAGTCGACGCTGGCCACCAGCTCGTCGGTGGGCAGGTCGGCGAGGAAACGCCACATCGGCTTGCCGGCCAGGGTGGCCCGCAGGTCCCACACCGCGTTGACCAGCGCACCGGTCGCCATGTGGATGACGCCCTTCTCCGGGCCCAGCCAGCGCAGCTGCACGTCGGCGCTGAGCGAGCGCCAGAACGCCACCGGCTCGGCCGTGATCTCCTCGATGGTGCGCCCCTGGACGTGGTGGGCCAGGGCACGCACCGCCGCGCAGGTGATCTCGTTGCCCCGGCCGTTGGTGAAGGTGAACCCGGCGCCGGTCGGGCCCGCGTCGGTGCCCAGCTCCACGTACGTCGCCGAGTAGTCGCCCCGGTTGATCGCGTCGGAGCCGTCGCCTCGGGCGGCGGTGGGGAACCGCACGTCGTGCACCTCGACGGAGGTGATGGTGACGGTCATCGCTGCTGTCCTCCGAAGTTGAAGACCCGCTTGGGCAGCCGGTACGCCAGGTCGACGATGGTCTCGGCGGCCTCGTCCATCGGCAGCCGGTGCTCGGCGACGAGCCGGGCGAGGAAGCCGGCGTCCACCCGGCGGGCCACGTCGTGGCGTACCGGGATGGAGCAGAACGCCCGGGTGTCGTCGACGAACCCGCTGGTGTTGTAGAAGCCGGCGCTCTCGGTCACCGCCTCCCGGAACCGGCGCAGCACCTCCGGGGAGTCCAGGAACCACCAGGGCGCGCCGAGCAGCAGCGCGGCGTACCCGCCCGCGAGGGGCGCCAGCTCGCGGGTGAAGGTGTCCTCGTCGAGGGTGTAGAGCACCAGTCGCAGCCGGGGGTCGTTGCCGTAGCGCTCCAGCAGCGGGGCGAGCGCGTGCACGTACTCGGTGGCCTGCGGGATGTCGCCGCCGACGTCGCGACCGTGCCGGGCGTGCAACCACCGGTTGTGGTTGCGCACCGCACCGGGGTGCAGCTGCATGACCAGCCCGTCGTCGAGCGACATCCGGGCGAACTCCACGAGCATGTGCGCCCGGAACGCCTCCGCGTCGGCGGCGTCGGCCTCGCCGCGCCGGCCCCGGTCGTAGAGCCGTTCGGCCTCGGCCGGGGTCAGGTCCAGGGTGCGCGCGGTGGGGTGGCCGTGGTCGGTGGAGGTGGCGCCGGCGGCGATGAACGCGGCGCGTCGGGCCCGCAGCGCGGCCAGGTAGCCGGCGTAGGTGCCGGTGTCCTCGCCGGCGGTGTCACCGAGACGGTCCACGTTGGTCGACCAGCCCTCGAACTCCATGTCCACCACGTCGTCCGGTCGGAACGTGGTGACCACCCGCCCGCCCGGCCCGCCCCACCCGTCGGCCGTGAGTTTGGCGTGCTGCGCGAGGTCGTCCAGCGGGGACTCGGTCGTCGCGAGGACCTCGATGTTGAACCGTTCGAACAGCGCCCGGGGCCGGAAGTCCGGCTCGGCGAGCCGGGCGGCGATCTCGTCGTAGAGGGCGTCGGCGGTGTCCGGGCGAAGCGGGGTGTGCGCCCCGAAGACGGTGCGGAAGGTCTGCTCCAGCCACAGTCGCGACGGGGTGCCCCGGAACAGGTGCCAGTGCGCGGCGAAGCGTCGCCAGATCACCCGGCCGTCGGTCTCCACCGGGCTGCCGTCGCGGGTGGGCACCCCCAGATCCGCCGGGGGTACGCCCTGACTGAGCAGCATCCGGGTCAGGTAGTGGTCGGGCACGATGAGCAGCTGCGCCGGGTCTGGGAAGGGTCGGTCCTCGGCCAGCAGGGCCGGGTCGACGTGCCCGTGCGGCGAGATGATGGGCTGCTGCGCCGCCAGGGCGTACAGCTCCCGGGCCAGCGCGCGCTGGCCCGGCTCGGGCGGCAGGAGCAGGTCGGTGTGGTCGAACGTGGGCACGAAGTGGGGCTCCTCGTCTCCTGTGTCAGCGGGGGGTGAGCAGGTCGGCGACGCGGACGGGTTGGCCGGTCTCGAAGGACCGGTTGGCGGCCAGACCGGTGAGCAGGGCCAACGCGCCGTCGTCGGCGGTCGCGGCGCGGCCCAACGGGTCGGGTTGACCGCCGAGGAGCACCCCGGTCATCCGGGCGTCCGCGCCGCCGTGCCCGTGCCGGCTGCGGCCCTGCACCGGGATCTGCCGGGGCGGGGCCCAGAACGGGCGCAGGGTAAGCGTCGCACCGCCGCCCTCGGCCGGCGCCTCGGCACCGTGCAGGGCGGCGCCCTTGACCGCGCCGGCGGTGCCCCGGTCGACGTAGTCGTTCTCGGCCACGTTCAGCTCCAGCCGGCCCCGGCTGCCGTTGACCATCACCCGGTAGCCCTCCCAGGGCGCGTACGCGGTGAGGTGGTAGGTCATGGTGGCGCCGGTGGAGTAGCGGGCCAGCACCGCCATGTCGTCCTCGATGCTCACCCCGGGCGCGAAGACGTTGCGGTCGCGCTGGTAGCCGTCCTCGGCCTCGGCGTCGAGGTACAGCTCCCGCAGCCGGGGATGCGCGTCCAGCCGCAGGGCGAACGGGTCGTCGGCGGCGGCGGGGGAGCCGTGCGCCCGGTCGTAGTCGCGGGCGTAGCCGTGCCGGCGACCGTCCTCGCCGTAGAAGAAGAGTCGGCCGGCCGCGTACACCTCGACGGGCGTGGCGGCCAGCCACCAGTTGACCAGGTCGAAGTGGTGGCTGGCCTTGTGCACCATCAGCCCGCCGGAGGTGGCCTTGTCGCGGTGCCAGCGGCGGAAGTAGTCCGCGCCGTGGCGTACGTCGAGCAGCCACTCGAAGTGCACCGAGCCGATCTCGCCGACCGCGCCCTCGGCCAGCAGCCGGCGAACCTGTTCGTGCAGCGGGTTGTAGCGGTAGTTGAAGGCGACCGTCACCCGCCCGCCGGTCTCGGTGACGGCGTCCAGGATCCGCCGGCAGCGGGCCGCGTCCACGGTCATCGGTTTCTCGGTGACGACCTCCCGGCCGGCGCGCAGCGCTGCGACCACGTACTCGTCGTGGGTGACGTCCACGCTGGTGACCAGGACGGCGTCCACGCGTTCGGCGTCCAGCATCGTCGCGAAGTCACCCGCCGGGTACGTGGGCACCGGGCGGTGCCCCAGCTCGCCGAGCCAGCGGTTGTGCGCGTCCATCCGGGCCTGGTTCACGTCGGCGAAGGCGACCAGCTCGGTGGTGTCGGCGTGGTCGAGCACCAGCGCCCGGACGAACATCTCGGCTCGCGCGCCGGTGCCCACGACGGCGTACCGGACCCGTCCGGCGGCGTTCGGTGACATGCGGTCGCCTCCCGTGGTCCTGCAAAGGTTTGCAGTGAAGTAATCACGATCGATGCGTTCGCGTCAACGAGGGCGGCATGATCGGCGTCATTTGTTGACATTTAGGAGGTTGAAGATGACCAAGGGGAGTGTGGACGCAACGAAGCCGACATCATTGACCGTTGACACTGGCACAACCGTTTGCATTAATGGGCCACACCTGCGTGACCGCCACCACATCGGACGAAGGGGCCGCCGTGCCAGTCACCATCCGGGACGTCGCCCGGGCGTCCGGTGTGCACATCTCCACCGTCTCCCGCACCTTCTCCGCTCCACACCTGGTCAACCCGGAGACCCGGGTCCGGGTGCTGGCCTGCGCGGAGGACCTGGGCTACCGGCCCAACCGCGCCGCCCGGGCCCTGATCACCGGGCGGACGCACAACATCGGGCTGATCATCGCGGACATCGCCAACCCGTTCTTCCCGCCGCTGATCAAGGCGGCGGAGAGTCAGGCCCGGCACCGCGACTACCACGTCTTCGTGGCCGACACCAACGAGGACCCGACCGCCGAGGAGGAGTTGGTCCACGCCCTCGCGAAGCAGGTGGACGGCGTGCTGCTGTGCAGCCCTCGGATGAGCAACAGCCTGATCGAGCAGCTCAGCCGCGAGGTGCCACTGGTCGTGGTGAACCGCCAGGTGACCGGCCTGCCCTGCGTGCTGATGGACGTCGGGCAGGGCGCCCGGTCGGCGATCGAGCACCTGGTCGGCCTGGGGCACCGCGGCATCGCGTTGCTCGGTGGACCACGCAGCTCGTGGACCAACCGGGAGATGCGCCGGGCCGCCGGCGCGGCCGCCCGCGCCGGTGGCGCGGAGCTGACCATCCTCGGCCCCAACGCGCCCACCGAGGTCGGCGGCTCCGCCGTCGCCGAGCAGGTGCGACGCAGCGGCGTCTCGGCAGTGCTCGCCTACAACGACCTGATGGCGATCGGCCTGATCGAAGGGCTGGACGCGCTCGGGGTCCGGGTGCCGCAGGAGGTGAGCGTCGTCGGGGTCGACGACATCACCCTGAGCCGGCTGACCCGCCCCAAACTGACGACGGTGGCCACACCCACCGGGGCCGCCGGCCGGACGGCCGTCGACATGCTGCTGCAACAGGACATCGAATCACCGCGCGGCGCGCGGGGGTCCGGTGCCGGCACGGCGCTCGGCGTCCGTCGTACCACCGCACAGGTAATGCTCCAGACCGACCTGGTCATCCGCGACTCGACCGGCCCGGGCCCGTACGCCCGACCGGCACGTCCCCTGGCCGCACCACGTGGCCCGGGCCCGCATTGCCCTGCGGACCCGGGCATCCCGACTGCGGCCACCGGTGACGCCGTCGCCTCCTAATGCCGAGGAGTGAGCGCACATGCACCCCGCAACGCCCCCCACCACTGACGCGTCCGTCGGGCGCGCCCACCGTACCCCGCTGCCCCGGCGGCGCCTGCTGCGTGGCCTGCTCGCCGTGACGGTCGCCGCACCGCTGATGTTCGGCGCCGCCGCCTGCGGAGACGACGACGGCGGCGCAGCCGACCCGAACGCCCCGGTGAAGCTCTCGATCTTCTGGTGGGGCGGCGACGCCCGGGCCAAACTGACCGAGGACGCCCTGGCGCTCTACACCAAGAAGCACCCGAACGTGACCTTCGAGAAGACCTGGCAGGCCAACCAGGGCTACTTCGACAAGCTGGCCACCCTCACCGCCGGCGGCAACCCGCCGGACCTGTTCCAGATCGACGACAACTACCTCGCCGAGTACGCGGCCCGCAACACCACGCTCGACCTGACCTCTTACCAGGAGTCCGGGAAGCTGGACACCTCCAAGTTCCCCGAGAGCCTGTGGAAGTACGGCGTCGTCGACGGCAAGCTCGCCGGCCTGGCGGCCGGGGAGAACACCCAGGGTCTGGTCTACAACAAGACGCTGCTGACGAAGCACAACCTGCCCGAGCCGACCACCGGGATGAGCTGGGAGCAGCACATCGCCTGGGCCGAGCAGGTCACCGCGAAGACCAAGGTGCCCGGCACCCAGGACCCGAGCGCCGACTACAAGGCGTTCTGGGTCTGGCTGCGCCAGCAGGGCAAGGACCTCTACAAGGGCAAGGATCTGGGCTTCACCGCCGAGGACGTGACCGCGTGGTTCGACCTGTGGAAGGGTGCCCGGGACCGCAAGGCCACCCCGAGCGCCGACGTCATCCACGAGGGCAACTCCAGCGACGTCACCAAGCAGCTGGTGGTCACCGGCAAGTCGGCGACCTCCTGGGTCTGGGCCAACCAGATGCCGGACCTGAAGAAGAACACCAAGGACGAACTGGGCGTGATCGCCTACCCCGGTGACCCGAGCGCGCAGTGGGCCCGTGCCTCGATGTACTGGTCGGTGTTCAAGGGCAGCAAGAACAAGGACGTCGCGGTCGACGTGATCAACTTCCTGAACAACGACGTCGAAGCGGTCAAGCTGCTCGGCACCGACCGTGGTCTGCCGTCCAACCTGGACCTGCGCCGCGTGGTCAGCGACGACACCACCGACCCGGCCATGAAGCAGTCCATCGCCGTCGAGGCGGAGCTGACCCAGAAGTTCGGCGAGTCGCCGCAGGTCCCGATCAAGGGGCACAGCAAGGTGAAGTCCGAGCTGATCAAGGCCGCCGAGAACGCGCAGTACGGCCGGGCCACCCCCGCCGAGGCCGCCACCCAGTTCATCGAGGCGAGCAAGTCCGCCATCGCCTGACCGCCCGCTAGGCGAGGCGAGGAGAGGAGCTGTTCGTGGCGTTGACCACGGCGCCCGACCCGACCCGACGCGGCCCCGGATCCGTCCGGGCCCACACGCAGAGGCGTGGGCCCGGACGGATCCGGCACAGCGAAGGTCTGGCGGGGTACGTCTTCCTGTCGCCGTGGCTCATCGGCCTGATGGGTGTCACGGCGATCCCCATGCTGCTGTCGCTCTACCTGAGCTTCACCAACTACGACATCCTCACCCCCTTCTCCGAGGTGGAGTGGGTGGGGTTGGCCAACTACGAACGGATGTTCACCGCCGACCCGTCGTACTGGCACGCGGTGCGGGTCACGCTGACCTTCGCGTTGATCGCCGTACCGCTGAAGCTGGCTGCGGCGCTCGGCGTGGCGCTGCTGCTCAACCGCGCCTGGCGCGGTGTCGGGTTGTTCCGCGGGCTGTTCTACCTGCCGTCCCTGCTCGGCGGCAGCGTCGCGCTGGCCATCGTCTGGGTCAACATGTTCAACCGCGACGGCGCGTTCAACTCGCTGCTGAGTCTCTTCGGCATCACCGGCAAACCGTGGGTCAACGACCCCGACTGGGCCCTCGAAACACTGATGGTGCTGGCCATCTGGCAGTTCGGCGCACCGATGGTGATCTTCCTGGCCGGGCTCAAGCAGGTGCCCACCGAGCTGTACGAGGCCGCGTCCGTCGACGGGGCCGGCCGGTTCCGCCAGTTCCGCAACGTCACCCTGCCGATGCTCTCCCCGGTCATCTTCTTCAACCTGGTGCTGGAGACCATCAACGGCTTCCAGGGCTTCACCGCCGCGTTCGTGCTCAGCAACGGCACCGGCGGGCCGGTCGACTCCACCCTGATGTACACGCTGAACCTCTACATCACCGGCTTCACCGACCTCAACATGGGCTACGCCTCGGCGATGGCCTGGGTGTTCCTGCTCGCCATCGCGGTCATCACCGCGATCTTCTTCAGCACCGGACGGTTCTGGGTGCACTACTCCGACGGGGAGGACCGGTGATGGTGGCGGTGACCCCGACGACCGCAGCGCCGCCGAACGTGCGCCGACGCCCCGGCGGCCGGCCGGTGCTGCGACTGCTGATCCTGGTGGCGATCGTCGCCGTGGTGCTCTACCCGCTGATCTGGATGGTGGGCACCTCGCTGAAGTCCCAGGAGGAGATCGTCAACAACGTCGGGCTGCTGCCGGAACGGTTCACCCCGGGCAACTACACCGCCGGGTGGTCCAACTTCGACGTCAGCTTCGGCCGGTTCTTCCTCAACAGCGCCATGGTCAGCCTGCTCACCGTCATCGGCAACGGGCTCTCCTGCCTGCTGGCCGCGTACGCCTTCGCCCGGTTGCGGTTCCGGCTGCGCGGCATGTGGTTCGCCGTCATGATCGGCACGCTGCTGCTGCCGCAGCACGTGTTGATCGTGCCGCAGTACATCCTGTTCCGCACGCTCGGGCTGGTCGGCGGCGACTGGCCGTACCTGCCGCTGCTCATCCCGCAGTTCCTGGCCACCGAGGCGTTCTTCGTCTTCCTCATGGTGCAGTTCATGCGGGGCGTCCCCCGGGAGCTGGACGAGGCGGCCCGCATCGACGGTGCCGGCCCGTTCGGCATCTTCCGGCACATCATCCTGCCGCTGAGCCGCCCGGCGCTGGTCACCACGGCGATCTTCTCGTTCATCTGGACCTGGAACGACTTCTTCCGCCAACTGGTCTTCCTGTCCCAACTGGAGGACTACACCGTCCCGGTCGCGCTGACCCTGTTCATCGACTCGACCAGCCAGAGCGCGGTCGGCCCGATGTTCGCCATGTCGGTGCTGTCGCTGCTGCCGGTCTTCCTGTTCTTCGTCGCGTTCCAGCGGATGCTCGTCGAAGGGATCAACACCAGTGGCATCAAGGGCTGAACCCGTGGACACCGGCGGGCGGCGGGACTGGCGCGACGTGGTCCGCGACGCCGCCGACCTGGCCCTGCTGGGCATCCTGCTGACCCTCGCGGCGGCACCCCTGCTCAGCGCCGCCGCGGCGCTCGGCACGGCCAGTGCGGCGCTGCACGACTGGACGCGTACCGGCAGCTGGCCGTCGGCGGGCACCACCGTGCGTCGGTTCGAGCGCTCACTGCTGCCCGGTGTGCCGATCAGCCTGCTCGCGCTCGCCGGTGCCGCGCTGCTCGCCGCCGACCTGGCCGCGCTGGCCACCGGCCGGGTGCCGGGCGGCCCGGCTGCGCTGCTGGTGACGGCGCTGGTCGCGGCCGGCCTGGCCGGGTACGCCGGGCTGGTCGTCGTCGAGGTGGGCGGCAACGGGGGCGGGCGGTGGCGGGCCTCGGCCCGCTCCGCAGCCCGCGCCTGCCTCGACGCGCCCACCCGCTGGGCGGCGCTCACCGGGGTCGTCGCGCTCGCCGGGCTGCTCACCGTCCTGGTCACCCCGGTCGCGGTGCCGATCCTCGCCGGCTACACCATGGCCGCCCTGCACGCCGTGACCGTCCGCCGGCCGGTCTCGGCCCACCCCACCGCCGGCCAGCGGGGGCCAGCCGACCCGACCGTCCGCCGACCGGCCCCGGCCGTCGTCGGCGGGCGCGGGGAGCTGCCGTGACCGGGGCGGAGGAGCCGGTGCGGCTGACGGTCGGGGCCGCCGAGGTGGCCGAGTACGTGCTCGACCCGGCGCTCGACGCGCGGCACGGGCCGCGACCCTACCTGCACCCGGTGCGCACCCTCGGCGGAACGGTGGTCACCGACGCGCTCCCCGCCGACCACGTGTGGCACCTCGGCGCGTCCCTCGCCGTCCAGGACGTCGACGGCAGCAACCTCTGGGGCGGGCGCACCTACGTCCGCGACATCGGCTACACCTGGCGCGACGACCATGGCGTCATCGCGCACACCGGGGAGGTCGAACGGTCCCCGGGCCGCTACGCGCACGATCTCCAGTGGCGTGACCGGGCCGGCGGGGTGCTGCTGACCGAGCGGAGGTGGCTCGCCGCGTCGGTGGTCACGCCGGACGCCTGGCGCCTCGACGTGGAGTCCGTCCTCGTCGCCCCGGACGACCGGGAAATCCGGCTGGGCAGCCCGGCCACCAACGGCCGCCCGGGCGGGGCCGGCTACGGCGGGTTCTTCTGGCGGGCCGCCGCCGACGACGAACCGGCGGTGTTCACCGCCGACGCGGCCGGGGAGGAGACGGTCAACGGCACCGCGGCGCCCTGGCTCGCGCTGACCGGCGTCCGGTCGGGCGGCGGGGCGTACACCCTGATCTTCGCGGGTCTTGGCCGCGGCGACAGATGGTTCGTGCGGACCGGGATGTATCCGGGGGTCTGTGTGGCGTTCGCGTTCGACCGACCGGCGGTGGTGCCGGCCGGTGGGAGCCGGCACGGCCGGTACCGGGTGTGGGTGGTCGACGGGACCCTCGACCGGGACGAGGTGAGCGCCCTGGTGACGCTGAGGCCGTGAGCGCGGATCAGCCGGACCGGTCGGTCAGCTCACGGATCGCGACCTGGTATGCGGCCTGGGTGTGGTACGGCCAGTGCCCTTCGATCGGCGGCGGCACGGTGTCCGCCGGGTCGATGGTCAGGCTTCGGGGATCACGCAGTCGGATGTCGACGTCGGGCGGTGTTCCGTCAGAGCCCGGAGGGAAGATCGGCCCACCGATCGGGTCGGTGTCCCGCCACAGGTTGCGCCACCGCCACCCGATCCGCCCACCCAGGTCGTGCAGCGTCCGCGGCCCGAAGTACGCGGGGTAGAGCCGCGCGTAGGTGCGCCGCAGCGGTGACCCGTAGGTCAACAGCGAGACCCGGGTCAGCACGGCCGGCGGTAGGTGCAGGATGGTGGCGGCGGCGAGTACCGAGCCGTGGCTGTGCCCGGAGATGACCACCGGGCCCCGCGCGGTGAGCCCGGTGACCCGTTTCGCCAGCTCCGGGACGGCGCGGGCGGCGTAGCAGGGCGGCGCGAACGGGTGGACCGTCCGGGGCCAGAAGGTGCCGAGGTCCCACAGCACCGCCACCACCCGCCGGGTCTGCGCCGACCGGTACGCGCGGAACCCGAGGATCAGCAGGAAGATCACCAGCAGGCTGATCACCCAGACACCGGCGTCGGTGACGTAGGCGAGCACGACGGCCGCGCCGCCGTCCCCGCCCAGCCGGTCCGCGAGCTGGGTGGGACCGATCCCGATCACGTCGAAGGCGACGGTGGCCAACCCGAGCGACGCGATCAACAGGAACGCGAGCAGCACCGGACCGAGCTCCTCGGTGACCCGGGACCGGGCGATGGTCTCCCGGACCAGGCGCAGCCGGTGCGCGTCCGCCGCCGGCACGTCGGGGTAGTCCCGTTCGACGATACGTGCCGCCAGTCCCCGTCGCCGTCGCCGGCTCAGCAGGAGGGTCACCGAGGTCACCGCCGCGCCGATCAGCAGCGCGGCGAGCCCGGCGAGCGCGGCCCACCAGTAGGCCACCGGCGGGTCCAGCGGGCCGACGATCGGCGGGTTGGGTCGGATCGGGTCGGGGATGTCGCCGTGGTCGAGGGCGTCCGCGACGCGGTAGACCAGAGTCGCGGTGAAGGCAGCGCCGACGCTCACCGCCGCCGCCGCCATGATCGGGGTGCCGAGTCCGCGGAGGACGGGGCGTTCGTCGCCCCGGGCAGTGCGCTGCCGGGTGTACGTGACGACGGTGAGCACCACCAGCAGGACGCCCTGCGTGGCGACCACCGCGGCGGCGGCACCCTCGTACCCGGGAAGCTTGCCCGAGCCGGACGGGGTCGCGTCCGCCAGCGTGGCCGAGCCGAGGCACAACACGGTCGTCACCACTGTGATCGCCCACAGGGTTCGCAGGATCCGTCCGGCCCGCACAGGGCTGGTCGGCACGGGCAGAGCGAGGAGCACCACGCCCGCCCCGAGCAGTCCGACGGCGATCACGAACAGCACGACGTGACCGATCCCGCCCGGTGCTACGCCGGCCAACAGGGCGACGTTCAGCGTCCCGATGCCGAGCACCACATGGACCTGCCGTAGCCAGCCGGTGACGTGCGCGTCCTGCCAGAAACCGGCATCGGTGAGGCTCTGGTCGCGGTCGCCGGACCGGGTTTGCGACACCAACGGGCCGAACCCCTCGAACGCCCGTGCCGACCGGGTGCCGATGGCCCAGACGACCCACAGCGCGAGCAGGGGAACGATCGACAGCAGGGCCAGCCGGGGCCCGGCCGGGAGGCTGTGCAGCCAGGCCAGGTAGGGGCGGCTGGCCCGGCACCCCGGGTACGGCACACACTGCCAACCGACCAGGTCCAGCGCGACGCCCACCGCGGCCAGCACGAACGTGGCCGTGAGGGTGCCGGCGAGCAACCGACACAGCAGGCCGAGCAACCCCCACCTGTCGTGCCCCGGCGGCCGGAGCCAGATCGCCAGGTTGCTCAACATGAAGGGCAGCAGCAGCAACATCGAGGCCGTCCGCACCGCCGCGCCGGCGGTCAGCGAACCCCAGCGGTACGCCTCGACGGCAACCCCACCGGTGGCCCCGCCTGCGGTGCCGCTCCCCGGTCGGGGCCGGAAGAAACCCGCGTGCGTGTCCCCGGCGACCCGGACGACGACCGGGTGGTCGAGGATCCGTTCCGCGGTGACGCCGGAGATGCCGTGTACGCGCAGCTCCACGGCGTCACGCCCCGGCGTCTCGTCCACGCCGTCAGGGTCACAGACAATCCACCCAGGCGCTGCCGATACCGCAAAGGTCAGCGGCTCGGAAGGGCGGCGGTTACCCGGATGGCCTTGACGATCGCGGGGATGGAGCCGATCAGCAGCACCAGGCCCCAGATGATCGCGATGATCGCGAAGACCAGCGCCGCCACCTCGTCGACGATGCTGACCAGGATCACCGGCACCAGGTTGTGCAGGAACTCCAGCACGACAGTGCACAGCAGGGTGGTCAGGATCAGCAGGACGAGGCCCTTGTTCTGCAGGAACCGAGGCTGGGCCAACACCAGCATCCCGGCCCACACCAGCTTGAGCAGCAGCACCAGCCCGAGCAGCACCGCCGCCTCACCGACCGGGAAGAAACCCCACAGCGCCAGGTAGGCCAGGGTGCCGAACGGGACGGCCAGGAACAGCGACACCATGATCATCAGCTCGACGAACGCGATGACCAACGCGATCAAGCCGACGATGATCAGGATGATCGAGAAGATCAGGCTGGCGACGCCCTGCACCCGACCCTGGAGGCGCTCGGGCAGCAACAGACCGAGGCAGAACAGCCCGGTGCTCCAGACCGCCACCGCGTCGATCAACGCCAGGTAGCCGGTGCCCCGGCCGGACGGTTCGCTGACCCCGGACACGTCGTCGATCTCCACGTCCAGCGCGCCGGCGCTGTCGGCGAGGGCCGCGCCGGCGTCCGCGCCGCCGAGCAGCAGCCCGGCGCCGAGCTCCACCCCGATCGCCAGGACGATGGCGAGCATGGCCATCAGCAGGAACGGCTTGCGCAGGTCACCCACGGCGGCACCTTCCTCTCGGTCCCTGTCGATTCAGGACGTGGCCACGACGACCGTGCAGCCGCCCAGGCCGGGGCAGACCAGGCCCACCTCGGTGGCCTGGTCGACGGCGATCTTCGCCACCGCGCCGGTGCCGTCCGCGGCCGGCTCGACCTCGTCGCGGATGGTGAGGTCGGCGTCGCCGGGCGCCGGGGCGACGACCGTGAACCGTGCCGCGCTGCGCAGCACGAGGGTGCGCAGCCCACCGGGATCCGCCACCCGCACCACGCAATCGCCGGAGAACTCCAGGCGGCCCGTCTCGTCGGCGCAGTCGGCGCTGACCGTCACCGGATCCACAGCGGAACGCTCGCCGCCCAGCGCGCCCAACCGGTCGACGAACCCGTGCCGGGCCCCCGGATCACCCCGGTCGTCTCGGCCCGCCCCGACCGCTACCACGAACAGCGCCACCAGCAGGACGGCGAACAGGCCCAGCAGCGCCTTCTGCCGGCCACTCATCGCGCCACGGCCTGCGCCACGACCTCGGTGAACCGGATCTCGTCGACGCCGGCGAAGTAGCGGTTCGTGCCCTGCGTCTTGCCGACCACCAGAAGCGTGACCTGGTGGGGGCCCTTGGTGAGCTGGACCGTGCCGACGTCCAGGAACTCCGTCTTTCGCACCGTCGGGCTGAAACCGAGGAACGTCCCGCCGACCTGGCCGCCGTCGATGACGAAGACGGTGTTGGCGTAGTCGAGGGAGGTGGTGCGTACCGCGGCGAAACGCCAGGTGCCGTCGGCCGGGATCTGCACCGTCACGGTGACCTTGTCGCCGATGGCCAACCCCTGGAAGAACAACTGCTTGTCGCCGGACCAGGTCACCCCGCAGCAGTTGGGTTGCGCCTCCACCTTCGCGGCGCTCTTCTTCGGAGACTCCACCAGCGCGCCCTCCACCAGGCTCTCCGCCTCGACGGTGACCACCCGCGGCGCGCCGGGGGTCGGCTCGCCGTCGCGGGTCAGCAACACCACCCCCACGGCGACGACCACCAGCACCAACGCCGCGGCGGCGGCGATCCACAACCACGGGGTACGCCGTGGCGGCGCGACCGCCCGCACCTCGTAGGTGACCCGGCCGCTGGAGCGGGAACTCTCCTCCGGCGCGGTGTTGGCCGAGTACGCGAACCCGGTCATGTCGTAGCGCCGGGGCGCGGTGCCGGCCGGTACGGCGAGCGTGACCAGGAACGACACCGAGCCCTGCCCGGGTACCACGCGTTGGGGTTCGGCGACGGTGAACCAGGCCCGCTGGGAGCCGTCACCGGGTGCCACGTCGAACACCACGGTGTCCGGCGCGTTACCCGGGTTGGAGACGGTGAAGGTCAGCTCGCCGCTGTTGCGCGGGTCGAGGGTGAACTGCTCGGCGGCGGCGACGACCGCCCACTCGGTGGTCATGACGACTCCTCTTCCAGGACGATCTCGACAGTGGCCGAGGCGGGTTTCTCCGCCTCGACGATGCGGGTGATCACGGCGAGCTGACCGGCGGCGGCGACCGGCACCCGCACCACGACGTGGAAGTCCCGCTCGGGAGGCTCGTCGATGGCGAAGCCCGACAACCCGGTGGCCAACTCCAGGGCCCGGCGCATCCCGTACGGTGTGCCGCGCCAGCGGGCCAGCAGGGCGGCGTTGGCCACCAGGTCGCGCAGCCGACCCACCGGCAGCGGCAGCGGGGTGTCCGGTCGGGGCGAGGCCACCACGTGATCCATCGCCACCCAGCGGGTCAACCGCACGACCAGCCCGTCCGGCGCCCGATACGGGTCGAAGAGCGCGTCCACCTCGGCGAGGATCGCCTCGTCCGGGGCGTGCAGCCCCTCCATCACGTCCAGCAGCGCCCAGAGCACGCTGCCGGGCACGCAGGCCCGCTGGTAGGCGGCGGGCAACAGCCGTTCAATCGCCGAACGTCGCATCCTGGCGCACCACCTCGATGTCGTGCTCGCCGGAGCAGAGCAGCCAGGTGTCGGGAACGGTCACCACGTCGGCGGTGGCCTGGTTGGCGCTGGGCGTCCAGGTGACGGCGTCGGCGCTGCGGTGCACGCCGCGCTCGCCGCTGGCCAGGATCAGCCGCTCCGCCGCGCCGGTGCCGCCGGCCGTCGCGCCCCCGGCCGTGGGGCCGCTCACCGCGATGGCGTCGACCGGCACGAACCGGGTCCGGTCCCGCAACGGCAACCCGCAGTTGACCGACACCGCCTGCCACTGCGGCTGGGTGGCCAGGGTGTCCAGCCGCAGCACCCCGCCGCTCTGGGTGGCCGCCACCGCCTGCTGACCGGCGAACGCGAGGTCCCGGCAGGTGCCGCCGATCCACCCGCTCTGCATCGACTGCCACTTCACGTCCGACTCGAACAGCCGGGTGCGGTGGCAGCCCTGGCCGGGCTTCTTCGGGTCCGGCTCGCCCGCGCCGCTCCACAGCAGGGTGGCCGGGCCGTCGTACTGCACGGCGAGGACCCGGTTGTCCACGTTGGCCAGCCCGACGTGGGTGAAACTGCCGGGTCGGCCGCCGCCGGTCGACAGGTACACCCCGAAACTGGCCTGCGCCGCCACCGCCACCCCCGGCGCACCCCGCTCGGAGACGAATGTGCGCACCGCGTAGAAGCCCCGATCGGCGTCCGACGGGTCGACCAGGATCTGCAACGGCACCGCCCCGGGCAGCAGCGACACCTCGTACAGGCCGGTGTCGGTGGCCACCAGCAGCGCGCCAGCGCCGTCGCGGTCCAGCCAGGCCACGTCGGAGATCCGCGAGTCCAGGTCGGTGAGCAGCGACCACGTCTCGCCCAGGTCGGTGCTCAGGTGCACCCGGGAGCCGCCCGAGGCGCGCAGCGTCACCACGGCCACCGAGCCGGGACGCGCGACGATGCCCGGCCGTACCGGCGCGGGCGCGGGCGCCACCCGCAGCACCGTCTCGTCGTCGAAGCGACCGGCCGGTTCCCAACCCGCGCCGCCGTTACTGGAGCGGAACAGCACCGGGCCGCGCCCGGCGTACCAGGTGCGCGGCTGGTACTGGTCCACGGCGAGGGCGCGGACGTCGGCGTCCGGGGCCTCGTCGACCACGAACCGCACCGACTCGACGTAGCGCACCCCCGGCTCGGCGTGCTCCAGCAGCCGGTACACGTTGGACGCCCGCAACGGCTCGCCGAACGGCCAGCCGGTCGGGTTGAGCGCGGTGGGCAGCGGACTCAACGTCTGGTGCAGCCGGTCGTGGATGCGGCGACGGACCGCGTCCACGTCCTCCTCGCGGCGGACCACCACCCGGGCCCGTACGGACACCGCCTTGAAGCGTGCCCAGGTGGCCCGGGAGCGGATGCCGACCATCCGGCGTTCCTCCAGGTCCGCCTCGACCCGGTGGCGGGCCTCGGGCACCTCGTGCTCGCGCAGCACCGCCACCGGCAGCCGCCCGCCCGGTCGGGCCGCCTCCGGCACGTACGGCACCAGCACCACCTCGACCTCGCCCGGCCGGGCGAAGCTGTAGACCGCCGCGCGGGTGAACGCCCGCGCCCGCGCCACCGCCCCGGAGCTGGTCGCGAGGACCTCGAAGTCGCGGGCGGTGACCGCCCGTTGCTGGGCGAAGAACTCGTACGGGCCGCGCAGCAGCACCGACTCCAGCGCCTCCATCTCGCGGCCGCCGGCCGCCGGCCCGGGGTTGTCCACGCGTACCCCGGGTAGTGGGTCGCGCAGGCTGGTCAGCGTGCCCGCCGCCACGTTGCCGGTCGGCCCGCCACCGGCGCGGTACCAGAGCCGGATCTGCCGCCCGGCCGGCGGCACCGCCGCGACGGTCACCGGCGGCGCGGCGCTCGTCGGTGCGACCGCGTCGGCGGTGGCCTCCCCGTGCGGGGTCGACCCGGCGGGGGGTCGCAGGTCGAGGGCCGGGGCGAAGATGACAGTGCCGGAGCACCGGTCGACCAGGTACGCCTTGGCCTGCGGACCGAGCCCCGCGAAGCTGTCCACCGGCTGCCAGATCTCGAACGTGCGGCCGTCGTGCTCGCGGGCCGCCGCGCCCAGCTCGACGGTGCCGGCCGCCACCTCCACCCCGAGCAGCAGGTCCAGCGCCTCGGCGGTGCGGGTCAGCGGCGCGCGCGTCGCGCGCAGCACCTGCCCCGGCTGGCCGGTGCCGACCCCGAGCAGCTCCGCCTCGACCGGCTCGCAGTGGTGCATCCGTACCGTCACCGACGTCTCGTCGGCGGGCAGCAGCGTCGGCTCGGTGGTGACGAACACGACCGGCCGGGGGTCCGCGCCCCGGGCCGCGGCGACCCGCAGCCCGGACGGGATCCGGACCACACCGCGGTCGGTGCCGGTCCGGGTGAACCGGACGTCCGCCCAGGCCGCTGTCGGCGCGTGGCGGGTGACCCCGAGCAGATTCAGAAACGAGACGTACGCCTTGTCCGGCAACTGGTTCAACCGGTAGATCATCACCTCGGTGAGGTGGGCGAACGTCTCCACCAGCGCCATGCCGGGGTCGTGCGCCGACAGGTCGGTCCACGCCGGGCAGGACTGCCGGATCCGTTCCCGGGCCTCGGTGACCAGGTCGAGGAAACCGCGATCGTCCAGGTGCGGCACGGGCAGCGTCATGACGCTCCTCCCTCAGCGGGCTCGTCGGCCGGGAGCAGATCCACGGAGAAGACCAGCTGCCCGGGTGTCAGGCTGGCCCGCACCCGGTAGTCCAACCGGATCACCAGGCGCCACGCGTCGTCCGGGTCCGGCCCGGCGTCCACGTCGATCACCTCGACCCGGGGCTCCCACCGGGCGATGGCCTGCCGGACGTAGTGGATGGCCAGACCGGCGGTGGTGTCGTCGTTGGGCGCGAAGACCAACCGGTGCAGCCGGGAGCCGTACCCGGGTCGCATCAGCCGCTCGCCCGGCGTGGTCGACAGGAGCAGGAACAGCGCCTGCCGTACGCTCTCGTCGCCCTCGGTCATCGCCAGGCCGCCGGCCGCGGTGAGCGCCAACCCGCCGGTACGGCCGGCGTCGAAGCCGGCGCCGACGAAGCGGAACGCCCTCACCGGTCCGCCCCCAGGAACTGCTGGCGGGGGTCGCGCACCGTGTGCTTGACCAGCCCCGGCGGTGTGCCGTTGGTGAACCCCTCCAGGTGCGACAGCACCACCCGGTGCCCGTCGACGCGAACCCAGTCGCTGTAACCGACGCGCACGGTGAGCGTCGTGGTGCACGGCTTGATGGTCGGGCCGTAGTTCGGGCAGGCGACTATCTTGCGTTCCTCCGGGTCGTCGTCGACGAGCACGGGCACACCGGTGACGGTCACCCACTCCCGCGAGGGTCGGTTCTCGACCCGGCCGTCGTGATCGCAGGTGATCACGGAGTCCCGGTGGATCCAGCGCATCAGCCGCCTCCTTCGTGGTGGGCACGGGCAAGCGTTCGGGCCTGCTCCGCCGCGGTGCTCGGGTCCTCCGTCGAGGCGGCGTGCAGGAAGTCCACGCTGCGGGCGCGCACCACAATGGCCCGGCCGGGTGCGGAGATCACCAGGTCGGACGCCGCGTGCAGGGTGGCCAGGTCGGGGGTCAGCTCCAGGAAGCTGCCGCCCTCGGTGCCCAGCCGCAGGCTGCGCCGCACGTCGTCGACGACGATCGACTGCCCGCCGGAGGTGCGCATCGTCCACCGGCGGGCCTTTCCGTCGTCGATGCCCGCGTCGTACGGCTCGACCGCGCCGAACAGCGAGCCGAGCACGATGCCCGAGGCCGGCTCGCCGCCGGGCAGCACCACCAGCACCGTGTCGCCCGGATCGGGGAGCGCCACCAGGCCCTTGCCCGGCCCGGCCCCGGGGCAGAGCACGGCCAGCCAGCCGGCGTCCAGGTCCCCGTACGCCGGGAGGGTCAACCGGACCCGGCCCAGCCCGTCCGGGTCGGCGACGTCCGTGACGCTGCCGAGGGTCACCACCGCGCCGCCGGTCGGGGTCGCCACGGTGGCCGGCGGCACGGTGGAGAACCGGGTCAGGTGCCCGTTGCCGTCCACCGTGTGCACCACCTCGGTCAGCACGTACGTCCCGGCGACCGGATCGGGCACCCCGCCGAGGTCGACGCGGCGGCCCGGGCGTAGCGCCGGATCACCCTCGGCCACCCCCTCGGCCGTTGCCAGCGCCGCCGCGCGGCCGTCCAGGCGGGCCTGGGCCAGCGCCGCCAACTCGTCGTCGCTGCGGCCGGGCTGGTCCACCGCGGTGCGAACGCCGTCGGCGCCCACGTCGGCCGGGTCCGGGCGGTCGTCGGCGGGTCGGCCGCAGCGCGCCTCGTCGACCTGCTGGCTGATCACCTCGGCCCGCTGTGGATGCCAGCCCAGGGCCGCACTGGCACCGCTGGCCTGGTCGGTGTTGGTGGACAGTCGCAGGGTGTGCACCCCCGCGCCGAGCGTCAACGTGACCGGCTCCCCGTAGCCGGCGAGGGTGACCAGCCGGACCCCGTCACCGTCGGCGGCCAGGTGCAGCCCGGCCCGGCCGGCCACCTCGCGCAGCAGCTCAAGGTCGCTGTGCCGGTGCTGGAGCAGCCGCTCCAACCGGGGGCCGTCGACCTCGGCGGTCACCGCCAGCCCCACCGCGCCGCACAACTCCCGGGCCAACTCGACGGCGGTCACCGAGGTGAAGACCCGCAACCCCTGCCGCTTGCGCAGCCGGTGCAGTGGGTCGTACGCCCGCAACCGCAGCACCGCCGCCCCGTCGGCGGCGAACTCCACCTCGACGCAGGTGACCTCACCGGTGAACAGGGCGTCCTCGTGGTCGGCGAGCCGTACGTCGAGCGCCGTGCCGGGGCGTACCGGCGGGTCGAACGCGCCGGTCCCGGCGGTGGTGGCGAGCACCAACTCGGCCTGGGTGGGCTGGTTGAGCCGGGCCGCCACCCGCACCGAGCGGACCCGCTCACGAGCCGTACCGACCAGCTCGACGCCGTCCAGCAGGACGACCAACGCCCGGGGCGCGAGGCTGGTCACGGCGTACCCCCGGGACTGCCGGACGCGCTCGGAGCCGGGCCGGTCGGCGCGATCCACGACGCGTCGGCGATCGAGGCGCCCAGGTACGACGCTCCCGCGCCCACCACGCCCGCCGCCGCCCGTGCCAACCCGGTCGCCGCAGCGGTGCCGGCGGCCGGTGGCACGGCGAGGGTGGTGCCGGCCGGCACGGCCAGGGGATCGGTGATCCGGTTGTGTTCGGCCAGCAGCCGCCAGCGCAGCGGCGAGCCGAGCGCGTCGTTGGCCAGCAGATCGAAACGCACACCGGAGCGACCCGGCTCGGCCGCGCCGTCACCGGCGGCGATCACCGCGCTGCCCGGCGGGGCGGTCGGGGTGCTCGCGGCGGCCAACTCCTCGGCGAAGCCGGCCTCGGCCTGATCGGCCGTCTCGGCGGCCCGGACCAGTTTCAGCCGCAGCCAGGACCGCCGCGGCGACCCGGTGCCGGTGAACGCGTCGAACCGTTCCGCCACCGCGACGATCACACCCGGCACGTTCCAGGTCTTGCCCCAGACCAACCGGACCAACGGCGGTCGCAGCCAGCCATGCTCGGCAGTGGAATTCTCCGCCAGCATCCACAGCGGGCGGGTGAGCACCCGAACGTCGGCCGGGCGCAGTTGCGCCTCCACGAAGTCGACGTCGAAGAGCAGGTCGAGCACCAGCTCGGTACGGCCACCACCGGTGAAGACCAGCGGGTCGTCGGCCAGACCGGCCCCGGTGAGCTGCCCGCCGCCGGCACCCCGCTGCCGTACGCCGGCGAGCCGGGTCACCTGCACGGTCTCCGGGTTGAGCAGGCAGTCCACCCGAACACCGGAGGAGTCGATGAGGAAGGCGACGCGTTCCATCAGTCACCCGCCTGTTCCCGGTCCAGTCGGGTCAGCTGGGCGGTGTCCACCGCCGCGCCGGCGACCGACCACAGCGCGGAGTCGTCGGGCAGCGCCGGCCACGGGTCGACGCCGCGGGCCGCAGCGCCGGGCGGCGGCCCGTCGATGCCCGCCTCCGTTCCCGCGTCGTGCCGTGTGGCCGGGCGCTCGGGCGGCGCACCGGGCAGGGCCAGCCACGGTCCGTCGCCCGCCACCCGATCCAGGTCACCGCGCGCAGAGGCCGATGGGTGCCCGGCGCTCGTCGCCGTCCACCCGGTCCAGGATGCGTCGACCCCGCCCCGGATCTGCCTGGTCCCGGTGCTGCCCGGCACAGCTGCGTCGGCCCGAGACGTCCAGGCCGCGGCCTGCGCACCACTACGCGGGTGCCCGCTCTGGTCCTCCCGGGGCCGGGGCTGACCGTCCGGGTGGCCCCCGAATCCGTCGCGGCCACCCGAGAGGGTGGTGGGTCGCGCGGGGAACGAGCCGGTGGAACGCCGGTGGTCGACCTCGCCGGACCGCCGGTCGTCCAGGGGCGGATGTGAGGTGGCCCCGGCCCGGTGCGGGCGGTCGCTCGGCGAACCGTGCGGCCCGAGGGCCAGGGAACGGACCGGCTGCCCGGGCCCGTCCGCCCGGGGCAGCCCGTTCACGTTGAGGGCTGTGGCGTCGACGGCCGCGGCGTCGACGGCCGCGGCGTCGAGGGCAGCGGCGTCGACGGCCCTGGTGTCGTGGGTCGTGGTGTCGATCTGGGCCGTGGTGTCGATCTGGGCCGTGGTGTGAACCCGGGCCGCCCGCCGGACCGGAGACACCGCCGTGCCCGGTTCCGCCGGCCAGGTCGAACCGGCTGGCGGGGTCGACGCGTCCGGCCCGGTGGATCCGGTCGGCGGGGTGGTCAGGTCCGAGGTGGACGAGGGCGTTCGGCCGCCGAGTGGGCCGGCAGCACCGGTCCGCGTACCGTCGGGCTGGTCACCGGCTCGCGACGGACGGCCCGCCCTGCCGGTGCGGTCCTCGGCACGCGACCTGGTCGGCCCGTTGTCCCCGCTCGCACCGGGACCGCCCACGCCCCCCTCGTTGCGGGGACCGCCGAGCCCGCCGGGCCCGCCGGACCCGCCGAGCCGGCCGAGCCTGTCGGACCCGCCCGACCTGGCGTTCGCGACCGGGTCCGCGCCGTCGGCCTCGGTTCGACCGGTCGGGTCGCCCTGCCCGCCGTCCCGGACCCCGGCCCCGGCGTGGCCGGTCCGGGACGGGTCGAGGTCCAGGTCGTGCAGCAGTCCGGGCGCGTGGGCGGCGACCAGGTCCAGCCAGTGCCGCGGCGGCTCCCCGAAGCGGCGTGGGGCCCCCTCGGGGGTCTGCGACGGTGGCGCAGGGTGGCCGGCGGGCTCGACCCGCCCGGCGAGGCTCTGCACCGCTGCGGCCGCCGAGCGCAGTCGGCCGGCCAGCCAGCTACGCGGGCGTCGGCGCGGTGGCACCGCCGGTCTCCAGCTCCAGGCCCTCGTAGCGCAGGGTCAGCGAGGCGATGGCGATCTCGTGGCTGAGGGTGTTGAGGTGCGCCCCGCGCCACCGGGTCGGCCAGGCGTCGATCAGGTTCCAGCGCAGCACCTCCGCCGTCCCGACCGAGTCGAGCAGCACAACGGAGACGTTGCGCCGGTTGAGGGTGCCCTGGGCGGTGGCGTTCACCCAGTCCCACAACTCGCGGGAGGCGGTGAGGCCGAAGTGCAGCGTCACCGGCTCGTACTCGGCCTGGCCGGGCACCATCCGCATCCGACCCAGGCCGTGCTCCCGGTACGGCTGCCCGGGGATGTTCACCTCCAAGCCGGTCATCTCGGTGAAGTGGCCGTTGGTGACGCCGTTGATGAGCAGTCGGAAGTTGTACGCCCGGTACGGGTCGACCGGGGCCCCGGGTTGCGGGGTGGCGGTGGTGGGCATGTCAGCCTCCGATCGTCTCGGTCTCGGTGCCGCCGGCCCACTGGCTCAGCTTGAACACCACGAACTCGGCGGGCTTGACGACCGCGATGCCGATGTGGGCGATCACCATGCCCGCGTCGCGGACGTCCGGCGGGTTGGTCTCCTCGTCGCACTTGACGAAGAACGCCTCCTCCGGGCTGCGCCCCAGCAGCGCGCCGTCGCGCCACACCCGGGTGAGGAACGCCCCGATGTCGCGCCGGATCGAACGCCAGAGGGTGAAGTCGTTGGGCTCGAACACCATCCACCGGGTGCCGTTGGCGATGGCCTGCTCGATGGCGATGCTGAGGCGTCGGACGTTGAGGTAGCGCCACTCGCTGGCCTCGGCGGCGAGCGTACGGGCGCCCCAGACGCGGATGCCCTCGCCGGCGAAGTAGCGGATCACGTTGACACCCTTGGGGTTGAGCACGTCGTGTTCCGGTCGGGTGACCAGGTAACCCAGGTCGACGGCGCCGCGCACCGGCTCGTTG
The DNA here is from genome assembly GCF_040704315.1 of Micromonospora sp. NPDC047644. NCBI lineage: Bacteria > Bacillati > Actinomycetota > Actinomycetes > Micromonosporales > Micromonosporaceae > Micromonospora > Micromonospora sp. NPDC047644. The sequence goes on from NZ_JBEYSY010000002.1 coordinate 406,242, forward strand.
GCCGGTGCCTTGTGCACCCCGCGCAGGGCGTCGGTGCGGGCCCAGATGCCGGCCAGGTGCCCGCTCGGCGGGGTGAGTTCCAACTCGCCGCTGATCGGGTCGCGTACCCGCAGCCAGGGGTAGTAGAACGCGCCGAACTCGGACTGACGCGGCCGGTAGGCGGCGCCCTCGTGGCCGCCGGAGCCGCCCGGCTGGGCCGAGCCGCCGCCGGGACCGCCACCCGTACCCTCGACGGGCTTGGGGGGTTTGCCGGAGGACGGCGTGGCCACCCGGGTCAACGCGGAGATGTCGTCGATGTCCGGTGCCGGGTCGCAGATCGCGACCATGGTGCGGGTGCGCTCGGCCATGCTGAGCAGCGCCTCGTGCGACACCACGTCGTGGAAGCCGGGCGCGGCGATGATAGAGATCTCGTCGACGGCCTCCAGCAGTTGCAGACCACCGCGCCGCTGCCCGGAACCGGTGATCGCGCCACCCTCACCGACGTTGACCACCCAGCAGCGGGCGCCCCCGTTGTCCAGGAAGCCGAAGACCGCCCGTGCCAACGGGGTGCTCTCCACCCGCTCGCCGGCGGCGAAGAGACGCAGGAACTCCGTCCAGTTGTTGACCGGCACCGCCTTGCCCAGGTGGGCGGAGCGGTCCGGGGCGACGCCGACGAACGCGGCGATGCCGGTGCTCACCGGCCCGATCGGTCGGGCGCCGCTGGGGACCTCCTCGACATAGATGCCGGGGGAGAAGTAACTGGGCATCGGTCCTCCTGTGCCTGTGGGTGTCAGTGGGTCGGTGGCGCGCAGACGATGACGATGTCGTCCTCGGTAGGGTCGACGTCGGCGCTGAGGACGAGCCCGCGTCCGCTCAGCCGCAGCCGGACCGGGCTCGGGTGCTCGGGGTCGTGCGGGACACCGACGATCAGGAACCGTCCCTCGGTATCGGTGCGGGTGGCGGAGCCGGTGGCGGGCAGCTCGACCCGCATCGCGGCCAGTGGCTGCTGCTGGGGGCCGACGACCCGCCCACTGAGGCTGCGTACGTCGAGTTGCCGCAACCGCAGCGGTTGCAGCACCGGCGGCGCGGCCGGGGTCGGGTGGTCCACCTGCGCCGCCACGTCGATCAGCAGCGCCGGTCGGGGCGCGGTGCCGAACGCCGTCCACAGCGGTGGGTCACCGGCCTCCAGCACGACCGGGTAACTGCCGTCGCTGGTCGCGGCGGTGAGCACCCGGTCCAGTCGGGGCAACCCGGCCGGACCGGTGACGCAGAGCAGGTGGCGGACGGTGAACCGGTACGGTTCGCGGACCGCGCCGCTGGAACGGGTCTGCCGGGCCGGACGCAGTTCGAGGGGCCAGAGGGTGAGCCCGTCGGCGTCGTCGCACGCGCGGGGCGGGCCGATCGGGACCGGTTCCCCCGCCGCGCTGGTCACCCAGGCGACCAGCTCGGCGGTGGCGCTCTCGATCGGTCCGCGCCCGTGGGTCGTCATCGCGGCGGCGTCCCCTGGATCCGGTACGCGATGGCCTCGTTCCACACGTGCGGGTAGACGCCGATCTCGAAGTACCGGGTGAAGCGGTTGATCGGCGCGTTGGTGTGGTCGTGGTAGAGCAGCCACACCGGCGCGATGGTGAACAGGACGTAGTTGGCCAGGACGAGGGGGATGTAGAGCGGCCCGAGCAGGCGACCCTGGAAGATGTGCACGTCCTCGTGCCGCTGGATGCCGGAGCTGGAGCCGGCGCAGACGGTGCCGATGGTGGTGGCGTAGCGGGGCGAGACTCCCTCCACCACGCTGACCCGACCGCTGCCCAGCGAGGTGGGCCGGTCCAGCGAGTGCCCGAAGATCAGATGCACCGTCAGGTAGATCGCGCCGACGACCGTGTTGAGCAGACTCCAGGTGTGGTCGACGACGAAGAGGAAGATGCCACGGGCGTCCGAGCCGTACACCCCGGCGGAGGCCACCGACCAGCCGAAGACCGCGCCGACCACCAGGCCCACGACGGCGCCGATCAGCAGCCCGACGGGGCCACCGGCGAGGAAGCCGAGCAGGGCGCCGAAGCCGACGTGAGCGGCTGCGCTGAGAATTCCGAAGACCATGACGGCACCCCCTCAGACCCAGGAACGGAAGACTCGGGGCTCACGACCGCTCGCGACCTGGGTCGGCGTCGCCTGTCGGTTGCCGGGCGGGAACTGGTTGACGCCGAGCGCGGCGGAGAAGATGACCAGCGCGTTGAAGAACGCGATGACCCACTTCTCGCCGCCGGCCTCGTCGGCGAACGCCGCTGTCACGTAGGACAGCAGCAGCGCGATGGCGATGGCGATCCACTTGCGGAGCTTGTCGCCGCTCGGGCCGATCAGTCCGCCGATGACGTTGGTGGCCAGGAGGGTGGCGGCGCTCGCGCCGGCAATGGTCCCCAGGGCTGCCCAGGTGAAGAGATCGTTCATGACGATCCCCCTTCTGCGATGGTGCGACCGGATGTGGTGGTGGTGAGGTCCGGTGCCCCTGCGGGGAGCACCGGGGCCGGTCGCCGTCGTCTCGGGGGCGGCCGGGGCCGGGCGTGGCCGGCCGAGCCGGCCACCGGAAGAGATCAGCCGGGCCCCGGGGCGCCGGCGGGAGGGCCCGGCGACGGGGTCGGACCGGGCGTCGCCGTCGCCGCGGGGTGACGGCGGCGAATCAGGAGTACGCCCACCGCGGCGAGCACCAGCAGGAGGAGGACACCGCCGACGACGAACAGCCAGGGGAAGCCGCCGTCGTCCTCCTCGCTGGCGGCAACCGACGAGGCGGACGGTCGTGGTGGCGCCTCGGCCACGGCCCGCAGCTCGGATGGCTTGTCCTGGTTGGGATCGACCTTCCAGCTGACCGACCGGCCGTTGACGGTGCCATTGCTGTCGATCACCCGGCCGGGAAATGTCACCGAGATCTCGAACGACATGAGCTTGAGGAACGCCTGTTGGTTCTGCGGATTCTGCTCCGCAACCTTTCCGCCGTATTTCTTGGGATCGAGCGGCAGCGTGAAGCGGTAAAGATCGCCGTCCCTGACCAGTTTGACACTCTCGGTGTCGAAACCGGCCAGCGGTGCCTTGCGGTAACTGATCTGGGAGCCGTAGAAAGTGTCGTCCTGGTAAAGGGTTTCCTCGCCCGCCGGTAGGGCGGGGATGTTCTGCCGCAACTCCGCGAAGGCGACCGGGAGGTTCTTGTTGCGACCGCTCAGCACGGACTTCTGGGCCGTCAGCAGGAGCTGCCCGTCGACCGTGTCGTCGGCGTTGACGGTCAACCCCATGTTGAGCTGCATGCAGCCGCTCAGTGCGGCGAGAAGAAGGAGGCACACCGCGACGCGGAGTGCCATACCGCGGTTGACTCTCCTGTTCATGGGCTCAGTGTGTGTGATCGCTTTCACCATCAGCAGTCAGCGATCGGTCACAACGAAGTCGCCGATTTTACCGGCGCACTGTCGCCTTTGATTGGTTCCGTCGGCGGCCCGAATGGCTATTCTGGAGCTTTGGGGCCACGACGGCTCCTCGCCGGCCGTAGTCTGGCTGGATGAGAATTGTCGCGTGCGTCCTGCTGGTAGATCCCGACGGGCGGCTGCTGTTGCAACTGCGCGACGGCGACGCGACACACCACCCGAACGTGTGGGGGTTGCCCGGCGGCCACGGCGAGCCGGGGGAGACGCCGGAGCAGACCGCCGAGCGGGAGTTGTTGGAGGAGACCGGCCTGCGCGCCGACGGTCCACTGCGACCGGTCGCCGTGCAGTCGCTGCCCGAGCTGGCCCGGGTGAAGCACTACTTCCTCGGCAGCACCAGGGCCCGGCAGGAGGACGTGGTGCTCGGCGAGGGCGCGGCGATGCTCTTCGTCCCCGGTGCCGACGTGCTCGACGGTCGTCCCTGGACGCCGGGCACCGTGGAGGTGTTGACCGAGTTCCTCGCCTCGGCGGAGTACGCCGCCCTGGCCGCCGGCCGGATCACCGGCCCGGCTCAGCCCGCCGGCGGTCGCCAGTCCGCGTAGCGAGCCATGCTACGCAGGGCCAGCCGGCTCGGGATGAGCCGCAACGCGACGGTCCGCATCGCGAAGGCGACCGGGTTGTGCAGCTGCTGCCCGAACCGTCCAGCGACGTAGGAGGCACGGGCGACTGACTGACTGCGTGGTCGACGCTGCTCGTCGTACGCGGCCAGGGCGGCGGGCACCTGCGTGGCGCCGCCGGCGCAGACCGCGCCGAGCACCACGGCGTCCTCGATCGCCTGCCCGGCGCCCTGCCCCAGGTTGGGTGTCATCGGGTGGGCCGCATCGCCGAGCAAGGCCACCCGCCCCCGCACGTACGAGGGCAGCGGCTCGGCCAGGTAGTGGATGTCGTTGCGCAGCACCACGTCGGGTGGGGTTGCCGCGAGAAGCTGCGGGATGGGGGCATGCCAGTCGCCGAAGTGCCCCCGCACGGCCGCCAACTCGTCGGGGGCGTGGCCACCGGGTGGAGCGTTCAGCGCGCCGTACCAGTAGAGCTGACCGTCGCCGATCGGCACCATGCCGAACTCGGCCCCGGGCCCCCAGGTGATGGCGGCCGGGATCGGCTCGGGATAGGCGATGGCAGCCCGCCACGTCGTCGATCCGGCGTACACCGGATCGGGGTGTTGCGGCCAGAGTTGAGCGCGGACCCGACTGCGCAGGCCGTCGGCGCCGACCACCAGATGGGCGGTGACCGTGTGGGAGCCGTCAGGCCCCTGGTAGCGCACCTCGGCGCTGTCCGGGCCCGACTCGACGTGCTCCACCACGGCGGAGGTGTGCAGGGATGCGGCGGGCAGGGCCTCGCGCAGGGTGCGGTGCAGCGTGGCCCGGTGCACGCCCAGCGCCGTGGTGCCGAGCTGCCTGATCATTTCCGCGGCCTCCACCCGGGACAACCACCGCCCGTGCCGGTCGCGCATTCCGCCGGGCGCCTCACCGTGTCCGCCCCGGCGCAGGGCCGGGCCGAGGCCGAGGGCGTCCAGCGCGCGGACCGCGTTCGCCATCAGGCTCAGGCCGGCGCCGACCTCGCGCATCTCGGGAGCGCGCTCCAGCACCGTGACCCGCCACCCGCGCCGGTGCAGGGCGAGCGCCGCGCTCAGCCCACCGATGCCGGCGCCGACCACCACCGCGTGTGAGTCGTCCATGTCGATCCTCCTTCTACACCTGTAGAAGAGCGATACTACCTCCGGACACAAGAAGGGAGGAGTGCCATGACGGCGCGGGCGAACCGGATCGCGACACTGACCGACGCGGCCATCGAACTGATCGCCGATGGTGGCATGCGAGCCCTGACCCACCGGGCGGTCGACGGCCGCGCCGGAATGCCGCCGGGCACCACCTCCGCCTACCTGCGGACCCGGCAGGCGCTGATCGAGGCGGTGGTGGGACGGCTCGCCGAGCGGGACCGGGCCGACCTGGCCGCGTACGACCTGCCGACCGGCCCGCCACCCCCGACCCCTGCCCCCCGGCTCGACAGCGGCGACCTCGACGCGCTCGCCACTGGCGTAGCCGAGGTGCTCGACCGCTGGTTGAGTACCGGCCGCAGCCGGAGCCTCGCCCGGTACGCGTGCCTGCTGGAGGCGGTGCACCGGCCCGAACTGCGCGGCATCCTGCAACACGGCACCGGCCTGCGGGTGCAGGCCCGGGACCTGCTGACCCGGGCCGGGGCCGCCGACCCTGATCGGCAGGGCGACCAGTTCGTGGCGTTCGTGGACGGGCTGCTCTTCGACCGGCTGGCCGGCGCGGGCGCGCTCAGCGCCCCACCGCCCGGTACGGTCGCCAGCCGAGCCGACCTGAGCACCGCCGTCCGTACGCTGCTGCGCGCCCTCACCGGAAGCTGACCCGACCGGCGCCGGCCGACGAACGGGTCGCCGGGCCGGCCAACCGCGCGGGCCCGACGGCGCGTGGGCCCGGCGGCGCGCGCGGGCTTGGTGGTGGGTGGGCTTGGGCGGCGTGTGGCCTGGTGGTGTGCGGGTTTGGCGGCGTCTGGGCCCGACGGCGTGTGGGCTTGGTGGCGCGTGGACCCGACGGCATGCGGGCCTGACCGCGCGGGCCCATCTGGGCGCTTGCACCCTGCAGGGTCGCACAGCAGCCCGGTGATCAGGTCCGACGCGTGATGGGAGACGATCGCCACGGGATGCCGCGGGCCGCCGGCATAGTGCGGTGGGCTGGCCCTTTGGAGCTGAATCGTTTACGACATCACGCCTGATTCGTTTATCGCATCAGCTCCAAAGGAGGAGTGGACGGCACGCTGCGGTGTGCCGGCGTGAGCTGGTGGCAGATGTGGTGAGCGGGCGGCTCGGCGGCCTGGCGGCTCGGCGGCCTGGCGGCTCGGCGGCCTGGCGGCTCGGCGGCTGGGCGATCTCGCGGCCGGGCGGGCTGGCGGTCGGGCGGGCTGGCGGTCGGGCGGTCGGGCTGGCGGGCTGGCGGGCTGGCGGGTTGACGGTCAGGCGTCGGGTCAGGGCGGGGCGGCAGGTGGCCCAGCTGGTGGCCCAATGGGGTGGGGGAGGTTGGACGATGGTGCGGTTCAGCGGTCTGCGGACGGCCGGCGGCCGGTTGCGGCACGGCTGGCGGCCGGTGTTGGAGGCGACCGTCGCGGCGACAGTGGCCTGGCTGCTGGCCACCCGATTGCTCGGGCACCCGCAGCCCTTCTTCGCGCCGGCCGCCGCGCTGATCGTCCTCGGACAGGCCCGGGGGCAGCGCATCCGCCGGGCCGTCGAGGTCATCCTCGGGGTCGCCGCCGGGGTGCTCGTCGCGGACCTGGTGGTGCAGGCGCTCGGCCCGGGCAGCACCTGGACGGTGTTCACCGTCATCCTGCTCACCGTCCTCCTGGCGGTGGCCTTCGGCGCCACCGGCGTGACGCTGGTGCAGGCCGCCGTCTCCGCGCTCTACCTGGTGGTGGTCGCACCGCCGGACGGCTCGTTGGTGCCGTTCCGCTTCGTCGACGCGCTGGTCGGCGGTGCGGTCGCTCTCGCGGCCAGCCTCCTGGTCGACGCCCGGCACCCGCTGGCTCCGCTGGTTGCCGAGGTGCGGCGCACCTTCGACGAGCTGGCCGGGCTGCTGGACGAGATCGCCGACGCGTTGAACGACCGCGACGAGCCGGCGGCGGTCGCCGCCCTGAGGCAGGCGCGGGGGATGGACGCCCGGGTGGACGGGCTGCGCGACGGTGTGCTGGCCGCCGGTGAGGCGCTGCGGCTCAACGTCCGTCGACGTCGGCACATCGGTCGGCTGCGTTCGGTCGACGAGTCGATCCGGCAGCTCGACTACGCGGTCCGTAACGTCCGGGTGCTGGCCCGTGCGGGGGTGACCCTGAGCCGGCTGCACGCCCCGGCCCCGCCCGAGCTGGGCGTGGCCCTGCGGTCACTGGCCGAGGCGGTCCGTCAGGCCGGCGCCGCCCTCGCCGCCGACCTCAACGGGCAGGAGGAGACCGCCGACCGGCACGCCACCCAGGCGGACGAATCGGCGCTGGCCGCGGTGCGCGCCGCCGGGCAGCTCTTCGGCCCCACCCAGACCCTTCCCCTGGCGATGATCATCGGTCAGGTCCGGGCCACAGCCATCGACCTGCTGCGCGGCGTCAACCCGGAGGACGACGCCGCCGTCCTCGCCCGCGTCGACGAAGCCCTGGGCCTCCCTCCGATCTGATGCCCGCACTGCTCGACTCTGATGCCCGCACTGCTCGACGCGGGTTCCTCGCCCGTCACGGATGGGCGGTGAGCCAGGTGGTGGCGGCGTCGCGGATCGGGGCGGGGATGTCGTGGCCGCCGGGGAACTCCCGGTAGGTCACGTCGTAGCCGAGGTCGCGCAGGTGGGGAACGAGACGGCGGCTGCACACGTCGATGGGGAGCACCCGGTCGTCGACGCCGTGCGAGATGAAGATCCGTGGCCGGCCGTGGGTGACCGGGGGCGCGGCGAAACCGGGGGAGAAGGCCACCACCGCGTCGACCAGGTCGCCGTTCGCCAAGCCCAGCGACAGCGCGTACGAGGCACCGTCGGAGAAGCCGCCGACCGTCACGTCGGCCACCGGGTAGCTGTCGAAGACGGTCGCCAACAGCCCGTCGATGCGTCCCACGTCCGCCCCGAAGCCACCGGCGATCAGGTCCCAACTGGCGGCCGACGAGTCCGGGGCGACCAGCAGCAGGTGCTGCGCGTCCGCGACCGGCAGCAGCAGGTCCAGCCCCTGTCGCGCCGAGCCGCCCGCACCGTGCAGGAGCAGCACCAACCGGTACGCCGAACCGTCGGTCGCCGGCTCCGGGGCGTACCTCAGGGCCAGCCGGTCACCGTCGGGGCCGGTCATCGGCACCAGCCCGGTGCGGCCCGGCGCCACCGGTGGGTGGCGGCGGGCGGTCAACCGGCCGTCCCGGGGGCTCGGCGCCGGGTCCCAGTGTGACGGCGCGGAGTCGGACACGGGTCGGCGCTCCTCACGGTGGACGGAAGGTGCGACGCGGTTACCCGGCCCCTGAGGCGTTAACCGTGAGCGTGCCCGACCGGGCGTCGACTCACGCGCTGGCCCGCGCCACCAGTGCGGACGGGAAGAGGGTCACCGGGGCAACCGGACGTCCTTGAAGCAGAGCGGTGGCTGCGGCGCCGGCGATCCGTCCCACCGGATGACTCGCCGTCGTCAGCGCCGGGGCGGTCATCCCGGCCAACGGAATGTCGTCGAAGCCGGCCACCGCGACGTCACCGGGCACGCGCGCGCCGGCGTCGCGCAGGCCAGCGATCACCCCGAGCGCGGTGTCGTCGCTGATCGCGTAGATGGCGTCGATGTCCGGCCAGCGGCGTAGCGCCTCGCCGGCCGCCGTCCGGCCGCGCGCCGCCCGGAAGTCCCCGGGCAGTACCCGCTCCGGCAGGCCGGCCTCGGCCATCAGCCGACGGTACGTCTGAACGGGGCGTTGCGCGCACGGCAGCCACCGGGGGCCGGTCACCATGGCGATCCGGCGTCGCCCGGAGGCGTACAGGTGACGCAGCACCGCCTCGGAGCCGGCGGCGTTGTCGACGTCGAACGAGGGCACTGTCGCCGAGCCGATGCCGATCGAGACCACCCGACCGCGCAGCGACCGGGGCACCGCCGCCAGCAGCTCCTCGGTGGTGTTGACCAGGATCACGCCACACACACTGCGATCGCCGTCGAGTTGGTCGAGGCTGCGGGGGTCGCCGAACGGCAGCCAGCACAGGGCCACCCCGACACCGGCGGGCGTGCACACCCGGGCGGCCGCGCCGACCACCTGGTGCACGTACGGGTCGTCCAGCACCGCGGCGCTGGTGCCCAGAACGGCCACCACCAGGCGTACGCCGCCGCGGCCGTGCACCAGCGCCCGGGCGGCCGGGTTGGGCACGTAGCCGAGCTGGTCGACGGCTGCCGTGACCTGCTTCCGGGCAGCCGGCGAGGCGAACCCCGTGCCGGCGATCACCCGCGACGCCGTGGACCGGGACACCCCGGCGACCCGGGCCACGTCCTCGAGCGTGGCCGGTCGGTGTGCCGCTGTCGTCATCGTCGCCTCCCGCGGCGGCCCGTCCGGTCGGACCAACGCCTGCCCACATCATGCCCCGGCCGATCCAGCAGCGGTAAGGGGCGGTTCCCAGTTGTGGTGGTAGCGCTCTCAGGTGTGCGATCGTGCCAGGAGATCACCCCGAGGAAGAGGAACCACCCCCGTGAGCGCCCCCACCAGTCGCCCGTCAGCCCCGACAACCGCGTCGCCGACCCTGCGGACGGTGCGGCTCGCCCGCAACGGCGTCGCTGTCACCTTCACCCTCAACGGGCTGGCCGTGGGTAGCTGGTTCTCCCGCGTTCCGGCGGTCCGGGAGGCGTTGGACCTCTCCGCCGGTCGACTGGGGTTGCTGCTGCTGGCGATGAGCGTCGGCGCGTTGCTGGCCATGCCCACCGCCGGCCTGCTCGCCCAGCGTCTCGGCGCGGCCCGCACCGTCACCCTCGCCACCGCGGTGGTCGCGGTCGGCCTGACCGTGGCGGGCCTGGGCGCCACGATGACCGGGTCGTTCGCCGTCGTCGCCCTGGGACTCGTCGCCCTCGGCTACGGCTCCGGCGCCTGCGACGTGGCGATGAACGTCGAGGGCGCGGCGGTGGAACGGCGGCTGGGTCGTACGATCATGCCCCGGTTCCACGCCGGGTGGAGCCTCGGCTCGGTGGCCGGAGCGGCGCTGGGCGCCGGGGCGGCCCGGTTCGACGTGTCGGTCGGCGCGCATCTCGTCGCAGTGGCGGTGGTCGTGTTGACCGGCACTGCGCTCGCCGCCCGGACGTTCCTGCCCGTGGGCAGCGATCACACCGGCGACCCGGCGGACGCCACCCCGGCTGCCCGTCGCCGGGCTCAGCTCGCCGCCTGGCGGGAGCCACGCACCCTGCTGATCGGGCTGTTCGTGCTGGTGGCGGCGTTCACCGAGGGTGCCGCCAACGACTGGCTGGCCGTGGCGTTCATCGATGGGCGGGATCTGAGCGAGGCCGCCGGCGCGGCGGTCTTCGCGGTCTTCGTGGTCGGCATGACCGTCGGACGCACCGTCGGCACCATCGCCCTGGACCGGTGGGGTCGGGTGCCGGTGCTCAGCGGCACCATCGGCCTCGCCGTGGTCGGCGCCGGCCTGGCGGTGCTGGCGGGCTCCGGGCCGGTGGCCGTCATCGGCGTCGCGCTGTGGGGCCTGGGTGCGTCGCTGGGCTTCCCGGTCGGGATGAGCGCGGCGGCCGACGACGAGGCGCACGCGGCGGTGCGGGTGAGCGTGGTCGCGGTGATCGGCTACACCGCGTTCCTCGCTGGCCCGCCGTTGCTGGGGCTGGTCGGCGACGAGGTCGGCACCCTGCGCGCGTTGCTGGCGGTGCCGTTGCTGCTGCTGCCGACCCTGCTGCTGGTGCCGGTGCTGCGCCCGCCGCACGCCGTTTCCTCCGCCACTAAAAACTAACCCACTCCGCCGTCGGGCGGTATCGGGTGCGTGGCCGACTGCGTCACGTATCCGAGCTGGTTAGGGTCGCCCGATGCCAACCGACGAGATCACCGCCGCCGCGGCGGGCAGCTGGATCCTGGGTGACCGTACCGTGCACCGGATGGGCTTCGGCTCCATGCGGATCACCGCGAACCCCGACCGTGACCGGGCCGTCGCCCTGCTGCGCCGCGCCGTGGAGCTGGGCGTCAACCACATCGACACCGCCGCGTTCTACGTCTCGCCCGGCGGCACGCTCCGCGTCGGCACCGGACCGGCCCGCTACGCCACCGAGCTGATCCGCGCGGCGCTCGCCCCGTACCGGGAGGACCTGGTGATCGCCACCAAGGTCGGTTTCGGGTACGACCCGGAGGCGGGCTTCACCGAGGCGTTCACCCCGGCGCAGCTGCGGGCCCAGGTGGAGGAGAACCTCCGCCGACTCGGCCGCGACCAGCTCGACGTGGTGAACCTGCGCCTCGGCCGAGGGCCGGGTGCGGTGCCGGTGGCCGACCGGTTCGGCGCGCTCGCCGAGCTGCGGGCCGCCGGGCTGATCCGGCACCTCGGGCTCTCCAACGCCCGGCCCGAACAGCTGGACGAGGTGACGGGCATCGCGCCGGTGGTCTGCGTGCAGAACAACTACGGGGTGGACGCCTACCGGGAGCAGGACGCGTTCGTCCGGCTCTGCGGTCAGCGGGGCATCGCCTACGTGCCGTTCTTCGCGCTGGCCGGCACCGGGCGGGAGGCAGGCGCGGGCACCGCGCAGGGCGAGGCCGTCGAGGCGGTCGCCCGCGCCCACGGCGTCACCGCGCAGCAGGTACGCCTCGCCTGGACCCTGCACCAGGGCCCCCACGTGCTCGCCATCCCCGGCACCGCCGACCCGGAGCACCTGGCGCAGAACGTCGCGGCCGGTGCCCTACGCCTGACCCCGGACGACCTGACCCGTCTGCGCTGATCGTCCACCCCGTCACCGCTCAGGCCCGCACGACGTGCACGACGATCTCCTGACCATCGCCCACGGTGCCGGAGAACCCCTCCGACACCGCGTCCGCGACCGTCAGCTGGAGCGCGAGGGTCTCGTGCGCGATGAGCTTCCGATGCGCCGAGATCGCCGCCGCGACATCCGCGGGGGCGGCGATCGACACGGTGACCCGGTCGGAGACCTCGAAGTCGGCGTCGCGGCGGGCCTGCTGGATGATGCGGACGACGTCGCGTGCGACGCCCTCGGCCGCCAGTTCGGGGGTGATCTCGGTGTCCAACGCGATCGTCACGCCGCGCTGGGACTCCACGACCCAACCGGTGCGCGGCACCTCCGTGATCAGGATGTCGTCCGGGCCCACCTCGACCCGCGTACCGTCGATCGACAGCGGGTACGACCCGTTCGCCCGGACGCCGTCGACCAGGTCCCGGGGGGCGACGGCGGCAATCGCCGTCGCGACGTGCTGGGTGCGGTTGCCGAACCGGCGGCCCAGCGTCCGGAAGTTCGCTTTGACCCGCACGTCGATGACCCCGCTCTGGGCGTCGAGCGGCTGGAGGACCTTGACGTTCAACTCGTCGCCGATGTCGTCCAGCAGCGCCGGCGGGAGGACGGTGCCGGCCGGCAGCCCCACGAGCGCCCGGCTCAACGGCTGACGGATCCGCAGACTGCTCGCCTTACGCGCGGACCGTCCCGCCTCGGCCAACGCCCGCGCAGTGGCCACCTGGGCCGACAGCTCGGTGCTGATCACCGTGGTGTCCGCTGTGGGCCAGGCCGCCAGGTGCACCGACTCCACAGCCGTCGCGGCACCCGGCCGGAGGACCTGCTGCCACACCTGCTCCGTGACGAAGGGAACGAAGGGCGCCAGTAGCCGCGTGAGAATGTCGAGGCACTCGTACAGGGTGGTGAGGGCGTCGGTGTCGCCCTCCCAGAAACGCTGCCGCGACCGGCGTACGTACCAGTTCGACAGGTCGTCGATGAAGTCGGCGAGCAGCCGGCCGGCACGCGCCGTGTCGTAGTTCCGCATCCGTTCGTCGACGGCGGCCGCGAGGGCGTGGACCTCCCCGACGATCCACCGGTCCAACACCGGCCGCTGGGCGACCGGCTGCGCCAGCTGCGGCGCCCACGTCGAGTTCGCCGCGTAGAGGGAGAAGAACGCCGCGGTGTTCCAGTAGGTCATCAACACCTTGCGGACGATCTCGTCGAGTGGGCCGGGCCCGATCCGGCGCGGCGACCACGGTGAGCCGGAGCAGGCCATGAACCAGCGCACCGCGTCGGCGCCGTGGGTGTCCATCAGCGGGATCGGCAGCAGGATGTTGCCCAGGTGTTTGCTCATCTTGCGGCCGTCCTCGGCCAGGATGTGCCCGAGGCAGACGACGTTCTCGTACGGGGACCGGTCGAAGACCAGCGTGCCGACCGCCATCAGCGTGTAGAACCACCCGCGCGTCTGGTCGATCGCCTCGCAGATGTACTGGGCCGGGTAGGTGCGTTCGAAGATCTCCCTGCTACCCGGCACGTGGGGGTAGCCCAACGACGCGAACGGCATGGCCCCGGAGTCGTACCAGGCGTCGATCACCTCGGGAACCCGGGTGGCGGTCCGACCGCAGTCGGGGCAGGCGAAGGTGATCTCGTCGACGTACGGGCGGTGCGGGTCCAGCTCGGACAGGTCGGCGCCGGCCAACTCCCCGAGCTCCGTACGGGAACCGACAGCGGTGACGTGGTTGTCCGGGCATCGCCACAGCGGCAGCGGGGTGCCCCAGTACCGGGAACGGGACACCGCCCAGTCGATGTTGTTCTTCAGCCAGTCGCCGTAGCGGCCGTGCTTGATGTGCTCCGGGAACCAGTTGGTGTTCTCATTCTCCCGCGTCAGCTCGTCGCGGACCTCGGTCGTCCGGATGTACCAGGACGGCTGCGCGTAGTACATCAGCGGCGTGTGGCACCGCCAGCAGTGCGGGTAGGGGTGCTCGAACGGTTCGTGCCGGAACAACCGACCAGTCTGCCGGAGACGGTCGATGAGCAACGCGTCGGCGTCCTTGAAGAACACCCCACCGACCAGGTCGATGTCGTCGGTGAACCGCCCGTTCGGGGCGACCGGGTTGACCAGCGGCAACCCGTACGCGCGGCAGACGGCGAGGTCGTCCGCGCCGAATGCCGGCGCCTGGTGCACCAGGCCGGTGCCGTCCTCGGTGGTGACGTACTCCGCGAGGACCACGAGGTGCGCGTCGGGGATGTCCACCAGGTCGAACGGCCGCTCGTACCGCAGCCCTTCCAACGCCGACCCGGGTACGGTCGCCAGGATCTCCGCCTCGTCGCCGAGGACCCGCCGAGCCAGCGGTTCGGCGACGACGAACGTGCCCTGCCCGGTGCGGGCGAGCGCGTACGTCACCGCGGGGTGTACGGCGACGGCGGTGTTGGACACCAGGGTCCACGGGGTGGTGGTCCAGACCAGCAGGTCGACGCCGCTGTGTCCGGCCACGTCCCCGCGCAACGGGAACCGCACGTACACGGAAGGGTCGGTGACGGTCTCGTACCCCTGCGCCACCTCGTGGTCGGACAGGGTCGTGCCGTCGCGGGTGCAGTACGGCGCGACCCGGAAGTCCTCCACCAGCCGCCCGCCGTCGTGGATCTGCTTCAGTGACCACCAGACGCTGTCGACGTACTCCGGGGACATGGTCTGGTACGGATGCTCCAGGTCGATCCAGTAACCCATCCGCTCGCTGAGCTGGACGAACTCGTCGACGTGCCGCAGCACCGAGGTGCGACACAGGGCGTTGAACTCCGCGACACCCATCCGCTCGATGTCGGCCTTGCCGCTGAGCCCCAACTCCTTCTCCACCGCGAGCTCGACGGGCAGGCCGTGGCAGTCCCACCCGGCGCGGCGCGGCACCGAGTAGCCCCGCATCGTCCGGTACCGGGGAAAGAGGTCCTTGAAGACCCTCGCCTCGATGTGGTGGGTGCCCGGCGTGCCGTTGGCGGTCGGCGGCCCCTCGTAGAACACCCACGGCGGACCGTCGGCCGTCTGTTCCAGACTCCGGTCGAACACGTTGTTGGCCTGCCACCACTCGATGACCGCGCGGTCCATCCCACCAAAGTCGATCTTGGTGGGCAGTGGCACGAATGGCGACTTCGACGGACCGTCCGGCACCGACGTTCTCCCTACACTTCACGTCCGCTCGCGGGGCATCAGCTCACTGCCCACGCGGGGACGAAGCGCCGGGCGTATGGCCAGGACTCCGCGGTACCACCCCGCTTGCGCCTCGTCGGTGCAGGCGCCGCTCAATTTCACGACGTGACGTGCCGCGACGTCCGGTTCTACCAGGGCGGTCGAACTGCCCGTTCTTCCGGAGGCTCCCCGGTGATGGCCGGATCGGTGCCGATGCCGCCCAGCATAGCTGTCCGTACCCGGAGCCCGTGGCCGGAGCGTCAGCCGTGCAGCCAGATGCGGAGAGGGCCGGTGGTGGCGAAACCAGCGGAGAGCGCCGGCGTCAGTGCCGGGGTGCTCTCGTAGCCGACCAGCGGCGCGTCGGGCACTGTGGCACACACCGCGCGCCAGATGGCCCGGGAGGTGTCGACGCGGGCGAACAGGTTGGAGACGCCGTACGGGCCGTCGCCGCTGAGCACCGCTCCACCGGTGACCACACCACGGTCGTCGTGGCGGGCGAGCACCCGTACGCGGGGGTCGGCCAGGAGCGCGGGGCGGAACAAGTCCCCGCCGCCGTGGGCCGCCGCCCAGGCCGCCAACTCGTCGGGTGTGGTGACCGGGGCCAGCGGTGTGTCGACAGGTGGTGCCGACGGTGGCCGGTGGATCCACTGCGCGTCGAAGAGCACCCGGAACCCGTACCCGGACAGGTCGAGGTCGGTGAAGCTGTCCTTCACCGACGCGCCCGGGCTGGCGTCGATCCGGGCCAGCAGGGCGTCGGCGTCGACGCCCGGCCGTAGGGTGACCGCGTCCGGGTACCACTGCGGCGAACGGTGGGGGACCGACCAGGCGTCGGCGTCGGTACGGCCGGGCAGCCCGTGGCTGCCGCAGACGATGTCGCACCACTCGGCGTTGTTGCGGACCGCCGCCGCCACCCGTTCGTCCTCCCGCACGTCAGGCAGCCTAGGTGGCCCGGCGCTGGCTCAGGGGGCGTAGACCAGGTCCATCGTGTCGGTGTGCCCGGACCAGCGCAGGTCGAGGCGCCAGCAGCCGGCCTCGGGCAGGTCGATGATCGATGGACCGGGGCCACCGGGCACCTCCCGGATCACCCGGGTGTCGGTGCCGTCCAGCCTCGCGGTGATCACCAGGGTCGCCGGCGCGGTGGGGTCGGGGGAGGTCGTGGCGGCGCGGGCCACCCACAGGATCTTGTTGTTCGACCCGTCCGTCCGGACCTGCCGCAGCGGGTGGGCGAACAGCACCGCGACTATGTCGCCCTTCGCGCCGAAGACGTGCGGAACCCGCGCGTCCCCGCTGAACCCGGCGTCCGCCCAGTCCGGCAGCGACCCCGTCTCGACCCGCGCCGCGCAGGCGCTCGCGGTGCTCGCCGTGGTGGCCGCTCCCGCCGTCGGCGCCGCCCCGCTGGTCGTTGTCGTGCACGCCGCCAGCAGGACCACCGAGGATGCCAGCATCAACCTGCCCCAGGAAACCATCTCGCTCCTTCCGGTACGCGTCGACGACTCGCCGCACCCTTTCGACACCGCCCAGGCCCGCCAGGTTCCTGGTGCTGACCGGCCTGTCACGGCCGCTCGCCGCGCTGGTGCTCAGGGCTCAGGGCTCAGGTGAAAGGTCGACCAGCGGTCGACGTCGTCCGCCAAATTCGCTGTCCGGCGGCGGCGCGCGGTGATACACAACCGGGGTGCCGAACACTGTGGAGTTCCCCGAGGTCCTGCGGCTGATCGAAGATCGCTCGGCGGCGTTCCGCGCCGCGCTCGCGTCCGCCCCCGACCTTGACGTCCCGGTCCCGACCTGCCCGGACTGGACGCTGCGCGAACTGGCGCAGCACCTCGGCGACGGCCGCCGCCGTCAGGCCGTCATCATCGCGGCGGGCTCGGGCGTCGAGCCCCCGACGAGGGCGGACCCGAAGGGCGCCCCGACCGCGCCCCGCCACCGCGAGGCCCTGGATGCCTGGCTCGCCGAGTCGACCGGGCTGATGCTCGACGCGCTGCACGAGGCCGGCCCGGATCGCGGCTGCTGGACCTGGTGGGGCCGCTCGCAGGCACCGCAGACCAGCGGAGCCGTCGCCCGGCACCAGGTCCAGGAACTGGCCGTCCACACCTACGACGTCCAGCTCACTCAGGGAGCGGCACAGCCGCTACCGTCGGACGTCGCGGTCGAGGGCGTCGACGAGTTCCTGACGACCGTGGCGGCGACGACCGTTGCCTGGCCGTTCGAGCCGGCGACCATCGACCTGCACACGACCGAGGGCCGCTCCTGGCGCCTGACCCTCGACGCCGACGGCGTCCGCTGCGACGACCTCGCCGCCGACGCGGAGCCGGGCGACATGGCGCTGCGCGGCGCAGCGAGCGACATGATCCTCTACTTCTACCAGCGCGTTCCGCTCGACAGTCTGGAAGCGACCGGTGACACCACGCCGATGGAGCAGCTCGCGGACTGGGACCCGACCGCGCCCTAGCCCAGTGAGCGCGCCACCTCGATCGCCTCGGCCTTGGTGAGGGCCCCCTCAAGCCGGTAGCTCACGTCGTTGTCCTGCCAGATCAGCGTCGAGGCGGCAAGCCGGGCGGTCTCCCTGCGGATCCCACCCGCCCGGTCTACGTAGGACAACACGTGTGGGCCGTCGACCCACACGGCGAAGTCGCCGTTCACCTGGACCCAGTTCGCGCCCGGCGGGGTGACCTCCTTGTGGAAGGCCAGGTCGAGGTGACCGTCGAACGCGTCGACGCGCAGCGCGCCCCCGTCGTAGAGCAGCGTCGCCACCCGGTACCGGCCGGTGGCGTCCGGGTCGGCGACCAGTACCTGCTCGGGCGTGCCCAGCTTCGCCGGCAGGCGGATCGGAAACCGCACCGCCCGCTGGGCCTCGGCCAGGGCGACGCTCCGCTGCCCGGGCAACGGCGACGCGGTGCCGCCGGCCGGCGTCGGGGCGGGTGAGGTGGCGATGCTGACCCCGGCGAAGCGCAGCAGCCCCGTGACGGCGTCGGCGATCGCGGCGCGCGTCGGCGGCAACAGCGCCACCAGCAGCGCGGCGAGCGCCGCCGCGGCGAGCGACCGCCACCGGCGTCGCCGGGGCGCGGGCGTGCCCAGTCGTACGCGGACCCGGGCGGTCACGTCGGGCGGGTCGGGGGTGTCCAGCCAGGCGGACAGGTCGCGCAGTTCCCGTTCGAGGTCACCCATGCCGGATCTCCGCACTGTCGAGCAGGGCGCGAAGCTTCGCCAGCGCCCGGGACGTACGCGATTTCACGGTGCCCCGGGGCCAGCCCAGAGCCGACACCGTCTCCTCCTCGGTGAGGTCGAGGAAGAACCGGCAGACGATGACCTCGCGGTCCCGTGCTGGCAGTTGCCGCAGCGCCCGCACCAGCGACTCCCGGCGTTCCCCGGCGAGGACCGCGGCGACCGCGTCGTCCTCGGCGATCTCGGACCTCGGATCCGCTGCCGCCGCCCGCAGGACGAGCCCGTCGCGCCGGCCACGGGAGCGGTGCAGGTTGCGGGTCTCGTTCGCGACGATCGCGAGCAGCCACGACCGGAAGGACGCGTCACCCCGGTAACGGGACAGCTTCCGGTACGCCTTCACAAACGCCTCCTGGATCACGTCCTCGGAGTCCGAGCCCGCGCCGAGCAGCACCGCGGTCCGGTACGCGGACGCGGTGTGCCGGGCGACCAGGAGGTCGTACGCCTCCAGGTCACCTGCCCGGGCGCGGGTGACGAGCGTCTCGTCGTCCAGGGGAGCCTCCGTTCGGATCACACTCATGACACCGCCCACCCGCCGTGGGTTCCACCCGGATTTCCCGACTGTGGTCAGCTCCCTCCCACCCGGCGTGCAGGGTATTGCCAGGAATCGGTGCTGCACTGGAGGGGCGTCGACGAGAGGGGCGGGGCATGAGCTGGTTCAATCGGCGGTCACGGGGTGCCGAGGCGACCCCGACGAAGCTGGACCGGGAGGCGACCCGCGACGACCTCGCGGCGCTGGAGGCGTTCGTGGCCAGCCGGCGAGGGGTGGAGTTCTACCTGGAACCGGAGACGACCGCGACGGACACCACGGTGGTGGCGATCGCACACGACGGCGAGTGGATCCGCCGCCGTACCGGAACACCCCGCGCGGCCGGGGCCATCGCCCGCAAGCACGCGGTGCCGCTGTACGAGGCGGCGCGCACCGGCTACCCGGAGCGGATGCGGACCTGGAGCCGGGCCCACCCCGAGCGCCACGCCCGCTGAGGGCCGCCGGGATCAGGCGTCGTCCACGACCGCGCGGGCCTGATCGAACGTCATCGGCTCCGCGTGGCTGGAGACGTACCAGTGGTAGTCACCGTCGAGCAGTCTCCGGATCAGGTCGAGATCGAGGCCGTCCTCCGGCCGGCGCAGGTGCGCCGGCGGCGGGTAGAAGCAGTCGCCCAATCCTCCCAGGAGTCCATCGCCCGTGCCCGACCTCGGAAGCTCGGGACGAGACGAGGGTCGGCGCGCATCCGCTCGTCCAGATAGTGGTGGCTCCACGGCTGTGCGGCTTCGGCACGCAGCAGCGGCACTGCCGTCTCATGCCCGACGATCTCCACGTCGGGCCAGGCGCAGGCTCCCCAGACATGGTCCCAGTGGTGGTGGGTGTAGACGAGCCAGCGTGGCTCCGGAAGCCCGGCTGCGGCGAGCGCGGCCTGGATGCCGCGGGCGTGCGCTGGGCTCTGCCCGGCGTCGATCATCACACTGCCGCGCTCGTCGGCCACAACGGCGACGCCGGCCTGGACCGCCTCGGGTTCGGGGTCGCCCGGACAGATCCAGACACGACCAGCCAGGTGGTGGAACTGCGGGGCGACCATGGTGATCGATCTCCGAGATTGATCGCGGATCACGGGCGTGGTGTTGCTGATCCTAATTCAGCGCATCGAACAGCACCGCCCGCCAAACGATCGGCGCAGGTCACGACACCCGTGGCCGCCCTTTGCTCTGCTTACCTATATGCGCCGGTGACGCTCCGTGTCTGGTGCGCATTGGTAAGCAGAGCAAAGGGCGGCGCACATTGATCTGGGGCCTCGCGTGGCGCGGAGCCCCGCACGCGTCGATCGCCGAGCCTCGATGGGTGGCGCCCGCCTGGCGGGGCCGGAGCGGCGTTGACCGGCGGCGGAGGGGTGTGGCAGCATTCGCGGCCTGACGGCAGTGAAGGAAGTCGGTGCGATTCCGACGCGGTCCCGCCACTGTCACCGGGGAGCGATCCCCCCTCGTGAGTCACGGCCGTGTGTCTGCGGTTGGAAGGCCGGGGGAGAGCGTCGATCCGGAAGCCAGGATACTTCGGCCGTCGGGACGTACCCCAGGGCGTGGACACCCGAGGAGGACCCGATGACGCATGGCGTCTCTGTCACCGACGATCACCGTCGTGAGCCGAGCGGCGGACGCCCCGCCGCGCCCCGACCCGGCCGCGCCTCCGGACCGGCATCCGCACGCTCCCGCGCCGTTCACCGCTGAGTTCGACACCGCGCCACCCGTCGCCGCCGGCCCCGCGTCGGTGAGTCGTCCGGGTCGCGGTGCCTGCTGAACCCCGCGCCCATCCTTCGTCGCCCGATCGCCTCGGCGAACGCGCCGACGTCACCCTCCGGAGCCTGCCGTGCGCATCCTGCTGCTGTCCACCGCCGACACCGACCTGCTGGCCGCCCGCGCCAGCGGTGCCGACTACCGGTTGGCCAACCCTGCCCGGGTCGCCGCCGAGGAGGTGCCCGCCCTGATCGACGGGGTCGCCCTCGTCGTCGTACGCCTGCTCGGTGGTCGGCAGGCGTGGCCGGACGGCCTCGCCGCGGTGCTCGCCACCGGCGTGCCGACTGTCGTGCTCGGCGGTGAGGCGCTGCCCGACGCGGAGCTGATGGCCATCTCCACAGTGCCGTCCGGGGTCGTCACCCAGTCGCTGGCGTACCTGGTGGAGGGCGGCCCGGACAACCTCGGACAGTTGGCCCGGTTCCTCTCCGACACGGTGCTGCTCACCGGCGAGGGGTTCGCCGCACCCGCGCCCACCCCGGCGTACGGCGTGCACGGCGACCACCCCGCCGACCCGGACCGGCCCACGGTGGGCATCGTCTTCTACCGGGCGCACGCCCTCGCCGGCAACACCGGATTCGTCGACGTGCTCGCGGACGCGGTCCACCAGGCCGGCGGCAACCCGCTGCCGATCTTCTGCGGCTCGTTGCGCGGGTTGACCGCGGGCGCCGGGCCCCTCGGGCTCTTCGCCCGCTGTGACGCGCTGCTGGTCACGGTGCTCGCGGCCGGCGGCGCGGTCGCCGCCGACGCCTCCGGTGGTGGCGACGAGGACGCCTGGGACGTCGGCGCCCTGGCCGCCCTGGACGTGCCGGTCATCCAGGCGCTCTGTCTCACCAGCACCCGCGCGCAGTGGGCCGACAGCGACGCCGGTCTGTCCCCGTTGGACGCCGCCATGCAGGTGGCCATCCCCGAGTTCGACGGCCGGATCGTCACGGTGCCGTTCTCGTTCAAGCAGATCGACGCGGACGGGCTCTCGGTCTACGCCGCCGATCCCGAGCGGGCCGCGAGGGTCGCCGGGATCGCGGTGCGCCATGCCCGGCTGCGGTACGTGCCGCACGCCGACAAGCGGGTCGCCGTGGTGCTCAGCTCGTACCCCACCAAGCACTCCCGGGTCGGCAACGCCGTCGGGCTGGACACCCCGGCGTCGGCGGTCCGGCTGTTCGCCGCGTTGGCCGAGGCCGGCTACGACCTGGGTGACGCCCCGCCGCCCGACGACGGCGACGCGCTGATCCACGCGTTGATCGCCGCCGGTGGTCACGACGTGGAGTGGCTCACCCCGGAGCAGTTGGCCGCCGCCGAGGCCCGGATACCGGGGCCGACCTACCAACGGTGGTTCGACCAGGTCCCGGTCGAGCTGCGCGAGCGGATGCGGGAGCACTGGGGTGAGCCGCCGGGCGAGCTGTACACCGAGGGCGGGGACATCGTGCTCGCCGGGCTGCGCTTCGGCAACGTGGTGCTGCTGATCCAACCGCCCCGCGGCTTCGGGGAGAACCCCATCGCGATCTACCACGACCCGGACCTGCCGCCCAGTCACCACTACCTGGCCGCCTACCACTGGCTGACCGCGCCCGTCGCGGACGGCGGCTTCGGCGCGGACGCCGTGGTGCACCTGGGCAAGCACGGCACCCTGGAGTGGCTGCCCGGCAAGGGCCTCGGCCTGGCCGCCGACTGCGCGCCCGACGCGGTCCTCGGCGACCTGCCGCTGGTGTACCCGTTCATCGTCAACGACCCCGGCGAGGGCACCCAGGCCAAGCGGCGGGCGCACGCCGTGGTCGTCGACCACCTGGTCCCGCCGATGGCCCGCGCCGAGACCTACGGCGACCTGGCCAAACTGGAGCAACTGCTCGACGAGTACGCGACGGTGCAGGCCCTCGACCCGGCCAAGGTGCCCACCGTGCGGGCCCAGATCTGGGACCTGGTGCGCGCCGCCGAGCTGCACCACGACCTGCACGCCGAGGCGATGCCCGACGCGGACGACTTCGACGACTTCGTGCTGCACCTCGACGGGTACCTGTGCGAGGTCAAGGACGTGCAGATCCGCGACGGGCTGCACATCCTCGCCGACGCGCCCACCGGCGAGCCCCGGGTCAACCTGGTCCTCGCGGTGCTGCGCGCCCCGCAGATCTGGGGCGGCGCCCGTGCTCTGCCCGGCCTGCGACAGGCCCTCGCCGTCGCGTACTCGCTCGACGAGCAGGAACTGCTCGCGTCGCCGGGTCAGCGACTGACGCTGCCAGCGGCGTTGACCGACGTGGTGGACGGGCCGGCCGGCACCGCCGCCGACGCGATCGACCTCATCGAGGCCCTCGCCCGGCGGCTGGTCGTCGGCATGGAGACCCTGGACTGGGCCGTGGACACCATCGACGCCGTGGTGACGGAGGTGACCGGTCGGTCGATCCCGGACGTCGCCGCGGTGCTGCACTTCGCCGCCACCGAGCTGGTGCCCCGACTCGACCGCACCACCGACGAGCTGACCAACACCCTCGGGGCGCTGGACGGCAGGTTCGTGCCGCCCGGCCCGTCCGGCTCACCCACCCGGGGCCTGGTCAACGTGCTGCCCACCGGCCGCAACTTCTACTCCGTCGACCCGAAGGCCATTCCCAGCCGCAACGCCTGGGACGTCGGGGTGGCCCTCGCCGACTCGCTGCTGGCCCGGCACCTCGCCGACACCGGCGCGTACCCCCGCTCGGTGGGGTTGACCGTCTGGGGCACCAGCGCGATGCGTACCCAGGGCGACGACATCGCCGAGGTGCTCGCGCTGCTGGGCTGCCGGCCGGTCTGGGACGACAGGTCCCGGCGGGTGACCGGCGTCGAGGTGGTGCCGACCGCCGAGCTGGGCCGCCCGCGCGTCGACGTCACAGTGCGCATCTCCGGCTTCTTCCGCGACGCGTTCCCGCACGTGGTGGCGTTGCTCGACGACGCCGTCCGGCGGGTCGCCGCCCTGGACGAGCCGGACGAGGAGAACTACCTGCGGGCGCACGTCGCCGCCGACCTCGCCGAGCACGGCGACGAGCGGCGGGCCACCGCCCGGATCTTCGGCTCCAAGCCCGGCGCGTACGGAGCCGGGCTGCTGCCCCTGATCGACGCCCGGACCTGGCGCAGCGACGCCGACCTGGCCGAGGTGTACGCGGTGTGGGGCGGCTACGCGTACGGCCGGGGCCTGGACGGGCGGGAGGCGCGCGCCGACATGGAGCGCTCCTTCGCCCGGATCGCGGTGGCGGTGAAGAACCAGGACACCCGTGAGCACGACATCGTCGACTCCGACGACTACTTCCAATACCACGGCGGAATGGTGGCGATGGTCCGCCACCTCACCGGCACGTCACCGCAGGCGTACGTGGGTGACTCGGCGATGCCGCACGACGTGCGCACCCGCACGCTGGGCGAGGAGACCCGGCGGGTGTTCCGGGCCCGGGTGGTCAACCCGAAGTGGATCGCCGCGATGCGCCGGCACGGCTACAAGGGCGCGTTCGAGCTGGCAGCCACGGTGGACTACCTGTTCGGCTACGACGCCACCGCTGGTGTGGTCGACGACTGGATGTACGAGCACCTGGCCGCCGCGTACCTCTTCGACGACACCACCCGGGAGTTTCTGGAGACGTCCAACCCGTGGGCGTTGCGCGGCATCACCGAACGCCTGTTGGAGGCCGCCGACCGGGGGCTGTGGGCCAAGCCGGAGCCGGCCACCCTGGACCGGCTGCGCGACACGTACCTGGCCAGTGAGGGCGACCTGGAGGACCGGGTGTGAGCGCGAGGAGTGAGCCGGTTTTGCGAGCCCCGCAGTCGCGAACGAAAGAAGGCGCAGTGGCGATTTATCCGTTCAGCGCGGTGCTCGGCATGGCCGACATGCGGCTGGCGTTGCTGCTCAACGCGGTCTCCCCGGCGATCGGCGGGGTGCTGGTCCGGGGTGAGAAGGGGACCGCCAAGTCCACCGCCGTGCGGGCCCTCGCCGCGCTGCTGCCCCCGGTCCGGCGGGTGGCCGGCTGCCGTTTCGGCTGTGACCCGGCCGAGCCCGACCCGGCCTGCCCGGACGGCCCGCACCCGGCCGACGTCGCCGCCGAGACCCGTCCGGCCCGCCTCGTCGAACTGCCGGTGGGCGCCGCCGAGGACCGGGTGGTCGGTGCGCTGGATCTGGAGAAGGCGATCGGCGAGGGGGTACGCGCCTTCGAGCCGGGCCTGCTCGCCGCCGCGCACCGGGGTGTGCTCTACGTCGACGAGGTCAACCTGCTGCACGACCACCTCGTCGACCTGCTGCTCGACGCGGCGGCGATGGGCCGCAGCCACGTCGAGCGGGAGGGCGTCTCGGTCAGCCACGCGGCCCGGTTCCTGCTGGTCGGCACCATGAACCCGGAGGAGGGGGAGCTGCGCCCGCAGCTGCTCGACCGGTTCGGGCTCACCGTCGAGGTGGGTGCCAGCCGGGACCCGGAGATCCGGGTCGAGGTGGTCCGCCGCCGGCTGGCCGCCGACGCGGACCCGGTCGGCTTCGCCGCCCGTTGGGCCGACGCCGACGCCCAGATCGCCGCCCAGGTGGCCGCCGCCCGTCGCCGACTTCCCGGGGTACGACTGCCGGACGCCGCGTTGCGGCAGATCGCCGAGGTGTGCGCGGCGTTCGACGTGGACGGGATGCGGGCCGACATCGTCACCGCCCGTACCGCCCTCGCCCACGCCGCCTGGCACGGCCGGGACCGGGTCACCATCGACGACGTCCGGGTGGCGGCCCGGCTGGCCCTGCCGCACCGCCGCCGCCGCGACCCGTTCGACACCCCGGGGCTGGACGAGAAGCGCCTCGACGAGGCGTTGCAGCGCGCCCAGGACGCCCACCCCGACGACCCGGACGACGCTGGCCCCGACGACCGGGGCCCGGACGACAGTGACCCGGACGGCGGCCCACAGGGCGGTGGCCCGGCCGGTGGCGGTGGTCCGGCCGGTGGGGGTGGTCCGGCCGGGGGCGGACCAGGGGGCGGCGGCCCGCAGGGCGGCGACCGCGGCGGTGACGGCGTCGACCAGGGTGAACCGGGTTCGGCGGAGCACCCGACGGCGCGTGCCGGCGCTGGCACCGATGACTGGCCGCAGCGCCAGCCGGGCGACCGGGGCGACGACGACTGGCCGCAGCACCGGCAGGCCGATCGGGGTGACGACAGTCCGAACTCGCGCCCGCGCGGTGGTGGGCACTCGGCGACCGGTGCCGACGCACCGACCCCCGGCGGCGAGTCCCAGCCGGTGGCCGTACCCCGGGGTGGGCTGCGGGCGCGGACGCTGACCGCGCCCGGCCTGGGTGACGGGGTGCCGGGCCGGCGCTCGCGGGCCCGGACCGGGCGGGGTCGCACCACCGGCGCCCGGGTACCGGTGGGTCGGGTCGGCGCGCTGCACCTGCCGGCCACGATCCGGGCCGCCGCGCCGCACCAGGCGGCCCGGGGCCGGGTGACCGGTCCGCTGCGGCTGGGCCGCGACGACCTGCGCGAGGCGGTTCGTGAGGGCCGCGAGGGCAACCTGGTGCTGTTCGTGGTGGACGCGAGCGGCTCGATGGGCGCCCGGCAGCGGATGGCCACGGTGAAGGACGCGGTGCTCGCCCTGCTCACCGACGCCTATCAGCGGCGGGACAAGGTCGCGGTGATCGCGTTCCGGGGTGGCGGTGCCCGGACCCTGCTGCCGGCGACCTCGTCGGTGCTGGCCGCCTCGACCCGGCTGGCCGAGCTGCCGACCGGCGGCCGTACGCCGCTGGCCGAGGGGCTGCTGGCCGCCGCGGACCTGTTGCGGGTGGAGCGCCTGCGCGACCCGAAGCGCCGCCCTCTGGTCCTCATCGTCACCGACGGGAGGGCCACCGCGGGCACCCGCCCGCTGGACCGGGCGGCAGCGGCGGCACAGGTCCTGGCCGCCACCGGCGCCCCCTGCGTGGTCGTCGACTGCGAGACGGGCCCGGTCCGCCTGCACCTGGCCGCCCGCCTGGCCACCCAGCTAAGTGCCCCCAAAACCCCCCTGGAGTCCCTGACCCACCCCCGCCCCCGCGATCTTGCACTTCCTGTCGCGGCATAAGAGACCAAGCACGCATATGACCAGCAGAAACTGCAAGATCGCGGGGAGAGCCGCGGGACGGGGGACGGGCTGATGCCGCAGGGACAGCCGAGTTCGGTGCCGCAGGACGGGTTGACGACCCGGCAGCGGCGGCACCGGCCACTGTTGATCGTCCACACCGGGCAGATGAAGGGGAAGTCGACAGCGGCCTTCGGGCTGGCGCTGCGGGCCTGGACGGCCGGGCTTCCGGTCGGGGTGTTCCAGTTCGTCAAGAGCGCCAAGTGGCGGGTGGGCGAGGAGAACGCCTTCCGGGCCCTCGACGAGGTGCACGAGCGCACCGGCCAGGGCGCGCCGGTGGCCTGGCACAAGATGGGCGAGGGCTGGTCCTGGATCCAGCGCGGCGGCGACGCCGACCACGCCGCCGACGCCCTGGAGGGCTGGCGGCAGATCCAGCGTGACCTGGCCGCCGAGCGCTACGGGCTGTACGTGTTGGACGAGTTCACCTACCCGATGAAGTGGGGCTGGGTGGACGTCGACGAGGTCGTCGCCACCCTGGCCGACCGCCCCGGCTTCCAACACGTCGTGATCACCGGCCGGGACGCCGACCCGCGCCTGGTCGCCGCCGCCGACCTGGTCGCCGAGCTGACCAAGATCAAGCACCCGATGGACGCCGGCCAGAAGGGCCAGAAGGGCATCGAGTGGTGAGCACGCACTGGGCGCTGCCCCGGGTGGTGGTCGCCGCCCCGGCCAGCGGCCACGGCAAGACCACTGTGGCCACCGGGCTGCTGGCCGCGCTGCGCCGACGGGGCCTGACGGTCAGCCCGCACAAGGTCGGCCCCGACTACATCGACCCCGGCTACCACGCCCTCGCCGCCGGGCGGGCCGGGCGCAACCTCGACCCGTTCCTGGTCGGCGCGGACCGGATCGCCGCCCTGCTGCGACGCGGCGCGAGCGTCCCCACGCCCGCCGACATCGCCGTGGTCGAGGGTGTCATGGGCCTGCACGACGGCGCGGTGGGCCGGCGCGACTTCGCCTCCACCGCGCACGTCGCCCGGCTGATCGAGGCACCCGTGTTGCTGGTGCTGGACACCACCGCGCAGGGCCGGTCGGCCGCCGCGCTCACCCTCGGCATGGCCGCGTTCGACCCGGCGGTACGGATCGGCGGGGTGATCCTCAACCGGGTCGGCTCACCCCGGCACGAGACGTTGCTGCGCGACGCCCTCGCCGAGGTGGGCGTACCGGTGCTCGGGGCGGTGACCCGCGCCGCCGAGGTGGCCGCGCCGGCTCGGCACCTCGGGTTGGTGCCGGTCGCCGAGCGGGCGCCCGAGTCCGTCGCGATCGTCACCGCGCTCGCCGAGCTGGTCGAGGCCACTGTGGACCTCGACGCGGTGCTCGACCTGGCCCGGACCGCCCCGCCGCTGACCAGCCCGGCGTGGGACCCGGTCGCCGCCGTCGGCGGGCCGGTCGGCCTCGAACGGCCACGGGTCGCGCTCGCCGGTGGCCCGGCCTTCACCTTCTCGTACGCGGAGACCGCCGAACTGCTCACCGCGGCCGGCGCGGACGTCGTCACCGTCGACCCGCTGCGTGACCCGACCCTGCCCACCGGCACCCGGGCGGTGGTCATTGGTGGGGGTTTCCCCGAGGCGTACGCGCAGGCGCTCGCCGACAACAGCACGCTCCGCGCCGAGCTGGCCGACTTCGACGGGCCGATCGTGGCCGAGTGCGCCGGGCTGCTCTACCTCGGGCGGTCCCTGGACGGCGTACCGATGTGCGGTCGGCTGGACTCGACCGCCCGGATGACCGACCGGCTCACGCTCGGCTACCGGGAGGCGGTGGCCGTCACCGAATCCCCGGTGGCGCGCGCCGGCGAGCCGGTACGCGGCCACGAGTTCCACCGCACCACCACCGACCCGGGGTACGGCGACGCGCCGGCGTGGCGCTGGAACGGCAGCCCGCACGGCTTTGTGGCCGGCCGGGTGCACGCCTCCTACCTGCACACCCACTGGGCCGGTCACCCGGACGCGGCCCGCCGGCTTGTCGAGGCGGCCCGATGAGCGCCACGCTCACCGGGGTCGGCGTCGGCCCGGGCGACCCGGAACTGCTCACCGTCAAGGCGGTGCGGTTGCTGCGCGAGGCCGACCTGGTCTTCGTACCCGTGATGGCGGACCGGGTCATGCCCACCGCGACCGCCGACGCGACGCCGCCGGGTGCGGACGCCGGGCGGGCCGAGGCGACGGTACGGGAGCACGTCGCGCCCGACCGGCTGCGCCGGCTGCCGTTCGCGCTCGACGACCGGGGTGGGGTGACCCCGCGCCGGGCGGCGGCCTGGGACGATGCCGCCCGGGTGGTGGTCGAGGCGATCGACGCGGGCGCGCGGTCGCTGGCGTTCGCCACCATCGGCGACCCCAACGTCTACTCCACCTTCGGTTACCTGGCCCAGAGCGTCCACGCGCTGCGCCCGGCGGTGCGGGTGGCGACGGTGCCCGGCGTCACCGCCATGCAGGAGTTGGCGGCGCGCAGCGGCACCCCGCTCTGTGAGGGACGCGAACCGCTCACCCTGCTCCCGGCCACCGCGGGCCTGGCGCTCTTCGCCGACGCCCTCGCCGGGCCGGGCACCGTGGTCGTCTACAAGGGCTGGCGGCGGCACCCGGAGCTGCTGGCCGAGCTGCGCCGTCAGGGTCGCCTCGCCGACGCCGTGCTCGGACGCGGCCTGGGTCTGCCCGGCGAACGCGTCGGGCCGGTCGACGACACCGGGCACGACCTGCCGTACCTGTCGACGCTGCTGGTTCCGGCCCGCCGCGAGCACCGAGGAGGAAAGCTGTGACCAGCGCTGGCAAGGTGTGGTTCGTCGGTGCCGGCCCGGGGGCGGCGGACCTGCTGACCCTGCGGGCCGCCCGGGTGATCGCCGAGGCGGACATCGTGATCTGGGCGGCCAGCCTGGTGCACGCCGACGTGCTCGACCACGCCCGCCCCGACGCGGAGATCGTCGACTCGTCGCAACTGCCCATCGAGGGTGTGCTGCCGCTCTACCGGCGCGCCGCCGAGCAGGGGCTGACGGTGGCCCGGATCCACTCCGGCGACCCGGCGCTGTGGGGCGCGGTGCAGGAGCAACTGGACCTGTGCCGGGCGCTCGACCTGGCCGTCGAGATCGTGCCCGGGGTGTCCTCGTTCACCGCCGTCGCGGCGATCATCGGGCGGGAGCTGACAGTGCCCGAGGTGGCCCAGTCGGTCATCCTCACCCGCCTCGAAGGCGGCAAGACCCCGATGCCGCCCGGCGAGCGGGTCCGGGACTTCGCCCGGCACGGCACCACGATGGCGCTGTTCCTCTCCGCCGCCCGCTCCGGGCAGGTGCAGGCCGAGCTGCTGGCCGGCGGCTACCCCGACGACACCCCGGCCGTGGTGGCGTACCAGGCGACCTGGCCCGACGAACTGGTGGTGCGCTGCACGGTCGGCACCCTGGAGGCGACGGTCAAGCAGCACAAGCTGTGGAAGCACACCCTCTTCCTGGTCGGCCCGGCCCTCGCCGCCGAGGGCACCCGCTCGCACCTCTACCACCCCGGGCACTTCCACACCTTCCGCCGGGCCGAGCCGGCCGCCCGCGCCGAGCTGCGCCGCCAGGCCGGCGGTCGCGCCGGAGGAATCGGCACACCATGACGTACGCCGAGCCGCCGCTGCGCGAGCCGGACCTGCCGCGGACCGCGAAGGTCCGGCCCACCGCGCTGCGCACCGGCTGGACCACCGGCGCGTGCGCGACGGCGGCGGCGAAGGCCGCGGTCACCGCGCTGGTCACCGGCAGCACCCAGCAGGAGGTGGAGATCGGGCTGCCGGCCGGACGGCGGGTGCGTTTTCCGGTCGAGCGTTGCGAGGTGACCGGCACCCCACCGGTCCGGGCCGAGGCGGTGGTGGTCAAGGACGCCGGGGACGACCCGGACGTCACCCACGGCGCCGAGCTGACCGCCACCGTGAACTGGACCGACGTGCCCGGCCTGCGGCTGGCCGGCGGCGCCGGCGTCGGCACGGTCACCAAACCCGGCCTCGGGCTCGCGGTCGGCGGCCCGGCGATCAACGACACCCCCCGCCGGATGATCGGCGACGCCGTGGCCGAGGTGGTCGACCTCAGCGAGGTCGGCGTCCGGGTGGTGATCAGCGTGCCCCGGGGCGAGATCATGGCCCGCAAGACCACCAACCGTCGCCTCGGCATCCTCGGTGGCATCTCGATCCTCGGCACCACCGGGATCGTCCGCCCGTTCTCCACCGCGTCGTGGCGGGCCAGCGTCGTGCAGGCCGTGCACGTGATGGCCGCCCAGGGCGAGCCGACAGTGGTGCTCTGCACCGGTGGGCGCACCGAACGGGCCGCCCGTACGCTCCTGCCCGACCTGCCCGAGGTCTGTTTCGTCGAGGTCGGCGACTTCACCGGGGCCGCGGTGACCGCCGCGGTCGGTGACGCCATGACCGGTGTGGTCTTCGTCGGCATGGCCGGCAAGCTCGCCAAACTGGCCGCCGGCATCCTGATGACCCACTACACCCGCTCCAAGGTGGACCTCTCCCTGCTCGGCGCGGTGACCGCCGAGGCCGGCGGCGACCCGTCGCTCGTCGCCGCCGTGACCGAGGCGAACACCGGGCGACACGCGTACGAGCTGTGGGCGGCCGCCGGGCTGCTCGCCCCGGCCGGCGACCTGCTGTGCCAGCGGGTCCAGGCGGTGTTGCGGCGCTTCGCCGGGCCCACGGTGACCGTGGACGTGGCGATGGTCGACTTCGCCGGAGCACACGTCGTCGCCTCGTCCGGCCGGTGGCCCCGATGACGCGGATGGCACCGGCGACGCCGCCGGCCCCGGTGACCGCCGTGACGGTGGTCGGCCTGGACGCGGCGGGCGCACCCCCGCACCCCGCGCTCGCACCGGTGCTGGCCACCGCCGGGCTGGTGGTCGGGGCCGCCCGGCACCTGGCCGCGGTGCCCGTACCGGCCGGCGTGGACACCATCACCCTCGGGCCGCTCGCCCCCGCCCTGCGCCGCCTCGCCGAGGCCGTCGCCGCCGGGGTGCCGGCCGTGGTGCTGGCCAGCGGCGATCCCGGCCTGTTCGGCATCGTCCGGCGGCTAGGCGCGGTCGGGCTGCCGCTGCGGGTGGTGCCGGCGGTGTCCAGTGTGGCGGCCGCGTTCGCCCGCGCCGGGCTGCCCTGGGACGGCGCCGCCGTGGTCACCGCGCACGGTCGCGATCCGCGCCCGGCGTTGAACGCCTGCCGGGCGCTGCCCCTGGTCGCGGTGCTCACCGCGCCCGGCGCCGGCGCGGCCGAGCTGGGCGCCGGCCTGATCGGCTGGTCCCGCCGCCTACTGGTCGCCGAGCACCTGGGCACCGCCGCCGAACGGATCCGCGCGGTGACCCCCGAGCGGGCCGCCGCCGAGACCTGGGCCGACCCGCACGTCCTGCTCAGCCTCCCCGACCCCGCGCCGGCCGGGTCCGCGCCCGCCGGGTCCGCGTCAGCCCACGCCGCGCCCGCCTGGTCCGGGGACGCCGCGCCCGATCGAGGCACGGCCGGCATGCGCGCCGACAACCAGCCCGCCGCCGCGCCGGCCGGTGGGTGGGCGCTACCGGAGGACCGGTACGCCCACCGCGACTCCATGATCACGAAGTCGGAGGTGCGCGCCCTCGTCGTCGCCCGGCTGCGACCCCGACTGGGCCGGCTGATCTGGGACATCGGGGCGGGCAGCGGCTCGGTCGGCATCGAGTGCGCGCTGCTCGGCGCGGCAGTGCTCGCCGTCGAACAGGACGCCGACGCCGCTGCCGCCGTCCGGGCCAACGCCGCCGCGCACGCCGTGCACGTCCGACTGGTCAGCGGACGCGCCCCGGCAGTGCTGGCCGGCCTCCCCGAGCCCGACGCGGTCTTCGTCGGCGGTGGCGGTGTCGACGTCCTCACCGCCGTGGTGGCCCGCCAACCCGAGCGGGTGGTGCTCACCCTGGCCGCACTGGACCGGGTCGCGCCGTCCGTGGGTCTGCTGCGTGCCGCCGGCTACACGGTCGAGGGCAGCCAGCTCTCCGCCGCCCGCCTCGCCGACCTGCCCGGCGGGTCGATCCGCCTCGCGGCCACCAACCCGGTGGTCGTCATCACCGGGGAGCGCCAGTGACCGAACCGAACCCGTCCGCCCGCATCGGTCTGGTGGCGGCCACCGCCGCCGGCCGCCGGCACGCCGACACCCTGGCCGCCGCCTGGCCGCACGCCCGGCTGGTCGAGGGCGAGACCGTCGCCGACGCGCTGCGGACCGCCTGGGCCGGGTGTGACGCGGTCATCGCGTTCCTGGCCACCGGGGCGGTGGTGCGGATCGTCGCGCCGCTGCTCGACGACAAGCGCACCGACCCGGCGGTGGTGGTCGTCGACGAGGCCGCCCGGCACGCGGTGGCGCTGCTCGGTGGGCACGCCGGCGGAGCCAACGCCCTCGCCGAGCAGGTCGCCGCCCTGCTGGACGCCCGGCCGGTGATCACCACGGCCACCGACGCGGTCGACCTGCCGGGGCTGGACACCCTCGGCTGGCCCGTGCAGGGGGCCGTCGCCGCGGTGTCCCGGGCCATCCTGGACGGCGAGCCGGTCCGGCTGATCGCCGACGCCGACTGGCCGCTGCCCGCCCTGCCGCCGAACGTGCGCGCGGTCGACGAGGACCCGACGGACGACGGGTACCGGCTGCTGGTCACCGACCGGGTCGTGTCGCCCGACGAGCGGACCGCCGTGCTGCGGCCGCCGTCGCTGGTCGCCGGCGTGGGCGCGAGTCGGGGCGTACCCGCCGCCGAGGTGGCGGAGCTGCTGCACCGGGTGCTGGCCGAGGCCGGCCTCGACCCGGCGAGCCTGCGCTGCCTGGCCACCGCCGACATCAAGGCCGACGAGGCGGGCATCCGCAGCACCGTCGACGCGCTCGGCGTACCCCTGGTGACCTGGCCGGCGACGCGGCTGGCGGCGGTCGACGTGCCGCACCCCAGCGAGGTGGTCCGGGCCGCGGTCGGCACGCCGAGCGTGGCGGAGGCCGCGGCCCTGCTCGGCCCGGACGGCCGGGCCGACGACGCGACGCTGCTGGTGGGGAAGACCGCGACGGCGATGGCCACCGTCGCGGTGGCCCGGCACGCGCCGCGCGGCCGGCTGGCCGTCGTCGGCCTCGGGCCGGGCGCCGCCGACCTGCGCACCCCCCGCGCGGTGGCCGAGCTACGCCGTGCCGCCGTGGTGGTCGGCCTCGACCAGTACCTGGAGCAGGTCCGCGACGTGCTCCGCCCCGGCACCCGGGTGCTCTCCAGCGGGCTGGGCGCGGAGGAGGCGCGGGCGCGCGCCGCCGTCACCGAGGCCGCCGCCGGCCGGGCGGTCGCGCTGATCGGCTCCGGCGACGCCGGGGTGTACGCGATGGCCAGCCCCGCCCTGGAGTACGCCGACGAGCGGATCGAGGTGGTGGGCGTCCCCGGGGTCACCGCCGCCCTCGCTGCCGCGGCGCTGCTCGGCGCACCCCTCGGGCACGACCACGCCTATGTGAGCCTGTCCGATCTGCACACCCCGTGGGACGTCATCGAGCGGCGGGTGACCGCCGCGGCCGAGGGTGACTTCGTGACGCTGTTCTACAACCCGCGCAGCCGGGCCCGCGACTGGCAGCTCGGCAAGGCGCTCGGCATCCTCGCCGCGCACCGGTCACCGGACACCCCGGTGGGCGTGGTGCGCAACGCCAGCCGAGCGGGCGAACGAGTGCACCTCGCCACAATTTCCACACTCGACCCGGCGATCGTCGACATGTACAGCGTCGTGGTCGTGGGCAGCAGCGACACGCGGCTGGTCGCCGGCCGGATGGTCACACCCCGGGGGTACCGGTGGCGTTCGTGACGATCGACGCCTGCCAGGGCTGCGGCGCCTGCCTGCTCACCTGCCCCACCCACGCGATCAGACCGGTCGCCGGTGGCCTCACCGTCCGCGGCGACCGGTGCACCGGCTGCCTGGAGTGCCTGGAGATCTGCCCGGTCGACGCGATCCGCGTCGTCGAACCCGACCCCTGTGAAGGAGCCCGATGAGCCGGGTCGTGCACCCCATCGAGGCCGAGTCGTACCGCATCCTGCGCGAGCGCGTCGACCTGTCGCACCTGCCGCCACTGACCCGCGCGGTGACCGAGCGGGTGGTGCACGCCAGCGCCGACCTCGCGTACGTCGACGAGCTGGTCTGCGACGAGGCCGCCCTGGAAGCGGGACTGGCGGCGCTGCGCGCCGGGGCGCCCGTGGTCACCGACGTGGCGATGGTCGCCGCCGGCATCACCCGGGCCGGTCTGGAACTGGTCTGCCCGGTCGCCGAGCCGGCCGCCGCCGCGCTGGGCCGCTCGGCCGGGATCACCCGTTCGGCGGCGGCCGTCCGGATCGCCCGGGAGCGGGTCGGGCCCGGCGCGGTCTGGGTGGTCGGCTGCGCGCCCACCGCGCTCGTCGAACTGCTCACAGTGGACGCCGCACCGGCGCTCGTGGTCGGCCTGCCGGTCGGCTTCGTGGGCGCTGCCGAGTCGAAGGCGGCGCTGCGGGCCAGCGGCCTGCCCGCCGTGTCCAACGTGGGGGAGAAGGGTGGCTCGGCGGTCGCCGCCGCCGCCCTCAACGCCCTGCTCTACGTCGAGGAGAAGTCATGAACGGGTTGGTCATCGTCGGGCACGGTACGCGCAGCGCGGCCGGGGTCGACCAGTTCGCCGCTCTCGTCGAGCGGGTCCGCGCGCGCGGTGACATCGGCGACGTCGAGGGCGGCTTCATCGAGCTGTCCCGTCCGCCGCTGACCGACGCGGTCGGCGCTCTCGTCGCCCGGGGGCACCGGGCGCTGGTGGCGCTGCCGCTGGTGCTCACCGGCGCCGGTCACGGCAAGGGCGACATCCCCGCCGCGATGGCCCGGGAGCAGCAGCGCCATCCCGGGCTGAGCTACCGCTACGGCCGTCCGCTCGGCCCGCACCCGCTGCTGCACACCGCCCTTGAAGAGCGCATCGACGGCGCGCTGTCCGGCGCCGACCGGGCCGACACGGAGCCGGCTGGTGCCGACCGGGCCGACACGTGGGTGGCGCTGATCGGGCGGGGGTCCACCGACCCGGACGCCAACGCCGAGGTCGCCAAGGTCGCCCGGCTGCTCTGGGAGGGACGCGGCTACGCGGGCGTGGAGCCGGGGTTCATCTCCCTGGCGCAGCCGTCGGTGCCGGCCGTGCTGGAGCGTCTGCGCCGCCTCGGCGCGCGGCGGATCGTGGTGTCGCCGTACTTCCTGTTCGCCGGGGTGCTGCCGGACCGGATCGTCGCCCAGTCGGCGGAGTTCGCCGCCGCCCACCCCGACCTGGACGTCCGCGTCGCCGAGGTGATCGGCGACTGTGACGCCCTCGCCGACCTCGTTCTGGAGCGGTACGCCGAGGCGCTGGGCGGGGACATCCGGATGAACTGCGACACCTGCGCATACCGGGTGCTGATGCCCGGCTTCGCGGACAAGGTGGGTCGCCCGCAACGCCCGCACGACCACCCCGACGACCCGGTCGGCCACCACCATCACCATCACGGGCACGCACACCACGACCACGGGCACGCACACCACGACCACGGTTCGGTCGCCGTGGTCGGCGGCGGGCCGGGGCCCGACGACCTGATCACGGTACGCGCGAAGGCCATGCTCGACGCCGCTGACGTCGTTGTGGTCGACCGGCTCGCCCCGCAGGGGCTGGTGGCCGGGCTGCGCCCCGACGTGCTGGTGGTCGACGCCGCGAAGGTGCCCCGTGGCCCGTCGATGGCCCAGGAGGCGATCAACGAGGCGCTGGTGTCGCACGCCCGCGCCGGCCGCCGGGTGGTCCGGCTCAAGGGCGGCGACCCGTACGTCTTCGGGCGCGGTCACGAGGAGGTGCAGGCCTGCGTGGCGGCGGGTGTGCCGGTGACGGTGGTGCCCGGGGTGAGCAGCGCGTTCGCCGCACCGGCCCTCGCCGGCGTGCCGGTCACCCACCGGGGCGTGGCGCACGACGTCACGGTCGTGTCCGGGCACCTGCCGCCCGGGCACCCCGACTCGCTCGTCGACTGGGCGGCGCTGGCCCGGGCCCGGGGCACCGTCGTGCTGCTGATGGCCGTCGACACCATCGCCAAGATCGCGGCCGTGCTGATCGAGCACGGTCGGGCCCCGGAGAGCCCGGTGCTGGCCGTGCAGGACGCCGGGCTGCCCGACCAACGATCGGTGCCCGCCCGGCTGGACGAGATCGGCGCTGTCGCCGCCCGGGAGGGCGTCGGCCCACCCGCCGTCTTCGTCCTCGGCCCGGTGGTGGCTCTCACCACCACCGGGCCGATCCGGTGAGCACTACTCGCTGCGGGCGGTCTCCGGTCCGGTGATGCGGTCCAGCAGCGGCAGGGTGGAGGCGATGACGCCGAGGCAGGCGGCCAACCCGACCACGACGATCACGTAGAAGCCCGGGTGCGGCGCGACGAGGGTGTAGCCCATCTGCGCCCGGAGGAACAGGTGGGCGGCGAGCAGGCCCATGCCGATGGCGACTGCGGCGACGGCGAGCATCGGCACGGCGCTCTCCAACGCCACCACCCGACGCAGCACCCGCACCGGAGCGCCGCTGAGGCGCAGCAGGCTGAACGGGCGTCGGCGTTCGGTGAGACCCCCGATGACGCTGACCGCGAGGCTGCACCCACCGAGTGCGAGGCTGGCGATGATGACGACGTTGGCCAGTTGCTCCCAGCCGCGCAGCGTGTTCGCGAAGTCCGACTCGAAGTCACCGGGCACGTTCGGCCCCACCCAGAAGGTCGGGAAGGCGACCTCCAGCACGGTACGGGTGCGCTCGACGGCGGCGGCGGAACCGTCCGTGCCGACGACCATCGCCCCGACCGGCAGCCGTTGGAGTTCGTCGAGGGTGAGCGACGCGGCCGGCCAGACCGTCGCGGACGACGCCGACTCCCGCCAGCGGCTGAGGCCCATCGGCACCTCGATGACGCCCGCGCCGTCGGCGCACCGACCGTATTCGCCCGGGAGGTCGGCGCACGCGATCACCCCGACCTCGCCGGAGTCGGTCACCACCGGGTTCTCGCGAATGGCGGTCGCGGAGCGCACCCCGGGGATCGCCCGCAGCTCGGCGAGGAGCGTGTCGGGCACCGACGTTCCCTCCTCGTCGAAGACGGTGGTCACCGTGCCCGCGTCGGTCGAGCCGGTGGGTGCCGGGCCGCGGTTGGCGACGATCGTGGTGATCACGCCGACGGACACGCTCGTCACGAAGAGCGCCAGCATGATGCCGCTGATCGCCCGGAAGCCGCCCTTCGGATTGTCGGCGAGGCGTCGCGCGGCGATGAGCGTGGCCGGGCGGTTGGCGTACCGGGCCATCACCCGGGCGCCGACCATCGTCAACCAGGGGCCGGCGAAGACCAGGCCGACCATGACGAGCAGCAGCCCGGGCAGGAACACCGCGGCCTGACCGTCGGACGTCTCGGGCCGGAAGCCGATCGCGAGGAACAGCACGGCCAGGCCGAGCGCCATCGGGATCAGCCGGTACGCGCGCGGCGCCCGGGGCGTGACCCGGCGGGTGACGCCCAGCGGTGAGATCCGGACCCGGCGCAGCGAGACCTGGGCCGCCACCGCGGCGCCGGCCGGGACGCCGAGCGCCACCAGCAGGGCGTCCAGCACCCCCAGGGACATGTCACTGGGGAAGAACGGCATGCCGGTGAACGGGATGCCCGCGAGCGGGTCGCGCAAGGCGTAGAACAGGCCGAAGCCGACGGCGGTGCCGGCGACGGCGGCGGCGGCCGCCTCCACGGCGGCGACCGTCGAGATCTGCCGAGGTGTCGCGCCGACCAGACGCATCGCGGCGAAACGCTGTTCCCGGCGGGCGGCGCTGAGCCGGGTGGCGGTGCCGATGAAGATCAGTACCGGGAAGAGCAGCCCACCGGCGACCACGCCCAGGATGAGGTTCACCGTGGCTTCGGGGAGGGCGGGGGTGTCGCCGACGCTGGTGACCTGTTGCGCGTTGGGCAGTTTGGCAACCTGGTCGGCAGTGCCGCCGGCGATGACGAGCAGGGTGTCCGGCGAGGTCAGCGCGGCCGGGCCGACGGTGCCGAGGTCACGCCCCGGGTAGCGGTCGCCCAACTGGTCCGCCGGGTGGCCGGCCAGCAGTTCCCGGAACGCGGGCGAGGCGTAGTACTCGCCGGGGCCCGGGGTGGTCGGGACACCGACCGGGGTGGGCGCGGTCGAGCCGGTCGCGGCGACGTCGATCCGGATGATCTGCTTGCCGTGGAAGTAGTCCTGCCGGTTCGACCACCACAGCGGGTCGGCGTCGCCGGCCGAGGCGCTGGGATACATCGACGCGTACCGGGTGAGCTGGGAGTTGACCGCGTTGACCCCGGCCAGGGTGGTCAGCAGCAGTCCGCTGCCCACCGCGACGGCGGCGGCGATGACGATCAGGCGGGTGAGCGCCTCCCGGCCGCCGGCCACGGCGAGACGGAGCCCGAAGCGGATCACGAGGCGATCCGGTCCGGCGCGTTCACGCGCCCGTCGCGGACCATGACCTCGCGGTCGGCGTACGCCGCGATCCTCGGCTCGTGGGTGACCAGGATGACGGTGGTGCCCTGCTCGCGGGCAGCACCGACCAGCAGGTCCATCACCTGCTCGCCGGTGAGCGAGTCGAGCGCGCCGGTCGGCTCGTCGGCGAAGAGCACCTGCGGCTCGGCGACCAGGCCGCGAGCCAGGGCGACCCGTTGCGCCTGCCCGCCGGAGAGCTCGCCCGAGCGCCGCTGCTCCAGGCCGCCCAACCCGAGGCGGGCGAACCAGGCTTGCGCCCGGGGTAGCGCCTGCTTGCGGTGTACGCCGCTGAGCAGCAGCGGCAGCGCGACGTTCTCCACGGCGGTCAGCTCGGGGACGAGTTGACCGAACTGGAAGACGAAACCGAACCGGTCCCGGCGCAGGCTGCTGCGTTCGGTCTCGGCCATGGCGTGCACCCGGGCCCCGTCGAAGAGAATCTCGCCGGAGTCGGGCACGAGGATGCCGGCCAGGCAGTGCAACAGGGTGGACTTGCCCGAGCCGCTGGGGCCCATGACGGCGAGGATCTCGCCCGCCTCCACGGCGACGCTGGCACCCCGCAGGGCCGGCGTCTGACCGAAGGAGAACTCGACGTCGCGCGCTTCGATCACGACGCTCACGGCCGCACCTCTTTCCGTAGGGCGTCCAGTCGGGCGCCGGTCATCTCGATCCATCGGAGGTCAGCCTCCAGGTGGTAGAGGCCGTGGTCGGCGAGCAGCGCGTCGACCAGGCCGCCGGCGCGCTTGATCTCGGTCAGCTCCCGCATCCGGTGCAGGTGCGCGCTGCGTTGGGTGTCGAGGTATTCGGCGGCCGGCCGGTCCAGCATCAGCGCGAGCACGACCTTGGCGAAGAGCACCGTCTGCAGGTGCGGTTCCGGGTCGACCGGTTGGGTCAGCCACTGCTCGACCTCGGTCGCGCCGACGTCGGTGATGATGTAGCGCTTGCGGTCGGGGCCGGAGCCGGGGGCGACGTCGCTGATCACCACCTTGCCGTCGCGGGCCAGTCGGCTGAGGGTGGAGTAGACCTGGCCGAACGGCAGTGGCTTGCCCCGGCCGAAGAAGGCGTCGTAGTCGCGCTTCAGGTCGTAGCCGTGGCTGGGCTCGCGTTCGAGGAGGCCGAGAAGGGTCAGTGGCACGCTCATGCCAGCAGACTACACCGAGGGTATACCTCGCGTATATACCCTTGGTGTGTTGTGGATCGCCCCAGGTCCGGGCGTCGGTGGGGATCGAAGCGGGAGCGGCCCGGCCGGTGTGCGGTCAGCCGGTCAGCGCGCGGGCCAGGGCGTAGCCGGCGGTGGCCGCGGCGAGCCCGGCGGCCACGCTGCCGAGCACGTTGGCCAGCGCGAGGAGCCGATGACCGTCCCTGGTCAGCCGCAGCGTCTCGTAGCTGAAGGTGGAGTAGGTGGTCAGCGCGCCGCAGAACCCGGTGCCGAGCAACGCGCTGACCGCCGGGCCGGCCGGCCACCCGGCCAGGACGCCCAGCAGCAGCGACCCGGCCACGTTGACGAGCAGCGTCCCCCTGGGGAACGCCGAGCCGTGCCGGGACTGCACGGCCCGGTCGGTCAGGTAGCGCAGCGGCGCGCCGACCGCCGCGCCCAGTGCGATGAGCAGGACGGTCATCGACTCACCCGACGCAGCAGCCCGGCGGTGACGGCGTCGCCCAGGGCGACCGCGACGAGCGCGCCGAGCACCGTCGCGGCGAGGTACGTCAGCGCCGTGCCCGGTGCGCCCACGACGATCGCCTGCTGCACGTCGACCGCGTAGGTGGAGAAGGTGGTGAACCCGCCGAGCACCCCGACCCCGAGGAACGGGCGCGCCAGCGGGGGGCCACCGTCGAGGTGCCCGAGCACCGCCATCAGGACGCCGATCAGCAGGCATCCGGACGTGTTGATGGTGAACGTGGCCCAGGGAAAGCCGGTCGGCGGGTGCGCAACGGCGTGTTGCAGGCCGGCCCGGGCCAGCGCGCCGAGCACCCCGCCGGCCGCGATCGCGGCGAGGATCGTCGCGGGGCGCGCGGTCAACTCGCGGCGGTCGGCGGGGACGCGCAGGTCGACGTCGGGGTCGGTGCGCGGTTCGAACGGCTCTGGCACGGCTTCAGAGCGTAGTGCCGGCGACGGCGGCGTCAGCGCACCGCCCTGGCAGGGGCGTCAGCGCACCGCCGGCGTCGGCCGGGTCAGCGCACCGCCGCGACGGCGGCGTCCGGGCCGCCCCGCCAGACCGTGCCCACCTCGCTGAATCCGGCCGCGGTGAGCGCGGCCAGGTGCCACGAGACCGGTGGGTTCCACTCGGGGCTG
The DNA here is from genome assembly GCF_040704315.1 of Micromonospora sp. NPDC047644. NCBI lineage: Bacteria > Bacillati > Actinomycetota > Actinomycetes > Micromonosporales > Micromonosporaceae > Micromonospora > Micromonospora sp. NPDC047644. Next base: position 447,583 of record NZ_JBEYSY010000002.1, read on the forward strand.
TGCCCGGTCGGGTAGATGGCGTGCCGCTGGGCGACCAGCGGAGCGAGCGACGGGTCCGCGCCGGCCCGCTGCCACCAGTCCGACCAGGACAGCACCGAGCCGGCGGCGTACCGGGCGTTGCGCCGGTTCCGGGCCCGGTCCATCAGCCGCTTGGTCAGCTCCGGCACTGTGTCGTCGGGCATGTGATCGGCGTTGACGAAGACGCCGCCCGGCCGCAGCACGTCACGCAGCTCGGCGTAGAGCTGCCCGAGCCGGTCGGCCGGCAGCCAGTGCAGGGCGGTGGCGGTGAGCACGGCGTCGTACTCCTGGTGTGGCAGCGTGGAGCGCCACTCGGGGGTGCCGAGGTCGGCCGTGACGATGGTGGCCCGGTCGCCCAGCGAGGCGTCGGCAATGGCCAGCAGCGCGGGGTCGAGGTCGACCAGTGTGGTCTCGGCGGCGGGGAAGCGAGCGAGGGTCCGCAGCGAGATGGTGCCGGTGCCGCCGGCCAGGTCGAGCACCCGCGGCGGTCGGTCGTCGAGGACCGCGTCGACGGTGTCGAGCATGGCGGTGAACCGGTGCTCACGGTCCGGCATGAACGCTTCCTGCTGGCGATCCCAGCTTTCCTGCCAGGCCCAGGGATCCGCAATGTAAGGAGTCATAAGGATCAGGCTAGTTACGCCGCCGACCCGTTGTCCAGAGCTTGTTGCACATCTTTTGCAATTGCGAGAAGATGGCAGGGCGATGATCGAAGCGACGCCGGGCCCGGGCATCAGCCCGGCCCGGCGTCGTCGTCGAGGAGGCTCAGACGGCGGTCCCCGCCAGCTCCGCCTCGGCCTGCGCCGGTTCGTCGCGGCGGGCCAGCCGCAGCGCGCCGAGGAGTACGCCCAGACCGATGAGGGTGAGTGCGGCGCCGGCCCAGATCGGCGAGGTGTAGCCGAGTCCGGCGGCGATGGTCACCCCGCCGATCCACGCGCCCAACGCGTTGCCGAGATTGAACGCGGCGATGTTCGCCCCGGACGCCAGGGTCGGCGCCTGGTGGGCGTACCGCATGATCCGCATCTGCAGCGGCGGCACGGTGGCGAACCCGAAGCCGCCCATCAGCACCAGCGCGACGATGGTCGGCACCGGATTCGTGGCGGTCAGCGCGAAGCCGACGAGCACCGCGGTGAGCACCGCCAGGACGGTGACCAGCGTGCGCGACAGCGACCGGTCTGCCGCCCGGCCGCCGAGCAGGTTGCCGGCGAAGAGCCCCACGCCGAAGAGGACCAGCAGCCACGGCACGGTGCTGGAGGCGAATCCGCTGACCTCGGTCAGCGTGTAGGCGATGTAGGTGAACGCGCCGAACATCCCACCGAAGCCCAGGACGGTGATCACCAGGGAGAGCCAGACCTGCGGGTGGGTGAAGGCGCGCAACTCGCCGCGCAGCCCGCCGGCCGGGCGGTCGGCGTTGGTGGTGTCGCCCACCGGGATCAGCAGGGCCAGGCCGATCAGGGCGACCACCCCGATGGCGGTGATCGCCCAGAACGTCGAGCGCCAGCCGAAGTGCTGCCCGAGGAAGGTGCCGAACGGCACGCCGAGCACGTTGGCGATGGTCAGGCCGGCGAACATCATGGCGATGGCGCCCGCCCGTCGGGCCGGTGCGACCAGCCCGGCGGCGACCACGGCGCCGATGCCGAAGAACGCGCCGTGGCAGAGCGCGGCGACGATCCGACCGGCCATCATCACGGCGTAGTCGCCGGCGACGGCGGAGAGCAGGTTGCCGATGATGAAGAGCACCATCAGGCCGAGCAGCACGGGTTTGCGCGGCAGGCGGGTGACCGCCGCGGTGAGGGCGACCCCGCCGACGGCCACGCTGAGCGCATAGCCGGAGATCAGCCAGCCGGCCACCGGCTCGGTGACCGCGAAATCGGCGGCCACCTCGGGCAGCAGCCCCATGATCACGAACTCGGTGAGCCCGATGCCGAAGGCGCCGATGGCCAGCGCGATCAGGCCGGGTGGCAGGGACTTCTGGGGTACGGGCATGGTCTTCCCATCGAGTGGAGGTAGATAGGCGGCGCGTGCAACTACACGCGCCAGCAACGAAATACTTGCACGCGCTTTATATCGGCGCAAGCGTGGTAGCCTGGGGTCCGTTCAGATCACACCGAGGAGGCCGGTATGGGCATCGCCGACGACGCGGTCGAGATCCGCGCGCAGGGCTGGCGCACCCTCGCCGCCCTGCACGGGCTGATCGAGACCTCCCTGGAGCGGGCGCTACAGGCCGACCACGACCTCTCCGTCGTCGAATACACGGTGCTCGACGCGCTCTCCCGCCAGGACGGCTGGCACATGCGGATGAGCCAACTCGCCCGCGCCGCCGCGCTCTCCGGCAGCGCCACCACCCGACTGGTCACCCGCCTCGAACAACGGGGGCTGCTCACCCGCATCCTCTGCGCCGACGACCGGCGCGGCATCTACACCGAGCTGACCCCGGCCGGCTCCGAACTGCTCGCCCAGACCCGACCCACCCACGACCGGGTGCTCACCGACGCGCTCGCCCAGGCGGAGGCCACCCCCGAGCTGGCACCCCTCGTCGACGCCCTGCACCGGCTGCCAGCCACCCGCTGACCGCCCGCCGGGCCCGGCTGGAGGCGGGCGTACGGTACCCGCAGCCCCACCGGGACCGCCGCGCCAAGGAGGCAGCCGATGCAGGACCGCACCCCTCGTCCCGAGGAGCTGGAGCCGATCGAGCGCGCCGGCATCGACGAGCTGCGCGCCCTGCAACGCGACCGACTGCGCTGGTCGCTGCGGCACGCGTACGACAACGTGCCGCACTACCGGCGGGCGTTCGACGCGGCCGGGGTGCACCCCGACGACTGCCGGGATCTCGACGACCTGGCGCGCTTCCCGTTCACGGGCAAGGCGGAGCTGCGGGAGAACTACCCGTTCGGCATGTTCGCCGTACCCCGGGAGCGGGTGGCCCGCCTGCACGCCTCCTCCGGCACCACCGGCCGGCCGACAGTGGTCGGCTACACCCGCGACGACCTGCGCACCTGGGCGCGACTGATGGCCCGCTCGATCCGCGCCTCCGGCGGCCGCCCCGGCGACCGGGTGCACGTCGCGTACGGCTACGGGCTCTTCACCGGCGGTCTGGGCGCGCACTACGGGGCCGAGGAACTGGGCTGCACCGTCATCCCGGTCTCCGGGGGCATGACCGAGCGTCAGGTCATGCTGATCCGCGACTTCGAGCCCGAGGTCATCATGGTCACGCCCAGCTACCTGCTGGCCATCGTCGACGAGATGCGCCGCCAGGGCATCGACCCGCGGGCCACCTCACTGCGGGTGGGCATCTTCGGCGCCGAGCCGTGGACCGAGGACATGCGCCGCGAGATCGAGCAGCAGTTGGACATCCACGCCGTCGACATTTACGGGCTCTCCGAGGTGATGGGCCCCGGCGTGGCGACGGAATGCGTCGAGACCAAGGACGGCCTGCACCTCTGGGAGGACCACTTCTACCCGGAGATCATCGACCCGGTCACCGGGACGGTGCTGCCCGACGGCGAGCGGGGTGAGCTGGTGTTGACCTCCCTGACCAAGGAGGCGATGCCGGTCGTGCGCTACCGCACCCGCGACCTGACCCGGCTGCTGCCCGGCACCGCCCGCCCGATGCGCCGGATCGAGAAGATCACCGGCCGCACCGACGACATGATGATCCTGCGTGGAGTGAACATCTTCCCCACCCAGATCGAGGAGCTGATCCTGCGTACCCCGCAGCTCTCGCCGCACTTCCAGTGTGTCCTCGATCGGCACGGCCGGCTGGACACCCTCACGGTACGGGTGGAGCGGCGGGCCGACGTCGACGTGGACGCCGCCGAGCGGGCCGGCGGCACGCTGGTTCAACTGGTCAAGAACACCATCGGCGTCAGCGTCGCGGTCGATGTCCTCGACCCCGACACCGTGGAACGGTCGATGGGCAAGATGCGCCGCATCGTCGACCAGCGGCCGACGGCCTGACCGCTGCCCGGTTCCGGGACGCGGCGCTCACCCAGCCCGCCGCCTCCGTACGCCACCTTCCCGGCGTGATCAGCGAGCAGAAGCGCGCTTCCGTCCTGCGTCACCCCCGGCGCGCTCGACGCCCCCGGGGCAGCAGACGGGGCCCCGGGGACGGCTGTGGTCGACATAGGATCGGGTCCATGCGCGTGCTGGTGGTCTCCGCCCCGCTCGTCGGTCACGTCTTCCCGCTGGTGCCGCTCGCGGTCGCACTCCGCGATGCCGGCCACGACGTGCTGGTGGCCACCGGCGGCGGAGCGCTGGCCGCCGCCGAGGCAGGTCTGCCGGTGCACGACATCGCGCCGGGCTTCGACTTCGGCCGCATCGCGATGCGGGTCCTTCCCCGTCATCCGCTGATCGCGCGGGCGGAGCTGGCCGGCACCGCCGGCACCCGGGGCGCCGGCCTGCTGTTCGGCACGCTCAACGACCAGATCGTCGACCCGGTGGTCGCGCTGGCCACCCGGTGGCGCCCGGATCTGGTGCTGTACGAGCCGTTCGCGGTCGCCGGCGCGGTAGCCGCCGCGCGGCTCGACGTGCCGGCCGTCCGCCAGGAGAACGCCCTCTTCGACGGCCGGGAACTGGTCGCCGCCACCGTCGCCCGACTCGGCGCGGCGCTGCGCCGCCACGGCCTCACCGAGCTGCCCGCGCCGGCCGCCGCCCTCGCCGTGGCACCACCCAGCGTCGCCACGCAGGGCGGCTGGCCGATGCGCTACACGTCCTACGTCGGCGGCGGGGAGCTGCCGGCCTGGCTGCGCGAGCCGGGTGAGCGCCCCCGGATCCTGGTCACCCGCAGCACCCTCACCGGCCCCGGAGACCGGGGGCCGATGCCCGCCGTGGTGGCCGCCGCCGCCGAGGTGGACGCCGAGATCGTGCTGGTCCGCCCCGACGAGCGGTCGGCCCGCTCGGTGCCCGGCAACGTGCGGGTGGTCGGCTGGATTCCGCTCGACGAGGCGTTGCCGGCGAGCGCGGCCCTGGTGCACCACGGTGGTGCGGGCAGTGTCCTCGGCGCCCTCGCCGCGGGCCGGCCCCAGTTGGCCACCACGGGTGCCGGGGACCGGCGGCAGAACGCCGAGATGGTGGCCCGCCGGGGCGCCGGCCTGGCGCTGCGTCCCCGGGACATCACCGCGGGAGCACTGACCCAGCTGCTCACCGACGAGCGCCTGCGGACCGCTGCCGCGCAGGTCAGCCGCGAGATCGCCGCGATGCCGCCACCATCGGACCTGGTCGCGCGGCTGGCGGCACTGGTCTGACGTCCACCCCGCGTGGCCACTCTGGATGCACTGTCGACTCCGGCAGGATGGCCGGATGCGACACGTCGTGCTGTTCCACTCCGTGTACGGGTTGCGCCCCGCCGTGCGCGCCGCCGCCGACCGGTTGCGCGCCGCCGGGCACCAGGTCAGCACCCCCGACCTCTACGGCGTTCCGGCCACCGACACCGTCGAGGAGGGCTTCGCGCTACTCGACAAGATCGGCCAGGACGTGCTGCTGGACCGGGCCCGCGCCGCGCTGCGTGACCTGCCACCGGAGACGGCGCTGGGCGGCTTCTCGATGGGCGCCGGGGTGGCCGGGGCGCTGCTGGCCGAGCGCCCCGCCGCCGCCGGCCTGCTCCTGCTGCACGGCACCGGTGGCGCCCCGGAGGCGGTCTCACCCGGGTTGCCGGTGCAGCTGCACCTCGCCGACCCCGACCCGTACGACGCGCCGGACGAGGTCGACGAGTGGCAGCAGGCAATGACCGACGCCGGCGCCGATCTGACGGTCTTCAGCTATCCGGGCGTGGGTCACCTGTTCACCGACCCGGACCTGGCCGAGTACTCTCCGGACGCCACCGCGGCGGTCTGGCCGCGCGTGCTGGCTTTCCTGGCCGCCGGCTGATCGCCCGGCCGGCGACGGCCAGTGGGGACGATGCCGGGTGCGTGACCGGGTCGGGGGACTCGGACCTCGATCAGCGGGCGCCGGCGCCGATGCGCGGGGGCGTGGCGGTGCCGTGCACCCGCTTGGCGTGGCTGGCGAACAGCCGGGGCGCGATGATGGGCATGAGTAGCCGGGCCGGCAGCGGAGCGTGCGCCAGCACCGCCCTGACGACCTCTGGGTCCCCCTCGTACATGGCCAGGCCGAACGCCAGCGGGAGCTGCTTCTTCGGGGACTTGCTCATGCCGTGCTCGCCGAGCTGCATCCACTCCCGGGCGGTGACGTGCCGCTGCGCCAGCGGCAGGATCTCGCTTTCCTCCAGGGCCATGTGCTCGATCAGCGCGGTGCGTAGCTGCTCCAGGGCGTCCGCGAGCTGCTCACCGCCGCGCGCGGTGCTGCGCCACTGGGGGAGCAGGCCGACCACCGCGGCGTGGGCGTCCTCGATGGCGTGGTGCTGCGCCTCCATGGTGGGCACGATCGCCGCGGCCTCTGCGCCGCCGCGCTCCAGCAGCCGGGGCCAGAGCAGCAGGTCCTCGCCCTCGTGGTGCACGTGCAGGATGTGGCAGAGCATCTCGGCGTGGGCGCCGACGACCTCCGCGCGCGTGGCGTCGCCCGGAGTGACGTCGCGGACGAGCTGCGGCAGCAGGCTGAACTCGCGACGGAGCGCCGAGTGGGCCATGTACATGTCGCGTACGTCGGCCATGGCTTCGCGGTGGTTCTGGTTCACGGTGACCTTTCCGAGGAATCAAGTGGCACAGATCTGTTGATCATGCTCGGTGCCACTTGGAAGCGGCTTGGAATCCGCCAACCGTGACGGTCAGCGGGCCATCGCCGCCGTCGCCTCCGCCAACCAGTGCGGCGACTCCCACCGACGGGCGACCCGTGCGGCGAGAGTGAAGTGCCGGTTCGTCTCCTCGCCGCGGCCCACCAGCCGGAACAACTCACCGAGCGTCAGCGCGACCGGCCGCACCACGGCCGCGGTGGTGGAGAAACCGGCCAGTTGGTCGCGTACCGGGAGCAGCGCGTCGATCACGGGTTGGGCCAGGTCCCGTCGACCCAGCGCCACGACGACCATCCCGCGGACGCTGAGCAGCGCCGATTCGAAGTAGTCCGGGCGGTAGGTGTGCCGTCCGATCGGCATGGTCCGCGCCTCGTCCAGGCGTCCGGTTCCGATCAGCGCCAGCGCCAGCAGGTCGTCCACGATCGGGCCCAACGACCCCCGTATCCGCCGGGTCGCCTCCAGGTGCTCACCGAACCGTCCCTGGCTGATCAGCAGGGTGCCGGTGGAGAAGTAGTGGAAGGCCTCGGCGTGCAGCGAACCCTGCCGTCGCATCTGCACGGCGACCTGGTCGTAGTGCCGCCGCGCGGCCGCGAAGTCGCCGGCGACGTGCGCGAGGGCGCCCAGTGAGCACAGGTTGATCGTCTGCGCCTCGTTCAGCTGGTACGTCTCGGCCAGCCATCCCTGCCGGGCGACGCTGAGGCGTAGTTCGTCCGGCTCGTTGAGCGCGGCAGCGGCGTGGCCCAGTGCCTGCTCGGCGACCGAACGGTAGGTGACCAGCCCGTTGTCGTCGGCGAGGTCGCGCAGCTCCACGGCCAAGGCCCGACGGGCCGGCGCCTCCCGCTCGTAGCTCATGGTGCGCAGCCGTGCGGCCAGCCCGAGGGCGCGCAGCTCGGGGTCGCCCAGCCGCTGCGAGAGGGCCAGCGCCTCCCGTCCCGCCGCCACGCCCCGCGGATCGGCTTCGCCGTCCAACTCCGTAGCCAGTGCCTCCAGCAGCCGGCAGCGGGCGACCGGGTCCAGGTCGTCGGCCCGCAGCAGCCGGGTGAGCAGTTCGACGACCCGGTGGTCCACCACGCCGTACTCGTGGGTCAGCCACGGGGTGGGGACGGTCCACGCGGTGAACGCCGCGACCAGCAGGTCGTCGCGGCCGGACGCCGCGGCGACGTCGATGGCCCGGGCGCGGGTCTGCCGGGCGGCCGCCACCGCGCCGGCCCGCGCCTGGGCGCGCAGCAGCCGTCCGAGCAGGTCGACCCGGAGCGCGTCGCGGTCCTCGGCGACCGAGGCGGCGGCCTCCACGGCATTGCTGAGCAGCTCGATCGCGGCGTCGTACGCGTACCGCCGCTCGGCCAGCTCGGCCGCCCGGATGGCGTAGTCGACGGCCAGTGGTGCGGTGTCGGCCGACGCGGCGCGGGCGTACTGGTGGGCCAGGGCGGGGTAGTCGTCGGGCCGCAGCCGACGGGTGGCGGCGGCGATCCGCGCGTGCAGGCGGGTGCGACGCAGCTGCGGCAGGTCGGTGTAGATGGTGTCGCAGACCAGGCCGTGCACGAACCGCACCCGACCGGGCGCCGGTTCGGTGAGCAGCCCGGCGGCCAACCCGGCTTCCAGTGCCCGCAGGACAGCGCCCTCGTCGGTGCCGGCGGCGTCGACGAGCGTTCGCACCTCGGCCTCCCGCCCCACGGCCGAGGCGAGACGTAGCACCGAGACGGCCGTCGACGGGAGGCGGGAGAGTCGTCGGCGCAGCACATCGCGTACGCCCTCGGGCACGTCGGAAATGGCCACGAGCGTGCCCTCGGCGGCGAGCAGTCGCGCTGACTCCCGGACGTAGAACGGGTTGCCGCCGGTCCGCTCGGCCAACGCGGCGACCGTTGCCGGATCGACCGTGGTCCGGGCCAGCGCGCCGATCAGACGTTCGACCTCGGACGTGGTCAGACCGCCCAACGGGATCCGGTGGGGTGACCGACGGGCCAGGACGGCCATCGTGTCGGCGAGCCGCTCGGTGTTGTCGGCCGGCCGCAGCGCCGCGACGAACAGGACGGTACCGGTGGTCATCTCGGTGACGCTCCGCAACAGCAGCAACGTCTCGGCGTCGGCGGCGTGCAGGTCGTCGAGGATCACGGTGACCGGTCTGCGAGCCGAGGCGGCGTCCAGCCAGGCGCCGACGGCGCGGTGCAGCCGGAACCGGCCGGCGGTGACGTCCCCGCCGGACTCGCCGTCGCCCTCAGCGAGCAGCGGGGCGAGCGCCGGTGCGAGGTCACCCGGGGGTGCCTGCTCCGCGAGTTGCCGCAGCGCGTCGACCCAGGCCCAGGCCGGCGGGGCGCCCTCGACCTCGGGGCAGCGGCCGACGGCGACCAGCCAGCCGTGAGAGGTGAGCTCGTCCCGAAAGCGGGTGAGCAGGCTCGTCTTGCCGGCCCCGGCCTCACCGCTGAGCAGAGCGACTCGCGGTCCGCTCGCCACCGCCTCGTCGGCTGCCTCCCGGAGCGCCCCCAGCTCCGCCTCCCGGCCGACGAAGACCTCCTCCGACACCTGCCGCTGCACGCGTACCGCTGGCGTCGCCACCGGTGGCAGCAGGTCGAGTCGCTGGCCCAGGATGGCGGACTCCACCTCGACCAGCGCCGGGCCCGGGTCCAGTCCGAGCTGATCGGCCAGGGTCGCCCGGGCCCGGCGCAGCGCGGCGAGCGCGTCGCCCTGCCGACCGGTACGCCACAACGCCAGCGCCAGCAGCCGCCAGCTCTCCTCCCGCAGCGGCGCCTGCCGCGTCAACAGCTCCGCCTCCGGCACCGCCTCGGCCGCGTCGCCGCAGCGCACCGTCACGTCGACCAGCAGTTCCCGGGCGCCGAGCCGCAGTTCCTCCAGCCGCAGCACCTCCGGCTGCGCCCACGGCTCACCGACGAATTCGGCGTACGCCCGGCCGCGCCACAGATCGAGCCCGACAGTGAGCACCCGACGGGCCCGGCCCGGGTCGGTGGGGTTCGCCGCACGCGCCTCGGCGAGCAGCGTCTCGAACCGGCCGGCGTCGACGGCATTGGCGGGCAGCCGCAGCGCGTAACCCGGTGCCGTGGTGACCAGGACCCGGGCCGGTGCCCGGCGCTCGCGGGCCGGCTCCAGGAGGCGGCGCAGATGCGAGACGTACGCCTGGAGGGACGCGATCGCCCGCGGCGGCGCGTCACCCCGCCACAGATCCTCGATCATCTGCCCGACGGAGACGACCTCGCCGCGGGCCGCGAGCAGCAGCGCGAGCACGGCCCGTTGACGGGGCCCGCCGAGGTCGACCGGCCCGCCTGTGTCGACCTCGACCTCAAGCGGCCCGAGCACCCGTAGCAGCATGACGGACCAATCCTAGTCACGCTGGTGAGCGGCTCGTCCGCTCGCACGGCACGCCGGGCAGCCAACTCACGGCAGGCGCGGGCGGCGGTCCGCCAGGGCGCGGGGCACCGCCGAACACGCCACGTTCGATATCGTGGCGCCACCATCAAGATCCTCGAAGGGGGCCCGGCGATGACCACGACGGCCTTCGACGAATACGAACGGTCACGCTGGGCTGGGCGCGCGGAGGCGTACGACCGTAGTCTCGCCGCGCTCTGCGCGTACCCCGCGCCAGCGTTGTTGGACGCCGCCGACGTCGGGGCTGGCACGCGGGTGCTCGACGTGGGCACCGGCTCCGGCACGGTGGCCGGGCTGGCCTGCGCTCGCCACGCCACAGTCGTCGCCGTCGACGCCGAGCCCAGCATGGTCGAGTGGGCGCGCGACCGCCTTCCCTCCGTCGACGAGGTCCGCCTCGCATCGCTGCCGCACCTCCCGTTCGACTCCCGGTCGTTCGACGCGGCCGTGGCGAACTTCGTGATCAACCACGTGGGCGACCCGCTGGCCGCTATCACCGAGCTGCGACGGGTCGTCCGGGCCGGTGGTCGGGTCGCGGTCACCGTGTGGCCGCACCCCCCGCCCGAGGCGCAGAGCCTCTGGGGTGAGGTCTTCGACGCCGCTGGCGTCGACCGTCGCGCCCCCGGACCGACCGTGGACGCAGACCGGGACTTCCCCCGTACCCCCGACGGGTTGGCGGGCCTGCTCGACCAGGCGGGGCTCACCGACGTGCGCTGCGACACGCTCACCTGGGCGCACCGCACCGACCCGGAAGCCTGGTGGAGTGGCCCCGCCAACGGCGTCAGCAAGCCAGGTCTGGTGATGGAGGGCCAGCCGGCGGCGGTGATCAGCCGTATTCGTGCCGCGTACGACGAGCTGACCGCCCGCTACCGCGGCCAAGACGGCCTGCTCGCGCTGCCCACCGCAGCGTTACTAGCCACAGCATCCGTACCCTAACCCGCCCCACCCCGCCCGCGCCCCGCGGCCCGCGCCCCGCGGCCCGCGCCGCCCCCGCCCCGCCCCCGCCCCGCGCCCCTCGCGCGCGCCGATCTTGCAGTTTCAGTTGTCGATATCGGTCGGATGCCGCTTATGTCGGGACAGCAAGTGCAAGATCGCCGGTGAGAACCGTCGATCATGGAGTTGTGGTGCCTGACTTGTTGGTTCCCGAGGCATTTGTCACCCACCACAACTCCATGATCGACGGGGTCGGGTCGGGTCGGGTCGGGTCGGAGCAGGGCGGGGCGGCGGCGGCGAGGGCTGGGCTGGGCGTAGGGGTCGGGCTTGGCGGGGCGCTTCGCGGCTTGGCGGGGCTTGGCGGGGCGGGCGGAGGCGGGGTGGGGTTAGGCGGAGGCGGGTAGGTCGTCCAGGGGGCGGATCAGTGGTGGGCGGGGTGCTGCCCGTGCGACGTCTTTCGCAGTGTTGGCGTCGGCGAGTGTCCACTGTCCGGCCGGGTTCGCTGGCATAGGGCGGATCGGCGTCGCGGGTCGTCCGACGTCCCGGAGCCGGTCACCGCCCGCGCGGCGTCGAGGTCGGGACGCCGCGGTGGCCGGCGTCGGCGGTACGTCGTCCGCCGAGGTGACGGTCCGGAGTTGGCGCGGGCCCGCCGTACGGTTGGTGGCGGGACCCGACGCGGCGGGACGGGTGGCCATCGTCGGGGTGGGGCTGCCTCGCCTCAGCGGGGTCGGGCCGATGGTGCCGCCCGGGCCTGCCGACGCCAGCGACGCGAAGACGGTGTCGAGGCGGCTGGTCCGAGCGCCAACGGTGTCGAGGCGGCTGGTCCGAGCGCCAACGGTGTCGAGGCGCACGATCTGCGCGCTCCTTGCCGGCGAGCCGTTGGGCGCACCAGCGAGCGAGTCGGGCGGGCCGGCGTGCTCCGTGTCGGGGTGCGGCCCGGCGGCGGTCCGGCGTTGGAAGACGGCCCGCAGGGCGCGGGGCAAGCGTTCGACGGCGACCTGGCGCAGCGCGGGAGCGGCGAACGCGTACCCGTCGAGGTGGTGGGGGAGCAGCAGCCCGGCGGTGACCAGCGCGCGGAGCGCCGGCGCGGACCGGCCGGGCGTCCAGCCGAGTGCCCGGTCCACGGCCGGCCCGCAGATTCGACCACCGAGGGTGCCGGCGGCCATCAGCACCGCCCGCCGCTCACCGTCGAGGTGGTCCAGTTCCGCGCCGACGGCCCGGCGTACCGCTTCGGGCAGCGGGAGGGCCGCCGGATCGGCACCGTCCACCAGCGACGTGACGTACGCCGAAGCGTGCCCGGGGCGGCCGCCCACCAGGGGTAGCAGTCGGTCGACCAGGGCCACCGGCTGTCCGGCCCGGGTGAGCAGGTGACGCAGCAGCCGTCCGGACTGCACTGTGGCCAGGGGGCCGATCGTCAGCTGGCGGGACGGGCCGGGCCGGGTGTCGGTCCACTGCGGCTGGTGCACTGTGAGCAGGGCCAGCGGCAGTCCACGCTCCGTCGCCGCGTCGTACAGCGCGTGCAGGAAGCGGCTCACCGCGGGCGCGGCCCGGTCCAGGTCGTCGACGGCCACGATCAGTGGCTGGTGGGCGGCCAGTCGCAGCAGAACCTCGCGGAAGGTCGCCGCGCCGGCGAGGGCGGCGGCCGAGCCGTCCGGGGTGGTCAGCATCTGTCGGAGCGCCGCGACCGCGGTGGCCACCCGGGTCGGGGTGAACAGCGGCGTCAGGGCGGCGACGAGGCGGTCGTGGACCGCCGCCGGGCCGTCGCTGTGCCGGATCCCGGCGAGGCCGCGGAGCAGGTGCGCGACCGGTGCCAAGACCTGGTCGGGGTACGGCTGGCACGTCGCCACGCACCAGCGGACCGGCAGTCCGTCCATCATGGTCAGGCCCTGGGTCAGCTCGTGCAGCAGCCGGCTACGGCCACTGCCGGTGGGGCCGACCAGTGAGATCCAGCGTGGCGTCCGGTTACGGATGGCCTCGCCCAACTGGTCGCCGATGGTGGCGAGCTCGCGGCGTCGACCGATCAACGGGCCGTCGTGCCGGTCGGCACTCGGGCGTACCGGACCGAGGGCGTGCCAGACCGGCGCCGGCGGCACCCGGCCGGCGACCGGCGTCAGCTGACGCTGGGTGATCAGGCCGGCGGTGGCGCGGGCGGTGGCCGCGCAGAGCGCGACGGCACCGGGCGCGGCGTACTCCTGCAGGCGGGCCGCCGCGGTGATCACCGCCCCGCTGGCCACGCCGTGCCCGCCGGTGACGGCGTCGCCCAGGTCGACCACCACCTCGCCGGTGGCGACACCGACCCGGACGCGCAGCCTGATGCCGTCGACCATGGGCCGTCGGTCCAGCGCGGCCTGGATCTCGAGCCCGGCGCGTACCGCCCGGTACGCGTCGAAGCCGTCGGAGTGCCGGGCGCCGAAGAGCGCCATCACGGCGTCGCCGATGTACTTCTCCACCACCCCGTGCCAGCGGTGCAGCACACCGGCGACGGTGTCGAAGTAGGCCCGTTGCAACGCTCGGACGTCCTCGGGGTCGAGGCGGTCCACCAGGGCCGTCGAGCCGACGATGTCCGCGAAGAGGACGGTGACGACGCGCCTCTCCTGGGGTACCGGCCAGAGCGGGGCGACGGTCCGTTGCGTGTCGACGATGATGCTGGTGGTCATGGGTGTCGCACCGGCCTTTCTTCCCGCTGTTGCCTGATCACCTCCGGAGATTGGCACTAGTGGGCCGACGGGGGATCTGCCGAACGACGTATGTCGGCCACCTGCAACCTTTAGTCGCAAAGTCGACGCGAGGAGTACCACAAGCGGTGGGCGGCCGTAGAACGGTGTGGGGCCCTGTGATTAGGCTGCGTGGCATGGCCAGCGATGTGGACACCGCACCGCTCGTGGGCCGGGCCGAGCTGGTGCAGACGGTTCGGTCCGCGTTGCTCGGTGACGCCGCGCACGGGCAGACCGCTGCGGTCTTCCTGACCGGCGAGAGCGGTGTGGGAAAGACCCGGCTGTTGGGCGAGATCGGTGACCGCCTGCGGGAGCGGGGTGCCGTGGTGCTCACCGGCAGTTGCCTGGACATCGGCGACGCCTCTCCGTTGCACCCGCTGTTGCAGGCGCTGCGCCGCTTCGACACCGAGGTGTCCGCGTCGCCCGCCCGTACCTCCTCGGCGGTGCGCGGGCTGTTGCAGATGTTCGCCGACGAGACCGCCAGCCCGGACGGCGCCGGCGCGTTGCTGGAGCGGGTCTCCCGTGGCCTGCACCTGATCGCCGAGGGTCGCCCGCTGGTGCTGATCCTCGACGACCTCCAGTGGGTCGACCGCAGCACCCGGCAGCTCCTGCTCTACCTGCTGGCCGGCCTGGGTGATCTTCAGTTGTCGGTGCTGGCGGCGGTGCGCGCCGAGTCGTTGCAGGGCGCGCACCCGCTGCGCCGGGTGCTCACCGAGCTGCGTCGTCTCCGCACGGTGCGGGTGCTCGACCTGGCGCCGCTGGGCCGGGCCGACACCGAGACGCTCGCCGCCGCGGTGGTCGGCCGGACGCTGAGCGCCGACGCGGCCGAGCAGGTGTGGCAGCGCAGCGGCGGTAACCCGTTCGTCATCGAGGAGCTGGCCCGGGATCTGCGCGACGGCCGCGACGGGCTGTCCGAGACGCTGCGGGAGATCTTCCTCGACCGGGTCGACGCGCTGCCCCAGCACGCGCACGCCGTGGTGCACGCGGTGGCCGCCGGCGTCGAGCCGGTGCAGCACTGGCTGCTGGCCGAGGTGCTGCGGATGCCGGAGGACGAGCTGATCGCCGCGGCCCGGGCGGCGGTGGCGCACCGGCTGCTGGTCGGCGCCGACGAGGGCTACCGGCTGCGGCACCGCCTCGTGGCCGAGGTGCTGGCGCACGAGCTGCTGCCGGCCGAACGCTCCGGGCTGCACCGACGCTACGCCGAGGCGCTGACCACCGCGCCGGGTGAGTTGCACCAGGCCCGGCTGGCGCACCACTGGCGGCTGGCCGGCGAACCGGCGCGCGCCCTGCCGGCGGCGGTGGCCGCCGCCCAGGAGGCCGAGCGGCTGCACGGTTACGCCGAGGCGCACCGGCACTGGTCGGCGGCGTTGCAGTTGGCCGCCGAGCCGGGCCCGCTGACGGTGGACCGGGTCGAGTTGCTCGAGAACGCCGCCGAGGCGGCCCACCACTGTGGGGAGCACGCCCGCGCGTTGGCCCTGCTGGAGGAGCTGGCCGCGCTGCGGGGCGGCGAGCCGAGCTGCGCGCTGCACATCCGCCGGGCCCGCTACCTGGCCGCCGCCGGTCGCTCCGCATTGGCCGAGGAGGAGTACCAGCGGGCGCTGAAGGCGGCGGACTGCTCCCCTCGGGACCGGGCCAGCGCCGCCGCCCGCCTGGCCGAGCTGCTGCTGCACCTGGGCCGCTACGCCGACGCCGGTGAGCGGGCCCGCGAGGCGCTGGCGTTGGCCGAGAACGTGGCGGGCTCGGCCACCGAGGTGGTGCTGGCCAGTTCTGCGTTGGGCTTCAGCGACGCCTGTCTGGAAGACCCGGACGCCGGTCTGGCGGTCATGCGCGACGCCCTCGACACCGCCGAGCGTGCCGGCCAGCCCGAGGACGTGGCCTGCGCGTACCTGCACCTGGCGGAGCTGCTGACCGGGCCGCTGAACGTCCTCGAAGAGGGCGTGGTGGTGGCCCGGCGGGGTGCCGAACGGGTGGCCGAGCTGGGCCTGGGCCGCACCTGGGGCACCCGACTGCTGGCCATCGCCATCAACGGGCTGTTCCGGGTGGGTCAGTGGGCCGAGGCGGAGAAGGTGGTGGCCGCGGCCCTGCGGCACCGACCGTCCGGCGCGGACGCCGTCGAGCTGCTGTTGGCCCGGTGCCGGCTGTCGGTGGGCTACGGCGACATCGAGGCCGCCGGTCGGGACCTCGACGCGGTGGCGACCCTGCTGGCCGGCGGCGGGGCGCGGCACGTCATTCCGCTGCTCACCCTGCGCTCCGGACTGGCCATGTGGGAGGGCCGGCACGACGTGGCGCGGCAGGCGGTGCAGCGCGGCCTGACCGAGAGCCGCTCCGACGACGTGATGATCCTTTCCGCGCTGGTCTGGCACGGCCTGCGCGCGGAGGCTGAAGCGCACGCCAGCCGCACCGTGGAGGTGGACCCGACGGCGGTACGCCGGCTGCGCGACGTGGCCGAGCGGGTGGCCCGCAAGAGCGCCGGTGCCGCCCGGCCGGTGCGCTCGGTGGTGGAGGGCTTCCTGGCACTGTGCGCCGCCGAGGTGAGCCGCCTCGACGGCAGCGATCCGGAGCTGTGGGCCGCGTCGGCGGCCGAGTGGGATCGACGCAATCACCCCTATCCGGCGGCGTACTCGCGACTGCGGCAGGCCGAGGCGCTGCTGGCTCGACGCAGCCGGGTGGCCACCGCCGGCAAGCTCCTGCGGGAGGCGTACCGGGTGGCGCAGGGGTTGGGCGCGGTGCCGTTGACCTCGGAGATCCGCGAGTTGGCCGGGCGGGCCCGGGTGTCGCTGGACGAGCGCGACAGCACCACCGGTGCGCGCGGCGTCCCGGTCGAGGCGTCCGACGACGAGTTGGCGGCGCTCACCTCCCGGGAGCGGGAAGTGCTCGCTCTGGTCGCCGAGGGGTTGACCAACAGGGAGATCGGGCAGCGGTTGTTCATCAGCGAGCGGACCATCGGGGTGCACGTGTCGCACATCTTCGACAAGCTCCAGGTCCGTACCCGCGTGCAGGCCAGCGCGATCCAGTTGCGTAACCAACGGGGCTGACCGACTCCACCTTCCGTACGTATCCCGGCGCGTGTGCGCGCCGGGATACGTCGTTCTACTGATCCGGTGGGCGGGTGTCGGCTGAGAGGCTGGGCCGCGTCGACGACGGCACGGGGGATGCCGCCGACCACAATGGAGGAGAAATGATCGAACCGGTCTGGGGCCCCGTGCACCGGGACATCGTCGACCTGCTGGCCGACCATCCCGCGGACGTGCCGGCCGTGGTCGATCATCTGACCAAGCTTCAGGACATGCTGGTCCGGTTGCCGCCGTTGGAGGCCAGCTGTCCGCTGGCCGACTTCAACAAGCTCTATCTGACGATCACCAGCAGCGTGCTGGACGGGCTGTACGACGACCGCTTCGTCGATCCGGTCTTCCTCTCCCGGCTCGACGTCGAGTTCGCCGCCCGGTACTTCGACGCGATGCGGCTGTGGACCGACTCCAGCCCCGGCACCCCGAGGGCGTGGTCGTGCCTCTTCGAGCGGATGCGGGGGCCGGATGCCCGTCCGCTGCCGTCGGCGGCGGCCGGGGTGAACGCGCACATCAACTTCGACCTGCCGTTCGCCCTGGTGACCACCTTCGATCACCTGGAGTCGGAGCCGGTCGACGGCAGCGACCAGCACCACGACTACCTCGAGATCAACAACATCTTCGCCGACAAGATCCCCGGCCTGCGCCGGGGCTACCTGGAGCGGTGGCAGCTGCTCATCGACATGCTCAACGGCGACATCGACGACTGGTACCAGGGGGAACTGGTCGAGTACACCCGGGATGTCGCCTGGCGTAACGCGCAGAAGATCTGGCGGTGCCGGCACGACCCGGACGCCCGCGAGTGTGAGCGCACACGGCTGGACGACAACGCC
This sequence comes from Micromonospora sp. NPDC047644, assembly GCF_040704315.1. Classification (NCBI taxonomy): domain Bacteria; kingdom Bacillati; phylum Actinomycetota; class Actinomycetes; order Micromonosporales; family Micromonosporaceae; genus Micromonospora; species Micromonospora sp. NPDC047644. Next base: position 465,200 of record NZ_JBEYSY010000002.1, read on the forward strand.
GCGGCGCTCGGCCGGTTGCTGCTGTCGCCCCTCGGGGCGTTCCTGCAGTAGCCGGGACGGGGGGCCTCCGCGCTCCGCCCCGTGGGGGGCGGCGGAGCGCGGAGGCGCGTCCCACCAGTTCCACCCCGTGTGGCCACCCGAGGTCGGGTCGGTCACCCAGGGGACAGCCGGTCGGCCTCGGGGGGTGTCGACCGTCTGCCGCCGTCGGCCGGCCCGGGGGGTGTCGGCCGGCGGTGGGGGAACGCCGGGTGGGAGTCCCGTCGACGGCCTGCGGATCCGGGGGTGTCGGCGGGCTCGGATCGGGTACGCCCGCGCCATGACCGTCCTGGCCCGGCGTCGGCCCGCCGCCCGCCCACGGCCCGCGCGGCCCGGCCCTCTGCGGCCGGGCGGCCCGGTGTCGAAACCCACCGCTCGGCCCGGCGCCCGGTGACCGGCGTCGCGGCCCGGTTTCCGTTCCGCTTCGATCCGGTGTTCCGCCCGGTGCTGGCGCTGCTCGGGGTCCGCCCGGCGACGGCCTGGGTCGCCGTCACCGAACGGGACCTGATGATCCGGTACGGGCCGTGGCGGCTGCGGACCGACCGGGGCAACATCACGGCGGTCGAGCTGAGCGGACCGTACCGCTGGTGGCGGGCGATCGGTCCGCACCTGTCGCTGGCCGACGGCGGCGCGACCTTCGGCAGCAGCGCGGCCGGCGGGATCTGCCTGCGCTTCGGGGTACCGGTGGCGGCGCTGCTGCCCGGGGGGCGGCCCCGGCACCCGGCGGCCACGGTCACCGTCGCCGACCCACCCGCGCTGGCCCGGCTGCTCGCCGTCGCGGACCTGTCCTGAGCAGGCCGAACAGGTCCCCGGTTCCGCCGATAGGGCGCCGGGGCACCGCCTACCGTCAGATCAGGACCTGTGAGGGTGGGACGGGCGATGGGTGACGAGCACCGGGCAAGACCACGGCGCTGGAGCGGGCGCCGCCACGCGCCGAGTGGGCCGGACCCGGCGCTGCGGGCGGCCCGCGATCCGGCCCGCCCCCGTCGGGGTGGTCGGCAGGGCGTCGTGGTGCCCGAACGCGTGGCCACGCCGGCCCGCTCGGCGCCGCCGGCCAGTCCGCTGCGCCGGTGGCTCTTTCAGCACCAGGTGCAGCCGCCGGGCCCCGAGGCGACCGAGGGGCAGAACCGTCGGCACGCCTGGTGGCAGGTGATGTGCCTGACCGGCGTGGACTACTTCTCCACGCTGTCGTACCTGCCGGGCATCGCGGCGGTGGCGGCCGGGGCGCTCTCCCCGCTGGCGACCTTGTTGATCGTCGCGCTCACCCTGTTCGGCATGTTGCCGATGTACCGGCGGGTGGCCCACGAGAGCCCGCACGGGCAGGGGTCGGTGGCGATGTTGGAGCGGTTGTTGCCGTTCTGGCGGGGCAAGATCTTCGTCCTCGTGCTGCTCGGCTTCGTGGCCACCTCCTGGATCATCACGATCACTCTCTCCTCGGCCGACGCCACCGTGCACCTGCTGGAGAACCCGTACCTGCCGGAGGTCCTGCACGGGTCCGTGGTGCCGGTCGTGGTGACGGTGGCGTTGCTGCTCATCCTCGGCGGGGTGTTCCTGCTCGGATTCCGCGAGGCGGTGGTGGTTGCCATCCCGCTGGTCGTGGTCTTCCTGGTGCTCAACGCGGTGATCGTCGTGGTCGCGGTGGGTCGGATCGTCGAGGACCCGGGCATCGTGTCGAACTGGACGGCCGCGCTGACCTCGACCGCTGGCGGGCCGGGCCAGGTGCTGCTCACCGCCGTGTTGGCATTCCCGCTGCTGGTGCTGGGGTTGTCCGGTTTCGAGACCGGGGTCAGCATGATGCCCCTGGTGTCGGCCGACGGCCCGGACAGGCAGGCCCGGCTCGCCGCCCGGATCCGCAACACGCGCCGGCTGCTCACCACCGCCGCGTTGATCATGTCGGTGTACCTGATCTCGACGACCTTCGTGACCACGGCGCTCATTCCGAAGGAGGAGTTCCAACCGGGCGGCGGCGCGAACGGGCGGGCGCTGGCGTTCCTGGCGCACGCCTACCTGGGGGAGGTGTTCGGCACCGTCTACGACGTGAGCAGCGTGCTCATCCTCTGGTTCGCCGGCGCCTCGGCGATGGCCGGGCTGATCAACATCGTGCCCCGCTACCTGCCGTCGTACGGCATGGCACCGGAGTGGGCGCGGGCGGTACGCCCCGTCGTGATCGTCTACACCGTCGTCAGCGTCGCCATCACGATCGCCTTCCGCGCCGACGTCAACGCCCAGGCCGGGGCGTACGCCACCGGGATTCTGGCCATGATGGTCTCCGGGGCGGTGGCGGTGACGATCTCGGCGGCCCGTCACCGCCGGCGTGGCGCCGCGATCGGCTTCACGGTGCTGACCCTGGTGCTGCTGTACGCGCTGCTGGAGAACGTCATCGAACAGCCGGACGGCATCACGATCTCCGCGCTGTTCATCCTCGGCATCATCGTGGTCTCGTTGGTTTCCCGGGTCACCCGGACCACCGAGCTGCGCGCCGAGCGGATCGAGTTCGACGAGGCGGCCCGTCGGTTCATCAGCGAGTCGCTGGCCCACGACGGGCAGCTGCACCTGATCGCGAACAAGCGGCAAAAGGGGTCGGTGAAGGAGTACACGCTCAAGGAGCGGGCGCAGCGTGGGATGAATCCGGTGCCCGGGGCCGCGGACGTGCTGTTCCTGGAGATCGATGTGGTCGATCCGTCGGAGTTCAGTCAGGTGTTGCGCGTACACGGGATCGAGGTGGGTGGCTTCCGGGTGCTGCGGGCCGACAGCCCGGCCGTGCCGAACGCGATCGCCGCGATCCTGCTGGCCCTGCGGGACGTCACCGGAGTCCGTCCGCATGCGCACTTCGAGTGGTCGGAGGGCAGCCCGATCGCGCACCTGGCGCGCTACCTCATCCTGGGCCGGGGGGACACCCCGCCGGTGGTGCGGGAGATCATCCGCCGGACCGAACAGGACCCGCTGCGTCGGCCCGGCATCCATGTCGGCGGGTGACCTCGATGCCGTTCTGACAGCTTTGAAGATGAAAGAGGGCACTATTCACGTTCACACCTTCCTGTCCGTATTGCGGACCTATCGTGACGTTTGGTAGCCGGCGAACTCGTCGAGCCCCCCGCGCCCGAATCGGCGCGCGGTCACGTCACGTACGCAGGAAGGTAGGCACCGTTGATGTCCACGTACCGAGAGGGAGACCGCGCGACTCGACCCAGACGGCGGTCCCGATGGTTCTTAGCCAGCGGTTTGCTGGCGGGGAGCTTGGTCGTGGGAGCGGCCGGAGCAACCGCCGCCGCCGACCGCGCCCTCGCCCTGCCCGGTCTGGCCCGACTGACCCCGGCAGCCGACGACGACCGGCGCGGCGGCGACCGCCCCGACCCCGACGCCGAGCGGGCCCGTCCCACCACCCCGGGCACCGGAAAGCGGGGCGTGGTGTCGGTGCCGTGCGACGCCGCGAAGCTGGTGGCGGCGCTGGTCACCGCCAACGCCGAGGGCGGCGGAGAACTCCGCCTCGCGCCCAAGTGCCGCTACACCCTCACCGAGGCGTTCCACGAGACCGACCAGTACGACGGCGGGATCCGTGACGCCCGGGAGGCCGCCGACGCCGCCGAGACACCCGGCGACGCCGAGGCGCCGCCGCACAACCCGGCCGACGACACCGCCGGCCTGCCGGTGATCTACCAGCCGATCACCGTCGACGGCGCGGGTGCCACCATCGCCCGCGCCGCCCAGGCCGCCTCGTTCCGCTTCTTCACCGTCCGCGACGGTGGCGAGCTGACCCTGCGCGACGTGGAACTGCACAACGGCCGCTCGGCCATCGAGGGCGGCAGCGTGCACGTGGTTCACGGCGCCACCGCCGTGGTGGAACGGGTCACCGTCACGCAGAGCACCTCGCTGTCGCCCGAGGGTGGCGGCGGCGGCATCTTCAACGACGGCAACATGGTGGTCACCGACTCCACGTTCGTCGGCAACAGCGCCTCCGGCGCCGCGGGCAAGGGCGGGGGCCTGCTCAACGGTGGCGTACTGACGCTGAAGCGCTCGGAATTCCACCGCAACAGCGCCAACGCCTACGGCGGCGGGCTGGGCAACTACCGTGGCGCCGCCGACGTGGAGAGCGTCTCCTTCACCCAGAACAGCGCCGCCCAGGGTGGCGGGCTGGCCAGCTTCTCGGCCCGGACGAAGGTCTCCGACACCGAGCTGCTGAACAACACCGCGCAGGTCGGCGGCGGTGCCGCCAACTCCGACGCGGTGCTGGTGATGAGCATGATGACCATCCGCGGCAACACGTCCACAGTCAACGGCGGCGGTGTCTCGACGGTGAAGGGCCTGACGCCGATCGACGACAGCGTGATCGACAGCAACACCACCCACGGACACGGAGCCGGCATCTACGCCGAGAAGGCGAACCTGCTGGTCCGCGGCAGTGACGTGACCCGCAACGAGGCTGTCGGCGCCGCGTCCCAGGGCGGGGGCATCTACGCCAGCGCGGGCTCGGTGGCGATCTACACCAGCAAGGTCACCCACAACGCGTCGACGGTGAAGCCCGGCGGCATCTTCGGTATGCACGCCCAGGTCAAGATCGACGACGAGAGCGTGGTGGTCGAGAACGAACCGACCAACTGCGAGGGCAGCCAGGTGCCGATCGCGCACTGCTTCCGCTGAACGTCGACCCGCGCGCCATCCCGAACGCGTTCATCCCGAGTGCTCCGCCCGTCCGGCGATCGTCCGGACGGGCGGAGCGCCGTCACGGTCAACCCATCGCGCGCAGGCGGCCGGAGAGGTCGCCGGCGAAGAAGTCGAGGAAGCCGTCCGGGTCGGGGCCGGCGTTCTGCAGGACGATGTGGTCGAAGCCGGCCTCGACGTACGACCGGACCTTGGCGACGTGGGGTTCCGGGTCCGGGCCGACGGCGAAGAGCTGCCGGATGTGCTTCTCCTCGACGTACGCGCTGGCCGCGGCGAAGTTGACCGGGTTCGGCAGTTCGCTCATCACCTTCCAACCGGTGACCATCCATCGGCTCGTCCGCAACACCGCCTGCACCGCCTGTTGCTCGTCGGTGGCCCAGGCCAGCGGCACCTCGGCGTAGCGCGGGCCCGAACCCTGGGCGCGTCGGTAGTGCTCGACGATCGACGCGTCCGGCTCGGTGGCGAACAGGCCGTCGCCCAACTCGGCGGCGAGCCGCGCCGACGCCTCACCGCTGGCCGCCACCGCGATCACGGGCAGGGTGTCCGGCAGGTCGAAGACGCGGGCGTCCTCCAGGTGCAGGTGCCGGCCCTCGTACGACTGGTAGCCGCCCTGCCAGAGCAGTCGGATGATCTCCAACGCCTCGCGTAGTCGCTCGTGTCGCCCCCGAACGCTGGGGAATCCCTGCCCGACCACGTGCTCGTTGAGCCGCTCTCCGGCCCCGACTCCGAGGGTGAACCGGCCGTCGGAGATCAGGGCCATGGTCGCTGCGGCCTGCGCGATGATCGCCGGGTGGTAGCGGACGGTCGGACAGGTGACCCCGGTGGCCAGGCGCAGGCTGCTGGTTCTGGCCGCGATGGCGCCGAGCACGCTCCAGGTGAAGGACGAGTGCCCCTGCGCGTCCAGCCACGGGTGGAAGTGGTCGCTCATCTCGACGAAGTCGAAGCCGGCCCGTTCGGCGAGAACGGCCTGGCGGATGATCTCCTGCGGGCCGTACCCCTCCGCGGCCAGCTTGTAGCCGATCTGCATGCCCACTCCCGCTCCCGTGCCGCTGACTGAGGCATCGGCGGTTCCCGGCCCCGGCCCGGACAAACGCCGCCCGACCGCAAACCAGCCTCCTAGGATGCCTTAGGCGGTGTGCGGTGGGTGACCGAGAGCGCCAGGCGGCGACGCATCAGGTCGAAGTTCCGGGGATCACCGAGAAGGTGCTGGCCTCCCATCTACGGGAGATGGAGGCGGACGGCGTCGTGCGCCGCGTCTCCTACGACGAGGTGCCGCCCCGCGTCAAGTACTCGTTGACCGAGGACGGCACGCGCCTCAACGGCGCCCTGGCGCCGCTGGCAGCCTGGGGACGCGACCGGTCGACGGTCCGACGGTTGGGGGAGGAGACGACTTAGTCGTCCCGCGCGATCTCGCCGAAACCGCGTCCGGCCCGTGCCCCCACTGCGGGGGCACGGGCCGGGGTGCGTCAGTGGTCTACTTGGAAGGCTCGGGCAGCTTGCAGTCGACCTTCGGGTTGGCGCCGATGTAGTTCAACGGCCCGGCCACGATGGTGACCAGGATGGTGCCGGCCTCGGCGCAGTTGGTGTCGTCGCCGCTGTAGTAACCGCGCTGGCCACCGGCGATGGCGCCGATCACCAACCAGATCACGACGATGACTCCGAGAATCGAGCTGCCGCGCATCGCTGCCTCCTGAGGTATGTGGTGGATCTGAGGTGCAGCCGTTGTACCCAATCGGGTCGCGCGGCTAACGGTTGCGTGCTACGACCCCCGCCGGATCCCCCATCCGGCCGATGCCGTCCGCCGTTGTGTACCGCCCGGGCATCCGCCGCCCGCACCGGGTGGCACCTGTCGGCTATCGGATCGCCGACCGACCTCGCCGTCATCCGGGTGAGTGGACGTAGAACTGCCTCACGGCCCCGCCGAGGAGGACTGATGGACGCCCCGACACCGCCCCTCTACATCGACCGCACCGAGGACGTCGCGGTCGCGGCCCGCGCGCTTGCCGGCGGCGCGGTCGTCGCGGCGGCGTTCGCCAACTTCTACGGCATCGTGGCGCGCCCCGACGCGGCCACGGTGCGCCGGGTCAACCTGGCCAAGGGTCGACCGGTGCACCAGGTCGGCAGCATCACCACGGCGATCGGCCGGATCCCCGGGATGTTCGACTGGACGCGGATCTCGCCGCGGTTGCCGGTCGGTCGGGTGCGGGCGCTGATGGACGCTCTCTACGGTGCCGGGCCGTTCGGTTTCCGTGGGCCGGCCGCCGACCGGCTTCCCGACCACCTCACCCAGGTCGACCAGGGGATGCGGACCACCCAGGTGATCGCACCCGGGCTGACCTGCCCGTCCAACGCCTTCTTCGAGCGGGCGCTCGCCGAGACGGCAACGGATCACCTCTACATCACCTCGGCGAACCGCTCCCGGCATCTCACCGGGGCGGGGGAGGAACCGGCGCACTGGAAGGCGGGCGCCCTCGCCGCCGACTTCGCCCACCTCGACGATCTGGTGGTGCTGCTCCACCGGGACGAGGCAGCGGCGCGGGCCGCCTACCCGGGCTACCTCACCACCTCGGTCACCCTGCTCTCGTTCCACGCGCCGGAGGGTGACCTCGAAGAACCGCCGGTGCTGACCGTCGACCGGCACGGATCGCTGCACCTGGACGATGTCCGCCGCGCCGCCGCGCCGCTCGGCCTGCAGGTGCGCCTGGCCGGGTGCGCCCGGGAACGACTGCGGGTCCGGGGGTACGCCGGGGCCCTGGTGTAGTAGCTGGTGGGCGGTTCAGTGCGGCGGTGACGGGGCCTCCGGCGGCTTGCCGCGGCTACGCCGGAAATCCGCGTAGGCCACGCCGGTCAGCACCAGCAGGCCGCCGAGGGACGCGAAGAGCGGCGGCAGGTACAGCAGGGCGGGGGCGACGGTCAGCAGCGCCAGCACCCCACCGGGCCGGGACCACGACACCCGGCTGAACACCTCGTACTCGAACGAGGCCCGGCCGGCCAGGAACAGCGCCGGACCGCCGAGGATCACCGCCAGCCAGGCCGGCGGGGTCCGCCCGGTCGGCTCGTGCAGCACCAGGTGGAAGCCGGCCGCCGTGGTGACCACGCCGGCGATCATCAGCAGATGGGTGTACGGCGCGCTGAAGAGGAACTTGCTGGGCGACTCGGCCGCCTGGATGGCGGTCGGCAGCAGCTCGCCGGACTTGTGCACGTAGATCCGCCAGAGCAGCAGCGTGGTCAGGAAGGCCACCGCGAACGCCCCGATGTTCTCGGCCTCGTTGTGCTCCATGCTGAACATGGTGCCGATCGTCAGGATGGCGTCGCCGAGCGCGATGATGAAGAACTGCTGGTAGCGCTCGGAGAGATGCTCCGCGGTGACGTTGCGTTGCTTCTCCGGCACCACCCCGAGCCCCGGCACCGGGTACGCGAGGCGGAAGCCGAGGTAGTCGATGGCGAGGGCGACGGCCCAGCAGATGATCCGGGCGTCCCCGCTGACGAACGCGCCGATGAGCCAGGGGATCGCCGACACGGCGAACCAGAGGAAGATGCGGGCGGCCCGACGCTGGGTCTGCGGTTCGCGGCGTACCGCCGGCATCAGGAACAGGCCACGTCCCAGGTGGATCGCCACGTAGGTGCCGGCGAAGACGAGCCCCCGATGGTTGAACGCCTCCGGGATCGCCGTGGTCATCAGCAGCGCGCCGAACATCACGGCGCTGATCAGCAGCTTGATCTCGGTGCGTTCCGGGTTGTAGAGGTCGGTGACAAGCGTGGTGATCGTCCAGGTCCACCAGACGGCGGCCAGCATGATCAGTGCCTCGCCGGCCCGGTGCCAGTCGAGTCGTTCGGCCAGTCCTCGCGAGATGAGCGCCAGCGCGACCACGTACACCAGGTCGAAGAAGAGTTCGAGGAGGGTCACCCGGCGCGGGGCCTCCGGGTCGCGCACCGGCGGACCGCTGGCCCGGGGCGATCCGGGCTCCGGTGCGGCGAGGTGCACGGGACACTCCTGCGGAACCGCTCGACGTCATGGACCTGTCCGGTCCACCCTCACCGACGGTAACGAGCGGGGAGCGCGGGAACCCGCGTTCCCCCGCTCGTTACCCAACCGGGTCGTGTCGGGCGCTCACCCCGCCTGCGGGGATGTCGACGGCTTCCCGTCGCCGCGCGGCGCGGCGAGGGCGTCGACCAGGCGGCGGGCCGAGCCGGCCAGGTTCCAGCGTTGGGCGAGCTCGAGCAGCCGGTCCGGGTCGGCCGGCGCGCTCGGCAGCGCGGTGGGCAGCTCCGGCAGGGGCACGTCCAGGGCGACCCGGACCACCGTCGGCGCGACGCCCAGGTAGTCGCGGGCCGCGACCAGTTTGGCGCGCAGGCCCGGTGCGAAGGACGAGTCGGAGTCGTCGAGCGCGGCCAGGATGCCGTCGATGCTGCCGTACCGCTCGATCAGCCGGGCGGCGGTCTTGTCGCCGACGCCGGCCACCCCGGGCAACCCGTCACTCGGGTCGCCGCGCAGCGCGGCGAAGTCGGCGTAACGGTCGGCGGGCACGCCGTAGCGGGCCCGCACTGCGGCGTCGTCGCAGTCGTCGAGCTTGGCGACGCCGCGCCCGACGTAGAGCAGTCGGACCCCTCGGGCGTCGTCGACGAGTTGAAACAGGTCGCGGTCGCCGGAGACCACCTCGATCGGGCCGGGCTGGGTCACCGAGAGGGTGCCGAGCACGTCGTCCGCCTCGTAGCCGCTCGCGCCGACCGCGGTGATGCCCACCGCGGTCAGCACCTCCAGGATCATCGGCACCTGCGGGGAGAGGGTGTCCGGAACGATCTCGCCGCCCTGCGGGGCGACCCGGTGCGCCTTGTACGACGGCAGCAGGTCGACCCGCCAGGCCGGGCGCCAGTCGTAGTCCAGTGCGCAGATCATCCGGTCGGCGCCCCGCACCCGGATCAGGGTGGCGAGCATGTCGAGGAAGCCGCGTACCGCGTTGACCGGGGTGCCGTCCTCGGCCCTGGCGGCGGACTCCGGGATGCCGAAGTAGGCCCGGAAGTAGAGGCTGGCTGAGTCGATCAGCAGGATCGGGGGTCGGTGTGCCACGCCGGACAGCCTGGCACAACCGTCCGACGATCTGGGGTACGCCCGGCCGCTGGTGGTGTCAGCGTCGCTCGTCGGGTTGGTAGACGATGTCCCGCCGGGCCAGGTGCTGCACGACGTAGCTGGTCACCAGCAGCAGGATCGCGACCACCACCTCGACCCAGGCCGCGATGCCGTCGGCGACGGTGACGCCGATGATGAGCAGGACCAGGCCGACGAGTGCGAGGACTCCGGCCCACAGTTGGCGGCGTCGGCGGGTCGCCGCCTGGCTCGTCTGGTTCCCTGCCACGTCGTTCCTCCCGGTCAGGTCGCCCGCGCGGGCGCCCGGTCCCAGGCTAGGACCGCGGGGAGGCACCGGGCCGGAAAACGGCGGTGCGGGCTGGTACGCGGAGGTGTCCAGGACGGTGAGCGCGGTCAGCGGCAGGGCAACCGCGCCGACCGCCGACCCGACCATGCTGGTCGTGCCGGCGGTCTCCCAGCGCCAGAACGTGCCGGCCGTTCGTCGACGTGCATGTCGCCGTCCCCCGTTCGCCGAGCCGACACGTTCCAATCTGGAACGGACTATAGTCGGATCGGAAGCGACGGAGGTAGCGGGTGCGGCGAGAAGATCTTGCCGATGCGGACTGCGGCATCGCGCAGGCGCTCGGCGTACTGGGGGACTGGTGGACGTTCCTCATCGTGCGCGACGTCGCCGGCGGGACGACCCGGTTCGACGCGCTGCAACGGGAGCTGGGCGTCAGCCGACGGGCGCTGACCGAGCGCCTCGGCGCGCTGGTCCAGCACGGCGTGTTGGAGCGCCGGCCGTACTCACGACACCCACCGCGCTACGACTATGTGCTCACCGCGAGGGGTGAGGGGCTGTTGCCGGTGCTCATCGCGCTGCAGGACTGGGGAACGAGGCACCTGATGGGTGACGGTGACGTGACCGCCACGGCCGACGCCGACTCAGCCGAGGCCCGCCGGGTGCGCGACCTGGTGGGTCGACGGTTGCCCGAGGTCGTCCTGCCCGCCGCCGACGGGCACCCGGTGGCGGTGGACGCGACGCAGGGGTGGACGGTCCTCTACCTGTTCCCAGGGGCGTACGTGCCGGGGACACAGGGCCATCCGCCCGGTTGGGCGGAGATTCCCGGCGCCCGGGGTTGCACACTGGAGTCGACCACGTACGCCCGGCGTCATGCGGACTTCGCGAGCGCTGGTGTCCGGGTGTACGGGGTCAGCACTCAGCGGCCCGACCAGCTCGCCGACTTCGCCGCGTACGCCGAACTGCCGTTTCCGTTGCTGTCCGACCAGGACGGTCGGCTGGGAGCGGGGCTGCTGCTGCCGGTGTTCCGTGCGGGCGGGGTGACCCGGTTCAAGCGGCTGACCCTGCTGGTCGACCCGACGGCGGTGGTGCGGGCGGTGCAGTTCCCGGTCAGCGACCCGGCCGGCTCGGTGCAGGAGATGCTCACCCTGGTCGCTGAGCACGCCGGGGCCCCCGGCTGACGCCAACGCGTCGACCGGGGGCCCTACGAGCCAGGCTGGTCCGTGGTCCCTACCGGGACCCGGGGAGCCTCTGCGGGCGGCGTCAGGCCGGGAGCGTCCAGCGCTGGTTGGCGCCGGCGAAGCAGTCCCAGATCTGCAGCCGGGCGCCGTCGGCGGAGGTGTTGTCGGTGACGTCGAGGCACTTGTTCGACTGCGGGTTGCGCAGCGTCCCGTTGGACTGCGCCTGCCAGACCTGGGCGCCGCTGCCGTTGCAGTCCCAGAGCTGGACCTTCGCGCCGTTGGCGGTGGATCCGCTGGTGATGTCGGCGCACTTGCCGAGGGCGCGCAGCGTGCTGTCGCTGCCCACCGTCCAGGTCTGGGCGTTGGTGCCGTTGCAGGTCCAGATCTGGATGGCGGCGCCGTTGGCGGTGCTGGCCGAGGCCACGTCGACGCACTTGCCGCCGATGCCGGTGATCCGGCCGGTACGACCGGTCGGCGGCGGGGTGGTGCCGCCGATGATGGTGTCGTACATCGCGCTGAGCAGCGAGGTGGAGCCGGTGGTGTCCTGGGTCAGCTCCCAGTTCATCACGCCGCCGGCGTTGGCCAGCGCCCACTGCGTCTTGCGCTTGACCGTCGGGATGCCGTTCCAGCACTGCTGCGCGCCGCCGATGGTGGCGCAGTCCCGGTTGGCGTTGGCCGGGTCCATGCCCACCAGCGCGGAGTAGGTGTAGTAGCCGGGGCGGCTGTAGAAGGGGATGCCGAGGACGGCCTTGCTGGCCGGCAGGCCGCGGGCCTTCCACCCGTTGATGCTGTTGATCGACCAGTCGTAGCCGGCGTGCGGGTTGCCGCCGTCGTACGCCATGATGTTGAGCCAGTCGACCTGGTTGAACACGGCGGGCTGGACACCGTCGAGGTAGTAGCCCTCGGAGACCACGGCGGCGGTGAGTAGCTTGCCGCGGCTGCGCAGCGCGCTACCGAGCTGCGTCATCAGCGTGGTGTAGTTGTTGGCCGAGGCGCCCGGGTCGGGGTACTCCCAGTCCATGTCGACGCCGTCGAGGTTGTACTGGTTGACGAAGTTGACCAGGTTGTTGACGAAGTTCGTCCGGCTGGTGGCGTTGGCCGCGAGGGCCTCGAAGGCCGAGTCGTTGCCGTCGTTCCAGCCGCCGACCGCGATCGAGACCTTGACGTTGTTGGCGTGCCCCTGCGACACCAGGGAGGAGAGCCGCGCCCCGTCGACGCCCTGGAGGCTGCCGTTGCTGTTGGGCAGGATGAACGCGTAGTTGATGTGGGTCAGCTTGTTGTACTGGATGGCGTTGATGTTGCCCGTCCAGGAGGGCATGTAGCCGACGCTCTTGAAGTTGTTCGGCAGCACCACGGCCTGCGCGGCGGTGGGAGTGACCGTGAGGGTGGCGCCGGCGGTGGCCAGCGCGAGGAGGCCGGCGGCGAGGGCGCGGCGCAGTGGTGAGGACATCGGGGGCCTTCCCGTGGGCGGGGATGACGACGGCACCGCCCGCGCGGGGTTGGCGCGGGCGGGCTGTGCGGGGGACGCAGGGACGGGTGGGCCTCGAGGCAGCCAAATCTTAAAGAGTGTTAACTGTCCGAGTCAATCAACACTGATGGATTTCCGGTCATCCGGTGCCAATAGGGGTTTGCCCAAACGACCGTTAAGCTGGCGGGGTGGGAATCGACGAGCTGTATCCGCCGGATCGGTTGATCGCCGCGCAGCGGGCGACGGCCGCCGCCGGTCTGGACGCGCTGCTGCTCACACCCGGCTCCGACCTGCGGTATCTGACCGGGTACGACGCCCACGCGGGGGAGCGGCTGACCTGCCTGGTGCTGCCCGCCGACGGTGAGCCGACGCTGATCGTGCCGAGGCTGGAACGTCCCGCGGCGGAGGCCGCCCCGAACACCGGCGTCCGCATCGTCGACCACGTCGACGGCACCGACCCGTACCCCCTGGTCGTCGCCGCCCTCGACGGCCCGGTCGCGGCGGTCGGGCTGGCCGACCGGATGTGGGCCGAGCAGGTCCTCGGCCTGCGCGCGGCGCTGCCCGACGCCGCGCAACGGCTCGCCGGGGAGGTCCTGCGCGAGTTGCGGATCCGCAAGTCCCCGGCGGAGGTCGCGGCCCTCGCCGAGGCCGGCGCGGCGATCGACGAGGTGCACCTGCGGATGGGCGAGTGGCTGCGTCCCGGTCGCACCGAGGCCGAGGTCGCCACCGACATCGCCGCGGCGATCCGCGCCGCCGGACACGTCACTGTCGACTTCGTCATCGTGGCGGCCGGGCCCAACGGGGCCAGCCCGCACCACGGCACCTCCGACCGGCCGATCGGCGTCGGCGAGCCGGTGGTGGTCGACATCGGCGGCACGATGGCGTCGGGCTACCGCTCGGACTGCACCCGCACCTACCTGGCGGGCGGGTCGGCGCCGGCCGACTTCCTGGACTACTACGCCGTGCTGCGCGACGCCCAACGCGCCGCGGTCGAGGCGGTGCGGCCCGGGATCACCGCCGCGGCGGCCGACGCCGAGGCCCGCGCGCCGATCGCCGCCGCCGGCTACGGTCCCGCGTTCCTGCACCGCACCGGCCACGGCATCGGTCTGGACGGGCACGAGGAGCCGTATCTGGTGGCCGGCAACGACCGACCCCTCGACGCCGGCATGGCGTTCTCCATCGAACCGGGCATCTACCTGGCGGGCCGGCACGGCGCCCGCATCGAGGACATCGTCGTCTGCACAACGGACGGCGTGCAACGGCTCAACACCACCCCCACGGAGCTCATCGCGCTATGACTGTCGACCGGATCCTCCCCACCGACGAGGCCCACGACCTGCTGGGTCTCGCCACCGAGCTCGCCGACGGCGAGCTCGCGCCGAAGGCCGCGGCCTTCGAGGAACGCGCCGAGTTCCCCCGCGAGGTGCTGCGCACGTTGGGCCGCGCCGGCCTGCTCGGCCTGCCCTACCCCGAGGAGTACGGCGGCGCGGCACAGCCGTACGAGGTGTACCTGCAGGTGCTGGAGATCCTGGCCAGCCGCTGGCTCGCTGTCGCCGAGGCGGTCAGCGTGCACACCCTGTCCTGCTACCCGGTGGCGGCATTCGGCAGCGACGAGCAGCGCAAGCTGCTGCCGGACATGATCGGCGGCGAGTTGCTGGGCGCGTACTGCCTCTCCGAGCCGCAGGGTGGCTCGGACGCGGCGGCGCTGACCACCCGGGCGGATCGCGACGGCGACGCGTACCTGATCTCGGGAACCAAGGCGTGGATCACCCACGCCCACACCGCCGACTTCTACAACGTCTTCTGCCGCACCGGCGGACCCGGCCCGAAGGGGATCTCCTGTCTGCTCACCGACGCGGGCACGGCCGGCATCACCCCGCAGGCTGCCGAGCGGACGATGGGGCTGCGCGCCTCCCCGGTCGCGCAGATCGCCTTCGACGAGGCCCGGGTGCCGGCCGACCGGTTGGTCGGCGGCGAGGGGATGGGCTTCACCATCGCGATGTCCGCGCTGGACTCCGGCCGGCTGGGCATCGCCGCGTGCGCGGTCGGGCTCGCCCAGGCCGCCCTGGACTACGCGGTCTCCTACGCCCGGGAGCGGCAGCAGTTCGGGCGTTCCATCATCGACTTCCAGGGGCTGGGCTTCCTCCTCGCCGACGCGGCCACCCAGATCTCCGCGGCCCGCGCGCTGACCCTGGCGGCGGCCCGGCTGCGCGACGCCGGCCGTCCGTACGCCATCGAGGCGGCCAAGGCGAAGCTGTTCGCCACCGACATGGCGATGCGGGTGACCACCGACGCGGTGCAGGTGCTCGGCGGCGCGGGTTACGTGGCCGACCACCCCGTGGAGCGGTACATGCGGGAGGCGAAGGTGTTGCAGATCGTAGAGGGCACCAATCAGATCCAGCGGATGGTGATCTCCCGGGCGCTGGCCAGGGGCTGACAACGGTACGTGGTGGTCAGGCTGCGGTGGGTGCGTGACGGCCCACCGCGGTCCGCCACTCGGTTACCTCGTCGCCGTGCGACGGTTTTCCCGGTAGGTTGCACGCCGTGGAGGAGATCGACCGCGCTATCGTCGCCGCGCTGACCGCAGACGGCCGTCTGTCGTACACCGACCTGGCCGAGCGGGTGGGGCTGTCGGTGTCCGCCGTGCACCAGCGGGTCCGTCGGCTGGAGCAGCGCGGGGTGATCAAGGGGTACGCCGCCCGGGTGTCGTTCGAGGCGCTGGACCTGCCGCTCACCGCGTTCGTGGCGATCCGGCCGTTCGATCCGTCGCAGCCGGACGACGCCCCGGAGCGGCTGGCCCACCTGCCGGAGATCGACTCCTGCTACTCGGTGGCGGGGGAGGACTTCTACCTGCTGCTGGTGCGGGTGGCCGGCCCCACCGACCTGGAGCGGGTGCTCCAGGAGATCCGCACCTCGGCGAACGTCACGACCCGGACGACAGTGGTGTTGTCCACGCCGTACGAGAACCGGCCGCCGAAGATCAGCCCTGCGGCACCGAGTCGGTCGCGGTCCCGGGCGCCGGAGGAGCCGGCTGGTTCCACCGCAGGATGACCTGCCGGCCGTGTTCGTGACCGAGCGCGCTGACAGTGGCGGTGTCCAGGCGTAACCGTCCACCGGCGGACGGGGGCAGGCCGATCCAACGGGCACCGAGCACCCGCAGGCTGTGCGCGTGCCCGACCAACGCCACGGTGCCCCGGTCGAGCAGCGGGGTGACGCGGGCCAGCACCCGGTCGAGCCGTTCACCCACCTCCGCGGGGGACTCCCCGCCGGGGCAGCCGTCGGTCCAGATGTTCCAGTGCGGATCGTCGTCGTGGATGTCGACTGTGGTGCGGCCCTCGTACTCGCCGTAGTTCCACTCACTGAGGTTCTCGTCGACGGCGTCGACGGTGAGCCCGGCCAGTTGCGCGGTGCGCAGCGCCCGGGAGCGGGGGCTGGTCAGCACGGTGACGAAGCGCCGTCCGGCCAGGAACGCGGCCAGGGTGCGGGCCTGTCGCTCGCCGTCGGGGGTCAGCTCCAGGTCGGTGTACGAGGTGTGCCGCAGGCTGGCGCTCCAGGTGGTCTCGCCGTGCCGGATCAGCAGGAGCTCTCCCATGCGGTCAGTTAACCATCGAGGGTCGGTGCCGACAGCCGACCTCCCACTACCTATCTTCCTAGGATGCCTCAGAGGGTGTGCCGACCGGCACTGCCGGTTTCGGCACCCGGAGACCGGGCAACCGAGCCAGGACAACCGCCAGACCGAGGAGACGCGATGAGCTTCACCGAGAAGGCAAAGAACAAGGTTGAGCAGATGGCCGGCGCAGCGAGGGAGCGCGTCGGCGACATGACCGACAATGAGCGGATGCGTGGCGAGGGCGCCAGCCAGCAGAGCGACGCGCGCGCCAAGCAGGCCGGTCAGAACATGAAGGACGCCGGTCGCAACGTGAAGGACTCCTTCACGAAGTGACCTGAGCGGTCCACGGGTCCCCGGGCGCACCGCCGCCCGGGGACCCGTCGCGCTGCGGCCCCCAGTCACACGTCGACCCAAACCGCAGAGCTGTTCACCCCGCCCCGCCCCGCCCCGCTCCGCCCCGCCCCGCTCCGCTCCGCTCCGTCGATCATGGAGTTGCGGCGGGGGACCAAACGCCCCTGACTGCCCAAACCCGGCGCCACAACCCCATGACCGACACTCTCGCCACCCCTGGTCTCGCCGATCTTGCACTTTCTGTTGCGGCATTCAGGACATCCCGCCCAATCCGACGACCGTAAGTGCAAGATCGGCGAGGCAGGGGGCGCGGCGAGATGCGGGGGTGGCGAGACGCGGGGTGCGGGCGGGGCAGTGAGGGGCGCTCGCGTTTGGGATGATCGGCGGCGTGATTCGGGGTCGGCTTCGTCCGTTGTGGTGTGGCGTACTCGCGGCGGTGGCTGTTGTCGGAGGTGCCGCGTGCACGGCGTCCCGGGTGCCGCCGCCGGACCGGCCCGTCTTCGTCGGGTCGTCGGCCTCGTCGACCCCGGCCGGTGCGCCGTCGGCCCCCGCCTCTCCGGCGGTGCCGTCGACGGGTGCTACTCCAGGGGTATCGTCGCCGCCGGTGGTTGGCACGGTGCCGGGCGCGACGCCCATCGGGACCAGGGCGCCGGTGGTGGATCATGGGCCGCGCACCGGCGCCAAGGTCGCGCTGACCTTCGACGCGGACATGACCGACGGGATGTTGGCCAGCCTGCGTGCTGGCCGGGTGAAGTCGTACGCGAACCTGCGCATCCTCGACCTGCTGGAGCGGGAGCAGGTGCCGGCGACGTTCTTCCTGACCGGCAAGTGGGTGCAGCGGTATCCGGACGTGACCCGGCGGATCGCCGGTAACCCGCGCTTCGAGTTGGCGAACCACACCTATGGGCACGCGGCGTTCACCGGGGACTGTTACGACCTGCCCCGGTTGCCGGTCGACGAGCTGGTCGGCGATGTGGCGAGGACGTTCGAGGTGATTGCGCCCTACGGCGGTCGGCAGACCCGGTACTTCCGGTTTCCCGGGTTGTGTCACGACGCGGCGGCGTTGGACGCGTTGGCGCCGCTGGGCGTGACGGTGGTCGACGGGGACGTGGTCAGCGGCGATCCGTTCGCGACGGCGTGGAAGCCGTTGGTACGCGCGGTGTTGGACCACGTTCGCCCCGGGTCGGTGGTGATCATGCATGTGACCGAGGCGAACGCGGCGATGACGGACGAGGCGTTGCCGCACATCCTGGCCGGGTTGCGGGAGCGGGGGCTGGTGCCGGCGCCGTTGTCCGAGGTGCTGACCGGCGGCTGACCGAGTGCCGCGGGTGTCACGCGCGTCGCGGTCGGCCGGTGTACCGCCATCGTCGCGAGTGCCCGGTGGGCTTTTTTCGGCGCGCACCGCGCGGAGGGCCTGTCACGGTTGTGGTCACCCCGGACATGGACTGGACGTGAGCTCAGGGACAGAGCATGACGAGGACCGCTTCCGGCGGGTCTACGCCGAGGACTTCGAGTCGTTGTTGGCGTACGCGCTGCGTCGTGTCGCGCATCCGGAGGACGCGGCTGACGTCGTCGCGGAGGCCTTCCTGGTGGCGTCGCCGGTGCGGGTGGATCGCGGAGTGGCAGCGGGCACGGGCGAGCGGGGATGGGGCGGCGGCGCGGCGGGCCGAGGACGCGCTGCGGAGCAGCCACGGGTGGCGGGTGCTGCGGGACCTGGATCGGGCTGGCGACTGGTCGGAGGTGTTCTGGGAGTACGCCGACGAGGTCGCGGCGGGGACGGTGCGTGCCGGGTACGTGCCGGCGCTGGGCTGCCGGTGACGGGCCACGGCGACACCCCGGAAAGGTCGGTCGGGGGTGTCGCCGTGGGTGGGTCAGTCGTCGCGGTGGTCGTGCCACCACTGCTGGCCGTCGGCGGGCAGGGTGTCGATCGGGTCGTAGTAGGCGTAGCGCTTGTTGAGCGCCTCCAGGTCGGCGGATTCGATGGAGGTGCGGTAGTTCTTCGTCCAGTAGGAGATGCCGCGCTCACGGTCGTAGTCGGTGAGCATGTGCACCCAGCGCTTGCCGACGAAGGGGACGTCGCAGACGATGCGGGGGGTGGCGTAGCCGGGGAGGTAGCCCATGATGTCGTGTTGGAGTTGCTGGGCGTGCCAGACCGGAACCCGCCAGTGTTCGGCGTTGGGGATCATGTCGCACATGTAGAAGTAGTACGGCAGGATGCCGGCTTCGCCTTGCAGGGCGAAGCAGAGGTCGAGCAGTTCCGGGGTGGTGGCGTTGACGCCGCGCATGAGGACACCCTGGTTGCGGACGTCGCGGACGCCGACGTCGAGGGCGGTCTGGGCGGCTTTGGCGACCAGTGGGGTGAGCGACTGGGCGTGGTTGACGTGGGTGTGGATGGCGAGGTTGACGCCGCGGCGGGCGGCGGTGCGGGCGACGCGTTCCAGGCCTTCGACGACGTCGGGTTGCAGCCAGTGTTGGGGTAGGCCCATGAGGGCCTTGGTGGCGAGCCGGATGTCGCGGACCGTTTCGAGTTCCAGCAGGCGCATGAGGTACGACTCGAGGTTGCGCCAGGGGACGTTGGCCACGTCGCCGCCGGAGACGACGACGTCGCGGACGCCGGGGTGGGCCTTGAGGTAGGCGATGTGGGCGTCGTAGCGGTCGACGGGCTTGAGGGTGAGTTTGAGTTTGTCGACGGCGGGGGTGGAGTTGCCGACGAGGTCCATGCGGGTGCAGTGTCCGCAGTACTGGGGGCAGGTGGAGAGCAGTTCGGCGAGGACCTTGGTGGGGTAGCGGTGGGTGAGCCCTTCGGCGACCCACATGTCGTGCTCGTGGAGGCTGTCGCGGCTGGCGTAGGGGTGTGAGGGCCAGTCGGTGCGGCGGTCGGAGGCGACCGGGATCATGTAGCGGCGGATGGGGTCGGCGAGCAGCGCCTCGGTGGTGGGGGGCTCGAACGGCACCATCGTGTTGATCATTTGTGGTGGCACCAGCATGGACATGGTGGCCAGGGCCAACTGGTCGGCCTCGAGGTCGGCGTAGAAGGTCTCGTCGATGAGGTCGCCGAGGACGGCGCGGAGCTGCTTGATGTTCTTGACGCAGTTGACGCGTTGCCACTGGGCGGATTCCCACTGGTCGCGGGTGACATGGCGCCAGCCGGGGAACCGGGTCCAGTCGGGTTCGACCAGGGGGCGGCGGTGGTATTCGTAGGGCTGCCCGGCGGTCGGTGCGGCGGCCGGGGCGTGACGGGGGTGCGGGATGGTGTGGGTCACGGCCCCTCCTTGGTGGTGCGGCTGGTCATCGAAGCCCGAAGGCTACTGGAAAATATTCGGTACAGAAACTAGTCTGCCGTAAGTTTTCCCGTTACGCGAGCCTTGACCGGGGCTTCGGGCGGCTGCATAGGGGAGGTCGGCGTGACGTCACCGGTGGGACTGCACCGCGTCGTGCAACCGGCGGGGGTGCTGCCGCAGGCGGCCTGGCGCCTGGACACGTCGGCGGCGATCGCGCCGAACGAGGTGCGGATCCGGGTGCAGCGGCTCAACCTGGACGCGGCGAGCTTCCGGCAGTTGTCGGAGAAGCACCGCGGCGACGGTGACGCGGTCCGCGCCGAGGTGCTGGAGATCATCGCTACCCGGGGGAAGATGCAGAACCCGGTGACCGGCTCGGGCGGAATGCTGATCGGCACCGTCGAGGAGGCCGGTCGGCGGTCCCCGCTGGGCCTGCGGGCGGGGGAGCGGGTCGCGACCCTGGTGTCGTTGACGTTGACGCCCCTGGTGATCACCGACGGGTTGGCCCGTTGGGACGGGCGCAGCGAGCAGGTGCCCTGTGACGGCTGGGCGATCCTGTTCGCGCGCTCCATCGCCGCGGTGCTGCCCGACGACGAGGACCCCCAGTTGTCCCTCGCCGTGCTGGACGTGTGCGGTGCGCCCGCACTGACCGCGCGGGTGGTGTCGCGCTACGTCGAGGAGCGTCGGCGTGGCGGTGATCCGACGCCGGTGCGGGTCGCGGTGATCGGTGGGGCGGGTAAGAGCGGGTCGTTGTCGCTGGCGGCGGCGCGACGGGCGGGCGCCGCCCGTACCGTCGGGGTGGTGCCGGTGGCGGTGGAGCGCGACGCGCTGACGGCCGCCGGCCTGGCGTCGGTGGTGGCGGTGGCAGACGCCCGCGACCCGGTGGGGTTGTCCACGGCGGTGACCACCGCGTTGGGGGTGCCGGCGGACGTGACGGTGGTCTGCGTGGACGTGCCGGGGTGTGAGCACGGGGCGGTGCTGGCCACCGCCGACGGCGGCACGGTGATTTTCTTCTCGATGGCGACGAGCTTCTCCGCGGCGGCGCTGGGCGCGGAGGGCTTGGCGGCGGACGTGACGATGCTGGTGGGCAACGGGTACGTGCCGGGGCACGCGGAGATGGCGTTGGAGCTGTTGCGCACCGAGCCTGGGGTGCGTCAGCTGTTCGCGGCGCGGGTCGCGGCAGACTGAGGTCATGACGAACCCCTCGACGTTGTACCGCGGCGGCGCGCTGCACTGCCCCGCCGACCCGAGCGCCACCGCGCTGCTGGTGTCCGGTGGGCGGATTGCCTGGTTGGGGACCGACGGTGACGCGCCGCCGGCCGACCGGGTGGTGGATCTGGGCGGGGCGTTGGTGACGCCGGCGTTCGTGGACGCGCACGTGCACGCCACCGACACCGGGTTGGCGTTGTCCGGGCTGGACCTGGCCGGGGTGCGCTCGGCGGGGCAGTTGCTCGACGCGGTGGCGGGGTTCGCGGCGGGTCTGCCGGCGGACGCGGTGGTGCTCGGGCACGGGTGGGACGAGTCGGGTTGGTCGGATCCGACGTTGCCGGACGCCGCGGCGTTGGACCGGGCCGCCGGTGGTCGGCGGGTGTACCTGTCGCAGGCGTCGATCCACTCGGCGTTGGTGTCGTCGGCGATGCTGGCGGCCTGCCCGCAGGCGGCGCGGGCGCCCGGGTACGACGCGTCGGGTTGGTTGCGGCGCGACGCGCACCACGTGGTGCGGGCGGCCGCGCAGGCGTCGGTGAGTCGGGCGCAGCGGGTCGCGGCGCAGCGGGTGGCCCTGGCGCATGCGGCGTCGTTGGGGATCGCGGCGGTGCACGAGTGTGGCGGCCCGGAGATCTCCGACGAGGAGGACTTCACCGGCCTGTTGGGCATCTCCGGGGCGGGCCTGCCGGAGGTGTACGGGTACTGGGGTGAGTTGGGTGGTGCGGCGCGGGCCCGGGAGTTGGGCGCGGTCGGCGCCGGTGGGGATTTGTTCGCCGACGGGGCGTTGGGGTCGCGGACGGCGCACGTGTCGCAGCCGTACGGCGACGGTGAGGGTTGCGGGCACGGGTACCTGTCGGTCGAGCAGGTGCGTGATCACCTGCTGGACTGCGCGGCGCACGGTGTGCAGGGCGGTTTCCACGCCATCGGTGACGCGGCGATCGGCACCGTCCTGGACGGGTTCGCGGCGGCGGCGCGGACGGTGGGGGTGGAGCGGTTGCGGGCGGCCCGGCACCGCATCGAACACGCGGAGATCATGAGCAAGGCGTTGATCGCGCGGTTCGTGGAGTACGGGGTGGTGGCGAGCATGCAGCCGGCGTTCGACCGGTTGTGGGGTGGCGCGGGCCGGATGTACGAGACGCGGTTGGGGTTGGACCGGTCGTTGGAGTCGAACCCGATGGGTGCGATGCACTCGGTGGGGGTGGCGTTGGCGTTCGGGTCGGACTCGCCGGTGACTCCGCTGGACCCGTGGGGGTCGGTGCGGGCGGCGGTCGCGCACCACAACCCGGCGCAGCGGATGGGTGTGCGTTCGGCGTTCGCGGCGCACACCCGGGGCGGGTGGCGGGCGGTGCACCTGGACGTCGAGGGGGTGCTGGCGTTGGGTGCGCCGGCGACGTTCGCGGTGTGGTCGACGCCGGCGGGGGTGGAGCGGGGTCTGCCGGTGTTGCAGGCCGAGGACCCGGAGGCGCGGGGTCCGCACGACCCGACGCCGTTGCCGGTGTGTCGGCGTCTGGTGCTGCGCGGTGAGGTCATTTATGAGGAAGGGTCGTCATGACCGGGAAGCTTGATCTTGATCCGGTGCTGGTGGCGCGGGCGCGGGAGTTGGCGCGTCGGGCCGGGCAGCCGGTGGTGGACCTGGCCCGCAGCCACACCACGGTGTCGGTGGAGCGGGCGGTCCTGCGCCTGGCCGGGGTGACCGGCGCGGACCCGGACGGCATCCCGTGGGTGAACCGGCTCGTCGACGCGGTCGCCGCGGATGTGGGGTTGGGGCACGGGGTGGCGGTGCCGGTGTTCGACGCCCTGGTGCGCGAGGGCAGCACGGATGTGACGTTGCTGGCGCAGAAGGCCGCGGCCGGGTCGGTGCGGTTCAGCCAGCCCACCGGGCGGGCGGCGACGGCGGCCCGGTCGGCGGCGCGTAGGGCGGTCGGCGCGGGCATCCGGCGCATCGACCGGCGGCGCGCCGAGCGGGACCGCCTCGTGAAGCGTCACGGCGACCCGGCGCAGCGGCCGTGGATCTACCTGATCGTCGCGACCGGCGACATCTACGAGGACATTCCGCAGGCGCAGGCGGCGGCGCGCGCCGGCGCGGACGTGATCGCGGTGATCCGTTCCACCGGGCAGTCGTTGTTGGACTACGTGCCCGAGGGCGCGACCCGGGAGGGTTTCGCCGGCACGTACGCCACGCAGGAGAACTTCCGGTTGATGCGGGCGGCGTTGGACGAGTCGTCGAAGGAGGTGGGCCGTTACGTGCGGTTGACCAACTACGCGTCCGGGCTGTGCATGCCGGAGATGGCGACCCTGGCCGGGTTGGAACGCCTCGACATGATGTTGAACGACTCGATGTACGGGATCCTGTTCCGCGACATCAACCCGGTGCGCACCTTCGTCGACCAGCGGTTCTCCCGGCAGGTGCACGCCCGCGCCGGGATCATCATCAACACCGGTGAGGACAACTACCTGACCACCGCCGACGCGGTCGACGAGGCGCACACGGTGACGGTGTCGCAGCTGCTCAACGAATTCTTCGCGCACGAGGCGGGGCTGGCGGACTGGCAGTTGGGCCTGGGGCACGCGTTCGAGATCAACCCGGAGGTGCCGGAGTCGTTCCGGTTGGAGTTGGCGCACGCCCTGCTGGCCCGGGAGTTGTTCCCCGACGCGCCGTTGAAGTGGATGCCGCCGACGAAGCACATGACCGGTGACGTGTTCCGGGGCAACCTGCTCGACGGGTTCTTCAACCTGGCCGGTGCGCTGACCGGGCAGGGCATCCTGCTGGTGGGGATGATGACCGAGGCGGTGGTGACGCCGTGGTTGTCCGACCGGGACATCGCCCTGCAGAACGTGCGCTACGTCCTCGGCGCGGCCGGTGGGTTGCACGAGGACTTCGTGCCGGCGCCGGACGGGTTCATCCGCCGCCGCGCCAACCAGGTCCTCGGTGAGGCGCTGGACCTGCTGGATCGCATCGGGGAGCAGACGTTGCTCACGGCGATCGCCGAGGGCACCTTCGGGATCATGAAGCGGCCCGCGGACCGCGGCAAGGGCCTCGACGGGGTCGCCGCGCACGAGGCCGACTACTGCAACCCGGCCACCGACATCCTGGAGGCGGCGGCGTGAGCGAGCGCAGCGAGCGAACCAGCCACAAGTCGATCGTGCGGCCGTACGGGGACACCACCGGTGACGGCATGGTGCAGGTGTCGTTCACCCTGCCGGTGGCGCACGACAAGCGGGCCGAGGGCGCGGCGGTGCAGTTGGCCAACAAGATGGGCATGGACCCGGCGATGGTGGTGCACGCCAAGCCGATGGGTGACGGGTTCACGTTCTTCGTCGTGTACGGGCGGGTCAACCACCTGGTCGACCTGGGCGCGGTGCAGGTGGTGGAACGGGACTTCGCGTTGCTGTCGGCGAAGGACGTCAACACGGTGATCAAGCAGCGGTTGCGGCGCAAGCTGTCGGTGGTCGGGGCGTGCATCGGCACCGACGCGCACACGGTGGGCATCGACGCGATCCTCAACGTCAAGGGCATCGCGGGGGAGAAGGGCCTGGAGTACTACCGGGAGTTGAAGGTCACCAACATGGGCGCGCAGGTCAGCGTGCCGGAGCTGGTGGAGACCGCCCGGGCGGAGAAGGCCGACGCGGTGCTCGTGTCGCAGGTGGTCACCCAGCGCGACGCGCACCTGCACAACACCCGGGAGATGTCGGCGGCGTTCCGGGAGGCGATGCCGGCGGGCAAACGCCCGCTGCTGATCGTCGGTGGTCCCCGCTTCGACGAGACGATGACCGACGAGTTGGGCGTGGACCGGATCTTCGGTCGGGGCACCACGCCCGGCGAGGTGGCCAGCTACCTCGTGCACGCCCTGATCACGCAACGGAAGGCGATGGCATGACCGACGCACGGCTCGGGTTGACGGTGACGCACCGGCGGTATGTGCCGTACTCGCACGCCCACTACGCCGGCAACCTCGTCGACGGGGCGTACGCGCTCGGGTTGTTCGGCGACGTCGCCACGGAGGTGTGCATCCGCACCGACGGCGACGAGGGCCTGTTCGCCGGGTACGCCGATGTGCGTTTCCTCGCGCCGGTGCACGCCGGGGACGTGGTCGAGGTGACCGCGCGGGTGTCGCGGGTGGGCAGCCGCAGCCGCACCCTGGAGCTGAGCTGCGCGGTGGTGTGCCGGGGTCGACCGGACCGTTCCGCGTCCGCCGCGGAGGTTCTCGACCCGCCGATCGTGGCGGCCACCGCGACCGGCACCGTGGTCGTTCCCGCCAGCGTGAGTCGCGAGGAGTGAGGCGGGGTTGCGAGCCCCGCAGTCGCGAACAGGGAAACTCGTGACCCTGGCGGTCTGCGCCGACGTGGGTTCCACGTACACGAAGGTGGCGGTGGTGGACCTGGCCGGCGGTGTCCTGGCCGGTGCGGCGTCGGCGCCCACCACGGTGGGCACCGACGTGCTGCACGGCCTGGACGCCGCGGTCGCGGCGGCCACCGTCGGGCTCGGTGCGCGTGACGTGCCCTGGTACGTGTGCTCGTCGGCCGGGGGTGGGTTGCGGCTGGCCGTGATCGGCTACGAGCCGCTGGTCACCGCGCAGGCCGGCCGGCGGGTCGGGTTGTCCGCCGGCGCGCACGTGGTGCACGTCGCGGCCGGGCGGCTCGGCGCCGCCGACCTGACGGCGTTGCGGGCGGCCCGACCGGACGTGGTGCTGCTCGTGGGCGGCACCGACGGCGGCGACGCCGACACGATCACCCACAACGCCACCCGCCTGGCCCGGGCCCGGTGGCGGCGGCCCGTGGTGTACGCGGGCAACGCCGACGTGCGCGCACAGCTGACCGGGCTGCTGCGCGACGCCGGGGTGCCGGTCACCGACGCCGACAACGTCCTGCCGCGCATCGGGGTGCTCGCCCCGGCGTCGGCGCGGGCGGCGATCCGCGCGGTGTTCCTGCGCCACGTCATCGGCGGTAAACGACTGTCGCGGGGGTCCCGGTTCGCGCGGTTGGTGCGGGCGGCCACCCCCGACGCGGTGCTCACCGGTGTGGAGGTGCTCGCCGACACCCTCGGTGGTGACCTGGCGGTGGTCGACGTGGGTGGGGCCACCACCGACGTGTATTCGGTGCTCACGCCGGACGAGCGGGCCGCCGGGCCGGGGCGGGAGGTCGCCGGCAGTCTGTGGCGGGCCCGCACCGTGGAGGGCGATCTGGGCATGCGGTGGAGCGCCCCGGGGGTGGTGCGGGCGGCCGTCGAGGAACGGCTGCTCACCGCCGGTGAGGCCGACGAGCTGGGCGCCGCGGCGGCGCGCCGGGCGGCCGACCCGGCGTTCCTGGCCGTCGACGACGACCAGCGGGCCGTGGACCGGCGGATCGCCACCCTCGCCGCGACGGTGGCGCTACGCCGGCACGCCCGGGGCGCCGCCACCGGTGAGCGCGCCGGGCGGGACCTGCGCGACGTCCGGATGCTGGTGGGCTCCGGCGGGGTGCTGCGGCACTCGCCGGCGGACGTGTCCGGGCAGGTGCTGACGGCGGTCCTGGCCGACCACGCCGGCGGGTGGGCGCTGCCGCGCGCCGCCGCGGCGGTCCTCGACGCCGACTACGTGCTGGCCGCCGGTGGGCTGCTCGCCGAGGAGCACCGGGCGGCCGCGCAGGCGCTGCTGCGTGAGCACCTGCGTACGCATTGAGACTCGCCGACCCGACACGCCGTGTCGCAACACACGACAGGCCGGCTGCGGGTTGACAACCGACGGGGGTCGGCACGTACCGTCTTTGAGTCCTACCACGGGAAGCGGCTGTTGTTCGCTTCGTCCCTTCGTCCGCTGGCCGAGCGACATGTTCAAGCGTCATCGTCGCGGCGGCCAGGTCCAGCGGGCGGGGGTCGGCGGGGCGGCGCGAACCGGCCGCGGTTACCGGTGTACGGGCAGGGTGAGGTGCACGGCCAGTAGACAACGGCCCGGCGGGGGCAGCCAGTCCACGTCCGGTCGGTCCGAAGGTCGTCGTGCCCCATCCTCGCCACACCGGCCGGGAAGGGCCTGGGAGCATCGGGGCGCGGCGAGAGCCGCGCCCCGATTTCATGTCCGCCCCCCGCTCCCGCCCCCCGCTCCCGCCCCCCGCTCCCGGCGATCTTGCGGTTTGTGTCGTTGATGTGGGCGGGAATGCCCCTTGTGTCGGCACCGGAAGTGCAAGATCGGCGAACAGGGGGCGCGGCCAGCGGGACCGTCGGGCGGGTAGCCTTCGCCGGGTGATCGAGGTGAAGCTGCGGTGACGATGCTGGACCGGGACGAGACACCCGCCCCCACGGTGATCAGCGCGCCTGCCGTCGTGGGTCGCCCCCTGCCGCTGCGGGTCGCCGTACCCCTGGCCGTGGCCGCCGGGCTGGCCCTGCTGGTGGCGTTCCCCCCGTACGGGGTGTGGCCGCTCGCACCGGTCGGGGTGGCGTTGCTGGCCGCCGCCGCGCACCGGCGGCGGTTGCGCGCCGGCGCCGGTCTGGGCTTCCTGACCGGGTTGGCGTTCTTCGCCCCGCTGCTGGCCTGGACGAACCTGCACACCGGCTACCTGCCGTGGGTGCTGCTGACGCTGCTGCAGGCCGGCTACCTGGCGTTGCTGGGCGCGGCCACCGCCTGGGTGTCGCCGCTGGTCGACCGCGTCCGCTGGGCGTGGCCGGCGCTGACCGGGCTGCTCTGGGTCGGGCAGGAGGCGCTGCGCGACCGCACCCCGTTCGGCGGGTTCCCGTGGGGGCGGTTGGCGTTCAGCCAGGACGACTCGCCGCTGCTGCGGCTGGCCGCGCTGGGCGGCGCCCCGGTGGTCACCTTCGTCGTGGCGCTCATCGGCGGGCTGCTGGTCACCGCCGTCTGGCGGGGCTGGGTCACCGCCCGGCACCGCGCGCCCGAGCCCACCACCACGGCGGGTGACGCCGCGCCGGGCGCTGACAGCCCGCTGGAGGGCCCCGCGCGCTCCGGGGGTGGTGTGGGGGGTCGCTGGGCGCCGGTGGTCGTACCGGCCGTCGTGGCCGTCGCGCTGACCGCCGGGGCTCTGCTGGTGCCGGTCGCCTCCGCCGGGTCCGGCGCGAACGTCACCGTGGCGATCGTGCAGGGCAACGTGCCCCGGCTGGGCCTGGACTTCAACGCCCAACGGCAGGCGGTGCTCAACAACCACGTCGACGCCACCATCGAACTGGCCGGGCGGGTCGCCGCCGGGCAACAGCGGCGCCCCGACCTGGTGGTGTGGCCGGAGAATTCCAGCGACATCGACCCGCTGCGCAACCCCACCGCAGGGGCGCGCATCTCCCAGGCCGCCGACACCATCGGCGCGCCGATCCTGGTCGGCGCGGTGCTGCTGGGCCCCGACGCCGGGCAGGTCCGCAACGCG
This sequence comes from Micromonospora sp. NPDC047644, assembly GCF_040704315.1. Taxonomy (NCBI): domain Bacteria; kingdom Bacillati; phylum Actinomycetota; class Actinomycetes; order Micromonosporales; family Micromonosporaceae; genus Micromonospora; species Micromonospora sp. NPDC047644. The sequence goes on from NZ_JBEYSY010000002.1 coordinate 493,696, forward strand.
GGCATCCTCTGGCACCCCGGCACCGGCGCGGATCTTGAGCAGCTGTACACCAAACGCCACCCGGTGCCCTTCGCCGAGTACGTGCCGCTGCGCGACGTGGCCCGGATGGTCAGCAAGAAGGTCGACCTGATCCGCAACGACTTCGTGCCGGGAAGCACCCCGGGCGTGGTACGCGCCGGCCCCGCCGTGCTCGGTGACGTGATCTGCTTCGAGGTCGCCTACGACGAGGTGGTCCGCGACACCGTCACCGGCGGCGCGCAACTGCTGGTGGTGCAGACCAACAACGCCACCTTCGACGTGGCGGAGGCCCGCCAGCAGATGGCCATGGTGCGGCTGCGGGCGGTGGAGCACGGACGACCGGCGTTGATGGCGTCAACGGTCGGGGTGTCCGGGTTCGTCGCACCCGACGGGCGGGTAAGCGATGCCACCGGGTTCAACACCCGGGAGGTCGTGGTGCGGCAGTTGCGGCTCGACGACGGACGCACCCTCGCCACCCGCCTCGGCTGGTGGCCCGAGGTGACGCTCGCCGCGCTGGCCGCGGCGGCCCTGGTCGGCGCGGCGGTGCTGCGCCGGCGGCAGCGGGTCAGGCCCGGATAGCAACAGCCGGTACGCCGGCGGGAGCGGAGGAACCGTGATCCAGGCGACCGATACGATCCGACGCGCGGACGAGGTGCCCGGGGTGGGCCGGGTGCTGGTGGTGATCCCCACCTACAACGAGGCCGACAACATCGCCGTGATCGTGGGCCGGGTCCGGCGGGCCGCCCCGGCGGTGCGGATCCTCATCGCCGACGACAACAGCCCCGACGGCACCGGCGCGATCGCCGACGCCCTCGCCGACGGCGACGCGCACGTGCAGGTGCTGCACCGCCAGGGCAAGCAGGGTCTTGGCGCGGCGTACCTGGCCGGGTTCGAGTGGGCGCGCGAGCACGGCTACCAGGCGGTCGTGGAGATGGACGCCGACGGCTCGCACGCCCCGGAGGACCTACCGGCGCTGCTGGACGCCGCCCGCGACGCCGACGTGGTGATCGGCTCCCGGTGGACCAGCGGCGCGCGGGTGCTCAACTGGCCGCTGCGACGGCTGCTGCTCTCCCGAGGCGGCAACCTGTACGCGCGCCTGGCGCTGGGCATGCCCGTCTCGGACGCCACCGGCGGTTACCGGGTGTACCGGATCAGCGCGTTGGACGCCATCGACCTGGAGTCGGTCACCTCGCAGGGCTACTCGTTCCAGGTGGAGCTGTCGCGGCTGGCGCACCGGGCCGGGGTACGGATCGTGGAGGTCCCGATCACCTTCGCCGAGCGGGAACGCGGCGACAGCAAGATGAGCCCGAAGATCGTGGCCGAGGCGCTGTGGCGGATCACCGCCTGGGGGGTGCGCGACCGGCGCCAGGCGGTACGCCGGGGCCTGAACGGCACCGCCACCGGCCAGGCACGGTGGCCGTGAGCGGTTCGGGCACGGCGGCTGTGGGCGGGGCCGTGTCATGCTGGATGAGCGGAACGCGTCCGTGGTGTCCGCAGGAATGGCGATGAGGTGAGATGCGCCGAGGACTGAGGTTCGTACCGTTGGCACTGTTGCTGGCGGTGGTGCTGGAGCTGGCGGTGTTCGTCGGTGTGGGACGGGCGCTGGGGTTCGGCGCGGCGGTGTTGCTGGTGTTCGCCGCGTCGCTGCTGGGGTTGGTTCTGCTGCGCCGCGAGGGGATGCGCGCCTGGCGGGGGTTCCGGGCCGCGGCGTCGGCCGGGCAACCCCCGGGTGGGCAGGTGACCGACGGGCTGGTCGGGCTGGCCGGGGCGCTGCTGCTGGCGGTGCCCGGCCTGGTCAGCGGGCTGGTCGGGTTGCTGCTGCTGGTGCCGCCGGTGCGTCGACTGACCCGCGTCGGGGTGCGCCGCGCCACCGAGCGGCGGGTGTCGTCGATGGTCGCCGGTGACCTGTTCGGGCCCCGCACGGTGCGGGTGCGCCAGGGTGCGCCGCAACCGACCCCGCAGCCGGAACAGCCCGTGGTGGTCGACGGCGGTCGGGCCATCGAGGGCGAGATCGTCGAACCGGGCCGGCACTGACGCCACGCCACACACTTGGACACGACGGCGCCCCCGGGGAAGAACCCCGGGGGCGCTGTCGTCGTAGCTCGTGCGGCTCAGGCGCGGCCGCGGCGGGTCCGAACCTCCTGCAGGCGTTCCTCCAGGATGTCCTCCAGCTCGGCGATGGAACGCCGCTCCAGAAGCATGTCCCAGTGGGTACGCGGCGGCTTGGCCTTCTTCTGCTCCGGCTCGCTGCCGTCGACGAGTCGGGCGACGCTGCCGTCGAACTTGCATTCCCAGGTCGTCGGGACCTCGGCGTCGACGGCGAACGGCACCTCGAACTGGTGGCCCTTGGCGCAGAGGTACTCGCGGGTCTGACGCGGCGCGAGCTCCGTGTTGCGGTCGGATTCGTAGCTCACCGCGCCAAGGCGGCTTCCGCGCAGCATACGCTCGCCCATGATCGACTTCCCCTCGTTCGTGGTGCTGGTCTTCTGGGTGTAACGGTGTGTCCCCGTCGAGCCATTCCCGCCCGAGGGCGTGAGGCGTCCACGGGTGGGCCGGGACCAAGGGTAGCCGGCCGGGACGCTCACCCGGTGAGGTGATCCCCAGGCGGGTCGGGACAACGGTGCGTGTCCGCTGCCACCGGGGAGGTTAACCGCTTGAGCCTACCGAAGGTTGCGCCACGATCCTCAGGTGGCGTCGCCGGCAGAGGTGGCGCCGAGGCGGGCCAGCGCCAACGCCAGGTCGCTGACCTGGTCGCCGAGCTGCGCCACCCGCCGCTGCGCGAGATCACGGTCGGTCTCGGCGGCGTCGAGTCGTACCGTCAGGGCGGTGCGGTGGCCCTCGGCGGTCGCCGCGGCCTGCCGGGCCACGGTCAGCTCGGCGGTGAGCGTGTCGCGCTGGGCGGCCAGGGCCGCCACCTCCGCGCGCAGCCGCGCCGCGACCTCGGCGGCTTCCTGCCGGGCGTCGTCGGCCTGCCGGGCGGCGAGCTCGGCGCGGTCGCGGGCCCGGTCGGCCTGCTCACGCGCGCGGGCGGCGTCGGCGGCCTCGGCGCGGGTCCGCGCCGCATCGGCGCGCGACTGCTCGATCTGGCGCCGGACGTCCGTCACCTCGGCCTGCCACCGCCCGGCCCGCTCGGTCGCCTCGGCGGCGGCCCGGCTGGCCCGTTCGGCCTCGGCGCGCAGCGCGTCGCGTTCCACACCCAGGTCGGCCACCCGCTGCCGTTCGGCGTCGCGCTCCGTGCGCAGGTCCCGCGCCTCGGCGCGGGCCTGGTCGCGGTCGCGTTCGGCCTGGGCGCGCAGCGCCTCGGCGGCGCTGGCGTCGTGGCGCGCCTGGTCGCGGGCGGCCTCGGCGTGCTGCGCCCGCTCGTCGGCGGCGACGCCCTGCCGCTGGGCCAGCTCGGCGCGGTGGCGGGCGTCGTCGGCCTCGGCGCGGGCTTCGCGGGCCTGCTCGCGGGCGCGCGCGGCGTCGGCCGCCGCGGTTTCGGCGTCGTCGCGGGCCTCGTCGCGTTCGGTCTGCGCTGAGGCGATCTCGCCGGCGGCCTCCGCGCGGACCTGCGCGAGCTGCCGCTGCACACCCACCGGGGACAACTCGGCGTGCAGCGACTCGGTCAGCGTCTCGACGATCTGGTCGAGCCGGTCCACCGCCTCCCAGGTGCGGGCCACCTGCCCGGGCAGACCGGGGGCGTTGCGGTGGCGCATCCGGCTGTTGCGGGAGGCGCGCTGGCAGGCGCCGTCGTTGTCGCGGCAGTAGCGAAACGGTCGACCCGCGCCGACACGCTGCGGCACCGGCGCTCCACAGTGGGCGCACGGACGGGTCTCGGTGGTGCTGGGCTGGGCGTCCATCGAGGGCGAAGTCTAGTGCCGGCCGGTCAGCTCGCCGCCCGGGCCGTCGCGTCCAGGGTGTAGCGGCGTTGCAGCAGCACCGCCGCCAGCATCGCCACCGCCGGCAGCAACCCGAAGCCGTAGCGGACCGCCGCGAGCGCGGCGTCGGGCTGCACCGGCGACTCACCGGCCGTCGAGGCCACGAAACCACCCACGGCCAGGCACAGCGCGTACGCGTAGGGGCCGAGGGCCGCGCCGGTGGCCTCGGTGGCCGTCCACACCCCGGTGTAGGTGCCGGCCCCGGTGCCACCGGCGTTGCGGATCACGTCGGGCAGCATCGAGAACGGCAGCAGCTGCATGCCGGCGAACGCCACCCCGAGCACCGCCACCGCGCCGATGAGCACCGGCAGGCCGGCCGGTCGGCCGACCGCCAGCACCAGGGAGCCGATCGCGAACGCGCCCTGCGCGCCGAGCAGCGCCCGCTGCTTGCCGACGCGTCGGGCCACCACCAGCCAGGCCGGGGTGACCAGCAGCGCCGGCGCCACGAACGCGGCCACCAGCACCGTGGTCAGGCCGGGAGAGCGCAGCTCGTACTCGGCGTAGTAGGGCACCCCGGCGAGCACCAGGTGGGTGGTGGTGGACATGGCCAGGTACGCGGCGACCAACCACCGGAACTGCGGATCGCGCAGCGCCGTGCGCAACGCCCGCCACCCGCCGTGCCCGGACGCGGTGCTGGCCGGCGCGGACCCGCGCAGCCGGGCGATACCGCCGACGCCGACCAGCATGGCCACCAGCATCCCCACGGCGAGGACCACGCCCATCCGCTGGTAGCCGCCCCGGGTCGCGGCGTCGCCGCCGGTGAGCAGCGGAGCCAGCAGCCCGGAGACCAGAATGCCCAGGGTCAGCACCACCATCCGGAACGCCATCAACCGGGTGCGTTCGTGGTAGCCGATGCGCAGGTCGGCCGGGGTGGACAGGTAGGGGACCTGATAGGCGGCGAAGAGCAGGTTGCCGGCGATGAAGAACACCGCCACCCACGCCGCCGCCGGCGCGCCGGTCAGGCCGCCGGGCACCGCGAAGAGGGCGGCGAACGCGACCGGCAGGGCGCAGCCGAGCAGCAGCAGGCGACGACGGTCGCCATGTCGGGTCTGCTCCACGTCGGCGCGGTGCCCCACCCACGGGTGCAACACCACGTCGGCGATCTTCGGCAGCAGCAGCGCCAGGCCGGCCAGCCACGGCCCGACGGCCAGCACGTCGGTGAGGAAGTAGAGCAGCAGCAGGCCGGGCACCGTCACCCAGACACCCATGCCGAGCGAGCCGGCCGCGAAGCCCGCCAGCGGGCCGCGCGGCAACGTCGCGTCGATGGCGGCCGCGGGCCGCCGGTCCAGCCCGGTCATCGCCGCATCCTCTCCACAATCCAACGGTTGCTGGATTCTAGGGGCAGAATGGCGGCCATGACCATGCCCCGCCGTCGCCCGGGTCGGCCCCGCCGCGACGAGACCCGGCCGACCCGCGAGGTGGTGCTCACCGCGGCAACCGCGCTCTTCGCCGAGCGGGGTTTCGACGCCGTCGGACTGCGGGAGGTCGCCGCCGCCGCCGGGGTCGACGTCGCCACCGTCGCGCACCACACGGGTACGAAGGCAGCGCTCTACGACGCGTGCTTCGCCCGGGTGTTCGCCGCCGAGCGGGACGTGCTGACCGAGGCCGCCGAGCAGGCCCGCGCCGCTCTCGACGCCGGCCCGGACGCGGCGCGACGGGCCCTGCACCAGCTGGTCGACGTCTTCGTCGACTTCCTGGAGGACCACCCCGAGACCACCGCTCTGTGGTTGCGCCGCTGGTTGGAACCGCAGCGGCACGCCGAGCTGGACCAGCGGTACGCCGACCCGTTGTACCGGCTGGTCGCGGAGTTGCTCACCGCCGCCGCGGCGACCGGCGCGCTGGCCGAACCGACCCCGCACATCACCGTGCGCAGTCTGGTGTGGGCGACGCACGGGCACGTGGTGGCGCTGGCGGCGGGCGCGCCCGGGGCACGGGAGCGGCGCGAGTTCCGGGCGTTCGTGCATCGCCTGCTCGACGGGCTCTACGGGTCGCCGACCCCTTGACGGGCCGCCGCCACGCGACGATTATCCATCGGACGTTGGATTAATGGGGGCGGCAATGGGCGTACCACCTCGGGTGGCGGTGATCGGGGCCGGCGCCGCCGGGCTCGCCGCGGTCAAGGCACTGCGCGACGTCGACGTGGCAACGGTGGGCTTCGAGGCCGCCGACCAGGTCGGTGGCCTCTGGGTGTACGGGGCGCCCGACTCGCCCGCGTACCGCACGCTGCACCTCAACACCAGCCGTGGTCGCACCCAGTTCGCCGACCACCCGATGCCGACCGACTGGCCGGACTACCCCGACCACCGTCGGGTCGCCGGTTACCTCGCCGACTACGCCGCGCGCTTCGGCCTGGCCGACACCATCCGGCTGCGGCACACCGTGCGGCGGGTCACCCAGCACTCCGACGGCACCTGGACGGTGGCCGCCAGCGGCCCGACCGGCCCGGTCGAGGTCACCGTCGACGCCGTGGTCGTCGCCAACGGGCACAACCGGGTGCCGCGACTGCCCGACCCCGGCTACCCCGGCACCTGCACCGCCGAGCAGATCCACAGCCACGACTACCGGGGCCCGGAGCAGTTGGCCGGGCGGCGGGTCCTGGTCGTCGGCGGTGGCAACTCCGCGATGGACATCGCCGTCGACGCGTCGTACGCCGCCACCCGCACCCTGCTGTCGTTGCGCCGGGGCGTCTGGGTGGTACCGAAGTACCTGCTGGGACGACCCTCGGACACCCTCAACGGGGCGTTGGCCCGCCGACTGCCGTGGCGTCTGCGCCAACGCATCACCGAGACGATGCTGAGCGCCACCGTCGGCAACCCCGACCGCTACGGGCTGCCCGCGCCGACGCACGGCTTCCTGCAGGACCACCCGACGCTCTCCGACGGGTTGCTCTCGCGGCTGACCCACGGTGACGTCGAGGCCCGACCCGGTGTCGCCGCCCTCGACGGCGACCGGGTGGAGTTCACCGACGGCCGCAGCGACACCGTCGACCTGATCATCTGGTGCACCGGCTACCGGGTGGACGTCCCGTTCCTCGACCCGGCGTTGCTCGCCGGTGGCGCCGACACCCTGCCGTTGTACCGGCACGTGTTCCACCCCGACGCCCCCGGGCTGAGCTTCGTCGGGTTGATGCAGTCCACCGGCTCCGCGTTCCCCCTGGTCGAGGCGCAGGCCAAGCTGATCGCGGCGCACCTCGCCGGCCGGTACGCGCTGCCGGACCCGGCCCGACAGCGCGCCGCGTGCCGGGCCGAACTGCGGGCCGCGACCGCCCGCTGGGGCCAGCGCCGCCCGGCGATGCGGGTGGACTTCGACGTCTACCTGGCCGAGCTGGCCCGGGAGTTGACCGTCGGGTCCCGCCGCGCCCGCTCCACCGCGAGCGGAGCCGGGCGGTGACGAGATCCCTGAGGAGTCGGCGGGTGCTGGTCACCGGGGCGAGCGGGACCTTCGGCCGCCACCTCGGCGCCGCGTTGAGCGCTGCCGGCGCCCGGGTGGTGGGGCTCGACCTGCACGCCCGTCCCGACCACGACGTGCCGGTGCTGGCCTGCGACCTCACCGACGCCGACGCCGTACCCGCCGGGGTGCGGGCCGCCGTCGACCGGCTCGGCGGGCTCGACCTGCTGATCAACAACGCCGGGGTCGGTGGTCCCGCGCCGGCCGAGTTGCCGCCGGACGAGGTGGTCCACCGGCAGCTGGAGGTCAACCTGCTGGCCGCCTGGCGTACCACCGCCGCGGCGCTGCCCCCACTGCTCGCCGCACGCGGACGGGTGATCTTCGTGGCCAGCCGGATGGCGGTGCTGCCGCTGCCGCTCGCCGCCGCGTACGGGGTGAGCAAACGGGCCCTGGTCGCCTACGCCGACGCGCTACGCCACGAGGTGGGCACCCACGTCGGGGTCAGCGTCATCTACCCGAGCATGGTCGCCTCACCGATCCACGACAGCACCGCCGCGGCCGGGCTGTCCCTGCGAGGGGTGTCGCGCCCCGAGCCCGTCGAAGGGGTCGTCGCGGCGATCCTGCGGACCGCCACCGCCCGGCGGGCGCCCCGGGACGTGGCGACCACCGCACGCGGTCGGCTGGAGATGGCCGTCGGCCGGCACGCGCCCGCGCTGGCCGACCGGCTGGTACGCCGTACCCTCGCCGCCCGGCTCGCCGCCGGTGACCTGGACGCCGCGCCGCTCGCCGCCGGGATGCTCGGCCGCCACCGGGAGCGCTGACCGCCCGGGTCAGGGCGTGGCGACGGCCGCGCGCGAGCGGTCGGCGGCGATGCGCACGGCCAGCGCCGCGAGGGCCGTGCCGGTGACCCACCGCTGCACCCGCAACCACACCGGCCGGCGGGCGAAGAACCCCGCGAGAGCGCCGGCGCTGAGCACGATCAGCGCGTTCACGCTCAGCGCCACGATGATCTGGGTCAGGCCGAGCAGCAGGCTCTGCGTGGCCACGTGCCCCCGCGTCGGGTCGATGAACTGCGGTAGCAGCGACACGTAGAGGATCGCGATCTTCGGGTTCAGCAGGTTGGTGACCAGGCCCATGGTGAACAGCCGCCGGGGCGGGTCCGGTGGCAGCGGCGCGGGCCGGAACGGTGACTGCCCACCCGGACGCAGCGTCCGCCAGGCCAGCCACAGCAGATAGCCGGCGCCGGCCAGCTTCACCACCGCGTACAGCGTCGGCACCAGGACGAAGACGGTGGCCAGGCCGGCGACCGCCGCCGCCAGGTAGACGCCGAAGCCGGCGGCGACCCCGAGCAGGGAGATGAGCCCGGCACGGCGGCCCTGCGCCACCGAGCGGGACACCAGATAGACCATGTTCGGGCCGGGCGTGAGCACCAGCCCCAACGCCACCAGCGCGATGCCCAGCAGCCCACCCGTACTCACCATGACAATTCCCCCGTCCGATGGATCCCTCACCGACCGTAATCGGGTTGAACGTCCCTACCCAGGGCCACCTGGCCGGCGGTGGCCTGCGATCCGAGGTGATCCACTCGCGTTCGGGGCGGCGGCGGCGCCGTTGGCGGGAATGCCCACCGTCGCGGGCGTGCTGACCACTGGCGAGGACGTGCCGCCGGCCGCAGGCGGCGCGTTACGGTGGCCAGGGAGGTGCCGCACGGTGACCGAGGCGTGGAAAGCGTCAGTGGAGGCGAAGATCCAGGACGCCGTTCAGCGCGGCGAGTTCGACGGCCTGCCCGGCATGGGCAAGCCGATCCCCGGTCGGGGCACGCCGTACGACGAGGCGTGGTGGATCAAGAGCTTCATGGAGCGCGAGGCGCTCCCCAGTGACCTGCTCCTGCCCACGTCGCTGCAACTGCGCCGACGCATCGAGCAGGTCCCCGACGAGGTCCGTGACCTGCCCACCGAACAGTCGGTCCGCGACTTCGTGGGGCAGCTCAACGCGCAGATCGTGGCGTGGTTGCGCTTCCCCGACGACGGCCCCCGGGTCGCGGTGCGCCCGGTGAACACCGAGGACGTGATCCGCCGCTGGCGCGCCGAACGTGCCCGCCCCAGGGTCAACACGACCGTCACCGAAACGGCGGACGTGCCGCCGCCCGCACGCCGACCCCGCCGGAGCTGGTGGTGGCGCTGGCGTCGTCGGGGCTGACCGCCGGGCCACCGCCACGGCAGACTGTGCCGATGCTGATCGAATCGCGGTCACCCGGCACGCCTTCGACGCCGGGTGTCGCCCTGCGTCAGTGGTGCGCCGACGACCTGGATGAGCTGGTGCGGGCGTACCGGGATCCGGTCCTGCGCCGCTGGACCACAGCTCCGGTGACCAGCGCCGCGGAGGCTCGACGGTGGCTGGAAGGCGCGCTGCGCGACTGGGCCGACGGGCGGCGGTACACCTTCGCCGTCCTCGAAGAGCAGGCCGATGGTGCCCGGCTGGTGGGCAACGTGGTGCTCAAGGGGGTCACGGCGCAGCGCCCGGCCCCGGAGGTCGGCTACTGGACGGCGTCGTGGGCGCGCGGCCGCGGCGTCGCCCCGCGCGCGGTCACCGCGCTGAGCCGCTGGGCGTTCGACCGGTTCCCCGACGTGGCGCGTCTCGACCTGCTGCACCAGGTGGACAACGTGGCGTCCTGCCGGGTGGCGCAGAAGTGCGGCTTCGTGTTCCAGGAGGTGTTGCCGGCCCGGCCGCCCTTCCCGCTCGACGGCCACCGGCACTCGTTGCACGCCGGCCAGCACTGTCGACACCTGTCCGCGCCGACCGTCGGCACCTGTCGCGAACGGACCTGACCGTGACGCTCCAACCGGGTGGTCGCCTTCCGGGCGACCACCCCGCACCGCCGGTGCGGGTCAGTCGACAGCGGCCTGCCAGCTCCAGGAGGTGCGCCGGGCCCGGCCGGACAGCTCCCCGCGACCGGTCATCCAGAGCAGCACCTCGGGTGCCGCCCCGGGCGGGGCGTCCGGGAAGAGTCGTCGCAGCACCAACGCGCTCAGCCGCTGCGACGGCTGCCACGGCACGCCGAGACCGAGGGTGATGTCGTGGGTGTGCAGCACGGTCTCGGCCACGCCCATCGCGGCGAAACCGGCCGGATCGCACAGGCCCCAGTGCCAGGCCCGCGTGTCCGGCGAGGCGGCGTCGACGGCGGCGGCGAGCAGACCGGCGCAGGCCCGCACCACCGTGAGCACCTGCGTCGGGCTCGCGTCGGGGGAAACCCGCAGGTCGTACGGCAGATAGCCGTCATCGGGGCGGCCGGTGACCTGGCCCGCGTACGCGAGAAGGTCGTGCGCGACGTGTGCCGTTGTCGTCCAGCAGCTCCAGCTCAGCGAACCGGCCGGCACCGACCAGTCGCGGTCGTGGTGGGGCAGCAGCACCCTGGTCATCTCGTCGGCTGCTTCCCGCAGGTCGGCGCCGGTCACCGCCGACACTCGCCGACCCGCCGGGTAGCCGCGGGCGTGGGAATTCCGTCGTGGATGAGGAGCGTCGAGGCATGCAAGAATTCATCTTCGCAGATGCGGGGAGGCGAGCGGAGTGCTGCCCAACCATGTGGTGGACACCACGGTGTTGCCTCCGGCGGACCGGTAGCGCCTGGAGCGGCGCCGGCGTGATCTGGGCAACCCGCTGCTCCGGCAGCCCATCCAGGCCATCGCCGCCCGCTGGGGATTCCCGGACAAGGCCCACGTCAGCCGCCTCTTCCGTGCCCACGACGGGCGTTCGCCGCGGGAGTACCGTACCGGCGTCGCTCGCCAGGACCGGTGATCCGGCCGACCGTTACCGGCGGCGGTCGGTCGGGTCGTCGGCGACGAAGTCCCGGACCGCGGCGCGGATGCTCTCGCCGTACGGGTCGTCCGGCAGCCGCACCAGGTGTTCGCGGGCTCGGGCGAGGTGCTCCCGGGCCGGGCCGACGTTGCCCAGGCGTCGGTGGCAGTCGGCCAGGTTGAGGTACAGCGACGGCAGGAACGCCTGGACCTGGAGCGAGGGCAGATACCGCTGAGTGCGTTCGTCGGTCAGGTCGCAGACGGCGGCCAGGGCACGCTCGTCCCACGCCAGCTCCGCCTCGGTGCTGTCCTGCAGATCGGCGAGGTAGTGCGCCAGGGTGCAGCGGTGCAGGGCGTCACCGGTGGGGCCGAGCTCGTCCCACAACGCGGTGAGCAGCTCCCGGGCTCGGGCAGGTGCGCCGCTCTGGCCGAGCTGCACGGCCTCCACGATGCGGGTCATGGTCGGGTCGACGGTCGTCTGGTCGGTCATGTCGCCGATGGTCGGGCCTTGACCAGGTCGAGGGTCAAATCCCGGTTACGTTAGAAAATTACAAGGATCTGCTCAGATCTTGCACTCCACTGTCGACTCTCTCTAGGCTGCCGGGGGTGAGCGAACATTCGCTGGTCGAGGCGAGAGATCTGACGAAGGTCTATCCGGCACGTGGGTCCACAGCGGAGTTCCGCGCTGTCGACGGCATCGACTTCGCGCTCGAACGGGGTGAGTCGTTCGGCCTCCTCGGCCCCAACGGCGCGGGCAAGTCCACCACCATGCGGATGATCGCCGCCACGTCGCCGATCAGCGGCGGCAGCCTGCGCGTGCTGGGCATGGACCCGATGAGGCAGGGCCCGGAGATCCGGGCCAGGCTGGGTGTCGTCACGCAGGACGACTACCTGGACAACGAACTCACCGTGCGGGAGAACCTGCACATCTACGGGCGATACTTCGGCCTGCCGCGGGCCGTCATCCGCGACCGCGCGACCCGGCTGCTCGACTTCGCCCAGCTTCAGGAGAAAGCCGGCGACCAGGTCGAGACGCTCTCCGGCGGCATGCGGCGGCGGCTCACCATCGCCCGCTCCCTGATCAACGAACCGGACATCCTGCTGCTCGACGAGCCGACCACCGGCCTCGACCCGCAGGCCCGACACGTCCTGTGGGATCGGCTCTTCCAGCTCAAACAGCAGGGCGTCACGCTCATCCTCACCACGCACTACATGGACGAGGCCGAGCAGCTCTGCGACCGCATCATCGTGGTCGATCACGGCCGCATCGTCGCGCAGGGCTCACCCCGGGAACTGATCACCCGGTACGCCACCCGGGAGGTTCTCGAACTCCGCTTCCGCCTCGACGAACGCGACACCGCGGCGCAGAAACTGCGGACGTCGGCGCTGGCCACCGGCGGCAACGACACCGACGGCCGCGTCGAGCCGCTCCCCGACCGGGTGCTCGTCTACACGGCAGACGGCGAGGCGGCCCTCGCCACCGTGCACGCCATGTCGCTCACGCCGCTCACCGCCCTGGTCCGCCGGGCGACGTTGGAGGACGTGTTCCTCAAGCTCACCGGCCGATCGCTCATCGAGTAGCAGGAGAAACCACTGGTGTTTCGTGTGTTCGGGTACTGGTTGACCCGCTACCGGCGTACCTGGCGGGGCTCGATCGTGATCAACGTGTTGAACCCGTTGCTGTTCCTCATCGGCATCGGCGCCGGGCTGGGCGCCCTGGTCGACGACAACGCGCCCGCCCAGATCGCCGGCGTCTCGTACGCGGCGTTCTTCGCCCCGGGCATGCTGGCCGCCGCCGCGATGCAGAACGCGTTCCTGGAAGGGGCCCCCGGCGTCGCCCGGGCTGCCGGCTTCGGGGCCTACCGCAGCGCCACACCGACGCCACTGCGGCCCGAGCAGCTCGCCGCCGGTCACCTGCTCTTCATCACCTTCCGGGTGCTCATCGCCAGTGCCGCCTTCATCGCGGTGATGGCCGCGTTCGGACTGATCGGCGGATGGTGGGCCCTCGGCGCCCTGCTCGGCGCGACGCTGACCGGGGTCGCGTTCGCGGCGCCCGCCGCCGCGTGGGCGGTCGGCGTCCGCAAGATTCGCCACATCGACACGGTGTTCCGCTTCGTCATCATGCCGCTCTACATGTTCTCCGGCACGTTCTTCGCCGTCTCGCAGCTACCCGAGTGGATCCGACCGGTGTCCTACCTGCTGCCGCTGTGGCACGGGGTGGAGCTGTGTCGCACCCTCAGCCTCGGCACGGCCACGGTCGCCGGCAGCTCCGTGCACATCGGCTACCTGCTGGCACTCGCCGTCGGTGGCTTCCTGGTCGCGAGGGTCACCTACCGCCGGCGGTTGCATCCGTGACGGCCCACGCCCGAAGCCTCCTGGAGGCACCATGACCACCGTCGCCGTACCCACCTGGACGAGACGCCGGGCCCTGGCGCTCATCGAACGCAACTTCATGATCTACCGGCGGTCGGTCACGCCACTGCTCAACGCGCTCGTCGAACCGATCCTGTACCTGTTGTCCATCGGCGTCGGCGTCGGGATGCTCGTCGGCACGGTCCCCGGCGTCGACGTCCCGTACGCCGCCTACGTGGCCCCGGCGATCCTGGCGACCACGGCGATGAACACGGCGTTCAACCAGACGAGCTTCGGTGTGTTCATCCGGATGAGGGTGGAGAAGACCTACGAGGCGATCCTGCCGACGCCCCTCTCCGTCACCGACATCGCCGTCGGCGAGGTGACGAGCGCGATGGTCAACGGACTGCTGACGTCGATCGGATTCCTCGCCCTCATGGCCGTCGGTGGGCTGGTCACGTCGGCCTGGGTGCTGCTGGCCCTGCCGGCGTCGTTGCTGATCTCGTACGCGTTCGCGGCCGGCGGGCTGGCCGTCACCACGTACCTGCGCGACTTCCCCGACTTCCAGTACATCCAGCTGTTCATGCTGCCGATGTACCTGTTCGCCACGACGTTCTACCCCCTGTCGGTCTACCCGGAGGTGGTCCGGCCGGTGATCCAGGCGCTACCGCTCTACCACAGCATCGAGCTGGTCCGGGAACCCGCGTTGGGCCACGTCGGCTGGGAGTTGCTGATCCCGGTGGCGTACCTCGCCGCGTTCGGCTCGATCGCGATGTACGTCGCCACCCGTCGCATGACCCGGGCGATGCTGCGCTGACCGGCTCGAGGAAGCCTCATCACCGGGCCACGATGGCCTCGATCACGGAGCGGACGGATGTCGGGCGGTTCCAGCATCCCGGCGACAACCCCACCGACACCCGACACCACCGCGAACGCCGTCGCGGTGACCTTCGCGACGGCGCTGCCCGACGTCCCGGCGCTCACCGACGCCGAACGCGCCCTGATGGCCGAGTGGCTCCACCGATCGCTGACCCACCCGACCCCGTGACCAGCAGGCGGTTAAAGCACTCGACGGGATCGGGCCGGGGGAGATAGCTTGCGGGTGACCGCGACACCGCCTGAGGAGGTGAGACCCATGAACGTTGTAGCGATGTGGGTGCTCCCCCTTGCCGTCACGGTCGGGCGATCGACGTAGGTGTCGCCGGGAGCGCCCTGCCAACACGGCACTCCCGAAAGGCAACATCTGTGTACCCTTCGCAACTCTGCGCCGAGTCACCATCGACCGACCGCACCTACGACGTGATCATCGCCGGCTGCGGGCCGACCGGCGCGATGCTGGCCGCCGAACTACGACTGCACGACGTACGGGTCCTCGTGCTGGAGAAGGAGACCGAGCCGCCGTCGGCTGTCCGCATCGTCGGCCTGCACATCCGCAGTCTGGAGCTGATGGCGATGCGTGGGCTGCTGGAACGCATCCTCCCGCACGGGCGGCGGCGTCCCGCCAGCGCCTTCTTCGCCGCCATCCCCAAGCCCGCGCCGGAGGGCCTGGATTCCCGGTACGCCTACCTCCTGGGTATCCCGCAGCCGGTCATCGAACGTCTGCTCGAAGAACACGCCATCGCGCTGGGCGCGCAGGTCCGACGCGGGTGCGCGGTCGCCGGTCTCGCGCAGGACGACGAGGGTGTGACAGTCGAACTGGCCGACGGGGAACAGTTGCGTTCGCGCTATCTCGTCGGCTGCGACGGCGGGCGCAGCACGGTGCGCAAACTGCTCGGCGTCGGCTTTCCCGGCGAGCCCGCCCGGACCGAGAGCCTGATGGGCGAGATGGAAGTGGGCGTGCCGCAGGAGGAGATCGCCGTCAGGGTGGCCGAGATCCACGAGACCCCACAGCGATTCTGGCTTCGGCCAGCGGGCGTCGGGGTCTACAGCGTCCTGGTGCCCGCCGCCGGGGTCAGCGACCGCGCCGAACCGCCCACCCTCGACGATGTCAAGCACCAGTTGCGCGCCGTCGCCGGGACCGACTTCGGCGTGCACTCACCGCGCTGGTTGTCCCGCTTCGGCGACGCCACCCGCCTGGCCGACAGGTATCGGGTCGGGCGGGTGCTGCTGGCCGGCGACGCCGCGCACATCCATCCGCCCATCGGCGGGCAGGGCCTCAACGTGGGCGTCCAGGACGCAGTCAACCTCGGCTGGAAACTGGCCGCGCGGATCCGCGGCTGGGCACCGGAGGCGCTGCTGGACACCTACCAGGCTGAACGCCGCCCCGTCGCCGAGGCGGTGTTGGACAACACCCGGGCCCAGACGGAGTTGCTGTCCACCGAACCGGGCGCACAGGCGGTGCGGAGGCTGCTCATCGAGTTGATGGACTTCGACGAGGTGAACCTTCGTCTGCTGGAGAAGATCACCGCCATCGGCATCCGTTACGACTTCGGCGCCGGCCCCGACCTGCTCGGTCGCCGTCTGCCCGACATCGCCGTGAAGCAGGGCCACCTCTACGGGCTGCCGCACCACGGCCGGGGCCTGCTGCTGGACCGTACCGACCGCCTGGCCGTCGACGGCTGGTCAGACCGGGTCGATCACCTGGCGGATCCGAGTGCGGCACTGGACGTCGCCGCTGTTCTGCTGCGCCCCGACGGGCACGTCGCCTGGATCGGAGACGACCAGCAGGACCTGGACGAGCACCTCTCCCGCTGGTTCGGCGAGCCCGCCCACTGATCCCTGGCCGGCGGCATCGACGCCGACGGCGGCGGGCCGGACCAACCAGCGGCGACCGGGCACGGGGCGACTCTCTGCTGGGTCGCCCCGCGCCCGGTCACTCAGGTGCGGTTGAACCGCCAACGAGTCGCGGTCAGCCCGTCCGGGCCGTAGCCGAAAGCCCGGACGGGGGAGACCTCGTAGAAGGCGTACTGGGGCGATCCCGGCAGACTGTCGTCATGGACTCGGCCATCCCTGATGGCGAACGTCCAGTCGTACTTCGCGGCGAAGGCGGCGGCCACCCGGCGCAGTACGGCGTCGCCCGACACCTGGTGGGCCTCACCGCTGACCACCAGGTCGAGGTCGTCGCTGCTCACCGTGATGACAGCGCGCCGGTTGTGGGCCAGGTTGCGGCTCTTGCGGGAACTCGGGCGGCTCGCGATGCACGGTGCCCCGTCCACCAGCACCGACATCACCGGTGCGGCATGTGGACGGCCACCCGGTCCCACCGTCGCCAGCCAACACGTGGGTGCCGACTCCAGACAGGCCAATGCCTGGCTCCAGGGCTTGACTGTCGCCACGTCGGTGTTGAAAGGTGTCGCGTCTTCCTGCTGGAAGAGGAGTTCGGCGACCGGTGTGTCGACTGTCATGACGGATCCTCTGTCGTGTCGTACTCGTCGTGCAGCCGCCACCACTGGTACGGCTGGGTCTGCGGCCAGCCTTCCGGCGAGTCCTCCCAGGTCTCCTGCCGGCCGTACGGCGTCAGATCGAGAAAGGACCAGTTACTGCCGAGTCGTTCCACGCCGCGGGAGGTGGTGGTGTAGGTGCGGAAGATCCGGTCGTCGGCGCGGAGGAAGACGTTCAGCGCGAACCCGTCACCGGTTCCCATGTCGGCGTTGAAGTTGTTGTTCAGCGACGAGTACCAGGGCAGGGCCCAACCCATTCGCCGCCGCAGCGCCAGCAGGTCGTCCAGCGGGCCATGGGACGTCAACGCCAGAGTGGTGTCGCGGGCGTTGAGGTGGGCCGGATGTCCGACGTTGTCGGTGAACAGCGAGCAGCCGGAGCAGACAGCGTCGACGCCGTGCCACATGAAGGTGTAGACGATGAGCTGACGGCGGCCTTCGAACAGGTCGGTCAGACTGGCAGGCCCGGACGGGCCCTCGAACACGTAGTCCTGCTCGACCGGCGTCATCGGCAGCCGGCGGCGCGCCGCGGCCACTGCGTCGAGCTGGCGGGTGAGTGCCTTTTCGCGGACGCGCAAGGTGTTCACTGCGTCCTGCCAGTCCCTGGTCGGCACGATCGGCGGATGGTTCATGCGGGCCTCTTTTCGGCTTCCATGCAGGCGTGGAGGGGGCGCAGACCAGTCAGTTCCTTGAAGAGATGGACTGATGTGACGCTAACAGAGTCAGTTCCTTGAAGGAACCATCTTGCGTATCGTGGTGTCATGCAGCGAACGCAGTTCGGCGCCATGGCGTGCTCGATCGCCCGCACCCTCGACGTCATCGGTGAGCCGTGGTCTCCGCTGATCCTGCGGGACGTCTACGCCGGCACACACCGCTTCGAGCAACTCCAGCGGGGGCTCGGCATCTCCCGCAAGGTGCTCACCGAGCGGCTGAACTGGCTGGTCGAGCAGGGCGTCCTGGCCCAGCGTGAATACTCGGCCCGGCCGGTCCGACACGAGTACCTGCTCACCGACAAGGGCCGGGAGCTGTGTGATCTGCTGCTCGTCATGGTGCGCTGGGGTGACCGGTGGACGGCGGGCGACGCCGGCCCGCCGGTGCTCTACCGCCACCACGCCTGCGGCAAGATCAGTCACGTCGAACTACGGTGCTCGGAGTGCGAACAGCCCATGCGGGCTACGGACATCGATCTGCTGCCCGGGCCTGGGGCACACCCACCATCGTGACCCTCGGCGCGGTCAACGCCCTCCGTCCGGTCCCGTCGACGGCGGCCGATCGACCGCGGCGAGTTCGGTGAGAACCGGATGTAATAAACCGGCCAGCGTCGGGTCCGTACGGGTGAGTTCCGCGGTCAGGGCGTCACGGCGGCCGAGAGCGCACGGCGTAACTCGGCCTCGTCAGTGGAACGGACCAGTGTCGTTTCGAGCGGTCCGGTGATGTCGGCGGGCAGGAGGTGGGCGCCTTTGGCGTAGCTGGTGGGGTGGCCCAGACGCTGACAGGCGAGTGCGATTGTCTGGGTCCGCATGGCGCTGATCCAGTGCTCCGCCTGCCAGAATCTGCCTCGTTCGATGCTGATCCGGGCGTGCAGGGCGTGGTGCCAGGCCAGGCCGGCCGTGCCGTCGTGGCCGCTCGACGCCGGGGCCCGGGGTGGTGTGGAACGCCCGAACAGGAGTCGCCAGCTCGGGCCTCGCGGCCCGAACTCGCCTTCGGGGCTGAAGGAGAGGTCGACTTCCAGGCAGTGAGGCAGCAGGAACACCCGGTAGATCGCGGACCCGGCCGTCAGGTCCCAGTGGTGGACCGCCGCGAAGTCCTGATACATCTGGTGCGTCCATCGGCCCATGACGGCGTCGAGCGAATCATTGACCCCGAAGGCCAGATCGATGTCCGACCAGCGATCCTCATCGTTCGTGGCGTGCGAGCCGGTGATCGCGGCGGCGACGACATCGGGGTCCTGTTCCGCCAGATGCAGCAGCCGCCGCTGGATCCGGTCACGTTCCTCTACTGAGAACATCAGGCCACGCTGCTCCGACACCTGCTCGCCCCGGCAGCGGACGCCCGGCCAGGACGGCGGCGACCCGCTCCCACTCGCGCCATGGCTAGCTGGTCACGAGCATCCATGGGGACATCATGCCTCGCCCGCACCGGATCGGTCCCATGGTGTTTCGGGGATGCTGGCAGACTGCTCGTGTGCCAGTTCTGACCGCCGAACTCGTGGTCGATGGTCGTGACCCGCGGGCCCCGGCGCTCGCCCCGAACGGGCGCCTGCTCTGCTACGTCCTCGCACCGAGCAGTCGCACCGGCGACCACCTCGACACCGAACTCTGGCTCGTCGACACCGATCCCGCCGGCGCGTCGCGCCGGGCGACCGACGACACGGCAACCGAGTCCCGGCCGCGCTGGTCGGCCGACTCGGAGACGCTGTTCTTCCTCTCCGACCGCGCCGAGCGTGGCATGTCGCAACTGCACGGGCTGACCCTCGCCGACGGCACGGTGACCTCGTTGACGAGGTGGCGCGCGGGTGTCCTCGACCACCTGCCGCTCACCGACCCCAACCTGGTCGCTCTGCTCGCCGAGGACGAACCCACCGAGCAGGACAATCGCCGAGCCCGCGACCGCGACGATGCCATCGTCGTCGGCGAGCGCGAACCACGTGCCCGGTTGCGCCTGCTCGATCTGCGCACCGGCCAGGTCACCACGCCGCAGGCGTTCGGTGACCGACACGTCGTGGACCTGCGGCAACGTCCCGACGGCGGTCCACTGGCCGTCCTGTCGTGGGCCAGCGCCGACAGCGACCACGGCCCGCGAAACGGCCACCTGCACCTGTTCGACCCCACGACCGGGACCGCGGAGAACCTCGGACCGGTCGAGGTCGACGCACGGTCTCTGGCCTGGTGGCCGGGTGAGGACGGTTGGCACCTCGGTTACCTCGCGCTCACCCCACCGCTGTTGCAGGCCGGCACCGCCGTGTTCGACCTGGCCATGGAGACCCGCGTCCTGCGCAACCGCACCGCTGGCCTCACGATGTGCCCGACCGAACTGTGCCAGACCGACGCCGCTCCGCTGGTGGTGTTCGCCGACGGCCTGAACACGACACTGGCCAGGCTCGACCCCACCGGCCTCACGACCCTGTCGCACCACCCCGGACGCCTCGACGATCTCACCGCCACCCCTGCCGGCGACGAGATCGCGGTCCTCGCCTCCACCCGCTATCAGCCCGCGAATGTTCACACCGGTGCGCCGTCCGGGCCGCTGCGCAGAATCACCAACGCCCGACCGGAACTGGACGGCATCGCACTCGGCACCCAACAACCGCTGGCTTATCGCGCCACCGACGGCCTTGCTTTGGACGGCCTGCTCGTACTGCCGGTTGGCAAAACCGCGTCGGAGGGCCCGCTCCCGCTGGTAACGATCGTGCACGGCGGCCCGTACGACCGCTACGCCGATCGTTGCCAGTTGTTCTGGTTCCCCAGCGCGCAGTGGCTGGCCGCAGCCGGCTACGCGGTGTTTCTGCCCAACCCGCGCGGCGGCCAGGGCCATGGTCACCCGTTCGCGGCCAGCGTCGCCGGCCAGGTCGGCCAGCAGGAGTGGACCGACATCCTGACCGGCGTCGACCTGCTCATCGCCGAAGGCATCGCCGACCCTGACCGGCTGGGCATCGCCGGCTGGAGCCACGGCGGCTTCATGTCCGCCTGGGCCGTCGGCCAGACCGACCGCTTCCGCGCCGCGCTGGTCGGCGCCGGAGTCGTCGACTGGGGCATGCTCGCCGCGACCGGGGAGAACGGCCAGTTCGAAGCCGTGCTCGGTGGCAGCACCGGCTGGTCCGGCATCGGCCCCCACCCGCACGACGCGGTCAGCCCGATCTCCTTCGCCAGCCGCATCCGCACGCCGGTGCTCATCCTGCACGGGGCCGAGGACACCAACGTCCCCCTCGGACAGGCCGTGTACCTGCAGCGGGCGCTGCGCCACTTCGACGTCGAGCACGAGTTCGTGATCTACCCGAGAGAGGGCCACTCGATCCGGGAACGCCACCACCAACTCGACGTCCTGCGACGGACCCGCGCCTGGTTCGATCACTGGCTCCGCGTCTGACCGGAGGCACATGGACGAGATTCTGTTCACCTGACCGGCCTTGGGGCAATCACACGACGCGGCGCGTGTCGGCTGGATGCGACACCTGGGACAGCGCTGCCGCAAGGTCGGTAGCGGCCTCATACGCAGCCGCAGCCCGTGTGGTTTCGTCCGCGGTCAACGCGACACGGTCGACACCGGCCAGCATCTCGATCGCCGTGGCCGGATCGTCCAGGACCATCGCGATCTCAGCGCGGTACACGAGCACCTCCACCAACGCGACCGGGTCGTCAGCTGTATCGGGATGGCCCAGCGCACTGTCAAGAATCCGAGCCGCCTGCCGGGCGTCCCCTCGGGAGTCGGCCTGCACGACGGCGTTCGCCATCGCCTTGCCCAACCGCCCAGTCGGCGTCGGCGCGGGGGCGACCGAGGCGTTCTGGAAGACGCGGATCCAGTTGCCGCCTGGATCGACGATGCTGAAGCCGCTCAGCCCGTCGGCGTTCTTCCGCGCGCGGGGCCGGGTCATCCGGGGCGTCCCGGCGACCAACACCTTGCCGTACGCGGCGCGCATTCCGGCCGCGAAAGCCCGGTACAGCTGCCCCGTGTCCGAGGTCAGCACGAGACACGAACCGTAGGACTGCGCCGGATCGAACCCCGCGATCTCGAAGAACTGCAGCTGTAGATCTTCGCGTTGCAATCCCACGCACGGGTTGGGTTTGCGCTGCTGGTAGGTGGTGTGGAAACCGAGCACCTCGTAGAAGGCGACGATGTCGTCGATGGACGCGCAGGGCAGCAGGGGAACGGTTACCTCGTTGGTCACCCGTACTTCGTAGCCGTCGGGAGCAGGCACACGCACATGGAAATGACCGATCGGCGGCCGCGGACGACTGAACGGCCGATACAGCGCAAGCTGTAACGCGTCGCCGGATGGCCGATTCTTTTAACCCTGCAGCTGGTCGGCGTACGCGGTGATCCACAGCGCGTCGCGTCGGTAGAGCCCGACGTGACGGCGAATGTCCTCCTGGCCCTGATCAGCCCGCTCCTCGGTGAAGGCGGCGAGGTCGTGCAGTCGGTCGACGGCGACCTGGAGGACATGAGCAGGGTCTTGCGCCGAGCCGTAGGCGTCGCAGAGCATGCGCAGACGACGCGCCCGCTCGGCCAGGTCACTGTCGATCGCGTCGCCGTTGTCGGGGTGGGCCAGCGGCACCAGCCGGTAGGCGAGGTAGGCCAGATCCCACGACCGGGGACCGGGCGAGGCCGTGTCCCAGTCGATGATTCCGGTGAGCCGCCGGTCGGTGAAGACCATGTTGTAGGGCGCGAAGTCGTTGTGACAGATGACCTCAGCGGGCTGTCGCGCCGGAAACCGCCACACGCCGCCGACGGTGTCGAAGCCGGCACTGGCCTGGTGAAGTCGTGCGAGGTGGAGACCTGCATCGGCGAGGATGCCGTCGCTCCAGATCCAGTCCGGCAACGGGTACTGCGGCACGATGCCCGGCAGGAAGGAGACGCTGTCGCGTCCGTGCTCATCTGTTCCGAGCGGTTGCGGAACCCAGGTGACGCCGCGCTCCCGAAGGTGTCGTAGTAGGCGCTGAATTGTCGGGCTCCATGCCCCATGACCGCGCCGAACAGTGGCACCCACCCGGGTCGCACCCCCCATGTTGCCGCCGGGCAGCGCTTCCTCCTGCTCGTCGGCCGCGTTCGGGCTGTGGTCATCCATGGCGACATCCTCGGCGCCGGAGGGCCGGGACGCCACCACGTTCCCGAGCCGGACTGAAGCGAGGGCTATGGCCGCACGGGGGCAATTACAGGATTATCGTTAATAAAAATCCAGTAATTACCTGGGACAAAAGGTACGTAACTCGTATGCACCATAATGACAGTTCTTGTGCGTAAGGACTTAGGTTGGTGTACGCGTCTGGGTTGTTCGCTGCACGCGTCTTGGCCGGAAACTCAGCTGGCCGCTCGGGGCGGCACCGATGACGGCCCCGACTGGAGGTACTCCAGGGCGCGGCTTGAGTGGCGCTACCGGCATCGGAAAGCGTTGGAGGGCGACTACGAGCGGCCGTACGCGGCGCGGGCCTGGGCCACCTCGACTGCCTCGCGTTCACGCCACCGCCGCTGTGCCTCCCGGTTGCACGTCCGGCAGACCCGACGGTACCGGCCGGTCGCCGGGTCGAGCTCACGATCGTGGCCGTTGCGGCACTGCGCCGCCTGATTCCGGCGGCGGCCGGCCTCGGCACGACTGAGCTGTCGCAGATGAGTCGGCTCGATACAGTCGGCGGCGCCGCAGGTCTGGTCGACGTCGAGGGCGGGGTCGTACCCGCCGAGAAAGACGACATACGCGGCGATGTGCGCCCACGCCCGGCCCGCGACCTTCTGGTGCACCCCACGTCGCTGCCCGTAGCCTTCGACGACCAGGCAGCCGCTCTCCGTACGGTGTGAGCGCTCCAGCAGGTAGGCGCGCAGCGACTCCTCGGTGTGGTAACGGGACAGACCCTTCACGGCCGCGAGCACCGTGTCACCGTACCCACGTCACGCACCATCGTCGACTGACGCTGACACGATGAGTAGGTGTGAAGCCGCTCAAGGAATCTGGTCCCTCACGGCGCGGCTGTGTGGCCGTCGCCAGCATGAGGTGATCGCCCGCGGTCTCACGCCTGACGGGTATCGTCTCGATCCATGTCCCGTGGAGCGGTGTTCTTTGATGTCGATGGAACGCTGACGCCGACCAGTAGCGGCCAGCACCTCGCCGAACTCGTCGGCAATGCCACGGAGATCGCACAAATACAAGCCGGCTACGGAGCCGGCATCTTGAGCAGTGACGAGTCTTGCGTGCTCGAGGCTCGTGGGTGGGCAAACAGGGCACCCATTGAAGCTCAGGCGTTTCTGGAGTCGATGCCGCTGGTGGACGGCATAGCAGAGACGGTTTTGTGGTGCCGGGCCCACTCGCTCGTGCCTGTGCTGGCCACGCTGGCGTGGGACTTCGTCGGCACCTACCTGTGCACCCGCTTCGACTTCGACCGGGCGTGCGGGCCACGCTTGCAGACAGTCGACGGCCGCTACAGCGGCGAGGTCGCCGAGCAGTTCGACGAGTACGCCAAGCGCGACTTCGCCGTCAGGGTGGCCGCCGAGCTGGGTGTCGACCTCCGGCATTGCGCGGCCATCGGCGACGGGCGATCGGATGTGCCGCTGTTCGGCGTGGTCGGCTGTGCCATCGCGTTCAACGCAACCCCCGAAGCCCGTGCCGCCGCCAGCACAACGGTCGATGGCCCTGATCTTCACGCCGTCGTGCCCGCTCTGAGCGCCTGGCTGGAGACCATCGCCTTGCCCGTTGACTGACAAACGCTGGGAGAAGCATCCTCCCGGCAGCTACCGAGGCGCGCTTGCAGTTAGGAATGGAGGAGCGGTGTGAGCGTCGTACGGCGGCAGTTGCTCGGCCATGTCGCTGATCTGGTGCCGACGTTCCCCGCGCCGCGGTGCGTGCGGGTGGCCGTTGACGGGGTCGACGGGGTGGGCAAGTCCACGCTCGCCAGCGAGTTGGCCGCGTTGTTGAGCGACCGAGGACGTTCTGTCGTGGAGGTCGTCCCGGGCGGAGGCAGTTGACGGTTGGACGGCCGCCGGCGGATGATCCAGCGATGTCGCTCCGGTCAGCGAGCCGGGACGCTGGTTCTCATGGGCACCATGATCGCCGTCATCCGGTGGCTTCAGGGGAGCGGATCGCATGAAGTTTCTTCTCACATCGGGGGGCATCAGCAACCCGAGCATCTCCGACGCGCTCGTCGACCTGTTGGGCAAGCCGATCGCCGAGGCAACGGCTCTGTTCGTTCCCACCGGTGTCTACCCCTTTCCCGGCGGCGCCGAGAAGGCGTGGAAGGCGATTCACGGCCAACCCGACATCCCGCTGTGCCAGCTGGGTTGGAAGTCCCTGGGGTTGTTGGAGCTCACCGCGCTGCCAACGATCCGGGAAGAGAACTGGGTCCCGGCGGTCCGGGAGGCCGACGCCCTCCTCGTCTGGGGCGGCGATGTGCTGTACCTGACCTACTGGCTGCGCCAGTCGGGCCTGGCCGACCTCCTGCCGTCGCTGAGTGACACGGTTTATGTGGGGGTCAGCGCCGGGAGCATCGCGGTCACGCCCTACAACTGCGACGCCGAATTCGATCGTCAATTCGTTCCCGACGGCAGCGGCAGGGCGCAGGACGCCGACCGGGCGCTGGGGCTGGTGGATTTCACGCTCTACCCCCACCTCAACCATCCGGACATGGAGGACACCGAGCTGTCCCACATCGAGAAGTGGGCGTCCGGAATCCCAATCCCGACCTACGCCATCGACGACAACACCGCCCTAACGGTGGTCGACGACAGTGTTGAGGTCATCTCCGAAGGAGACTGGAGACTGATCGACCCCTGACCTCTGCACCGGCTCCGGGGGCACCGACGCGAGCACTTTCTGGTCACCGGGTTGCGCCGGGCCTGCTACCGCGACAACCGCCCTGCTCCTGATGCCTCAGAGCGGGTTGCCATAGCCGCCGGGTGCGACGCCGCAGTTTCGGCAGGCCCGTCCCCCGCGGCGGTCCTCGTCGCCGCACGCCAGGCATCGTCCGGCCGGGTCGACCCCTGCGGCGTACGCATCGAGCACCCGCTGCACCACGATGGGAAGCTGCTCGGTGGGATGCTTCTGCGGATCGGGGCAGTAGGCGATGTCGTGGCAACCCCACGAGTCCCACGGATGCGGCGTTGTAGGGACTCGTTGGCCGGCCTGCTTCTGCAGTCGCCGCTGGGCCGCGAAGGCGACCGCCCTTGCCAGCACCAGAGCGCGGGCTGTCTCGAGTTCACCGAGGGCCCGGACCAGCGACGGGGGATCGACCTCAATGTTCCCGGGGATGCGGTGCCGGGTCGCCAGGTGATGCCAGGTGGCGTGGAAGCCGTACGGCGCGAAGTGGTAGAGGCAGTCCCGTAGGTGCGACCGGCGCCGTCGAGGGCTGAGACTTTCGTCGCGTACCCGGCGGGCGGTCGCGGGGAAGCTGGTCATCCAAGGACGATCGCTACGAGCGGTCGTACGTGGCGCTGCCCGTGACCTTCGATGACCAGGCGGCTGATGTCGGTGCGGTGTGAGCGCTCCGGCAGGTAGGCGCGTCGCGACTCCTCGGTGTGGTACCGGGACAGACCCTTCACGGCCGAGAGCACAGTGTCACCGTACCCACGTCGCGCAGCCGCGTCGAACGACGGCGGACACGCCGACGCGCCCGCTTGGCGACCCGGCCGTACTGTCCGCACCGGAGCTGCCGTCAACGTCGCTCGAGGCTGACGTCGACCGTCTGATGGCGGCGGCGGCTGACGAAACGGAGCGTGGGCTGGTGGCGGCGCTGACGGCATTGTTGGCGCGGTGGCGTGACGAGCCCGGCCTGACGCTGCACTGGTACGGAGAGACTGACCGGCTGGGCGGCGCCCGGCGGCGTCACCGACAGACGTCCCTGGTCGGTGACGCCGTCGACCGTGTCAGGTGCGGATGCGGTAGTGCAGGCACGCCACACCGTTGCCGAATCGGTGACTGCTCAGTAGCTCCAGGTCGAGGCGGGTGCCGCTGGGCAGGCCCGGTTTGCCCCCGCCGGTGAGGATGGGGTGGATCAGCAGGTGGCACTCGTCGACCAGCCCGGCCTGGAACGCCTGCGCCGCGAGGTGTGCGCCGCCGATGGTGAGGTCGCTGGTGGCCGAGGCTTTCATGGCGCGTACCGAGGCGGGGTCGAAGCTCCGTTCGAGCCGGGTCCTGGCGGTCGAGGTCGCGTCCAGCGTGGTGGAGTAGACGACCTTGTCCGCTGCCTGCCAGACGTCGGCGAAGTCGGCGGTGAGCGTCGATCGTGCGGCGAGAGCGGGCTCGGTCTCCCACACGGCCATCGACTCGTACAGGCGCCGACCGTAGAGGTAGGTGCCCATCGGCCGAACCAGGTCGGTG
This sequence comes from Micromonospora sp. NPDC047644, assembly GCF_040704315.1. Classification (NCBI taxonomy): domain Bacteria; kingdom Bacillati; phylum Actinomycetota; class Actinomycetes; order Micromonosporales; family Micromonosporaceae; genus Micromonospora; species Micromonospora sp. NPDC047644. Next base: position 520,556 of record NZ_JBEYSY010000002.1, read on the forward strand.
ATGAACGCGAGGTACTCGTCGTCGGGTGGGGTCCAGTCGAAGCGGCCGTCTTCGTCCTCGATGTAACCGTCGAGGGACACGTTGGTCACGTAGATCAGCTTGGCCATGACGCTACACCTCGACGGCGACGGGTTGGGCGTTGCCGAGTGTCGCGTCCAGCTTGGAGAACGCCTCGTTCCAACCCTGGTTGGCCGGGGCGGACAACCCCTCGGAGAGCCACTGACGGATCTCGAGTCGCGTCCGTCCATCGGCCTCGTCGTGAAACTCGACCCGCATCCTTGTCTCGTGCGGCGCGATGCCCTCCGGGAGTCGCCCGGTGACGTGCGCGATGCCGTCGATCAGCTCGCCGTCGACGACGTCGGTGAGGTCGATGTGGACCTCGACTCGCAGGCCGGGTTGGGTCGGGAAGACCTCGGTCCACCGTTGGTGGCCGCCAGGCCGGACGTCGAAGTCCATCTCGTCGCGGGGCAGTGAGTTGCCGATCGGCCCCCACCATGCCGCCAGGTGGTCCGGGTCGGTGAAAGCTCGGTAGACCAGCTCCCGTGGCGCGTCCACCACGCGCGTGATGACGATTGGCGGCTTGTCGCTGTCCATCACATCTCCTTGTCGTGAGCCTTGCTCGGTGATCCCCGGTCGCGGATCCCCGGGCCGAGGCCCGTTGGGCGGCTGGCGGCCTGCACGGCCGCGAGGTGGGCGTCGAGGCGGGTGAGGGACGTGTCCCAGAACCGCCGGTAGCGCTCGATCCACTCGGCCGCCTCGCGCAGCGGGGCGGCCTCGATGTGGCTCATCCGCAGCTTCCCCGACCGGGTGCGGGAGATGAGCCCGGCGCGTTCGAGCGCCTTCAGGTGCCGCGACACCGCCGGCATCGAGATCGGGAGCGGAGCGGTGAGCTCGGTGACCGTGGCGTCGCGGTCGGCCAGCTCGGCGAGGATCGCCCGTCGAGTCGGGTCGGCGAGCGCCGAGAACACCGCGCTGAGTTGATCGCTGTGAGACACCAGAGCCTCCAGTCACTTAACCAAGACGTTAAACGTAGGCTGAGCCCGCCGCAACTACCAGCGGTGATTGGCAGGGATGGTGTCGACAGGCTGGTCAACGTCAACGTCGACGGCCCGGTCGCGTGCTCGCGCCGGAGGCGAAGTCGGTGGACGGGCGGTGAGCATGGCGCGCGCGCCCAGGCCCAGCCGGGTCAACGCGAGTGCGGCGGCCAGGACGACCACGACACGGATGCCATGACCGACGTCCGGCGCCCACAACTGGAGCTTGGCCAACCCGGCACCCTCCCAGAAGGCCGGCACCTGCCAGGCTGCGCCGACGGCCACCAGCGCGCAGGCACCGATCCAGGCGGTGGTGGCGGCGATCGTCCGGCCACGGGAACGCGCCGGCGGGACGCGGTCGCCCCTGCGCTCGCGCAGGACGCGGGCCCAGGACCAGGCCAACAGGGCGAGCAGCACCGCGGCGAGACCGAGCAGGCCGGCCAGGGCCCAGACCTGCATCGGATCTTCGGTGGCGGGCGCGGGTGCGCCGCCGTGCAGGATGCGGGTGAGGTTGAACGCCCCGGCGCTCAGTGGCGCGTCCATGTGCAGGCCGTAGAGGTTGGTCATGATGATCACGGCGAGGTTCGAGTCGGGTGCCAGCACGATATGGGTGAAGAAGTCGGGGGTCGCGCCGGCGTGCCAGACGACGCGGACGCCGACACCGTCCAGAGTGCTGTTCCTCCAACCGAGCCCGTAGGTGCCGTGAGATGTGGCCACGGTGCCGGTGTGCAGCTGTCGCGTGCCGTGCGGTCCGAGGATCCGGGTGTCGCCGTAGCGGCCACCGCCGAGCTGCGCGATGGCGTAGTGGGACAGGTCGTCGAGGCTGGCGGCGAGGAAACCGTAGGGCACCCCGGCGGTGTCGAACGGCGGGGCGAAGCGCTGCGGCCGGCCGAAGTAGTACCGGTGACCGGGCGGAACGCCGACGGCGCGGGCCTCGTCGGCGGTGGCCGCGGAGTGCGTCATCCGGAGCGGGTCCAACACGTGACGGCGCAGGTAACTGCCGAAGGTGTCGCCGGTGACGTGCTCGACGAGCGCGCCGAGGATCATGTAGTTGGCGTCGCTGTACTGATGCGTCTGTCCGACGGCGGTGGTGGGCCGCACGCCGGCCAGGTCCCGTACGGATCGGGCCAGCGCGCCGGGGCGGTTGTCGTAGCGGTCGGTCAGGTCGGTGCTCCACACCTGCGGCAGGCCGCTGGTGTGGGTCAACAGGTGCCGGACGGTGACCGTCCGGGCGGTGTCCGCGTCGCCCAGACGCAGCCACGGCAGGTACGTGGAGGCGGTGCTGTCGAGGTCGATCCGGCCGGCCTCGACCAGTTGCGCCACCGCCAGCGCGGTGAACGACTTGCTGGTGGACCCGAGCAGGAACGGGGTCTGCGTGGTGATCGGTCGGCCGTCACCGTCGACACCCCACGCGCCTCGCTGCACGACCTCGTCGCCGCGAATGACCGCGTACGCCAGCCCGGGTGCCTTGATCTGCTCGAGGTACGCGCGCAGGTAGCGTTCGCCGGCGGCGAGGTCGTCGACAGCCGCGGGGCTGGCCACGACTGGGGCGGCCAGCCCCGCGGCTGTCACCATCAGGCAGCCCACCACGGCGACGAGCCGTCGGGCCCGCGTCAGCGCGTCATTCCAGGTGCTCATGTGGCGCGTCCTCCCCGTCGGTGGGCCGTCAGCCGATCTGACTGAGCAGCTTCTCGAGCGCGGCCAGGCGCTGCCGAACCTCGCCGAGCTCGTCCCGCACGCCCTTGATCTCGTCGGCTGTGGCCTGGGCGCCGGTGGCGCTGCGCTCGGCCAGCACCCGGTAGCCCTCTTCTCGAGCCGCCGCGTACCGGGCGCGGTAGATGCCCGTCCCGATGAGACCGGCGACCACGATCATCGCGGTCACGATCACCGCCACGGCGATGGTGGAGGTCTGGGCGATGTCCAACGCAACCTGATGGGTCATTGCTCACTTCTCCTGTTCTGCGGCCGGCCCGGAGCCGGTCAGGTTCTGTGCGGCCAGTGCGATCGCGTCCAGGTCGAGGGACACCGTGAACGGCACCGCCTGGACGTACTTCACCGAGCTGCCGTCCGGTGCGGTCACCAGCTCGCCGGTCACCAGGCCGGCCGCTTCCAATTTCTGCAGGTGCATGTAGAGCAGCGGCCGGTTCATCTGTAGCTGCCGGGCCAACTCGCTGACGTAGGTCCGCTGCCGGGCCACGGCGGCCAGGATCCGCAGCCGGTGCGGGCTGGCCAGTGCGGCCAGCAACGACACGAGTTCGTCACCGGTCGGCGAGGTGCCGCTCATCCTGGTTTCCCTTCTCAATGAGGGTGTCAGATTTCTCTGACGCCCCCTGTCAGGTGAGTCTGACAGGGGAGGGTGGGCGGTGTCAACGAAGCGCCGCAGCGCTTGTCACCGAGCCCAGGGCGGTAGCCAGACCTCGACGTCGGGGGACTGCGCCCACCGGGAGGCGAGGTAGTCGCGCAGTGCCCGCAGCGCGGGATGCGGGTTGTCGTCGCGCCAGATGAGCGACAGGGGGTAGACGGGGGCCGGGCCACGCACCGGTACGCGTCGCAGGTCGTAGCTGTCCGGCCACAGGTACCGGGTGCGCTCGCCCGCGAGGGTCGCCAGCTCCGCCGAGTCGGCGATCTCGGCCAGCAGCGCCTCGTTGCCGAAGACCGGCCCGACCAGGTCGATGGTGAGACCGAACGCGGCGGCGAGTTCGTCGTAGTAGTCGGCCCATTCGGTGCCGGGGGCCATGCCGGGCATCCAGATGCGGTGTTCGGCGAGTCGCGCGGGCGTCACGGTACGGGCGTTGGCGAGCGCGTGGCGGGGGCCGACGAGCAGTTCGTGGTGCTCGTCGATCACGCGAGTGGTCCTGATCGCGGCGGGCAGGTGACGCGCGGCGACGGTGACGGCGTGGAAGGTGGCGTCGACAGTCCCCGCCTCGACGGCGGCCATCGCGGCGTGGACGTCGGCGTCGAGGGTGACGACGTCGAGCTCGATGCGGGGATGCGCGCGGTGGAAGTCCTGCAACAGCACCGCTGGTGCGATCCGTCGGCTGTGCACGTCGACGCGCAGTGCCCGTCGGCCCGGGCGTACGGAGGCGTCGGCGCGCGCCTCGGCCCGGAGCAGTTCACGGGCGTGCGGCAGGAAGGTCTGGCCGTCGACGGTGAGGTGGGTGCCGCGCGCGGTGCGGGTGAACAGGCGTACCCCGAGGTCTTTCTCCAGTGCGGCGATGCGCTTGGAGACGGCCTGCTGGGTGATCGACAGCGCGGCGGCGGCGTCCTGGAACTGGCCGGCGTCGACGGCGGCGACGAAGGTGCGGACGGCGTCGAGATTCACCCGGCAAACCCTACGGACACAACGTCTGGTTGTGGCTCGCCGTCTATCGCGTTGTTTGATCCCTCGTCACTGAGCTTGCTGGGATCACGGCGGTCAACGGCGGGTTGTCGGGAGCGGGAGGTGTGGGTTTGTCCACGAGACGATCCCTGGGACGGCGGTTCGGCTGGTTGTGGGCGTCGTACGCGGTCAGCGCCTACGGCTCGGGGCTGGGCTTCGGGGCGTTGCCGTTGATCGCCGTGCTGGTGTTGGAGGCCAGCCCCGCCCAGGTGTCCGTGCTGGCCGCGCTGGGGCCGGCCGTGGGGGCGCTGATCGCGTTGCCGCTCGGGCCGTGGGTGGAGTTCCACCGCAAACGGCGGGTGATGATCGCGATGGACCTGGCCCGGTTCGCGGTCCTGCTGACGGTCCCCGTCGCGTACGCGCTAGGCCGGCTCAGTTTCGGGCAATTGCTGGTCGTCTCGGCCGTGCTCGCCACCGCCAAGATCGCCTTCAACGCGGCCAGCGGCGCCTTCCTCAAGGCCCTCGTGCGGCCGGACGACCTGCTGGTGGCGAACGCGCGGTTCGAGTCGACGACCTGGAGCTCGATCGCGCTGGGGCCGCCGCTGGGCGGCGCCGCGGTGGGACTCCTCGGGCCGGTCGTCACCGTCGTGGCCGACGCGCTCAGCTACCTGCTCTCCGCGATGGGCCTCAGCGTTATTCGCGGCCACGAGGACCCTCCCCGGCGCGCCGGGGAGGGTCGGATCCGGGCCGGTGAGCTGCTCGACGGCTGGCGGCACCTGCTGGCCCATCCCGGCCTGCGGGCGCTCTACCTCAACCAGTTGCTCGTCGCCGGGCTGATCATGGCCACCGAGCCGTTGTTGGCCGTGCTGCTGCTCGGCGAGCTGGGCTTCGCGCCGTGGCAGTACGGCCTCGCCTTCGCCGTGCCCTGCGTCGGCGGGCTCATCGGGTCACGCCTGGCCCGTCGGGTGGTGGCACGTCACGGCCAACACCGGATCATCCGCGTCGTGGGCGCGCTGCGCGCGATCTGGCTGATCGGCCTCGCCTTCGTCCAGCCCGGCGTGGTCGGTCTCGCCACGGTGATCGCCGTCGAGTTCGCGATCATCATCAGCATGAGCCTCTACAACCCGGTGCTCGCCACCTACCGCCTGGAACAGACTCCGAAGGACCGCGTCGTCCGTACCCTGTCTGCCTGGTCGATCGGCAGCAGCGCCACCATCGCCGTCCTCAGCACGCTCGGTGGGCTGCTCGCGCAGGCCACCAGCCCGCGCACGGCGATCACGGTCGCCGGGCTGGTGATCTTTGTGAGTCCGCTGCTGCTGCCCCGGCGCTCCGACGCCGATCGGGTGGCACCGGAGCGCTCGGCACGGGTCCCTACGATCGCGTGATGTTCCAGCCGACATTCCCGATCCGCACCGCACGGCTCGCCCTGCGCCCGGTCACGATTGAGGACCTCGACGACGTGTACGCGTTTCAGCGTCGACCGGACGTCGTGCGCTGGATGCTCGGCGCGAAGCCGCGTACCCGTGAGCAGTCGCGGATGTCGGTGCTCGCCATGGCGGGCGAGGACGCGTGGCGCGCGGAGGGCGACTGCCTCACCGTGGCGGTGGTCGCCGACGCCGCAGTGATCGGGGTGGTGGAGCTGGTGTGGCGCGACGCGCGTGCCCGTACGGCCGAACTCGGATACGTGTTCCATCCCGATCACGGCGGTCGGGGTCTGGCCACCGAGGCCGCAGCGGCACTTGTGGACTGGGGGTTCACCGAGGTCGGGCTGCATCGGGTCTACGGTCGTTGTCATGCCCGTAACGAGGCGTCCGCGCGGTTGATGGCCCGGCTGGGGATGCGCCGGGAGGCCCACCACGTGCAGAGCTACCTGTTCGATGGAGAGTGGGCCGACCAACTCGTCTTCGCGATCCTGGCCCACGAGTGGCGGAGCCGCACGCCGTCCTGAGCATCAGCGGCGCCCTAGCCACCTTTTTGTGCGTACTTGGCACCGAGGCGCGGTCGTACGAGGCTCTACAGACGAGCCGGAACGACCGGTTCGCTACGAGAGGGGTGGGTTGCGGTGATTTGTTCCAGGCGGCGGTGGCCCCAGTCGGACAGCGGGCCCAGGGCGTCGGCCAGGTCCTGGCCGAACGCGGTCAGGGAATAGTCGGTCCGCAGTGGCATGCCGGGATACACCTCCCGGTGCACCAGCCCGTCGGCCTCCATTTCGCGCAGTGCCTGGGTCAGGACCTTCTCGCTCAGGCCCGGCATCTGTCGCCGCAGATCGCCGGGGCGGCGTGGGCCCGACTCCAGCAACCAGAGCAGTGCCGTCTTCCACTTGCCGTCGATCACGGCGATCGCGGCGGTCACCCCGCATACCTCGGTGTCCTGGGCGCGTGCCCGCGTCATCTCTCATCCCTCTCGGTCCATCCGTCAGGTACGAAAGGTTGCTCCATGTCGTCCCACGAAAAGTCTGTCACCGTATTGGGTCTGGGCCCAATGGGCCAGGCCCTCGCCGGCGCGTTCCTCGACGCCGGCCTGCCGGTCACGGTGTGGAACCGTACGCCCGGCCGGGAGTCCGAGCTGGTCGCCCGCGGCGCGGTCGCGGCCCGCTCGCCCGAGGAAGCCGTCACCGCTGGCGAGCTGACCGTGATCTGCGTGGTCAACAACGCCGCGGCGGACAGCGTGCTGCGCCGGGAACCGGTCGCCGCCGCGTTGCACGGGCGCACCCTGGTCAACCTCAGTGCCGACACCCCGGACCGGGCTCGGGATGCTGCGGTCTGGGCGAAGCGGCACGGCATCGGTTACCTGGACGGGGCGATCATGACGCCGGCCGCCACCATCGGGACGGTCTCGGCCGTGTTCCTGCACAGCGGGCCGGACGATCTCTACCAGCGGCACCGGCCGGTGCTGGAGCTGCTCGGCGGCACCCACACCCACCTCGGGGCGGACATCGGGCGGGCGGCGGCGTACGACGTCGCACTCCTCGACATCTTCTGGACCGCGATGGCGGGGTACGCGCACGCGCTCGCCGTGGCGAAGGCGGAGGGGATCACCGCCGGTGAGCTGGCGCCCTTCGCGGCGGGCATCGCGACCATCCTGCCGCCGATTTTCGCGCAGGCGGCGGTGAGCGTGGACAGCGGCGACTTTTCCTCACACGACAACCCGATCACCTCGGCGGCGTCGTCGATCGCCCACATCCTGGAGACGTCCGAGTCGCATGGCATCGACGCGACGGTCATCCGCGCGGTCGAGGGGCAGACGCGGCGGGTGATCGAGGGAGGCCACGGCGCGGACGACTTCATCCGCCTCGTGACAGCACTCGGGTAGGCGCGCGCCCTGCGCGCCGCCGTGGCGCGCAGGGCGGCACAGCCCTCAGGCCTGGCGGCCGAGCCACTCCCGGTAGGCGGTGGGCGCGATGACGGCGTCGTCACCGGCGATGAGGACGTCACCGGACATCGCGGCGAACATGCCGCTGGTGTCGTCGGTGGTGACGGTGCGCTCATCACCGCGGGCGGCGAGGGTGACGCGCCCCAGCTCGTCGAGGGCGAAGACATCCGGGCCGGCGACGTTGCGGATGCCCTTGAGGGGCGCGCCCATGCTGACCTCGGCGACGGCCTGGGCCACGTCGGCGGCGGCCATCGGCTGCACCGGCGTGCTGGGCAGGCGGACGGTGGTGTCGTCGGCCGTCCAGGACATGATCGACTCGACGAACTCGAAGAACTGGGTGGCGCGGACGATCGAGTACGGGATCGGACCGGCGGTGAGGATCTCCTCCTGGAGGGTCTTGGCGCGGTAGTAGTCCAGGTCCGGCACCTGGTCGACGCCGACGATGGAGAGGATCACCGCGTGGCCGACGCCCGCGCGAGCGGCGGCGGCCAGCAGGTTGTCCATGGTCGTCTGGAAGAAGGCGGGCGAGGCCTCGTCGAAGGTCGGTGAGTTCGTGAGATTGACGACGACCTCGGCGCCGACGAGCCCGTCGGACAGGCCCTGCCCGGTGAGCAGGTCCACCCCGGTGGACGGCGAGAGCGGCACCGCCTCGTGGCCCGCAGCCTGCAGGATCTTGACGACCTGCGACCCGATGAGGCCGGTCCCGCCCAGTACGGCGATCTTCATGCCCATGCACCTTCCCGTCACGTGTGGTCCGACCGCTGAAGCCCAGCCGATACTCGGACCTTCCTTGTCCGAGAAACTATACTCGGACACAACGAGTCTGAGTAACGGAGTGACTAGGGTGACGTCATGAAGATGTCCGGCGGGGTCGAGTGGGCGCTGCACTGCTGCGTGGTGCTCACCGCCAGCCACACGCCCGTCTCGGCGGCCAAGCTGGCGGAACTGCACGACGTCTCCAGCAGCTACCTCGCCAAGCAGCTCCAGGCCCTCGCTCGCGCCGGCCTGATCCACTCCGTGCAGGGCAAGTCGGGCGGCTACGTGCTGACCCGCGCGCCGGAAAGCATCACCCTGCTCGACGTGGTCCGGGCCGTCGACGGTCCCGGCCCGAGCTTCGTCTGCACGGAGATCCGCCAGCGCGGCCCCTTCGCGACCCCGGCCGACGCCTGCACCACGCCGTGCCCGGTGTCCCGCGCCATGTGGGCGGCCGAGGACGCGTGGCACCAGGCGCTCGCCGCGGTCACCATCGCCGATCTCGCCCGGGACGTCGACGCCACCTCCGGCCCCGAGGCGCTGGTTGGCATCCAGGCCTGGCTGACCGGCGGAGCCTGACCCGGCCCGGCAGAGCCGGGCGAACACGGTCAGCCGGCGTGGCGTACCTCGGTGTCCCAGATCTGCGCCCACGGACGCCGCAGCCCCCGGCACACGAAGATCGGGCCGCCGTTCTCGTCGTTCTCCACCTCGACCCGCTGGTCCACCCAGCCGGCCTGCGTGCACGACTCGAACCATTCGTTCAACCGCGCGGGACCAGCCCAGCCGACGGCGATGACCACGTCCGCGTCGGCGGGCGGCCGGCCGAAGTCGACCATGCTGTTGTGCCCGGAGTACGCCCGGGGCAGGTCACGTGCCGGCCCGTACCGGGCCACCGCGCCCGCCTCGCCGTAGTTGCCGGTCAGAATGACCGCCCGCGAGCGCTCGTGCTGCGGCAGACCCCGATGGACGGTGGCGAGCGAGTCGGCAAACTCCGGCCAACCGATCGTCTCTCCGGCGTCGTAGTTGACGTCGACCACGAAGGCGGGCAACCGGTCGGCCGGCAGCACCGGCAGCAGCAGCACGACATTGGGCAGCAGGAACGGCACCACACCCAGCGCGAGCACCCCCCGACGCCACCACAGTGACCCCCGTGCGGCCCACGCCACGGTGACGACCGCACCAGCCGCGGTGAGGACCAGCAACAGCGGCGCGTCGTAGTAACCCTTGCCGCCGCCGATCAGCACGATGCCGACCACCACCAACCACGCCCAGCCCACCGCCCGGTAGGCCCGCCACACCGGACGGCGAAGCAGCGCGACGAGACCGGCGATCCAGATCGGCACGGCGTAGGGGCTGATGATGACGAACTGGAGCGTCAACGCGTTGAGCCGGCCACTGTAGGAGCTGTCGCCGTCGGAGATGGACCCGGCGACGCCGAGCTGCGGAAAACCGTTGGTCGCCTGCCAGATCAGGTTCGGCGCGGCCAGCAGCACGGCGATCCCGGCCCCGGCGAGAACCCACCGGTCGCGCAGCAGCCGGCGTGGCCCGGCGATGAGCACCCCGGCGACCAGGCCCACGGCCAGCAGCGCCGGCAGCAGCTTGCTGAGCATGCCCACACCGATCGCCAACCCGATCCCCAGCGCCCAGCGGCTGTCACCGGTGCGCAGCAACCGCACCGCACACCACGCCGCGAGCAGCCAGACCAGCAGGTCGACGGTGGTGGTGCTGAGCAGGTGACCACTGGCGAGCACGATGCCGGAGAGCGCGGCGAGGACCGCCGCGAAGAGCTGCCCGCCCCGGCCGGCGCCCAACTCCCGGGCGATGGCGGCGACCAGCAGCACCGCGCCGCCGGCCAGCACCGCCGACGGGGTACGCAGCACCACCAGGTTGCCCGGGGCGATCGTGTCGAGCAGCCGGGCCAGCACCGGCACGAGCGGCCCCTGATCGACGTAGCCCCAGTCGAGGTGTCGACCGGCGAGCAGGAAGTACAGCTCGTCGCGGTGGTAGCCGTAACGGCCGGCAAGCAGCAGGAGCGTCACTGAGGTCGCGGCGGCCACCAGCCACGGGCCGCGGGTGCGAACGCCAGGCTCCGGCGGCTGCCCCGACGGCGGCGACTGGGTCGGCCGCTGAGGTCGGTCGATCTCGATCGCGGGCTCGCTCACCCGCTCATGATGACTGGCGGCGTCGCCGCGTGGGTGCCCCAACCGGCATTCGGCACCGTACCGAATGCGGGTGGCCGAGGCGGGTGCGAAGATCAGCTTTGTCACTCGGACCGAAAGGACGATATGCGCTATCGCACTCTGGGCAACACCGGCACCGTGGTGTCCACCCTGTGTCTGGGCACGATGACCTTCGGCGCGGAGACCGACGAGGCCGGCAGCTTCGCCCAACTGGACCGGTTCGTCGAGGCCGGCGGCACCTTCATCGACACCGCTGACGTCTACTCCACCGGCGTCTCCGAGGACATCATCGGGCGGTGGCTGCGCAGCCGACCCGACGTGCGCGACCGCCTGGTGATCGCCACCAAGGGGCGCTTCCCGATGGGGTCGGGGGCCAACGACGCCGGCCTGTCCCGGGTGCACCTCACCCGCGCCCTGGACGCCAGCCTGCGCCGTCTCGGCGTCGAGGCCGTCGACCTGTACCAGGCGCACGCCTGGGATCCGCTGACCCCGCTGCCGGAGACGCTGCGGTTCTTCGACGACGCGGTCCGCGCCGGCAAGATTCGCTACGCGGGAGTCAGCAACTTCACCGGTTGGCAGTTGCAGAAGGCCGCACTGCTCACCCAGCACCTCAACCTCACCCCGATCGTGACCCTGCAACCGCAGTACAACCTGCTGGCCCGGGACATCGAGTTCGAGCTGGTGCCGGTCTGCGAGAACGAGGGCATCGGCATCCTGCCGTGGTCACCGCTGGGCGGCGGGTGGCTGACCGGCAAGTACCAGCGCGACACCACGCCCACCGGCGCGACCCGACTCGGCGAGAACCCGCAGCGCGGTGTCGAGGCGTACGCGGGTCGCAACGCCGAGGAGCGCACCTGGCGGGTGCTCGACGCGGTCCGCCAGGTCGCCGATGACCGGGGGGTGTCCATGTCGGCGGTCTCGCTGGCCTGGCTGGCGGCCCGACCGGCGGTCACCTCGGTGATTCTCGGGGCGCGGACCACCGACCAGCTCGACGACAACCTGACCGCAGGTGACCTGGTCCTCGACGCCGAGCAGATGCGGCTGTTGGACGAGGCGAGCGCCCCGCTGGTGGGCGACTACCCGTACGGCGCGGCCGGGGTGCGTCAGCGTGGCCGTGACCTGCCGGCCGGATCATGACGTCGTTTCCCGATCCCACCGACCCGGCCGGCAGCCGCACCGAGGTCTTCCTGCGCTACCTGGACTACTTCCGCGAGTCCATGGTGGCCAAGGTGTCGGCGCTGGCCGAGCCGGAGCTGCGGCGCAGCCGGCTGCCGTCCGGGTGGACGCCACTGGAGCTGCTCACCCACCTGCGCCACGTCGAGCGACGCTGGATCGAGTGGGGCTTCGAGGGCCGGGACGTCGCCGATCCGTGGAGAGACCGTCGTGACGACCGGTGGTATGTCGCCCCCGACGAGACCCGCGCGGACCTGGTGGCGGCGCTGCGGGCGCAGGGCGCGCACACCACGGCCGTGGTGACGGCACACGACCTGGCCGAGATCGGTGCGCCGGGCCCGCGGTGGAGAGACGCGGACCCGGCGTCGCTGGAGCGGGTGCTGTTCCACCTGGTGCAGGAGTACGCCCGCCACCTGGGCCACCTCGACGTGGTCGCCGAACTGGCCGGCGGACCGACCGGGGAGTGAAATTCGATAATGGGCTGATGCCGCTGCTCGTCGCACCAGCCCTGCCCGCCGGGAGCCTCGCCGCCCAGGAGCAACCCCACCTTCCGGTCCGTCCCGGGCTGACCCTGCGGCCGTGGCGCGACGACGACGCCCCGGCCGTCCGGGCGGCCTTCGACTGTCCGCAGATCCAGCGGTGGCACGTCCGCCGCATCGACGGCGACGACGAGGCGCGGGTGTGGACGGCGCAGTGGGCCGACCGTTGGCGTGACGAGACGGCCGCCAGCTGGGCGATCGTCGACGCCGACGACCGGCCGCTGGGTCAGGTGGGGTTGCGGGGCGTGCTGCTGGCCGAGGCGGCGGCGCACCTGTCGTACTGGTTGGTTCCCGCCGCGCGTGGTCGGGGTATCGCCACCGAGGCGTTGAGGGCACTGACCCGGTGGAGTCTCACCCGGGCCGGTCTGCACCGGCTGGCCCTGGAGCACTCGACGGCCAACACGGCGTCGTGCCGGGTGGCCGCGCGGGCCGACTTTCCGGTGGAGGGCGTGCTCCGGGGGTCGGTTCGCCACGCCGACGGCTGGCATGACATGCACCTGCACGCACGGCTGCGCACCGACGGCCCGGTCTGATCACGGATTCACTCGATGCGCGGCGCGGATGGTGTCGGCGTCGCACCATTAAGGTCGGCGCGTCGCATCGCTCTCGGCAGTCGCAGCGCGACGACGCCGGTGGCCACCAGCCCGCCGACGCCCGCGACCAACAGTGTCACCGGGGCGGATGTGGCGTCCAGGAGGACACCACCGGCGAGGTAGGACGTCGCGGCGGCGACCCCGATCGCACCGTACAGATTGCCGAAGACCCTGCCGAGCATGCCCACTGGCACCGTACGTTGCAGCAACGTGCTGGACGCGACGTCCATGGCCGCCAACCCGAAGCCACGGAGTGCCTGCAGGGCGATCGCGGCGGCGACGGCCCAGGCGAGCCCGGTCAGCAGGTTGCCGACACTGCTGACGGCGAAACCCGCGATCAGCAGCAGCGGCATCGACGCCCTGGTGCCCCACCTGGACAGCATGGCGTAACCAGCCACCAGCCCGACACCGACGGCGCCCAGCAGAAGCCCGACCGCTGATTCGCCGACGTGGAAGGTGTCTCTGGCCAGCAGCACCAGGGCCACGTCGTCGACCCCGTTGAAGGCGACCACCGCGGTGAAGCCCAGGAAGATCACCCGCACCGTCGGAACACTCAACAGATAGCCGAGGCCCGCTCTGGCCTGTCGCAGCAGGGACGGCTGGCGCTCGTCGCCGGTCGTCGGCGGAAGGGAGGGGAGCGTCGCGAGCAGCACGGCCGAGACCAGGAACGACACGGCGTCCACGAGCAGCACGCCACGCAGTCCGACCAGGGGGAACAGAGCCGCGGCGAGCAGGGGGCCGACCGCCTCCGCCGCGTTGGAGCCGAACCCGAGGGTGGAGTTGGCGGTCTCCAGGTCACGGTCTTCGACCAGCGCGGGCATTGCCGCCCGCGACGCCGGCTGAAAGAGCTGCGACGCGGTGGCGCGAATCGCGACGAGGGCCAACAACATCGGCAGCGGGGGCATTGTCAGCACGATGACCAGCAGGACCGCAGCTTGGACCAGCTCGCAGACGACCATCAGTCGTCGGAGATCGAGCCGATCAGCGAGGGCGCCGGTGAAGGGACCCAGCAGGGATGGCGCGAAATCTCCGACCAGGAGCAGAAGGGCGACCGCCAGCCCTCGTCCCGTCGTCTCGGCCACGTGGAAGATCAGCGCGACAAGGCTGAGTGAATCGCCCGCGTACGAGACGAGCCGTGCCGAGAAGAGCGTTCGGAACGGTCTGTTGCGGCGAAGCAGCTCGGTGGGACGCGACGGTGCGGCGTCGGCCGTGGCGGACGCCGCACCGGACATGTCGAAGATCCCCTGTCGCCGAGCGTCGCGGTGAGACGTCGTGCCACTGATAGGTGAAGGTAGCCATCGAAGCGCCGGTGAGCACCGTATTTACCGTTGTCGGGAGCTGATGTCAGGAACTGACCGGGACGGTGGTGGTGGCGCCGCTGGCGTCGGTGACCCGTACCTCGGTCGCTGTCGCGGGCAGCAGCGCCGCGTCGCGGCCGGCGTCCTGCCACTGGCCGTCGCCGACCCGGAAGCTCAGCGCTGACCCCTCGGAGGCGACGACAACGCCCTGCTCGTCGGGCAGTCGTAGCCGCACAGGCAGGGGCGCCGACCAGTCCGCTGTGGTGCTGGCCACCGCCTCGAACGGAAAATATTTGCGGGCGAGCAGCGCGACGACGCGCGACGGGTCGTCGTCGTACTGGACGGTTTCCACGAGCAGCCGCCGGCCGTCGGGGGTCGCCCCGTAGACCCACAGGAGGGGAGAGCCGTTGTGCGTGTGTGCCCCGACCGGGTCGATGTAGTCGGCGAGGGCTTCGGTCGGCGCGTTCACCTCTGCGGCAGCCGGGTCGGTGCCCCAGACCTGCTCCGCGCCGGGCAACGTGTGGCGCAGAAGCGGTGGTGCGGGCCGATCCTTGTTGTCGGGGAAGAGGATCTCGCTCGTACCGTCGATATGAATCGCGTTTCGCCGTTCCACGGGAGTCCGGGAGACCGCGACGGTGAGCTTCGTGCGCTGTGGCGGCACCGACAACACCGCCGCTCCGTCTCGGAACACCACCGGCTCGAAGGTCCGCTCGACCTTGCCGTCGGGCATGGACCGCAGGTGCGCGGAGAACTCCACCGGTTGCCCGAAGTCCAGCACCAGGAGCACGTCGCGCTGCGATCCGAGCAGTGCCGCCTGCTCAAGGCCGTCTGTTTCGCCGTCGGTGGCCTGCGTCAGGGTGCGCACGCGCGGGCCGCCGGCGGTGGGTTCGACGAACCCCACGGTCGTGCCGTGCGCGGTGGGGTGGGCCACGTAGGCGGCCGGGCCAGCAGGCGTACCTCCTGCCCACACGACGTGCGGCTCGCCGCGCGTCCGATCCCCGACCTCCTTGATCCGGCGCTGCCACACCTGGCGGACCTGCCGCAGGTATCCCTCGTCGGCGGCGAGATCACCGCGAGTCGGCTGGTCGAGCAGCGGTGACGCGGCACGGGTGTTCCCGGCGTCCCCGGGCAGGTCAAGGACGCCAGCCACGGGTACGACCACCACGGCCGCGCAGAGCGCCGCCAACACGGCCCGTCGGCGCACCACCCGCCGCCGGCCGCCCCGACGCACCTCGGCGAGCAGGCCCGGCGGGCTGACCAGGTCATCCGTCGCGCGATGCAGGATGCCGCGCACGTCACTGTCGTTCATGGTCATCGCGAACCCCCGGTTCCAGTGATGGGTATGACGAGGTTCGACCCGGCCAGCGCCTCTCGCAGCCGAGCCAACCCACGGGAGGCGTGACTCTTCACCGCACCCTCTGAACAGCCCATCGCCGCCGCAACGTCGACGACCGGCAGGTCTTCCAGGTAGCGGAGCACGACAGCGGCCCGCTGCCGAGCCGGCAACGCCCGCAGCGCCCCGACGACCAGTTCGCGAACCGCCACCGCGTCGGCGTGGTCCCGGGCCACCCCGTCATGCTCGCCCAGTGACTGTTCCGGACGACGGGCCCGCCACCGCCACCGGTTGATCGACCGGTTGACCAGGGCCCGTCGCGCGTACGCCTCCGGGCTGCTCTGCACCCGCCGCCAGCGCACGTACACCTGCTCCAGCACCTCCTGGAGCAGGTCCTCGGCGGCGTGCCGGTCCCCGGTCAGCAGGAAGGCGACCCGCAACAGCACCGCCGACCGTGTGCGAACGAAGTCGTCGAACTCCGCCCCGCGCGAATCCCTCATCTGACCTCCCGGCCTCGTCAACCAGCAAGACACCGGGTGCGCTCGCGAGGTTTACCGGTCCCGGCAACTGTGCCCGAATCCGTTCCGCCGGGCCCGTCGTTCACCGTGCCTCGGCCCAGCCGACGAAACGCGGGGTCAGATCGGGCAGTGCGACGTCCGGGTTGAGCCTGGTGAGATCGGCGGTGGCTTCCTCCTGGATGTTCGCCAGGTGAACCAACAGGCCCGGCCGGTCCTCCCGATACTCACCGAGCAGGCGCAGCTTCGCGGCCGAACACGGCCACAGGATGCCGCAGACCGGGCAGCGCCAGGACGGTCGCAGCGGGGAGTGCTTCGGTCGCTCGGGCATCAGCCGACCCCCACCATCGCGCGGCGACGAAGGGGTACGGACGCAGCCCGCACCCCGGCGCGCCGCACGTAGAGCTCGCGGCGCGCGACGGCTTCTCCCTTCCTGTCGAGTTGGTAGGCGTCGAGCCAGAGCCAACCCTCGTAGGTGTGCCGGTCGGGCAGTTCGCGGATGACTCGCACGACGATCGGCTTGATGAATTGGACGCTCGCGGCGGTGGTCAACAGGACCACGTCACCGGCTCTGAGAGTGTCCCGTACCCCGTTCTGCACAGCTTCCTCCTTGTTACGGCGCGCTCTACACCGCACTTTGCCGGTGGTTGCTGGACAAACACACAGCGTTACGTAACCTCTTCAGCGCAGCGGATTTGTTCCAGGGGAGGGATGCCATGAACCATGCCTTTGTCGCGGCGCTGGCTGCGGCGGGTCACACCGCCGAGAGCCTCGCGGGCCAGCTCGGCGTGCACCCGAAGACCGTCGCCAGGTGGGCGAACCCGGGCCACATTCCTCAGAGCCGCCACCGTGCGACGGTCGCGGGCCTGCTGGCGAAGGACGCCGACGCGCTGTGGCCGGACGTGGTCCGTCGTCGTGAGCCGGTGTGGTTCCGGCCGTGGGTCGACCTCGAACGTGAGGCCGTGACGCTGCGGTCGTTTCAGCTCGCTTGGGTTCCCGGACTGCTGCAGACCGAGGCGTACGCGCGGGCGACCCTGGCCGGTGGGGTGCTGTCGCCGGAGGCGGTCGCCGAGTTTGCCGACGCACGCATCGCCCGGCAGGCGATTCTCGGCCACAGCGGCGGGCCACTGCTGATCGCCGTACTCGACGAGGGGGTGCTGAGGCGGCGCGTCGGTGACGACCGGACGTTGATGGCGGCACAGCTCGCACGCCTGGTGGGTTACACCGAGACCGGCACCATCCAGCTGCACATCGTTCCGTCGGACGCGCCCAGTTACCCCGGCCTCGACGGACCGTTCACCATCGCCGACATGCCGGACGGGTCACGGGTCGCGCACGTCGACAGTGCGGCGCAGGCGCAGATCCTCGATCAAACGTCGGATCTTGTTAGCCTGGAACGACGGTGGGAGCGCATTCGCGGCGAGGCACTGCCCCGAGGGCGTTCGTTGGACCTTCTCAGAGAAGCGGCAGCCTCATGGACATGACCGGTGCGCGGTGGCGGAAAAGCACGAGGAGCGGCGGCAACGGCGGTGACTGCGTCGAGGTCGCCGACAACCTTCCCGGCGTGGTCCTGGTCCGCGACACGAAGGACCGCGACGGCGGCACACTGATCTTCAGCGCGCAGTCGTGGCGTGGCTTCCTGACGATGGCCCGCCACGCCGGCTGACCGACCACATCGAACAAAAGGCTCCCGGCCAGCGCCAGGAGCCTTCGTCGTGGGTAGGCCCGGTCGTCGGTCACCGCGCGTCGACGATCGATGGTCAACGGACGGCGGCGGCCGGTTGCGGTTGCGGAGTGGTCGGCCAGGTGAGTCGCCGTACGCCGGAAACGAGGGCGGTTCCTCAGCACCCTGCTGCGTCGGGTGCTGCTCGTCGCCGAGGAGCCACCGAGCACGCCGCAGGCCGACTGAGCGGGGCCGAAAATCGCCTGGCGGCGCGCGTACCGTTGATGCGAGGGTGACCGGCGTGACTGCGCATGTGCTGGCCGGGGCCCTGGCCGACGACGGACGGCGACGGATCTTCGCGGCGATCGTGCTGGGTGCGACCAGCGCGACCGAGGTCGCCGCACGGACCGGCCTGCCGGCGCGGGTGGTGCTCACCGGGGTCCGCCGGCTCACCGACGCGGGTCTGGTCGCCGGCGCGGACGGCGCGCTCGCGGCCGACGAGGCGTCGCTGCGGGCCGCCGCGCGTGACAGCCGCCCGGCCGACGACGCCGGGCACGGCGTCGACCCGGTGCTGCGGACCTTCCTGCGGGCGGGCGTCCTGGTGAGCCTGCCGGCGCAGCGCGGCCGGCGTCGGGTCCTGCTCGCGCACATCGCCGAGCAGTCGTTCGAGCCGGGCACCCGCTATCCGGAGCGGGCCGTCGACGACGCGCTCAAGCCGTGGTGCGCCGCGGGCGGGTCGGATCACGCGACGCTGCGCCGGTATCTGATCGACGAGCAGTTGCTCACCCGCGAGCACGGCATCTACCAGCGGCTCTGAACCTCGACAATGGTGAGGAGTCGACGCGTCGAGGTTGCTACCATCGCCGTCATGGCACGAGGTATCTGGTCGCAGAAGGTGCGCTCCGCCCGCTGACGGCGGCGCCTTCGTTCTGCTGATTTCGCGCTCGCCGTCCCGGTTCCCGCCGGGCGGCCGTCAGTCGCTGCCCGGCTCCATCGCGAGCTGCGGAGCACCCGTTGAACCTCACACCGAGCCCCGAAACCATGTCCCGGCCCGTCGAGGCCGGCAGCGCGCATGTCCGCGCCACCGACGTCACAGTGACCCGTGGGTCCCGTCGCGTCCTGACCGACGTCTCGGTCACCGTCTCCGCCCGTTCGAGGGTGGCGGTCGTCGGCGAGAACGGTCGCGGCAAGACGACGCTGCTGCACGTCCTCGCCGGGCTGATCACGCCGGACAGCGGCACCGTGCGGCAGGCCGGCACGATCGGACTGGCCCGCCAGGAGCTACCCGCCCGCGACGGCGAGACGATCGGCGCCCTCACGTCCGAGGC
Source organism: Micromonospora sp. NPDC047644 (assembly GCF_040704315.1). Taxonomy (NCBI): domain Bacteria; kingdom Bacillati; phylum Actinomycetota; class Actinomycetes; order Micromonosporales; family Micromonosporaceae; genus Micromonospora; species Micromonospora sp. NPDC047644. Next base: position 539,656 of record NZ_JBEYSY010000002.1, read on the forward strand.
CCTCGCCGCGTCGCTCACCGCCCTCGCCGCGCTGGACGAGGCGACTCTCGCCCTGACCGCCGGCGCCCCGAGCGCCGAGGACCGCTACGCCGCCGCGCTCGACGCGGCCACCCGACTCGACGCGTGGGACGCCGAACGCCGCGTCGACGTGGCACTGGAAGCCCTCGACGCCTGCACCGACCGCGACCGCCCCCTGGCGACGTTGTCGGTGGGGCAGCGCTACCGGGTGCGGCTGGCGTGCCTGCTCGGCGCCCGCCACGACGTGCTGCTGCTCGACGAGCCGACCAACCACCTCGACGCCGACGGCCTGGACTTCCTGACCCGCCGGCTCCGCGAGCACGACGGCGGTCTCGCCATCGTCAGCCACGACCGGGCGCTGCTGCGCGACGTCGCGGACCGGTTCCTCGACCTCGACCCCACCCCCGACGCGAAGGCGCGGCTGCACGCCGGCGGTTATGACGCCTGGCAGGAAGCCCGCCGTCGCGAGCGGGAGCACTGGGAGCAGGAGTACGAGCAACAGCAGACCGAGCATCGACGACTCCAGGACGCGGTGTCGAAGGCCCGCGACCGGCTCTCCACCGGCTGGCGGCCGGACAAGGGGACCGGCAAGCACCAGCGCCAGTCCCGCGCGCCGGGCGTCGTGCAGGCCCTCAACCGGCAGCAGGACGCGCTGCGGGCGCACCGGATCGACGTACCGAAACCACCGCCGACGCTGCGGTTGCCGGACCTCGGCGTACGGCAGGGCGCGCCGCAGGTGCGCGCGCACGGTGTCGCCGTCGAGGGGCGGCTCGCCGGTCGGTTCGACCTCACCATCGACGGCGGTGACCGGCTGCTCGTCACCGGGCCCAACGGCGCCGGGAAGTCCACCCTGCTCGCGGTGCTCGCCGGCGCGCTCGAACCCTGCACCGGGCAGACCTGGACGGCGAGGGAGGCCCGGGTCGCCCGGCTCACCCAGGAGACCGCCGGGCAGGCCCCCGACCTCACCGCCGACGAGGTGTACGCCGGCCAGGTGGGACGACTGGTGTCCGCCGGGGTGCTGCCCGCCGCCGAGGCCGTGTCGCTCGGATCGCTCGGGCTGCTGGACTCCGCCGCGATGCGTACGCCCGTCGGGCGGATGTCGCAGGGGCAGCAGCGCCGCCTCGACCTGGCGCTGGTGCTGGCCGGGCGGCCCACAGTGATCCTGCTCGACGAGCCGACCAACCACCTGTCGTCGACGCTGGCCGACGAGCTGACCGCCGCGATCCGCGCGACCAGTGCCGCTGTCGTGGTCGCCACCCACGACCGGCAGCTGCTGCGGGACCTGGCCGACTGGCCGCTGCTGCGGGTCGGCGAGCCCACGACGCCGAGCACTGGTTCGAGAAGCGGTTGACGAACGCTCCCGAAGGCGCTAAATAAGAAGAGGAAGTTGAGTCACCCCGGCTCAACTCATCACCTTCGGCCAGGAGATCCGAGGAGGCATGACCATGTTGATGCGTACCGACCCGTTCCGCGAGATCGACCGGCTCGCCGAGCAGTTCTTCGGTACGGCGGCCCGACCCGCGACGATGCACCTCGACGCCTACCGCGACGGCGACCACTTCTACGCGGCGTTCGACCTGCCCGGCGTCGACCCGGACAGCATCGACTGCACCGTCGAGCGCAACGTGCTCACCGTCCGCGCCGAGCGTCGCCGCGCCGCCGGCGACGGCGTCGAGCTGGTCGCCGCCGAACGCCCGATGGGCACCTTCACCCGGCAACTGTTCCTCGGCGACACGCTCGACACCGACAAGCTGGAGGCCGGCTACGAGAACGGGGTGCTGACGCTGCGCATCCCGATTGCCGAGCGCGCCAAGCCCCGCCGGGTGACCATCCAGGCCAACGGCACCGCTCGCCGGGAGATCAACGCCTGACCCGACACGGTGACGGGTGGGATCGGCGCGCCTGCACGCCGATCCCACCCGAGGCTGAGAGCCTTTTTCACATGGTGTTCTCCGACGCTCCGGTGCTCGCCCGCCCGTCCGCGCCACCGGCGCTGCCGAGCGGGCCGGTCGAGGTCACCGAGGCGTGGCTGCGCAACCGGCGGCTGTCCGAGCACACCCGAGACGCCTACCGACGTGACGTCACCGGCTGGCTCACCTGGTGCGGCGGTCACGACCTCGACCCGCTCCGGGCCACGTTCCTGCACGTGAACGAATACGCCCGCGCCCTGGAGAGCAGCGTCGGCACCCGCAGTGGCCGCCCACTGACCCCGGCGACCGTCGCACGCCGGCTCTCGGCGCTGTCCAGTTGGTACGACTTCCTGGTCAAACTGGGCGCCGTGCCGGCCAACCCGGTCTCCGGCGCCGACCGCCCCCGCGTCGACCGGGACCACTCCGCCACCGTCGGGCTCACCCCCGAGGAGGTGGACGCCCTGCTCAGTGCCGCCGACGCGGACACCGGCGCGACCGCCGTCCGCAACCGGGCGGCCCTCGCGCTCCTCGCCGACCTGGGCCTGCGGGTCGGCGAGCTGATCTCGCTGGACCTGACCGACCTCGGCACCGAACGCGGCCACCGGAGCGTGCGTTTCGTCGGTAAGGGCGGCAAACAACGCCGCCGCGCCCTCACCCCCGGCACCGGGCACGCCCTGGACGCCTACCTGGCCCAGCGGGCCGCCACCACCGGTGTGCCGGTGCCGCAGCTCACCGGCCCGCTGCTGGTCACCGCCAGCGGTGCCCGGTTGGACCGGCACTCGGTGTTCCGGATGGTCCGTCGGCTCGCCCGCGCCGCCGGCATCCCGGCCTGGGCGAAGCTGTCCCCACACTCGCTACGGCACGCCTTCGCCACCACGGCCCGCTCGGAGGGCGTGCCGTTGGAGGACGTGCAGGACGCCATGGGGCACGCCGACCCGCGTACCACCCGCCGCTACGACCGGGACCGGCACAACCTCGACCGCGACCCGGCGTACGCGGTGTGGGCCGCCCGGTCGCGTCGTCGCGGCTGACCCGGGGTCAGGGGGCGTCGAGGGGCCAGAAGGTCACGCGGGCCGTGCCGTCGCGGCAGATCAACCCGGCCCCGACCCGGCGACAGTCGGTCACACCCGCCGGGAGCACAGCGGACACCCGATGACCGTCGCGCCCCACCGTCGCGACCAGGGAACGCCTGCCGTCGGCGGCCATCCCCAGCACCACCAGGGGTTCCGTGGCGACCCGTGGGCCAGCGACCGTTCGCCAGCGCGCCCCGCCCGGCCACGTCCACGCCCGCACCCCGCTGCCCGCGTCGATCGCCCAGCGTCCCTGCTCGTCCTGACCGCAGAGCAGACCCTGGCAGGGCCGCAGGATCAGCTCACCCGGCTGCACCGGCGACCACCAGCGCGGCACCAGCCCGGGTAGGTCGTAACCGGTCAGCGCCACCGCTCCGCCGCGCGGGTGGCGTAGCACCAGGTGCGCCCCGACGACCTGGGGATTGTCCGGGCCGTAGTCGGCCGGTGGAAGCTGTCCCCGCCCACGTTCGGTGCCGTCGTGGGCGTCGAGCAGCCGGACCAACCCGTCGTCCTGCACCAGCAGCACCCGCCCAGGCAGGCCGGGCAGCGCCCGCAGCACCGCGGTGGACGGCAGCGGGACCGACCACCGGGTCGCGCCGGTGGCCGGGTCGACGCCGTGCACCGTGCCCTCGACCCGCCGACCCGGTTCGGAGGCGCTGCGCACCTCGCTCACCGCGACCGCCGCGTCCCCGGCCGCGTACACCCGCTCGGGTCGCCGCCACAACGGCTCGCCGGTCCGCAACGACCGCCCGGTGGTCATCCGTGCCCCGAGCGCCTGGTCGCGCTCGACCAGCAGCAACACATCCCCGGCGACCTCGGCGGACCACCCGGCGGCGGGCGGCACGGTGACCTGCCACCGCGGCGGTCCGTTCGGTGCGGCCGAGTCGTACGCGCTCAGCGTCGGCGGGTTCGGCTCAGGGTCGACGACCAGCAGGAGCGGCCCCGCGCCGAGCACCGTCGCCCGGGCGGGCAGCGCCGGCCCGGGCGACGGCGTCAGGCGCGCGGCCGGGGCGGCACCGCCGAGCAGCAGCACACAGGCCGCCACCAGCACCGCCACCCGCCACCGTCGGGACACCTGCGGTGGTGGCCGGCGCTCGTCCAGGGGCGCGCCCCTGTCGTCACCCAGCTCGATCAGCACCGACATGGCGTTCACCCGTCCGCTCGCGCCGGCCGGTCAGCAGAGCAGGTCGAGGTGATGGTGGGCGTCCTCGGCGATCTCCTCGTGCCGCAGCCAGCGGCGCGCCCACAACCGGGCGGCCAACTCCGCCTGCTCGTCGCCCCACGCGGCGTGCTCGACGAGCAACGCCGTGGTCAGCGCGTACGCCAGGCGTAACGCCAGACCGCGGGCGCCCGCGATCACCGCCGGCGCACCCGGTTCGACGGTTACCGCGGCGATGGTCTCCGCCACCTGCGCCGCGGCGGCGGCCAGGGTGTCGGCCAGCACCGGCGACAGCGACCGCGCGAGGTCGACGGCGGCGGTCAGTCGGCTCAGCAGCGGCGCCCCGGCGTCCTCCCGGGCCAACGCGCGCAGCACGTCCAGGGCCAGCACGTTGGTGGTGCCCTCCCAGATCGGCAGGACCTGGGCGTCGCGCAGCAGGCGGGGTACGCCGGTGTCCTCCACGTAGCCGGCCCCGCCGAAGCTCTCCACGTACTCGCTGGCGGAGCTGACGGCGAGCCGACCGGTGGCGAGCTTCGCCAACGGTGCCACGATGCGCAGCTCGGCCGCGGCCTCCGGGTCGGCGCCGACCTCGACCCGCCCGAGCAGGGCGAAGGCGTGCCCGGCGAGAGCGAACGCACCCGCCGCGTCGACCGCGAGGGTCCCCAGGGTGGCCCGGTGCAGGGGCGAGGACACCAGCGGGCCGCCGGCGACGTGCCGCGCCTCGGCGTACGCGCGGGCGTAGGCTAGACCCCGTCGCATCCCGCCCGCCGCCGCGGCGGCGTTGTGCACCCGGGTCACCACGACCAGGGTCATCGCCCGGACCAGACCGGGAACCGCCGGGTCACCCAGCGGGAGGGCGTACGCGTCCCGCAGGCCGATCTCGGCGGTGGGTAGCGCCCGGGTGCCCAGCTTGTCCTTGAGCCGGTGCACTGTGACACCCGGTGCGGGAGCGCCGGGCGCCGCGCCGTCGGCCAGCGGTGAGTCGACCGCGTACCGGGGAACGAGGAACGGGGCGAGCACCCGGCTGCCCCGCCCGGCGCCCTCGGGCCGGGCCAACGCCACCGCCATCGCCGCGTCGGCGGCGGAGCAGAACCACTTCTCCCCGGTCAGCCGCCACGAACCGTCCGCCGCGGGTCGGCCGAGGGTGCTGGAGCGGCCCAGATCGGAACCGCCCTGCGACTCGGTCATCCACTGCCCGCTGGTGATCGCCGTGGCCGGGTTCGTCGAGATCAGCCGGGGCAGCCACGCGTCGCGGACCGTGGTGTCGACGTCGGGCATGCTGAGCAGCGCCGCCGCCCCGTCGGCCATCGCCACCGGGCAGGAGAACGTCGCCGACTCCGGCCCGTACAGGTGCAGCAGGGCGTGTTGCACGACCCGCGCGGCGGCACCCCAGGTGCCCCGCGCGTCCGGCAGGTAGGGCAGCGCCACCACGGCGTGTCGGGCGGCGGCGGCGCGTTGCGCCTGCCAACCCGCGGAGGTGTCGATGCGGTCGATCCGGGCACCCCACGGGTCGTAGCGCACCAGCGTCGGCGGGTGCGCCTCCGCGTCGGCGTGCGCCGCGCGCAGCGGGCCGGTGACGTCGGCGGCCAGGTCCGCGAGACGGCCCTTCGCGGCGGCGTGCCCGCCCGGGCCGAGGTGACGCTCCAGCCAGGACCGCAGCAGAGCATCCCCGGCGTACGGGTCGACGGGGGGTGGTACCGGCTGCACGAAGCGGCTCATCGATGGGCTCCTGGCACTGCTCGGGGGTGTGCGCCGACGGTAAACGATGCGGGGCCGCCGCGGACAGGGCACACCCGCCCATCGGGCGCACCCAGTTTCCGGCTTGTCGCCCGTCGGCGTGACCGTCTTCTCTACGGTCGGTAGTCGTGGGTGCTGGCCAGTCGTGGAGCCGACCGGCCCGGCGTCACCGCCCGATGCGCACCGGGTTGGCGTTCGCCGGGTTCGGCGTGGCGCTGTGCTGCGTGGGGGTGGCCGGGCTGGGCGCCTGGAACCTGCAGACCGTCCGGCAGGCCGCCGGCCCGATCCGGGAGACCGCCGACGGTTTCCTCAGCGAGGTGGCCCTCGGCGACAGCGACCGGGCGTACGAGAGGCTCTGCGAGGACGCGCGCAGCCGTTGGAGCGCGATCGGCTTCACCAGTTGGGTGCGGACACCACCGATGGTCACCGACTACGAGATCACCGATGTGTCGGTCGCGACCCGCAGCGGACGACCATACGGCACGGTGACCGTGAAGGTGACCCGCGACGGTGGGATGAGCGAAGAACGTCGCCTGCCGGTGGTCCGTGAGGACGGGAGCTGGCGGGTGTGCGGTGACCCCTTCTAGGCCCACGGTCGCCGCCCCGGTACGCCCACAGTTGCTGCGACCGCGCGAGGGGGTGCAGCCGACCACCTCGACGGAGCTCTTCTTCGACCTCGTCTTCATCTTCACCATCACCCAGCTGTCGCACTACCTGCTCGCGCACCTGGACTGGCGGGGCGCGGGGCGTACCGGTCTGTTGCTGGCGCTGGTGTGGCTCGTCTGGGTCTACACCACCTGGCTGACGAACTGGCTGCAACCGGACCAGGGGCCGGTGCGGACGATGCTCATCGGGGTGGGGCTGGGCAGCCTGCTGCTGTCGGCGACGATCCCGGAAGCGTTCGGCTCGACCGGCCTGCTCTTCGCGCTGGTCTACGTCATCGTGCAGGTGGGCCGCACCCTGTTCGCGTTGTGGGCGGTGCAGGGCAGTCCCTGGCTGGTAGCCGGGTTTCAGCAGTCGCTGCCGTGGATCACCGGGACGTCGGTGCTCGTGGTCGTCGGTGGGCTGGTCGGCGGCGCCGCCCGGGACGCGGTGTGGGCGGCGGTGATCGTGATCGAGGTGGTCGGTCTGTCGATCGGCTATCCGCTGCCGCGACGGGGACGCAGCCGACCCGAGCGGTGGATGGTGGAGGGCGGGCACCTGGCCGAGCGGTGCGCGGCGTTCGTCCTGATCGCGTTGGGGGAGTCGATCCTGGTCACCGGCAGCACCCTCACCTCGCAGGTGAACCTGGTGACGTTCGGGGCGTTCCTGCTGGCGTTCGGTGGCTCGGTGGCGCTGTGGTGGGTGTACTTCGCCCGCTCGGCCCCGGCGGCCACGCAGGTCATCGCCCAGGCCGGGGAGCGCACCGGCGCGTTGAGCCGGGTCGCGTTCAACTTCCTGCACCCGGTGATCGTCGCCGGTGTCGTCGTCGCGTCGGCGGCCGACGAGCGGTTGCTGCGGGAGCCCGGCGCGCCGGCCACCACCGTCGACGTGCTGCTCACCCTGGGTGGTCCGGCGCTGTTCCTGGCCGGGCACGCCGCCTACAAGGCGCTGCTGTGGCGGATCCTGCCGATCAGCCGGGTCGCTGCGGTGGTGGTCCTGCTGGCGCTGATGCCGACAGGTGTGGTGCTGGGGGCACCCGTCGCGGTGTGCGCCGCGGTGGCGTTGGCGGTGACGGTCGCCGTGATCCTGACCGACCGGTTGCGGGTGCGGGCCACCGCGCCCGGGCAGCGGTCCTGACCGTCCGGCGCACCGGTTTCCGCCACAGCGGCGGTGGGGTCCTCAGTCGCGGGGGCCGAGGTCTCCGCTGCGGTAGTGGCGGCGGCAGAGCACCTGGTAGCGCACCTCGGCGGTGTCGACGGTGTCGCCGATGACGACCTGGGCGCCCTCACGGACGACCCGCCCGTCGACGACGCGCGCGTTGAGCAACCCTTCGCGGCCGCACCAGCAGAGCACCTCGACCTGAATGCGGGCCACCTCGTCGGCCAGTTCGAACAGGCGTTGCGCGGCGGGGAACATCCGCGACCGGAAGTCGGTGGCCAGGCCGAACGCGAACACGTCGACGTCGTAGCTGTCGACCAGTTCGGCCATCTGCTCGACGTGCTCGACGGTGTAGAAGCACGCCTCGTCGCAGATCAGGTAGTCGACGCGTACCCCGTCGGCCCACCGGCCCCGCACCAGGGCCCGCAGGTCCAGGTCGTCGGTGACCTCGATGGCCTCGTGGGCCAGGCCGATGCGGGTGGTGACCTGCGGTCCCAACGACCGGTCGATGCGGGTGGTGACCAGGCCGCGCCGGCCCTGCCGGGCGTGGTTGTAGTTCATCTGCAACGCCATCGTGGACTTGCCGCAGTCCATCGGCCCCCAGAAGAACTTCAACGCCGCCGCGTGCACCGGCCGCCCGTCGAGCCCACGCGCCGCCGCGCACCCGGCCGGAGCGTGCGGCTGGCCGGAGAACGGGTGGGCGAGGCAGGTCGGGGCGGCGGTGGCGTCGTCAGTCACGGTCGGGCAGCCTAGCCGATCGGCCACTCCTGATCTGTCGGGTGCGGGATGCGTGCTCAGAGCACCCGCGGTGGCGTGTTGCCGGCGGCGATGATGGCGCGGCGCATCGGCACGGCGGCGAGGAGCAGGAAACCGACCACGAAGAAGATCAGCAGTGAGACCAGGCCCACCCGGTAGGAGGAGGTGAGCTGGAACACCAGGCCGAAGGCGAGCGGGCCGAGCCAGCTGGTGCCCTTGTCGCTGATCTCGTAGAAGCCGTAGTACTCGCCTTCCTTCCCGGTGGGGATGAGCTGGCTGAACAGCGACCGGCTCAGCGCCTGGCTGCCGCCCAGGACCAGGCCGATGGCCGCGCCGAGGACCATGAACGGCACCGGCGCCTCGGCGGGCAGCCGGAACGCGGCGATGATCACACCGGTCCAGAGGACCAGGCTGAGCAGCACGGTCTTCCACGCGCCGACGCGCCGGGCCAGCGCGCCCAGGCTCAACGCTCCGCCGAAGGCGAGGAACTGCACCAGCAGGATGGTGATGATCAGGGTGCTCTGCTCCAGGCGCAGTTCCTCGGTGCCGTACTGGCTGGCCAGCGTGATGACGGTCTGGATGCCGTCGTTGTAGACCAGGAAGGCCAGCAGGAAGTACAGCGTCAGCGGGTACGCCTTGATCTCGCGCACGGTGCGGCCGAGCTGACGGAACCCGTCGGTGAGTATGTTGCCCCCACCGGCCAGTGCCGCGGCCGGCGGGCGCTCACGCAGCCACCGCAGCGGGACCAGCGTGAACAGTGCCCACCAGACACCGGCGGACACGATCGACCAGCGGGCCAGGTCCAGGGTGCGTTGCGGGTTGTCACCGTCGTCGAGCAGGGTGATCGCGACCAGGTTGAGCGCCAGCAGCAGACCGCCGCCGAGGTAGCCCAGCGCCCAGCCGCGGCTGGAGATGCCGTCGCGTTCATCGGGGCCGCCGAGCTGCGGCAGGAACGAGTTGTAGACCACGATCGCGGCGCCGAACGAGATGTTGGCGACCAGGAACAGCGCCCCGCCGAGCAGGTATCGGTCGCCGGTGACCAACGCCATCGCGATGGTGGCGCCGGCGCCGGTGAACGCGGCACCGCCGAGCAGCCGCTTCTTGTGCGCCGACCGGTCCGCGATCGCCCCGATGACCGGCAGCACGAACACGGTGAGGAACACCGACAGCGAGATCAGGTACGGGTAGTAGGACCCGGCGGCGACCTTGATGCCGAGCGGGTACACGAAGCCGTCGCACGAATCCGCACCCAGCTCGCACCCGGCGGCCACCTCCGCGACGGTGGTCAGGAACGGGCCGAGGAACACGGTGATGACGGTGGTCTGGAACGCGGAGTTGGCCCAGTCGTAGATGTACCAGCCCCGGCGCTCCCGGCGGGTGCTCGCGGGAGGCGGGGTGTCGTCCACCGTGGGGGTCACGGTCTCGGCCATCGGGGGTCCTTGGAATGGTTCAGGCGGCCCAGTGGCCGCGGCTGCGGTAGACGTCGCGCAGCACGCCGACGTGATCGGTCATGATGCCATCCACGCCACGATCCAGTAAGTCGTGCATCTGGGCGGGTTCGTCGATCGTCCAGACGTGCACCTGCAGGCCGATGCGGTGGCAGTAGTCGAGGAACCGGCGGTCCACCACCGGCACCCGCCCGTAGCGCGGCGGCACCTGCGCGGCGACCACCGACGGCGGCAGCCGCAGCGGACGCCCGTGCAGGGAGGCCAGCCGCAGCCGGGCGACGCCGCGCATGCCGAGGCTGGTGGCGACGCGTCCCTCGGTGAGCGCCCGCAGCCGGGTCAGCCGGGCGTCGCTGAACGAGGCGAGCAGCACCCGGTCGCCGGCGCCGGCCCGGGTCACCGTCGCGACCGTCGGCGCGACGCCGCCGTCGGCCTTCACGTCGATGTTGAAGCGAACCTGCGGCCACGCCCCCAACACCTCGTCGAGCCGGGGTACGACGGCGGCGCCGCCGACGCGTACGGAGGCGAGGTCGGCCCAGCTCATCTCGGCGATGCGCCCCGCCTCGCCGGTGACCCGGCGCAACGTCGGATCGTGGAAGATCACCGCCACGCCGTCGGCGGTGGCGTGCACGTCGGTCTCCACGTACCGGTAGCCCAGCCCGATGGCCCGGGCGAACGCCTCGGTGGTGTTCTCGTCGCCCTCGGCGGCGCCGCCACGGTGGGCGAACGCCAGCGGCGCGGGCGCGTCGAGGTAGCCGAATCGGGTCAACACGCGACGCAGTATGCCTGCCGTCGGTGGAGCACGGGTGGCCTGCCGGCGAAGATCAGGCCCATGGAGTCGGCGGGTTCGGGCAGGTCCTTTGAGCGGCAGCGCCGAGCGGGGCCGAGGGCCGGGTGTCGCCCTGGCCCCCGCTGGGGCAGTTTGTTCGTCGCGCTCGTCCCCGGCGCGCCGGTCGACCGCAGGCTCCCGCCCTCGGACCGACGCACGCCCCCCAGACATCAGTTCTTCACCCTTTGCTCTGCACCCGCGGAGGCGACAGTCACCGTCTGTAGCTGGTGCGTCGGCGGGTGCAGAGCAAAGGACACGGTGGTGGGGAATGGGGTAGGGTGCGCCGGACCGGCTCGCGCAGCCAGCGATGCCCCTGCACGAGCCGCCACCGCGCTCGATTCCCCGGCCCCCGGCGGGCCCGCGCAGTTGCTCGATTCGGGCGCGCGTGCACCGCCGGTGGTGCGGGGTGCGGGCCCGCGGCGCTCAGGCCGAGTGGCGGCGGTGGGCGCGACTGAGGTCGGTGGGGCGTCCGGGGTCGACGTGGCGAGGCCGGTCGGGTTCGTCGGGGCGCAGCGGGGCGAGGGTGTCGGTGAGCGCGTCGATGATCCGGTCGGTGGCGCGGCGGGCCGCACCGGGGTTGGCCGCCGCCATCTCGCCCAGGTCGACGGGGGTGCCGAAGTGCACCCGGATCACCGGGCGGCGCCACAGCGAGCGGGCGATGCCGCGCAGCATTCCGCGGGGCGCCTGGTAGGGAAGTACCTCGTGCGCGCCCCACTGGGCGACCGGGACGACCGGGGCGCCACAGGCCAGGGCGAGGCGGGCGGCGCCGGTCTTGCCGCGTTCGGGCCACAGGCCGGGGTCCAGGCCGATGCGGCCCTCGGGGTAGATGAGGATCACCGAGCCGCGTGCGACGGCCGTGGCGGCGTCGTCGAGGGCCCGGTGCACGGCGCTGGTGCCGCGGTCGACCCGGATGTGTCCGGCGTGGCGCATGGCGGCACCGAACACCGGGACGCGGAACAGTCCGGCGGTCGCCATGATCCGGGGGGCGACGCCACGGGCCTGGCAGGCGGCGGCCATGACCACCGGGTCGAACGGGCTGATGTGGTTGGCGGTCAGCACCAGCGGGCCGCGACGCAGGTGCGCCGGAACGTCGCCGGTGACCTCGAGGCGGGCGAGCAGGCCGACCAGGCCCCGGGCCAGCAGCAGGGCTGCGCGCCAGATCAGCGGCGGCTGCCAGGTGGTGTGTGCGGTGTCCATCAGCGCGCCATCGTCGCACGCTGCGCCGGGGCCGCGAGGGCGGGTCGGGTGATCAGGGTCATTGGTCCCGGCGGGGTACGGGCCGCCCAACCATCTACGACGAGCAGTAGTATTTACTACGTCGCGTAGTACGGATGGCTGGAGGTCTTCAGGTGGACGCGTTGGACGTTGCCCGCTGGCAGTTCGGTGTCACCACCGTCTACCACTTCCTTTTCGTGCCGCTGACCATCGGCCTCTCCGTACTGGTGGCCATCCTCCAGACGATGTGGCACCGCACCGGCAACGAGCGCTACCTCAAGCTCACCAAGTTCTACGGCAAGCTTTTCCTGATCAACTTCGCCATGGGTGTGGTCACCGGCATCGTGCAGGAGTTCCAGTTCGGCATGAACTGGAGCGACTACTCCCGCTTCGTCGGCGACATCTTCGGGGCACCACTGGCCATCGAGGCGCTCGTCGCGTTCTTCCTCGAATCCACCTTCATCGGCCTGTGGATCTTCGGCTGGGACCGACTGCCCAAGCGGGCGCACCTGGCCAGCATCTGGGCCGCGGCGATCGGCACCAACCTGTCCGCGTACTTCATCCTCGCCGCGAACTCGTTCATGCAGAACCCGGTGGGCTACCGGATCAACCCCGACAGCGGACGCGCCGAGCTGACCGACTTCCCGGCCGTGCTGACCAACAAGGTCGCCCTGATCACCTTCCCGCACACCCTGGCCGGCTCGTTCCTGGTCGCCGGATCGCTCATCGTCGCGGTCGGCCTGTGGCACGTCATCCGCAACCGCGACTCCGCCGACACCGGCGCGTACCGCTTCGCCACCAGGTTCGGCTCCTGGGTGGTCCTGGCCGCCTCCGCCGCCGTGCTGTTCACCGGCGACATCCAGGGCAAGATCATGACCGAGGTGCAGCCGATGAAGATGGCCGCCGCCGAGGGCCTCTACACCACCGAGAGCCCCGCCTCGTTCTCCGTGCTCACCATCGGCAGCCTGGACGGCAGCCGCGAGGTGTTCGCCCTCAAGATCCCGTACCTGTTGTCGTACCTGGGCACCGGCGACCCGAACGGCACCGTGCACGGCATCAACGACCTGCAGGCCCAGTACGCCACCCAGTACGGCGCGGGCAGCTACACCCCGATCATCCCGGTCACCTACTGGAGCTTCCGCTTCATGATCGCCTTCGGGATGGCGGCCGGCGCGATCGCTTTGCTGGTGCTCTGGAGCCAGCGCAAGGGCCGTACCCCGAGCAGTAAGTGGCTGCTGCGCGCGGGCCTGGCCATGCCGGTGCTGCCCTTGCTGGCCAACTCCTTCGGCTGGATCTTCACCGAGATGGGCCGCCAGCCGTGGATCGTCTTCGGCGAGATGCTCACCCGCAACGGGGTGTCGCGCAGCGTCTCGCTGGCCGAGGTGCTCACCTCGTTCACCGCGTTCACGCTGATCTACGCCACCCTCGCCGTGATCGAGGTGAAGTTGCTGCTGCGCTACGCCAAGGCCGGCGTGCCCGACGTCAGCGAGCAACCCCCCACCGACGACACCGACGACGCCGAGCGCCCGCTCGCCTTCGCCTACTGATCCCGGAGCCCATCGTGGAACTGACCACCATCTGGTTTCTCCTCGTCGCCGTGCTGTTCACCGGGTACTTCATCCTGGAGGGCTTCGACTTCGGCGTCGGCATGCTGCTGCCCGTGCTCGGCCGCGACGACCGGGAACGCCGCGTCCTGATCAACACCATCGGTCCGGTCTGGGACGGCAACGAGGTGTGGCTGATCACCGCCGGTGGCGCCATGTTCGCCGCGTTCCCCGAGTGGTACGCCACCCTGTTCTCCGGCTTCTACCTGCCGCTGCTGCTGATTCTGCTGGCCCTGATCGCCCGGGGCGTCGCCTTCGAGTATCGGCACAAGCGCCCCGAGGCGTCCTGGAAGCGCCGCTGGGACACCGCGATCGTGGTCGGCTCGCTGCTGCCGGCGTTCCTGTGGGGCGTCGTGTTCGCCAACATCCTGCGCGGCGTGCCACTGGACGCCGACCACGAGTACGTCGGCGGCCTGCTCGACCTGCTCCACCCGTACGCCCTGCTGGGCGGCGCGAGCACCCTCGGGCTCTTCCTCACCCACGGCGCGGTGTTCCTCGCCCTGAAGACCACCGGCGACATCCGCGAGCGGGCGGGCGCGCTCGCCGTGCGCCTGGGCGTGGGCGCCGCCGTGCTCGCGGTCGGGTTCCTCACCTGGACGTTGAGCATCCGCTCCAGCGCGGCCGCCGTCGTGCTCGCCGTCGGCGCGGCCCTCGCCCTGCTCGGCGGTCTGGCCGCCGCCCGGGTACGCCGGGAGGGCTGGGCGTTCACCGGCACGGCCGTGGCGATCGGCCTGGCGGTGGCGACCCTGTTCGCGGCGCTCTTCCCGAACGTGCTGCCGTCCACCCTGGACGCGGCCGGCACGCTGACGGCCACCAACGCCGCGTCCACCCCGTACACCCTGAAGATCATGACCTGGGTGGCGGTGATCTTCACTCCGGTGGTGCTGGCCTACCAGGGGTGGACGTACTGGGTGTTCCGCAAGCGCATCGGCGTAGCCAACATCCCGCAACACTGACCGCGAGGAGCGGGGGAACCGCGCTCGACCGCGAGGAGCGGGGGAACCGCGTCGATCTTGCACTTCCGGTCGTCGATCCGCGTCAAATGTCGGATAGGCCGCGACAGAAACCGCAAGATCGCGCACCAGCGGGGGCGGGGCGGTGCGAGGGCGTCGGAAAATCAGCGGTTGGTGGGGGGTGGGCTCGTTACGGTGTGCCGATGCTCGCCACTGTGCACGTACGCGAACTCACCGCCGACGACCTCGACGCCGCCTGGGAGCTGGGCCGCTTCGCGTTCGGCTCCGACCCGCAGCGCCCGGCGCCCGCGCCCGTGCCGGTGCCCGGCCTGACTCGGTACGGCGCGTTCGACGACTCCGGTCGGCTCGTCGGCAAGGCCGTCGACCTGCACCACGACCAGTGGTGGTCCGGGCGGGCGGTGCCGGCCGCGGACGTGGCCGGGGTCGCCGTGGCCCCCGAGGCCCGTGGTCGTGGGGTGGCGCGAGCCCTGCTCAGCGCGCTGCTGCGCGGCGCCCGTGACCGTCAGGCGGCGATCAGCGCGCTCTATCCGACCGTCGCCGCGCCCTACCGGGCCTGCGGGTGGGAGGCCGCCGGGGTGTTGCGTACCGTCGACCTGGCCACCGCCGCGTTGCCCCGGCACCGGCCCGCCGCGCACCTCACCGTCCGGGCCGGCACGCCCGCCGACCTGCCGGCGGTCGACGCCCTGTACGAGCGGGTCACCCGGCACCGCAACGGCATGCTGACCCGTCGGGGTGAGCTGTTCGACGCCGCCGACCGCGCTCTGCCCGGCGACGGGGTGACCCTCGTCGAGGCCGACGGCGAGCTGGTCGGGTACGCCACCTGGCAGCGGGGCCGGGGCTACGGGGCGGATTCGGTGCTCACCGTCGACGAGGCCCTCGCTGTCACGCCCGAGGCCGCCCGGGAGATCGTCGGGGTGCTCGGCAGTTGGGCCAGCGTCGCGCCGACGCTGCGGCTGTGCCCTCTCGACGGCGACGCGGTCAGCGCCGTCCTGCCGTTGGAGTCGGCCCGCGACCACGAGCGGGACCTGTGGATGCACCGACCGGTCGACGTCGCCCGAGCGGTGAGCGCGCGGGGGTGGCCCACCCACACCCGGGGCGTCGTCGACTTCGCCCTCACCGATCCGCTCGCCGAGTGGAACACCGGCACCTGGAGACTGGCCGTCGCCGACGGCGACGCCGAGCTGACCCGGGTCGACGGCGAGGCCGACCTGCGGTTGGACGTGCGCGGTTTCGCCCTGCTCTACGCCGGTGCCGCGCCGGCCCGCTCGGTCGCGCACGCCGGGCTGCTGCACCACAGTCCGGGTGTCGACCCGGGCGCACTCGACCTGCTGGGCTGCGGCGGGCCCGCGCAGTTGCTCGACTACTTCTGACCGGTCCGCGGCCGTGGCTGCTCGGGATCGCGCCGAACGTCCCGCGCAGCCGCTGGCGGGCGGCGCTCCGGCACCCGGAGGCGTCGCGGGGCTGCCGGTACGCGACACCGTTCCCGGCTTCGCCGACGCGTGGCCACCGGATGCACGACAGCGGTGCGGCAATGGTCGTCGTGCCGCTTTCCGACTTCGCCGACGACTGGTCGACCGGGTGCACGACAGCGGTGCGGCAACGGGCCGCCGTGTCGCAGCGCCCGGCGCGGTAGGTGGTCCGGGCGGCCGGCTCCAGGATCCGTGCCCCGGACACCGGCCGCCCGGTGGCGGCGTCCGGTCAGGCCGGGGTCGCCGCCAGCTCGGCGTTCGCGTGTCGGGTGACGATGGTGAGCACCCGCGCTGCCGTGCTGGCCTCGTCGGTGGGGATTGCCGCGTACAGCCGGGCGCTGAGGTCGGCCACGGCGGCGGCGACGGCGCGCTGCGTGGCGCGACCGGTGTCGGTGAGCGCCAGCCGCGGCTCGTCGCCGCCGGCCGGGGCGTCGACCTGCGCGAGGCCGGTGTCGACGAGGTGGTCGAGCACCTGGCGCAGGGCCGGATCGTCGATCGCGAGGGTGCTGCTGACCCGGTGCGTGAGATCGGCGCGTTCGACCGGGCCCTGGGCGAGGAGGTTCAGCACGATCACCTGGTGGAACGTGACGCCGAGTGGGCCGATGGTCCGTTCGAGCAGGGCCCGGGTGGCGTAGTGGGCCTGGCCGATGACCTGGCCGTTGAGGGTGGGGACGGTAGACATGACGCCTCCTTCAATACGTTGGCCGAACCAACGTTGGTTGCGCCAACTTAACATCCGATCGTGGGTCGCGCCAACGATTCCTGATAGGCTGCGCCGCATGGACAACGCGGCCCCGCAGTCACCCGCCGGGCTCAACACCACCCCGAGCTGGCTGCTCAACCAGACCGCCGCTCACGCCACCCGCCTCCTCAGCGAGGGCTTCGCCGCACACGACCTGCGCGGCTACCACTACCGGCTGCTCGCCACCCTCGCCGAGGACGGGCCCGCGAGCCAGGCCGACCTCGGCCGTCGCTGCGGCATCGACCGCAGCGACGTGGTGGCCGCCATCAACGACCTGGCCGGCCGAGGACTCGTGGTGCGTGCCCCCGACCCGGCCGATCGCCGCCGCAACGTCATCAGCGCCACCGACGCCGGCGCCGACGAGGCCCGCCGGCTGAACGCGACCCTCGCGCGCGTCCAGGTCGACCTGCTCGCACCGCTGTCCACCACCGAACGCGAGCAGCTGACGCGACTGCTCACCCGAGTGCTGGAACACCACCGCGGGCGGGACTGACCCGCCCGCGGGAACCCCCGCACCGACGCCGCGTCAGCGGGCCTCGCGCAGCTCCGCCAGCCGGGCCTCGATCTCGGCCAGCTCGGCGCGCAGCTTCTCGGCCTGCTGCTCCGCCTCGGCCCGCTCGGTGCCGAGGATCTGCTCCACGGCCTCCTGCACCCCCGGCACGTCGACCAGGGCCACCATCTTCAACGCCTCCGCCGGCTTCACCACGTACGGCTTCGCGAGGGCCTTGCTGCCCTGCTGCGCGGCGACGGTCCACTCCCCGTCGGCGTACGCCAAGGTCACGGTGAGACCCGCGGGGCTCTTCGGCTTGACGGCCTTGACCGCCCGCCGCGCCGGCGGCTTCTCCGTCTGCTCCACCTTCGGCTCCTCCTGTCGCTGCGCGGGCACCCGCGGCGTGTCCAACACGAACTCCGGCGCGGCCACCGCCGGCGGCTCGGGCTCGGGCTCCGGCTTCGGCTCCACCACCCGACGAGTGGCACCCTTGGGCGCCACGGCCAGGTCGGCGGGGGAGAACGGCAACTCGTCGCGACCGAAGCGCACCACCACGAACTCGTCGGACACCTCCGGGTCGGTCAGCTCGATCACCTGACCGACCTGACCGGCGATCTGTCCCGCCGACGCGGTGAACACCACCCGCGGTTTACGGCCGGCCGCCAACGACTCCCGGATGCTCTGCACCTCGCTAGTGGACAAACCCTGGCCGGCATCCATCACAACCCTCTTCCGTACACCTGTTTGATTGCTGTCTTGATATCAGCCGACTGCGACACCCGCCGCACGGGGCTCACGCCCTCAGCCGCCCAGCGCCCGCAGCGCCCGATCCGCGTGCTCGTTCATGCTGACCTCGCTGTGGATCACCTCGATGACCCGCTGGTCGGTGCCGATGACGAACGTCATGCGCTTCATGCTCAACGGCCCCAACGGCACCCGCCGCTTGACGCCGAACTGCTGCGCCACCGCCCCGTCGGCGTCCGACAGCAGCGGGTAGTCGAAGCCGTGCAGCTTCGAGAACTCGGCCTGCTTCGCCACCGGGTCGCGGCTGATGCCCACCCGCGTCGCGCCCAGCGCCGTGAACTCCGCGGCGAGGTCGCGGAAGTGGCAGCTCTCCGCCGTGCACCCCCGGGTCATCGCCGCCGGGTAGAAGAACAGCACCACCGGCCCGGCCGCCAGGAACTCCGACAGCCGCCGCGGCGTGCCCGTCTCGTCCGGCAGCTCGAAATCCCGCACCACGTCGCCGACACCCACACCCGCCACCGCGCACCTCCATCGTCTGATCGACAGCGCGGTGAGCGTAAGCGATCACGCCCGCAGCGTCGCCACCTCGTCGGCCTGGCGTCGTCCGGCCAGCAGGGACACCCGCCGCCATGTCCGCGTGTGACCCTCCTCTCGAGGACCGGGCCGCGCCGGTCACGGTAGCGTCGGCAGGAGCATCGCGCAGCCGTCAGACTCCCCGGGAGGCACCGTGGCACCCGTCACCGTCATCACCGGCGGCGGCCGGGGCATCGGCGCGGCCACCGCCCGTCGGCTCGCCGCCGCCGGCCACCACGTGGCCCTGTGCTACCGCCGCGACGACGCCGCCGCCACCGCCGTCCTGGCCGACCTGCGGGCCACCGGCGCGCAGGCCGTCGCGGTACGCGCCGACACCACCGACCCCGAGCAGGTGCGCGACCTGTTCGACGCCGCCGCGCAGCTCGGCCCGCTCACCGGCCTGGTCAACAACGCCGGCGTCACCAGCCTGATCGGACCGTTCACCGAACTGCGCGTCGAGGACCTGCGCCGGGTCGTCGACGTCAACCTCGTCGGGTACGTCCTCTGCGCCCAGCAGGCCGCCCACCGGCTCACCGACGGTGGGGCGATCGTCAACGTCTCATCGGCGGCGGCGACCCTCGGCAGCCCGGGGGAGTACGTGCACTACGCCGCCGTGAAGGCCGCCACCGACACCCTCACCGTCGGCCTGGCCAAGGAACTCGCCCCGAGGGGCATCCGGGTCAACGCCGTGGCCCCCGGCATCGTGCGCACCGACATCCACGCCGACTCCGGGGTCCCCGACCGCGCCGACTCCGCCGTCGGTCGCATCCCACTGGGCCGCGCCGGGGAACCCGACGAGATCGCCGCCGCCATCGCCTGGCTGCTCGGCCCGGACGCCTCGTACGCCACCGGCACCGTGCTGCGCGTCTCCGGCGGCCTCTGACGGTGCTGCGGGGTGCCGTCGGTCGGCACCCCGCAGCGCACCTCAGTGGGTGAACAGCTTCGCCGCCGTGACGACGGTCTGGGCGACCCCGTAGCCGAGCAGCGCCGCCACCACCAACCAGGAGATCCACAACCGGGCCCGCTGCCCGGAACGGCTGTCCTCACTCATCGCGTACCACTCCTCTGCGCCGTCGTGTCCTCGTCCGCGTGCTGGTCCGGGTGCTCATCCGCCGCTGGCTCGTGGTAGCGCTTCGGCACCGGCCGCACCAGCAGGTTCGCCACGAAGCCCACGGCCAGCACGCCCACCATCGTGAACAGCGCCGGACGGTACGCCGCGGCGGTCAGCGAGCCCGGCTCGCCCTGCGCGTCGAGGAACCCGTTGACGATCAGCGGACCGGCGATCCCCGCCGCCGACCACGCGGTCAGCAGCCGACCGTGGATCGCGCCGACCTGGAAGGTGCCGAACAGGTCCCGCAGGTACGCCGGCACGGTCGCGAAGCCACCGCCGTAGAACGACAGGATCACGCAGGCCAACAGCACGAACAGGGCCGTCGAGGTCTGCCCGACGAGCGCCAGCAGCGCGTAGAGCACCATGCCGACACCCAGGTACACCAGGTAGATCGGTTTGCGGCCGATGAGGTCCGAGGTGGACGACCAGACGAACCGCCCGGCCATGTTGAACAGCGACAGCAGACCCACGAACCCGCCGGCCGCCGCGACGGTCACCGCGGAGGTGCCGTTGTCGCGGAAGAAGTCCTGGATCATCGGGCTGGCCTGTTCCAGGATGCCGATGCCGGCGGTCACGTTGCAGAACAGCACCACCCACAGCAGCCAGAACGAGCGGGTCTTCACCGCGTTCGCCGCCGACACGTTCGCCGTGGTGACCAGCGGCTTCGCCGCCACGCTGGCGGGGTCGAAGCCGGCCGGCCGCCAGTCCGGCGCCGGCACCCGCACGTTCGCCACCCCGAACATCATGATCACGAAGTAGCCCAGGCCGAGCGTCACGAACAGCCACACCAGGGCGCTGCCCGACGCCGTCGACCCCGCGTTGGCCGGGTCGTAGCCGGCGTCGTAGAACGACAACAGTTGCCGCGACAGGGGAGAGGCGACCATCGCCCCACCACCGAACCCCATGATCGCCAACCCGGTGGCCAGCCCCGGCCGGTCCGGGAACCACTTGATCAGTGTGGAGACGGGGGAGATGTAGCCGATACCCAGCCCGATGCCGCCGAGCAGCCCGTAGCCGAGATACAGCAGCCACAGCTGCTTCGTGGCGATGCCCAGCGAGCCCACCAGGAAACCCGCCGCCCAGAAACAGGCCGAGACGAACATGGCCTTGCGCGGCCCGTTCGCCTCCACCCAGGTCCCGGCGACCGCCGCGGACAACCCGAGCATCACGATCGCGATGCTGAAGATCACCCCGATCGCCGTCTGGCTGGTGTCGAAGTGGGCGATCAGCGAGTTCTTGTAGACGCTGGTCGCGTAGACCTGACCGATGCAGAGGTGGATGGCCAACGCCGCCGGGGGAATGAGCCACCGGCTGTAGCCGGGCGGCGCGACGGTGTGCCGACGATCGAGTGCGGAAAGCATGCGCTGCTTCCTCTCCGACGAGGACGAGAAACGTCGCCCCCAACGTGCCCACAGCACACGTAAGCGGCAAACCTCACCGTCGCCGGACGGTCGACCCGCTGAGCTGAGCGGTCAGTCAGCGTCCGCGCGCCGCGCCCGTGACCGACTCGGCTCACGCACCGTCGCGACACCGCGACACCCCAGTCGGTCACGCCGCTTTCGTCAGTCGCGGCTTCAGCGCAGGTCCGGAACGTGCCAGCCGCCGGCCAACGCGTCGGCGTCCGCCGGACCCCAACCGCCCTTCTCGTACGACCGCACCGCCGTCGCCAGATCCAGGATCGGCGCGACGATGCGCCACTCCTGCTCGATCGTCTCGGCACGCGCGAAGCGCAGGTGCTGCCCGTCCATCGCGTCGTCGAGCAGCCGCTCGTACGCCTCCTGTCGGCGACCCAGAGCCGCGCCGAAGTCGACGGACAGGTCCACCGGACGGCTCGCCACCTCAGCACCCGGGCTCTTCGCCTGGATCGACATGGTGATGCCGTCACCGCGCCCGAGCCGGAACCGCAGCAGGTTCGCGGCGGGGGCCTGACCCCGCTCGGCCGGGATCAGCGAACGCTGCGGCTGCTTGAACTCGACCACCACCTCCGTCGCCGTCCCCGCCAGGGACTTGCCGGCACGCAGGTAGAACGGCACACCCGCCCACCGGGGGGAGTCGACCGTCAACCGGGTCGCCACGAACGTCTCGGTGTTCGAATCCGCCGCCACGCCCGGCTCGTCGCGGTAGCCCGCGTACTGCCCCCGGACGGTGGAGTCCGGCGACAGCGGCGCGACCTGCCGCAGCACCGCGGCCTCCGCCTCCCGGAACGCCGCGGTGTCCTCACTGACCGGCACCTCCATCGCGATCAGCGCCACGACCTGCAGGATGTGGTTCTGCAGCACGTCCCGGGTCGCGCCCACGGTGTCGTAGAAGCCGGCCCGCCCCTGGGTGCCGAACGCCTCGGCGAGCGTCACCTGGATGTTGTCGATGTGCTCGTTGTTCCACAGCGGCTCGAACAACCGGTTGGCGAACCGGAAGGCGTACAGGCCCTCGACGGCTTCCTTGCCGAGGTAGTGGTCGATGCGGAACACCCGCTCCGGCGCGAAGGCCGCGCGCAGGGTGCGATCCAGTTCACGGGAGGACTCCAGGTCACGCCCGAACGGCTTCTCCACGATCACCCGACCCCGGTCGGCCAGACCCACTTCCGCCAGACCCTCGACGACGGCGCCGAACACCGCCGGAGGGATCGCCAGGTAGAAGACCGGCCGCTGGGCGTCGCGCAGCCGCTGCGCCAGCCGTTGGTACGTCGCCGGGTCCGCGTAGTCGCCGGAGATCATCGAGAGGTTGCCCGCGAGCCGGTCGAAGGTCTCGTCGTCGATCTCGTCCTGGGCCTCGGTGACCGACTTGCGGGCCATGGTGACCAACTGCTGATCGTCCCAGGCGGAGCGGGCCACACCGATCACCGGAACGTCGAGTCGGTCGCGCCGGGTCAACTCGTACAGCGCCGGAAACAGCTTCTTCGAGACGAGGTCTCCCGTGACGCCGAACAGCACTACCGCGTCTGAGCGCATGTGCATGGCACTTCCCATTCGATCATCCGAACCTGATCTTCCGAACGGACAACGGCACGACCCACTCCGGGAATTCCCCAGCGTGCGTCGCACGTGAGGACGGCGACACGCACCGCCGTGACGAGCCTTATCTTAAGGAAGGTTTACAGTGCGGGCGAAACGCCGGTAACCTGCGTATCCAATCGACAGACGTCGATCATGACGAGGCCTGGAGGTACCGTGCGTCGCCGACACACCACCACACGGCTGCTGGCCATAGCCGCACTCACGCTACCCGTCACCCTGCCCGCAACCCCCGCCGCCGCAGCACCCGCCGCACCAGCCCGACACCTCAGCGACGTCATCCCCGCCCCGGTCGAAACCCACCCCGACGCACACAACACCTTCCGCATCACCCCCCTGACCGTCATCCGCACCACCCCCGGCTCAGCCGCCGCCTGGCAGGTCGGCCACCAACTCGCCACCACACTGCGCCCCGCCACCGGCCACGCCCTGCCCGTCCTGCCCGTACGCTCCACCCCGCTACCCGAGATCGCCCTGCTCATCGGCGGCACCGACGACCGCATCGGCCAGCAGGGCTACCAACTCGACGTCACCCGCCGCAGCGTCACCATCCGCGCCAACACCCCCGCCGGACTGTTCGCCGGCACCCAGACCCTGCGCCAACTGCTCCCCGCCCAGATCGAGGCACCCGACCGGCAGCGAACCACCTGGACAATCCCCGGCGGCCGAATCATCGACCACCCACGCTTCGCCTACCGCGGCGCGATGCTCGACCTCGCCCGCCACTTCCACACCGTCGACGACATCACCGCCTACGTCGACCTGCTCAGCCAGTACAAAATCAACTACCTGCACCTGCACCTCACCGACGACCAGGGCTGGCGCATCCAGATCGACTCCTGGCCCCGCCTCACCACCGTCGGCGGCGGACCCGGCACCGGAGTCGACGGCGTCGGCCCCGGATACCTCACCAAAGCCGACTACAAAGCCGTCGTCGCCTACGCCGCCGCACGACACATCACGATCATCCCCGAGATCGACATGCCCGGACACACCAACGCCGCCCAGTCGACCTACCCCGAACTCAACTGCGACGGCGTCGCACCGCCCCCGCGCACCGACATCGCCGTCGGCTACAGCTCCCTCTGCATCAACGACGAACTCACCTACCGCTTCGTCGAGGACGTCATCCGCGAAATCGCGGCCATCACCCCCGGACCATTCCTGCACATCGGCGGCGACGAAGCCCACGCGACCACCGACGAGGACTACCGCACCTTCATGAACCGGGTCCTGCCCCTGGTCACCAAGTACGGCAAACGCGCCTACGGCTGGAACGAGATCACCCAGGCCGACACCTCCACCGACGACGTCGCCCAGTTCTGGGGCACCGGCACCACAAACGCCAGCCTCGTCGCCGCCGCCGCCCGCGGCACCAAAGTCGTCATGTCACCGGCGAACAAGGCCTACCTCGACATGAAGTACGACGCCAACACCCGCCTCGGCCTACGCTGGGCCGGCCTGATCGAGGTGTCCGACGCGTACGGCTGGGACCCCGCCACCCGGGTCACCGGCATCGGCGAGAACGCCATCCTCGGCGTCGAGGCCCCACTGTGGTCCGAGACACTGCGCACCCTCGACGACATCGAACACATGGCCTTCCCCCGCCTACCGGCGATCGCCGAACTCGGCTGGTCCACCACCGCCAGCCACGACTGGGAATCATTCCGCACCAGACTGGGGGAGCAGGCACCCCGCTGGCGACTGCAACAGGTCGACTTCTACCCGTCCCCACAGGTGCCCTGGACCTGACCCGTACCCCCGGTTCGTGGGCACCGACCGACCCGGCCGGTGCCCACGACGCTCAGCGACCGCAGACGGTGTCCAACGCCTTCAGCGGCGGGTCGAGATCCGGCGCCTCGATCTCGGTGGCCTTCGGACCGGCCAGGTGCTTCTCCACCCCCGCAGCCAGGGTCTCCAGCGCGCTCCGCACCTGCGGATCGACAGCGGTCGGCGCCGCCGTCTTCAAGTCCTGCAACAGCGCCGTGTAGTGACCGCGAACCTTCGCGCCCGCCTCCTTGGCACTCAGCGGCTTGTCGATCGCGGCGATCGCATCGTCAGCCATCGCGACGTAGTGCTTCTTCACAAAAACGAGACTGGCGTCGCAGACCTGCCTGCTGTTCGCCGCCACGTCGACGGTCGGGCTCGGCGCCACGGTCGGAGACGGCGCGCCGGCCCCCTCATTCTCCTTCTCGGCAGGCTGGCAGCCCACAACGAGGCCGACGGTCGCGACCAGGCCAACCACAATACGGACAGACTTACTCGTCAAGGCGTTCCCCCGTGGTGATGTGCGGCCCCGCCGTTCGCGGTGAACGGGCAGCGGCCGGAGCGCACCACTGTAGACACCACCCGCCGAAGACGCAGACCACTTTCACCCGCTGCCCACCCGGCATGAGACGTTGAACTTGAATCCCACCACCGACAACCCCAACGAGGACCCCCGATGAACCTGGCGTTCGACCACACAGCGGAAACCGGACCAGCGGTGGTGTGCCTACCCATGTTCAGCACGAGCCGCGCCGCCACGGCCGCCGCCTTCCACCCCGCCCTCGCCGGCACCGGCCTCCGAGAGATCTACCTCGACCTACCCGGCCACGGAGACACCCCCGCACACTGCCCACCCACCTCCCAGGCGGTCCTGGACACCGTCTGCGCCTGGCTCGACCACCACCTCGACACGCCAGTCCTCCTCGCCGGCGGCTCCTACGGCGCGTACCTGGCCGCCGGCATCGCCCGCCAACGACCCGACCTCGTCCGCGGCCTGCTCCTCGTCTGCCCCGGTGTCACCATCGCCCGTCACAGCCGCAACCTGCCCGACGACCCACCACTCGAAGCACCCCCAGACTGGCTCGACGCCGCTCCCACCGACCTGCACCCACATCTGGACGCCGCCCTGGGCCACCGCACCCCAGAGGTCGTCGCGACGGTGCTCGCCGCACTGAACTCCGGCGGCCCCGCTCGCTCACCCAGGACTGGCTGCGCCGTTCGCACACCTGACAGCCCGAGCTGGGGGAGCGGGCCTTGTCCGGCTAGCTACGCGGTCCCTGACGGGTTTCACTGCGATCCGCGAGTGGTGCTCGGTCACCCCGAAGAGCCACCGTCAACTGATCCAAGCCCATCGAACCCAACTCCAGCGCCTGACGATGGAACGCGCGCCGGTCGCCAGGGAAGGACGAACGGGCGGCCAGCCACACGCGCTCACCCACCTTGTAGGCCAACGCCTGCCCAGGCCGACCCAGGTAACGCGCAAGCTCGGCGGACGCGTAGGCCCCCTGATGGCAGCGATCCCGCAACAGCTTCAGCGCCGCGTCCGCCGTCCACACGGCTCCATCGCCGAAGGGCGTCGCCAGCCGCAGGTGCAGGCCGATGTCGAGCACGACCCGCGCGGCGCGCAGGAGCTGCATGTACAGGTACCCCAGTCGAGCACCTGGCTGCTCATACAACCCGAGCTCGTCCATGAACCGCTCCGCATACAGCGCCCAACCCTCCTGACTCCCGGAGAGGCCGCCGAGCAGGTTCAACCGCTGCCCGAGGCCGCCCCGGCAGGCTTCCGCGCCGAGGTGGAGGTGATGGCCGGGAACCCCCTCGTGAAAGGCGGTGCTGTAGGCGTACCAGGTAGGGAATGTCGCTGCGCCCTCCGGGACCGACCACCAGACCCGGCCCGGCCGCGCCAGGTCCCGTGACGGCCCTGTGTACGCGATGCCGGACGACGTGGCCAACCGCGACTCGATGCGCCTAAGCGGGGCGGGGATGTCGAAGTAGACACCGTCCAACCTCTCGGTAGTCGACTCCAACAGGTCCTGCAGCCACGCAGCGAACGCCTCCCTGCTGTGCAGCGTGCCAGGTGCGTCGGGACTGTTGAGCCGGGCGAGCACCTCCGGCACGCTGCCGCCCAGGGCCTCCGCCTCAGCGAGAAGCTCTGCCTCTGTCGCTCTGAACTCCTCCCAACCCCACTCGTACAGCTCGCGCAGGTCAGGTTGGGCCGCGAGGAAGGTACGCACCCAGAGCGCATACCGCTGCCGACTGAACGCCTCCTCCTCAACTGCCCGTGGTGCCAGGTCGACGGTCAGCCTCTCGGCGAGCTTCTGGTACGCCGCTCGCGAGCCCGCTGCTGCGGCTTGCAACGACGCCCGCTGACGCCCCTCGCCGTAGCGATCCACCAGGGCAGCATCGTCGTCAGTCCAGGTGGGGCAGCGCTGCGCGACGAGCTCCACCTGACGGCGCGCCGGCACATCGCCGCGCTGCGCGGCGAGTAGGAGGCTGCGGGCGTACCCCTCCAGGGCCGCAGGGATCGCGGCCATGCGTGCGCCGACACGAGCCCAGCCCTCCTCGAAGGCCGCGTTCTCGGCGTCGCGGCCGGGAACCGCGGCTTCGACGGCTTGGCGGATGAGCTGAAGGGGACCGGTGGCCGCCACGTGCAGTTCGCGCAGATCCTCCCCGGCGTCGTGGAAGGCGACACGCGTGTGCAGCCGTTCGACGAGGTGGGCGTGCAGCGGGGTCCCGGCCGGCAGTGCCTCGATCTCGCGCAGGGCGCGGGCGACCCGGTCCGCGCGGGCCTGATGGCCCTCGGGGCCGTAGTCGGTAAGCCCGTCGACGTCTTGTTCGCCAGCGTCGACCACCGCTGTGCAAGGGTCGAGGATGGCCATGTCGTGCAGAAGCCGCTCCACGAAATCCTCGATCACCCGGGCAATGTTAGGGCCTTGCGCCAGTTGCCATGGGGCAAGGTCGCATCGGTCCGGAACGATGTAAAGCTGATTCGATAATGCACATTATGTAAAGTAAGGGGTTTTCAGGGCCACCTCCGGCAGTGGTCAGTCGCGCGTCAGACCCGGCGGGCACGCGTCCTCGTCCGGCCCCACGAGACGCGCGTCGACAAGCGGGTTGCGGCGCAGGGCCGTGAGCACGGCCGCGCTGGCGCCGATGTCGGTCCAGGTGTCGTCCCACAGGGCGGAGACGAGCCAGGACCGATCCGCCGGGAAGAACAGGTCGGGCAGCGCCCCGTCGCCACGCATGTGACCGGTCCGCCAGGTGAGAGCCTGCTCCGGCCCGGCCTCGATGAGCACGTACGACCAATCCCAGTAGAGCGACACCCGCCGGGCGTGCGGGAAGACCACGTCGTGGGCGCCGGTGTCGAGGAAACCCAGCCACCAGGGCTGATCGGATGTGCACCCCACCAGTTCGTCGATCACCGCGTGTTCGTGGGCGTCGACGTCCACGCCGGCGGGCGGGTGGAACGTGCCGTACGCCTCGAACACCTGCGGGATCGCGGCGGTGACCGAGAAACCCGGCGTGGTACGCCCGGCGAGCCAGGCGACGTCGCTGGCCGTGCCGACCAGCCAACGCCGCCCGTCCCGGTCGACCCGGTCGGCGCCGGTCCGGATCGTCGCCTCGCGGGGTGCGGCGACCGCGGCGGGTGTCGCCGTCGGCGACCATCCGGGTCGGTCGGTCGCCTGCCACCGGTGCCCCTCGGGACAGACCCGTTCCACGGGGTCGCCCGGATCCCGGTACACGCTGGGCGTCCCGGGCCGCCCACACTCGGGGCAGGTGGCAGCGGGTGACGTCATGTGCCGCACGATACGTGTTTCTCGATCAGGGCCACCCGTGTCCGCACCGGTCCGGCCGGTATGTCGACGAGGTGGTGCCCGTGTTCCTCGTACACCTGCTGGTGCAGGCGGGCGAAGGCCAGCGCGTCGGCGTAGCTCATCCGGCGCGCGGCGGTGTGCCGGATGAAGCCCAGGGGGCTGATCAGGAAGACCAGGCGTTGGTAGGTGCGTTCGCGCATGATCCGGTCCACCTCGGCGGTCAGCGTCGGGCCGATCGGTCTGCCCAGGTGGCGGGCCAGTGCCAGAGTGCACAGCGGCGAGCGGTCGTAGAACTGCACCGGCCGACCGGCGTCGGTTCCGGTCTGCCGGTGGTGTTGCAGCGCGGCGACGGTGTCGACGAAGTCGTCGTCGTGCCACGGTTGCGCGTACCCCCGTGCCTGCCTTTCGGTGATGAGGTCGGTGGCGGCCTCTCGGACGGTGAGGTGTCCCCTGCGGCGCAGGGCCTCGATGGTTGTTGTCTTGCCGGCGCCGGGCGCTCCGGTGAGGACGTATCGCCGGGGTGCTGGCATCTTCTCCCCCTCTGCCGGTCCCCTTCCAGGAAACCCGAAAATGCTGCATAATATCCCTTATGCATGACAAAAAGGACGAATCGCTCGGGGTGCTGATCGAGGAGTTCCTGACCGCTCGGGCCACCCGCAAGCCCTCCCCGCACACCCTGGCCGCGTACCGCAGGGATCTGCACACGGTCGCGGCCCTGGTCGCGGAGGCCACTCCCCTCCCCCTCGACGCACTGTCGATCACCGACCTCTCCCCCCGGGTGATGCGGGCGGCCTTCGCCCGGTTCGCCGCCCCCCGGGCGCCCGCGTCGGTGCACCGCGCCTGGTCCACCTGGAACAGTTTCTTCACCTTCCTGGTCGCCGACGGGTTCGTGGCGGGCAACCCGATGCCGGCGGTCGGGCGTCCCCGGGCGCTACTCCCCCAGCCGAAGCCGCTGCGCGGCGCGGACACCCCCGAGGTGCTGCTGGCGTCCGTCGCGCGCGACGACGGGCGGCAACGCGACCCGTGGCCGGAGCGGGACGTGGCGGTGTTGGCGGTGGCGCTCTGCGCCGGGCTGCGGTTGTCGGAGCTGCTGGCGTTGCGCGTCGACTCGCTCGGCGGTCGGCCCGGTGAGCGGCGGGTCGAGGTGGTCGGCAAGGGTGGGCGGCCTCGGGTGGTGCCGATCGAGGCGGATCTGGACCGGGTGCTGCGGGACTACCTGGACAGTCGGGTGCGGCGATTCGGTTCGCGGTCGGTACGCCCCGACTCGCCGTTTCTGGTGGATCGGCGTGGTGAGCCGTTGCGCCGAGGTGGTCTGCAGTATCTCGTGGAGTCGTGTTACCGGCGGGCCGGCATCGGTGACCGGGTGCCGCGGGGTGCGCGGCTGCACGCGCTGCGGCACACCTTCGCGACCCGGTTGGCGGAGGACGGCGCGAGCGCGGCGGAGATCATGCGGTTGTTGGGGCACGCGTCGTTGGCGTCGTCGCAGACGTACATCGAGGTGACGGCCGGGCAGCAGCGTGACGCGGTCCGCGCCAATCGGACCAACCGTGCGTTGGCGGGTCTGGTGCCGCCGGGGTGAGGGTGGTCAGTGTGCGCGGTGGCCGGTGCCGTCGGCGGTGACGGGCAGGGGGCCGAGGACGGCGTTGATGATGTGGATGCGGGCGTTGGTGGCCTGGTAGTCGGCGCAGACCGTGTCGGCGCGGCCGCCGAGGCGGGCGGTGGGTCCGGTGCGGGTGACGGTGACGCTGACGCCGTCGAGGGTGGTGGCGGTGCCGGCGGTGCTCAGGTCGGCGATCGGGTGGTTGCCGGTGATGAGGTGGGCTTTCAGCAGGGTGCGGAGCTGTTCGGTGTGGTGGGTCATGAGGTCGTCCCAGTTGTCCTCGGAGAACGTGGCGGCGAAGGCGTCGTCGGAGGGGGCCAGGAGGGTGACGCCGTCGCCGGCGGGTAGGTCGGTGAGGACGCCGCTGGTGCGCAGTGCCGCTTCGAACGTGGTGAGGGTGGGGATCCAGCGCAGCGCCGCCTCGACGGGTTGCCCGGCGAGGAAGCTCGGGTTGCCGGGGTCGGTGCCGGTGGGTAGGGCGGCGCAGAGGGGTCCGGTGGGTTGGGGTGCGGTGCTCGCGGGTGCGGCGTCGGTGCGCGGGGTTGCGGGGTTGCCGGTGCAGGCGGCCAGGAGCAGGGCTGGCAGGAGCAGGCCGAGCGTGCGGCGGACGCGTCGAGCGTCGTGCGGTGTGCGGGATGGTCGGGGGTTTCGCGGTGCGGTGGCGGGGTGCGGCACGGCGGCCTCCACGGGTGCGCTGTTGCTGGTGGGTGCCGGCGGCGCGGGTGTCGGTCCGCGCCGCCGGCGTGCTGGCTCGCTAGTGGTCGGTCAGAGTGCCGCGCACTGGGTGGTGCGGGGGCCGTGGACGGTGTTGGCGATGCCGAGGTTGTGCGGGGTGGGGTTGTTGCCGGTGCAGGTGAGTGGGCCGCGGATGGTGGTGCCGGCCAGCACGGGTGCGTCGGTGGCGGTGGTGTTGCCGGACAGGTCGACGGGGCCGGCGACGGTGGCGTCGATGATGGAGATCGTGCCGGTGGTGGCGATGCGGACCGGGCCGTTGATGGTGCTGTCGGCGAGCAGGACGCCGGCGGCGCCGGTGGCGGTGAGGGGCCCGCTGATGGTGGTTGCCGTGGTGACGAGTGCCGCGCCGGCTCGGACGGTGACCGGGCCGTTGATGGTGGCGTCGTCGGCGCAGGTGAAGCCGGTGACGGTCAGGGGTCCGTTGCGGCGGCCGGTGAGGGTGGGGTGGACGCGTTCGCCGTCGGTCAGCTTTTCCACGGCCTTGCTGTCGAGGAGCAGGGGGATGAGGCCGCGTTCGGGTTGGTTGAGGGGGACGTAGTGGTCGTCGCCGATGGTGATGACCTTCCAGCCGTGCGCGGCGATGCGTTGGGCGACGGTGGTGCCGACGCCGCCGGGTCCGTCGGTGCGGGCGCCGTTGTACTGGGCGTCGGTGAGTTTGTAGGCGCAGGGTGGGGTGTCGAGGATCAGGTCGGCGGGGGGCGCGTCGAGTGGTGGTGGGCTGTCGCCGGGGTGCGGTGCCGGGTGGGCGGGGATGGGGCGGGAGCCGCGGAAGACGAGCCGGCCGGTGTTGGCGGCTTGGGATTCGATGGCGTCGCTGCGGGCGGTCAGGATGTCGGCGCGGTCGGCGCGGTGGTAGTCGAGGAACTGGTGGAACGTCCAGAGTGCGGAGTAGGTCTTGCGGCGTCGGTTGTTGGCGGTGTTGCCCTCGTCGGGGCGGGTCTGGCCGCCGGAGCTGCGGAGTTCGAGCAGGGAGTTGGTGACGTTCTTGAGTCCGAGGGTGTTGCGGAGGATGGTTTCCTCGCTGAGGCCGACGTTGCCGCCGCCTTCGCAGCCGTAGGGGCAGGCCCACCAGCCGGCTTCGGCGCCCTTGGCGTACATGTGGCCTTCGATCATGTCCTGGGACTGGTCGAAGATGGGTTGGGCGACGTTCTGGTGCCGTGGGGGCAGCATCGGCAGGTCGCCGGCGCGGGAGTTGCCGAACTCGTGGCCGTCGTAGCCGGCGACGGGTCGGTAGTCGCGGACCATTGTGATGTACGCGGTGGTTTCGGGTTGGCGGATCAGGGAGTAGTCGCGGTTGAGGTCCTGGCCGGTGGAGTTGCCGCGGGTGTTGTTGGCGCGGCCGTCTCCGTTGATGGTGGGGACGATCAGGACGGTGGTGTGGCTGAGGAGGTCGGTGATGCGGGGGTCGGTGCTGAAGGCGAGTTGGCGGGCCATGATGAGGCAGGCTTCGCGGTCGCCGGGTTCGTTGCCGTGCACGTTGCAGTTGATGGCCACGGGTGCGGTGGCGGCGACGGCTTGCGGGGTGGCCGCGGGGGTGGGGTGGCCGATGACCATCATGTTGATGGGTCGGTTCTGGACGGTGCGGCCGAGTTCGACGACGCGTACGCGGTCGCTGAGGGCGTCGATGGCGGCGGTGTAGGCGTACTCGTCGGTGTCGGTGGTGTATTGGGCGGCGCGGGTGGTTTCCCAGCCGGTGCGCAGTTGCTCGCCGGGGGTGGTGGGGTTGCCCCAGGGTGCGGTGGTGGTGGCGGTGACCGGGTCGGAGTAGGGCTGTTCGGTGGTGCCGGTGCGGGCGCGTACGCGCCATTGGAAGGTGTCGCCGGGGTGGTAGCCGGCGTCGGCGAAGGTGGGTGCCTGTTGGTTGATTTGGCGGTTGGGTCGCCAGATGCCGACGATGGTGGGTACGCCGGTGGGGGTGTTGTCGGCGTCGACGGGGGTGCGTTCGATCTGGTAGTCGGTGGCGCCGTCGACGGGTTGCCAGGCGAGGGTGGTGTATCCGTCGGCCTGGTGGGCGGTGAGGGCGGTGACCTGGTCGGGTGGTGCGGTGGTGTGGGCGTTGGCGGGGGTGGCCGCGGTGGTGAGGGTGAGGGCGATGAGGGTGGACACGGCGATGAGGGTTTGTCGCTGGCGTCTCATGTGGCCTCCGACGGGTTGATCGTGGCGTGTCGACCAGCATGATCGTCGACGCCCGTCGATGCAATGATCTTGAGGGAATCTTGCGACTGGGTGGTCCGCTCCCCCGCCGACGTTGAGGACGGCGCGGGTGCCCGGGGCTCGTTGATGCCGGCCGAGGGCAGCGTCAGGCCGTACGGTCGGGGCGGTGAGGCGGGGCGGTCACCGGGCGTGGCGCAGGGCCCAGTCGAGGGCGACGTCGGCGATGCGCTGCCAGCCCTGCTGGGCGGGCAGCAGGTGCGCGTACCCCTCGAAGAGCTCGACCTCGGTGATGGTGTCGCCGGTGTAGTGCGCGGCGTTGGAGCGCTGCACGCTGGGCGGCATGATGTGGTCCTCGGAGCCGGAGATGAACAGCAGCGGGGCGCGTTGGTCGTTGTGGTAGTCGACAGCGATGTCCTGGGGGCCGGGCAGCAGGTTGGCCAGGACGCTGTCCCAGAGGATGCCGCCGGCGGCGGGGATGGCGTAGCGCTCGTACAGGGCGCGGGACTCCTGCTGGTCGAAGGTGTTGGTGAACGCGTAGTGCCACTGCTCGAAGGTGAACCCGACGGCGCGGTGCCGGTTGGCGGGGTTGCGCAGCACCGGGAAGGTGGAACGCAGCTGCGAGAACGGGATGTTCCTGACGCCTTCGGTGGGCGCCGAGTTGAGGACGACCGCCGAGGCGCCGTAGCCGCGGTCGAGCAGCACCTGGGTGAATGCCCCGCCGGCGGAGTGGCCCATGATGATCGGCGGCGTGGGCAGCGCGGCGACGACTTCGATGAGGTGGTCGATGACCTGCGGCGCGGTCAGCGTCTCCAGGGGGCTGGGGTCGGCGTTGATGGCCTCGACCTCGCCCTCCAGCCCGGGGTAGGTGGGGGTGAGCACCTGGAAGCCTTTGGCCTGGTAGTGGGTGACCCAGTGTTCCCAGCTGCGGGGGGTGACCCAGAATCCGTGGATGAGGACGACGGTGTCCGGCGTGTCGCTCACGGTCGGCTCCCTGTGGTGTCGGGGGTGGCGATGGCGCGACGGCGTGGTGTCGGTGATGCCCCACCTTAGACATCCGTGAGGCGCGATGTTGCCGGTTGGCGGTGATGCTCAGCCGAGGTCGACCAGCAGGGGGCGGTGGTCGGAGATGGTGGACGACGGTGCGGTGACCGCGCGTACGGGTGGGAGGGCGGTGAGGGCGTGCCGGTCGGCGAGGATGTGGTCGAGTTGGACGCGGGGCTGCCCGGACGGGTAGGTGGGGCGTCGGCCCAGGGGGTGCCAGCCGGAGATGAGTCGGGCCGCGCCGGCGGGGAGGTTGAGGTCGCCGAGCAGGACGCGGGGCCCCGGTAGCGCGCGCAGGGCGCGGACGGTCTGACGGAGTTGGCGGGCGTTCCAGCCGGGCACGAAGGACAGGTGGGTCGCGGCGACGGTGAGGGGGCCGTGCGGGGTGTCCAGGACGGCGGCGAGGATCACGCGGGGTTCGTCGTGCAGCAGGATGAGACCGCCGCGGGGGCCGGGCACGTAGACCGGTGAGCGTACCGGCGCCGGTTTGAGTCGGGTGACCTGCCAGCTGAGTACGGGGTGTCGGCTGATCAGGCCGATGCCGTAGCAGGGTTCCCCGTGGCCGTCGTCTTCGTGGCGCAGTGGGCGGAACTGTTCGCCGGGGGTGCCGACGACGGCGGCGGCGAAACGGTGGTGGGGTGCCCCGAGGGCGCGGGCGGCGATGGCGGTGAGGTCGAGGTTGCCGCTGCGGCGTTGGTCGCGGTCGACCTCCTGCAGGGCGAGTACGTCGGCGTCGAGGGCCCCGATGGCGGCGGCGAGTCGGTCGGGGTCGACGAGCCCGTCGGTGAGGGACCGTCCGTGCAGCAGGTTGAAGGTGGCCAGGCGCACTCCTGCACCTTACGTGCCCGTGGCATGGTTGCCGGGTGGTGAAGGTGTTGCTGTGTTCGGTTCTGGTGTTCGTGGCGGTCGGCGCGTTGGGGGTGTGGTTGCGGCGTACGCGGGGTCGTTGAGCAGGTGAGGCTGGCCACTCGGGTGCCAGGTGCGGCGTGTCGGGTGGGCAGAATTGCCGCCCGTGGACGCCGTGACGCTGAGTACTCTGCTGGCCGCCGCCGCGATGGCCGGGTGGGTCGATGCCGTGGTCGGTGGTGGCGGGTTGTTGCTGCTGCCGGCGTTGTTGGTGGCTGCCCCGGGGTTGCCGGTGGCCACCGCGCTGGGCACGAACAAGCTGGCCGCGATCTTCGGCACGGCCACGGCGGCGGCGACGTACGCGCGTAGGACGACTGTCGACTGGCGGGTGGCGGGTCCGGCGGCGGGGTTCGCGGTGCTCAGCGCGGGTGTGGGCGCGGCGCTGGCCGGGGCGGTGCCGGCGTCGGCGTACCGGCCGGTCGTGCTCGTGGTGCTGGTGTCGGTGGCGGTGTTCGTGCTGGTACGCCCCCGGATGGGGGTGGTGGCGGTGCCGTCGAGGCGCACCACGGTGCGGGTGGCGGCGGTGATCGCGGTGGCCGGTGTGGGGATCGCCCTGTACGACGGGTTGATCGGCCCGGGTACCGGCACGTTCCTGGTGTTGGCGTTCACCGCCCTGGTGGGTGCGGACTTCGTGCATGGCTCGGCGATGGCGAAGGTCGTCAACGCGGGGACGAACCTGGGCGCGTTGGTGGTGTTCGCGGTGACCGGGCACGTGTGGTGGCTGTTGGGCGCGGGCATGGCGGTGTGCAACATCGCCGGCGCGGTGCTGGGGGCGCGGATGGCGTTGCGGCGCGGCGCAGGGTTCGTGCGGGTGGTGTTGCTGGTGGTGGTGGTGGCGTTGGTCGCGAAGCTGGGCCACGACCAGTGGGTGAGCTAGCTGCGGCGGCTGGGTGAGTCGAAGCGTCCGGCGCGGATCTCGCGCAGGGCGCGGCGGCGGGTGTCGCCGCGCAGGGTGTCGACGTAGAGCCGCCCGGCGAGGTGGTCGGTCTCGTGTTGCAGGGCGCGGGCGAGGAATCCGCTGCCGGTGATGGTCAGCGGCTCGCCGTTCTGGTCGACGCCGTGTGCGGTGGCGTGCAGGGCCCGCACGGTCGGGAAGTACAGCCCGGGGATGGACAGGCAGCCCTCGTCGTCGTCCTGGAGTTCGTCGGACAGTTCCAGGGTGGGGTTGATGAGGTGGCCGCGGTGCCCGTCGGCGTCGTAGACGAACACCTGGGCGCTGACGCCGATCTGGGGTGCGGCGACGCCGGCGCGGCCGGGGGCGCCGAGCAGGGTGTCCATCAGGTCGGTGACGAGGGCGCGTAGCTCGGCGTCGAAGGTGGTGACCGGTTCGCATCCGGTGCGCAGGACAGGGTCGCCGATGATCCGGATGGGCCGCATGGTCATGGGGTTCAGCGTATCGCCGTGTGGTGCCGCGGTCAGCGCCCGGCCAGGGTGGCGCGGATCGGGGTGGTTTTCGCGGCGGCTTCGGCGACCTCGGCGTGTGCGTCGCTGTCCCAGGTGATGCCGCCGCCGGCCCAGGTGTGCAGTCGGTGGCCGTCGGCGGCGGCGGTGCGGATGGTCAGGCCCAGGTCGACGTGGCCCGGGGCGACCCAGCCCAGCGCGCCCATGCTGGCGCCGCGTCCGACGGGTTCGAGGGCGTTGATCTGGGTCAGGGCGGCGAGTTTCGGGGCGCCGGTGACGGAGCCGCCGGGGCAGGTGGCGCGCAGCAGGTCGGCGAGGCCGAGGCCGTCGGCGGCGGTGGCGCGCACTGTCGACTCGGCCTGCCACAGGTCGCACCAGCGGCGGACGGCGAACAGGTCGTCGACGGTGACGGTGCCGGTGCGGGCGATGCGGGCGAGGTCGTTGCGTTCCAGGTCGACGATCATGATGTGTTCGGCGCGTTCCTTGGCGCTGGCGAGCAGTTCGGCGCGGCCGGTGGCGGTGGCCGGGCGGGTGCCCTTGATCGGTCGGGTGATCACCTGCCCGTCGGTGACCTCGACGAGGGTTTCCGGGGAGGCGCAGCCGATGGCCCAGCCGTCGCCGGTGAGGACGCCGCCGTAGCGGGCGCCGGGGAGCGCGCTGAGGCGGTTCAGGGCGGGCAGCGGGTCGCCGGTGTAGGGGGCGAAGGCGTGGCCGACGAGGTTGCTCTGGTAGACGTCGCCGCGGCTGATGGCGGCGCGGACCGCGTCGACGGCGTCGGCGTGCTGGGTGGGGGTCCAGCTTTCGACCCAGTCGCCGAGCCACCACGGTGGTGGTGGTCCGGGTCGGGTGACCCGGGTGGGGCCGTGGTGGTAGACGACGACGGCGAGGTCGGGTAGGCCCGGTGCGGGCTCGGGTGCGCCGGCGGGTGCGCCGGCCAGCAGCGCCCCGGCGGCGGCGGACAGGTAGAGCGCCGCGCCGCAGACGCCGGTGCCGTGCGGGCCGGGGGCGGGTCGGGTCAGGTCGTGCAGGGGGAGGCCGTGCGCGGCGAGGAACTCCTCGGCCAGGGTCGCGGGGTCACCGCCGTCGCCGCGGGACCAGTGCAGGCGGGCGCGTTCGGTCAGCGCGCCCCGGCACGCGGCCGGCGCGGCGGGTACATCGACGGACGCGACTGGGCCGCTGGTCGCGGCGCAGACCTTTGGGAGCGTTTCCACGCCGTACGGTCCAACCTTCCTCATCCGTTCAGTGGATTTCCCGTGCACCAGGCGGGCACCTGCTCGATGTTGGACACTTTCGCTTGGTACTGTGCGTCACTGGTCATGTGAACCATGACACAGTGCCCCCACAGTCCGGAGAACCCGATGTGCCAGCACCAACCGACCTGCCCCTCCGCTGAAGCCACCGACCGGGAAGCCGCGCGAGTGCTCGCCTGCTTCCGTGAGCAGGGCTGGAGCCTGCTCTGCAATGGTGTCATCGTCTTCGAGGACACCGGTGAGTTGCTCCCCGACGGCAGCAGCATCGCACCGCACCGCGGCCCCGCCCGCCACGCCCTCGTGGCCTGACCGACCACTCAGCGTCACCGTTTAGCCGCCGCCGACCAGGCTAGTCCCCCGGTAAGGGACACCACGCCCAGGTCGTCGCGGCTGCCGGGGCGGCTCGCAAACGCCCGCCCCGGCACGCCCGTCGCCAAGCTCAGTCTTCGAACGCCTCCGGCGACGGGCACGAGCAGACCAGGTTCCGGTCGCCGTACGCGCCGTCGATGCGCCGCACCGGCGGCCAGTACTTCCCGGCCCGGTCCACCCCGGCCGGGTACGCGCCCACCGACCGCGGGTACGCGTGCGACCACTCGTCACCGCTGACCATCGACGCGGTGTGCGGCGCGTTGACCAGGGGGTTGTCCCCCGCCGGCCACGCCCCGGAACCCACCTGCTCGATCTCCGCGCGGATCGCGATCATCGCGTCGCAGAACCGGTCCAGCTCGGCCAGGTCCTCGCTCTCGGTCGGCTCCACCATCAGCGTTCCCGCCACCGGGAACGACATCGTCGGCGCGTGGAAGCCGTAGTCGATCAGCCGCTTCGCCACGTCGTCCACCGTCACCCCGGTCGCCTTCGTCAACGGCCGCAGGTCGAGGATGCACTCGTGGGCCACCAGGCCCTTGTTGCCGGCGTACAGCACCGGGAAGTGCCCCCGCAGCCGGGCCGCCACGTAGTTCGCGGCGAGGACCGCCACACCGGTGGCCCGGGTCAGCCCCTCGGCGCCCATCATCCGCAGGTACGCCCACGGGATCGGCAGGATCCCCGCCGACCCGTACTTCGCCGCCGAGATCGCCGGGGTGGCGTCGACGTGCGCGCCCAGCGGGTCACCGGGCAGGAACGGCGCCAGGTGCGCGCGCACCGCCACCGGGCCCACCCCCGGGCCACCGCCGCCGTGCGGGATGCAGAACGTCTTGTGCAGGTTCAGGTGCGACACGTCCGCCCCGAACTGACCGGGCTTGGCGAACCCGACCAGGGCGTTGAGGTTCGCCCCGTCGACGTACACCTGCCCGCCGGCGTCGTGGACCTTCGCGCACAGCGACGCGATGCCCGTCTCGTACACACCGTGCGTGGACGGGTACGTCACCATGATCGCGGCGAGCGCGTCGCGGTGCTTGTCGATCTTCGCGTCCAGGTCGACGAGGTCGACGTTGCCGTCGTCGTCGCAGGCCACCACCACGACCCGCATCCCGGCCATCACCGCCGACGCCGCGTTCGTGCCGTGCGCCGACGACGGGATCAGACACACGTCGCGGTGCGTCTCCCCCCGCGACGCGTGGTACGAGCGGATCGCCAACAGGCCGGCCAGCTCACCCTGCGAACCGGCGTTGGGCTGCACGCTGACCGCGTCGTACCCGGTCACCTCGGCCAGCCACGACTCCAGCTGACCGATCATCTCCCGGTACCCGACGGTCTGCGCGTCCGGGGCGAACGGGTGGATGTTCGCGAACTCCGCCCAGCTGACCGGCTCCATCTCGGTGGTCGCGTTCAGCTTCATCGTGCACGAGCCCAGCGGGATCATGCCCCGGTCCAGGGCGTAGTCGAAGTCCGACAACCGCCGCAGGTAGCGCAGCATCGCCGTCTCCGAGTGGTGGCTGCGGAACACCGGGTGGGTGAGGAAGTCGCTGCCGCGGATCAGGTCGACGGGCAGCGCCGCGTCCCCGTCGCCGTCGAACGCGGGCACCCCGAACGCCGCCCACACCAGCGCCAGGTGCGCGGCGGTCGTGGTCTCGTCGCAGGACACCCCCACCCGGTCGGCGTCGACCAGCCGCAGGTTGACACCACGCTGCGCGGCGGCGGCCACCACCTCGGCAGCCCTGCCGGGCACGGTCACGGTGACGGTGTCGAAGAACGCGACGTCCGCGACGTCCATCCCACCGGCGCGCAACCCGGCCGCGAGCCGCGCCGCCATCGCATGGGTACGCGTCGCGATGGCGCGCAGCCCGTCCGGGCCGTGGTACACGGCGTACATGCCGGCCATCACGGCCAGGAGCACCTGCGCGGTGCAGATGTTGCTGGTCGCCTTCTCCCGGCGGATGTGCTGCTCACGGGTCTGCAACGCCAGCCGGTAGGCCGGGTTGCCGTCCGCGTCGCGTGACACCCCGACCAGACGCCCGGGCAGCATCCGCTCCAGGCCCGAGCGCACCGCCAGGTAACCGGCGTGCGGCCCACCGAAGCCCATCGGTACGCCGAAACGCTGGGTGGTGCCGGCGGCGATGTCCGCGCCGATCTCCCCCGGCGCGCGCAGCAGCGTCAACGCCAGCAGGTCCGCCGCCACGGTCACCAGGGCGCCGACGGCGTGCGCCGCCTCCACGAGGCCGGCGTGGTCGCGCACCGCCCCGGACGCCCCCGGATACTGCAGGTGCAGGCCGAAGAACTCCTCCGGCAACTCGTCGCGCTGCACGTCGAGGACCCGCACGTCGATGCCGAGCGGCTCGGCCCGGCTGGTGATCACCGCGATGGTCTGCGGCAGGGCGTCGGCGTCGACGACGTACACGCCGCTCTTGGTCTTGGAGGCCCGGCGGGCGAGGGTCATGGCCTCCGCCGCCGCGGTGCCCTCGTCGAGCATGGAGGCGTTCGCGGTGGCCAGGCCGGTCAGGTCGGTGACCATCGTCTGGAAGTTCAGCAACGCCTCCAGCCGGCCCTGGCTGATCTCCGGCTGGTACGGCGTGTACGCCGTGTACCAGGCCGGGTCCTCCAGGACGTTGCGGCGGATCACCGCCGGAGTGTGCGTGCCGTGGTACCCCAGGCCGATCATGGAGACGGCGACGGTGTTGCGCGCCGCGAGGGCCCGCAGCTCGGCGATCGTCTCGGCCTCGGTGGCGGCCTCCGGCAGGTCGAGGGTGCCGTGCCAGCGGATCACCTCGGGGATCGCGGCGTCCATCAGCTCGTCGATCGAGTCGTGCCCGACGACCTCCAGCATCCGACGCTCGTCGTCGGGGCCGGGACCGATGTGACGGGTGGCGAACTGCTCTGCGGTCATCAGGGGCACTCCCGGGGCGAGGTCGACGTGTCGGCCTCCCCCTCTGTCGCACCCACAGGGGCACTCCACAGTGCCTGCCCACGAGGTCCTTTTGCCTGAGAGGTTCCG
Organism: Micromonospora sp. NPDC047644; assembly: GCF_040704315.1. Taxonomy (NCBI): domain Bacteria; kingdom Bacillati; phylum Actinomycetota; class Actinomycetes; order Micromonosporales; family Micromonosporaceae; genus Micromonospora; species Micromonospora sp. NPDC047644. Next base: position 580,352 of record NZ_JBEYSY010000002.1, read on the forward strand.
GGGAGGATTTGCCCCTTCGGCGCCGCCCTGCGTGCTGTCGGGCGGTCTCTCCCACGTGGGTGTTACCGGCGTGGTCAACGCTACCAGCGTCGGTGTTTCCGGCGGATGTCCTACCCCCGGGGGTGGGAGTCGCACCCCCGGGCTCGGGATGCACCCCCGGGGCGCGGCCGTCAGACCCCCAGCGGCGTCCCGGCGCCGACGCGCGCGGCCAGCCGCGGCAGCACCGCGCCCAGCGGCGCGTCGACGCAGACGGTGGCGTGGCCGTCACCCCGGGTCGGCCCCTGGTTGACGATCGCGACCGGGATGCCCCGTTTCGCGGCCCGAATCACGAACCGGCGGCCCGACATCACCGTCAACGACGACCCGAGCACCAGCAACGAGCGGGCCTGCTCCACGGCCGCGAAACACCGCGCCACCCGCTGCGGCGGCACCGTCTCACCGAAGAACACCACGTCCGGTTTCAGCATCCCGGTGCCGCAGATCCCACAATCCACCGGCCGGAAAGCCGCCACCTGATCATCGGGGAGATCAACATCACCGTCCGGGTTGACAGCGGCGACGCGGGCCACGAACTCCGGGTTGGCCTCGCGCAGCCGCCGGTGCAGCTCCTCCCGGGAGGTCAGGTTGCCGCAGTCCAGGCAGGTCACCTCGTCGAGGCGGCCGTGCAACTCGATCACCGACGGGCTGCCGGCCGCACCGTGCAGACCGTCGACGTTCTGGGTGATGACCGTGTCGACCAGCCCCGCGTGTTGCAGGCCGGCCACCGCCCGGTGCCCCGCGTTGGGCGCCGCGCCCGCGATCAGCCGCCAGCCCAGGTGGCTGCGCGCCCAGTAGCGCCGCCGGGCCAACGGATCGCGGGTGAACGCCTGGAAGGTCATCGGCGTGTGCCGCCGCGCCACCCCGCTGGGCCCCCGGTAGTCCGGAATTCCCGACTCGGTGGACAGGCCGGCGCCGCTGAGGACCACCACCCCACCACCGGCCACCAGCGAGGTCAACGCGTCGAAGCTCTCCATCACCTCTCCATGCTGCCTCAACCGGTTCGCCAACGCCGAGCCCCGCGCCGGGTGAGCGGCCCCACCCGGCGCGGACGACGGCCACCCGGCAGACACGTCGCCGGCGACGGCTACCCGTCGGCGACGGCTATGCGGCGACGACGTCGGCGACGACGCAGGCGATGTTGTCCGGCGCCCCCTCGGCCCGCGCCAGATCGATCAGCGCCCGCACCGTGTCCTCGGGGTCGTCCGTCGCGGCCAACGCCGACCCCAACCCGGCCCGGTCGACGACCGCGGACAACCCGTCGGAGCACAACACATACCGGTCACCCGCCACCGCGGTACGCAACGCCAGATCCGCCTCGACCTGCCGGCCGCCACCGAGGGCACGCACCAGCACCGCGCGCTGCGGATGCGCCGCGGCCTGGTCCCGGTCGAGCCGACCCTGATCAACCTGGGCCTGCACCCAGGTGTGATCCTGCGTGAGCAGCGACAACTCACCGCCGCGCAGCAGGTAGGCCCGGGTGTCACCGACGTGCACCAGCGCCAGCCGGGAACCGCTGAGCAGCAGCGCGGTCAGCGTCGTGACGGGCTGGTCGGTGTCGGTGGCCAACCCGTGCACGGCCCGGTCGGCGGCGCTCACCGCGCCAGCCAGCATCGTCAACAGGTCCGCGCCCGGCACGTCGGTCAGGGCCAACGGCTTCAGGGCGTCGACGGCGGCGGCGCTGGCAGCCGCGCCGCCGGGCCCCCGCATCCCGTCGGCCACGGCGAGCAACCGCTCGCTGGCGTACGCGGTGTCCTCGTTGCTGTCGCGCACCAGCCCCGTGTCACAACCGGCGGCACAGCGGACGGTGACGGTGGGATCCGGGTCAGACATGGTGGTGCCTCCCTCAGACAGGTGGTCCACGAGGAGGGTGGCGAGCCGGGCGCGGGCCGCGGTGTCGGCGCTGACCTGCCGCCAGTACGCGGTGACCGCCTCCGCCGCCGCTGCCGGCTCCAGGTCACACACGACCCGGATCGTCGCCAGCGGCATACCGAGCCGACGCAACTGGGCGACCAACCGCGCCACCGGCAACTGGACCGGGTCGTAGAGCCGGTAACCGGACTCCGGATCGACAGCGGCCGGCACCAGCAGCCCACCCCGGTCGTACAGGCGCAACGCCTTCGGCGTCAGCCTCGCCGCCCGGGCGAACGCCCCGATGGTCATCAGCCCCACGTCGACATCCTCCTCGCACCGGTCACGGCGACCGGCACCCACCAGGCTCAGGGTTGCCCGAAGGTCAAGGTCAAGCCGGTGACGCCGCCGGTAGGTTGGGCGTATGCGCGTCGTCATCGCCGGAGGCCACGGCAAGATCGCCCTGCTGCTGCAACGCCACCTCGTCGGGCGCGGCGACACCGCCGTCGGCCTCATCCGCAACCCCGAGCAGACCGCGACGCTGCGCGCCGCCGGCGCCACCCCCGTCGTCTGCGACCTGGAACACACCCCGCCCGACCAGGTGGCCGGGCACCTGTGCGGCGCCGACGCGGTGGTCTTCGCCGCCGGCGCGGGCCCCGGCAGCGGCGCCGCCCGCAAGGACACCGTCGACCGGGCCGCCGCCGCGCTGCTCGCCGACGCCGCCACCCACGCCGGCGTCCACCGCTACCTGCTCGTCTCCTCCATGGGCGTGGACACACCACCGGCCCCCGGCACCGACGACGTGTGGGCGGCGTACCTGCGCGCCAAACGCGCCGCCGAGGACGACCTGCGCCGCCGTGACCTGGCCTGGACGGTGCTGCGACCCGGCCGGCTCACCGACGTCCCACCCACCGGGCGGGTCACCCTCACCCCCCACGCCGGTGCTGGGGCGATCAGCCGCACCGACGTCGCCCACGTCCTCGCCGCGCTGCTCGACGAACCGCGCACCACCGGCGCGACACTGGAACTCGTCGACGGACCCACCCCGATCGCCGAGGCCATCCGCGCCGCCGTCAGCTGAGCGACCCCGTCGCGCCGGCAGGCGAACCCCGCACCGGCGCAGCCGACACCACTGCGGGCCTCAGCCGCCCGGGCGGTGCGCGGCGACCAACACCGGCCCACCGGGGACGGTCGGGAAACGCCGAACGTCACCCAACCCGGCCCCCGCCAGCACCTGCGCCATCCGGTCGGCGTCGAAGGCGTTGCCGCCGTTGCGCACCGCGTTCCACCGGTCGACGGCCGCCCGCAACGGGTCCCCGGCCGGCGCATTGGTACCGGCCACCAGCCAGCCACCGGGTCGCAGCGCCTGCACCAACCGGGGCAACGCGAGCGCCAACGTCTGCTGGGGAAGAAACGGCGCCGGCACCCACACCAGGTCGTACCCGCCCGGCTCGGTCACCTCCGCGACGTCCTGCCGGCGCACACTGATCCGGTCGGCGACGTCGCGCGCCTCGGCCAACTCCCCGCGGGCCAGGTCCAACGCCCGCTGGAGCACGTCGATGCCCACCACCGACACCCGGGGCAACGCGCGGGCCAGGGCGACCGCCAACGCCGCCACGCCGGTGCCCACGTCCAGAATTCGGGCATCCGCCGAGTCCAAGCGCTCCGCCAGCCCCGCCAACTCGGGCACCACCCGGGTCGCCAACGCCCGGCCGGTCGCCGCCGACGCCCGACCCTGATGCAGCAACACCTCGTCGTCGACCTGCGCCCAGCCGACCGCACCCCCGCCGGAAGGCTCCTGCGCCGCCGCGGCGACCGCCTGCCGCAGCGAACTCAACCGCGCCTGCACCGCGCTGCGCCCGGTCGGCCCGTCGGCCGCCACCAGCGACGGGTGCGCGACCGGCGTCGCGCCGTCCCAGGACAGCAGACCGGCGGCCTCCAGGACCGCGCTGCGGTGCGGCGACGCCGCGACGACCTCGGCGAGCGGGGCCGACAGGGCGTCACTCATGGTGCCGACGGCGGCCGCCAGCGCCCACGCCGACGCCTCCAACGCCGCGAGGGGGTCCGCCGACCCGCCGGATGAAGACGGTGATACCGACACGACGGGCCTCTCCCCGGGGCGGGCCACCGGTCAGCCCCGCCTGACCCCTTCGACTATGCCACCGTCGCCAGCGCCCCGGGTGGGGTCCACGTCAGCGCACCCCACCCGGCGACTCAACGCTGCTGGTGCCGCGGCAACGCCGACTGACCCACCGCGCCGCCCACGAACGGCGCCCCCGGCGTCTCCGCCGCGATCCGGTCCATCGTGCGCGCCAACTGCTCACTGCCGTCGTCGAGATGCCGCGCCGCCGCCTGCATGTGCGACACCATCATCTCGCCGAAGATCCGCAACGCCTCCCGGGTCGCCACCGTGTCGTCGAAGCTCGACCCCGCCGCGCTGCGGTACTCCGCCACCGCCCGCTCCGCCTCCTGCTTCGCCTCCGCCTCCGCCGCGTGCAGGTAACTCTCGTACTGCACCCGGGCGTACTCGGCGACCCGACGCGCGTAGTCATGCGCCTGCGCGATGATCTGCTCAGCCTCCCGCTGCGCCGCCGACAGCAGATTCACCTCCCGCGCCGCCGGGACCTTCGACGCCGCCCCCGTACTGGGGATCACCCCGTGCCGGTGCAACTCCACCCGGTCGGTCAGCCGCTCGTTCTCCGCCCGCAACGTCGCGATCTGCGTCGCCAACAGGTCCAACTCGTCAGCGACCTGCACCCGGAACCGGTCCACGTCGGCGTTGTCGTAACCACGCCGAGCGAACGACGCCGCACCGAACTCCCACCGCCGCACCCGGTCGGCGGTCATCCGCACCTGCACACCGCCGGACACCTGCACCCCGTCATACCGACTGATCGGCGTCGCACTCACCTGTGCAGACCTCCGCCCGCGACCGCCGGGCTCGCAAGCTCACACCTCGCGCTCACCTGTGCCCACCTCCCGAAGTGTCACCCGCAGCCGGCTGCTGCACCGCCGTGCGCCACGCCGGGCCGTACCACTGCGCGCCCAGGCCCTCGTGGTGCACCTGACCCGCGTGGTAGCCCGCCTGCGCCAACGTCCGCGCCGCGTGCGACACCATCTCGTCCGACCCACACACGAACACGTGCCGGGACCGCCAGTCACCGTCGGCCAACGCCCGGTCCACCGCCTGCACGAACTCCCCCGGCCGGTGCACGTCGGCACCGACCACGTACGTCACCGTCAACCACGGATACGACGACGCCATCTTGTCGATCGCGTCATTGTCGTAGAACTCGCTACGGGACCGGGCCCCCACGTACAGGTCCACCCGACGCCGGGAACCCTCCGCGGCCACCTGCTCCACCAACGCCTTCACCGGCGCCCAGCCGGTACCCGACACCAACAGCAACAGGTCACTGGAGCCCGCCGCCCACAACCCCAGCCGGTCCCCCACCGGCGCCGCCAGGTGGATCCGATCCCCCACCGCCGACCCGTACACCAACCGCGACGACACCGCGCCACCCGGCGCGGCCCGCACATGCAACTCCAACGTGCCGTCCGCCCGCGGCGCGTTCGCCGGCGAGTAGTACCGCCACGACCGCACCGACGGGTGCGACACCCCGATCGACTGACCCGGCGTGAACGGCAACAGATACTGCGGACGCACCGTCAACACCGCCACGTCGAACGCCCGCCGCTCATGCGCCACGATCTCCGCCACCCACCACGGCGGATTGACCGCCTCAGCGGCCTGCGCGGCCTCCACCATCACCTGGGCGACCAACCCGTACGCCGCCGTCCAGTCCGCAGCCAACTCGTCGGTCCACTGCTCGCCGAGGAAATGCTGCAACGTCGCCACCAGTGCCTCACCGACCGCCGGATAGTGCTCCGCGCGGACCGCGAACTTGCGGTGATCCGCGCCGAGATCCTGCAGGAAACCCACCAGCCGATCGACCTGGTCCACGTTGGACACGATGTGACCCAACGCGGTCACGAGGCGGTCCCGCTGACCAGCCATGTTCGTGGGGAACATCTGCCGCGTCTCGGGATGGGCGAGGAACAACGTCGAGTAGAAGTAGAGCGGCACCTGGTCGCCGTGACCGGCGACCACCGACCAGCTCTGCTTGAGGCGAGCCGCGTCCACGCTCAGGCGTCCGACCTGTTCCCGGCAGCCACCACCTGGCCCTGCACCTGCCCCAACACCGTCTGCACATCAGCGAGGACGTCCGACGGCACCCCGAGCTCGGTCAGCGTCAGCATCAGGTACTCGCCCACCTTCGCGTAGTGCCCCACCGTGATGCCCAACGGCTGGTGCGCCTCAGCCAACCCGCGACCCGCGTACTCGTTCGGGCCACCCAGCACCACCGTCAACATCAACGCCAGATGCCGCCGCTGACCCGCCATGTCCACGCCGTCGAAATAGCCCGCCAACTCCGGGTCCGCGAGCACCTTGTCGTAGAACAGCTCAACCGCCGCCTTGACCGAACTGGCACCGCCGATGCGGTCGTAGTGCGAGGCGGGAACAGTCTCTTCCGTAACCGTCACGGTCGTTCCTTCCGGGGGTGAAGGGTCCAGAACCGTGAGGGACCATAGCGTGTCAACCGCCCTCGGTCAGCGCCCCCTTATCGGATTCCCGACAACACGCCGACACGGTGCGTCACCACTACCGATGGGTATCTCCACAATGGGCCACCAACACAACACCCACGGTATCCACAGTGGACCGACACGCCCGACATACCCCCACCACCGTCACCGACGGTCGCGAGAAAACAACCGGAAAAAAACCGAAGACGAAAGCGTCAGCCGGCGCGCCGCCGCGCCCGCCGCGCCGCCAACTCGTCACCCACCGGATCCGGGCCCGACGCCACCGCCGGCTCCACCGGGCCGCTCGTCGCCGGCTCCGCCGGCAGATGCGACAACGACCCCTGGATCTCCTTGAAAGCCCCACCGATCGCGATACCGAAGACCCCCTGGCCACCCTGCAACAGGTCGACCACCTCCTCCGGAGACCGGCACTCGTACACCGTCGTCCCATCAGAGATCAGCGTGATCCCCGCCAGATCCTCCACACCACGCGACCGCAACGCCTCAATCGCCTTACGGATGTTCTGCAGGGACACCCCCGCATCCAACAACCGCTTCACGACCTTCAACACCACCAGGTCCCGGAACGAATACAACCGCTGCGTCCCCGACCCCGAGGCATCCCGAACGCTCGGCACCACCAGCGTCGTCCGCGCCCAGTAATCCAACTGCCGGTAACTGATGCCCACCGCATGGCAGGCCGTCACACCCCGGTAACCAACCGAACCGTCACCCTCAGCCGCCACACCTGGCGACGAGGCACCCGACTCGTCGAACTCTGCACCCGGATCGGAATCCTGCGGCTCGTGCATCCGGACAACCTCCCCGTCAGTGTGGCGACGCGTCGTTTCCACCGACGCGCACCCCTCGACACGGAAACCCTATCGCCACCGTCAGGGGTTACCACGGAGGAACCGACGCGACACGCCGCGCAGCCACCGAGAAAGATCACCAACAGAGCCCAGGCACACCTCAGCCCGCGAAATCCTCCGGACGCACCTGCTCCAGGAACTCGCGGAACTTCTCCACCTCGTCCTCCTGCTCATCAGGGATAACGATCCCCGCCTCGCTGAGGACCTGCTCCGCACAACGAATCGGCGCACCAACCCGCAACGCCAACGCGATCGAATCGCTCGGCCGCGCCGACACCCGCACCCCATCACCGATCAACAGATCAGCGTAGAAGACGTTCTCCTTCAGCTCGGTGATCTCCACCGCCTGCAACGGCGCCTTCAACGCCGCCAACACGTCCCGCAGAAGGTCATGCGTCAACGGCCGGGCCGGCTTGACCCCCTGCTGCTCATAAGCGATAGCCGTCGCCTCGACCGCGCCGATCCAGATCGGCAGATAGCGGTCCCCCTCGACCTCCCTGAGCAGGACGATCGGCTGGTTGCTGGGCAGCTCCACCCGAACTCCGACCACGCTCAGCTCGCGCACCGCCGCCTCCGTGTCGTTGTCACCTACGCCGCACCGCGCCCTTCCCTGCACGGTACACGGACCGCAACACGGCCGTCCCATGCGCTACAGCACCACGCCCGCGCCGAAAAGGGGTTACCCCGGCAAGCCTACGGCACGCTTCCCGGAAGAGATCTTTCCGCTCAGCCGCCACCCACCGGGCACCCTCACCGACCCAACGTCGACCGCAGCCCCACCCGCACCAACGCCGCGTGCAACTGCTCCGACAACGCCACCAACTCCCGCGCCGTCTCCGCCGCCCGCGCCCGCGCCGCCGGATCACTCTGCCGCGCCAACGGCGCCACCAACTGCGCGAACAAACCGACCTCCCGGTCCGCCGCCGTCCGATAACCCCGAAGGTGCCGCGGCTCCAACCCGTACGCCGCCAACCCCGCCACCGCCGACGCGATGATCAACGCATCAGCGTCATACCAACCCGGCGGATCCGACACCAGCACACCGAGCCGCTCCAACTCCATCAACGTCGACTCGTCGATCCCACTGCGCGCCACCAGATCCACCCGGCCGAGCCGCACCTGCGACGACTCGGCCGGCTCCGCCAACTCCCGACCCGGCACCGCACCATCAGGACCAACCGCCACCAACGCCGGCCGCGACCGCTCCGGCTGCTCACCGGACGAATCCCACTGCGCCAACTGCTCCCGGATCACCCGCAACGGCAGGTACCTGTCCCGCTGCGCGGTCAACACGAACCGCAACCGCGCCACATCGTCCCAGCTGTACTTCCGGTAACCCGCCGCCGTCCGCTGCGGCTCGACCAAACCCTCGGCCTCAAGAAACCGCAGCTTCGAAATCGTGGTATCCGGAAAATCCACCCGCAACTGCCCAAGCACCTCACCGATGCTCATCAACGGCTCAGACCGAGCCGCCCCGGGTGACCTGGAGGCCGCAGGCTCGTTCACCCCCGGCCGGCCTCCTCCTCCGGGCGCGGACCGGCGATGAACACCACCCGGAACTTACCGATCTGAACCTCGTCACCATTGCTCAACGTGGCCGCCTCAACCCGCTCACGATTGACGTACGTGCCATTCAGGCTGCCCACGTCCCGCACCGTGAACGTCCCACCATCGCGGTGGAACTCCGCGTGCCGACGCGACACCGTCACGTCATCCAGGAAGATGTCACTGTCCGGGTGCCGGCCACTGGTCGTCACATCGTGGTCCAACAAGAACCGGGCACCCGCATTCGGGCCTCGACGAACCACCAGCAGCGCCATACCCGGCGGCAACGAACCGGACATCCGGCTCGGCACCACATCGGTGTCCGGCCCCTCCAGCACTTCGTCGAGCGAACCGAGATTGAGCGTCGAAGTGACGTCGAGTGGGGGGAACTCGTCGTCTGGCCGCGTCATGGGACCACCTCACGGATCTGTTCGGTCGGCGTCGGGTAATGGCGGGTCTGGCCGCCGGGCACTTGGACACCCGGCGGCTGGCTCCCCGTGCCCGGGAAGGCAATTCCGCAACGCTCAACTATTGGGTTCTCGGTCGACTGGGCGAGCCTAGCCAGCGCCGAAATGCAGGGCAACCGGACGCGCGCAGACAACCCGCGCACCGGATCAAGCACACTCAGCCTTCGGTGATCTTCTGATACGCGGCCGCCGTCAGCAACCCATCCGTCGCAGTCGGATCATTCGGCGTGATCTCCACCAACCAACCCTCACCGTACGGATCAGTGTTGATCAGCTCAGGCGTGTCAGCCAACGCATCATTGCGCGCAGCCACCGTACCGGCCACCGGCGCGTAGATCTCCGACACGCTCTTGGTCGACTCGATCTCACCCAACGAGTCACCGGCCGCGACCACCGCACCCGCCTCGGGCAACTGCACGTACACGATGTCACCGAGCGCGTCCTGCGCGAAGTGGGTGATGCCGACCCGGACCGAAGCCGTGCCGTCACCCGCCACCCACTCATGCTCGGCGGTGTATCGCAGATCCTCGGGAATCACCAGACGCGTCCTTCATCCATCGGTGCCCCGGACCACCCGGGTCCGGCGCGGCCGCGCCGGTCAGGAGACCGGACGGGCGTGTTCCAACTTGATCGGCACGTGCAGCGCCGAAACCTCGGCAACCTCACGCTCCCCAAACGTCACGTTACCGCCGTCACCCCGGACCGACGCCACCACCCCACCAGGAATGTTCAACGCCGTACGCATCGTCGCCGGATCACCGATCACCGTGATCGTGTACGGCCCCGACAACCGACGCCCCTCCACCATCAACGACCCGTTGTCCCCATCGAGGAAGAACGTCGACGCGATGATCCGCACCGTCGCCCGATCCCCACCGGAAATCTGCATCGCCTCGGCACCGGCACCGCGCAACTCCTGCACCGCGTCCAACACCCGGTTCGCCGAGATCGGCTTCACCCCGCCGTCGAACTGCACAGTCAACCCCGGACCCACCGCCGGCAACGTCCCCGCCAGGATGCCCAACTCGTCCGCCCGCCGCGTCGCCTCATCCAACGCCGCCTGACGACCCTGCTCACCCGAGCGCAACTGCCGCTGACTGTCCTCCAGAGCCCGGATGTCCTGCTGCAGGCGATTCTCCCGCGCATCCAGATCCGACAGGATCCGGACCAGGTCCTCCTGACGGGTGGCACCCAGAGTCGGGTCCGTCGACGTCGTCTTCAACTGCACGACCAACGTGAACCCCAGCAACGCCAACAACGCGGCGATCATCACCCCGGCCGCACTCCACCGGGACCGACCAGCCACCACCGACGCCGGCTCGCCCACCGGCTCCGCCAACTCGCCCGCCGGCTCCGCCAACCCGTCGGAACCCGCAACCGGCCGATCCCCCGACCGCGACACCGCGCTCAGGTCCACCGTCGCACCATCGTCGACCGGCTCCACACCCGGCTCCACCGCAGGCTCGTCATCCGACGGCGCCTGCGGCGCCAACGGGCTCAACTCATCCGGATCCGGCGCATCCGGCCGCGGATCCGGCTCACCCGCCGGCCCACCCGGCCGCACCGGACCCACCGGCTGCGGCCACCCGGTCCCCGTGTCGGTCTGCTCATCACTCATCGCAACCCAACCTACGCCCGGAACAGGTGCCGACGGATCGCCGCCACGTTGCCGAAGATACGCACACCCAACACAACGACCACACCGGTGGACAACTGCCCACCCACCCCCAACTGGTCACCCAGATACACGATCAGACCAGCCACCAGCACGTTCGAAATGAACGACACCACGAACTGCTTGTCGTCGAAGATGCGGTCCAACCGGGCCCGCACCCCACCGAACACCGCGTCCAACGCGGCCACCACCGCGATCGGCAGGTACGGCTGCAACGCCGCCGGCACCGTGGGATCAAGCCACACGCCCAGCACCACACCGGCCAGCAACGCCAACACCGCGATCATCGGCCACCTCCGGAGGGGCTAACACTCGTCCCCGGACCGGACGACCCGGGACTGCCGGAACGGACACCCGACGCGGAAGGGCTCGGACTGACCGACGGCTTGGCGTAGCGTAGCTGCGGCTCCGGCGCCGCCGGCAAGGTGAGGTCATCCGCCTCCCGCACACCGAACGACAACCCCGTCCCCTGCGCGACCTTGCGCATCAGCGCCGCATTCCGGCTGTCCTCGAACTTGCGCCGCATCGAACCCGGCCCGATCGCCGACACCTCGTACGGCCCCGTCACCGGCCGGAAATCCACGAGCATCGCCTCACCCGCCGACCGGATCGTCGACGTCGACGTCAACCGCTGCCCGTTGATGGCGATCGCCTCCGCACCAGCACTCCACAACGCGTTCGCCACACCCTGCAGGTCGCTGTAGAGCACCCGCGGCGGCCCCGCGCCAGCACCGGTGACCGCGTCCGCCTTGTCCGGAGCGTCCGCCAACCGCACCACCACACCGTCACCGCGCACCCGGCCCAACCCGGTGCTCGCCTCCAGGTCGCGCAACCGGGCGGCGGCCGAACCGCTCAACGCCGCGTCACGCTGCCGACTGACCTCCTCGCGCAGCTGGTCCGCCCGCGTGGACAACCGATCGGTCTGGCTCTCCCGCTCCTTGATCTGCGTCACCAGACCCGAGCGGGCCTGGCTGCGCCCCGGCTCGTCCGCCATCGTCTGCCGGTACGCCACCGCGAACAGGAAACCCAGCATCACCACCACGACCAGGCTCACCGACCGGGCCGGCAAGGCCCGCCACCCGCGCGCCGGAGCGGACTCCGCCGAGCGCCGACGAGCCGCAGCCGCATCCGCGTACCCCGGATCCAACGGGTTGCGGAACAACTCGGTGAGGAAATCCGGCGCGTACACCCGGTCCTGGCCGGGTTTTCCCGGCCGAGGCGCGCTCACGCCGCCGCTCCCGGACCGCGCGCCGCGCGCACCAGCCGGGCCGCCTGTACGACGTACATCGCGCCGGCCACCCAGTACAGCACCAGTCCCCACCAGGCCAACGCCCAACCGATGGCGCTCGCCGCCGTCGCCACGTCGGTGGCCGCGCTGGCCAACAGCAGCACCGGGAACGCCGCGAGCAGCAGGAACGTGGCGGTCTTGCCCACGTAGTGCACCGGCGGCGGACCGTACCCGTAGCGACGCAGCACCGCCAGCGAGGCCAGCAGGAGCACCTCACGGGCCAGCAGCGCCGCGGTGAACTGCCACGGCACCACCTCCCGGGCGGTGAAGGCGACCAGGGTGGCGAGGATGTAGAGGCGGTCGGCCAGCGGGTCGAGCAGCTCGCCCAAGCGGCTGACCTGGCGCAGGCGGCGGGCGATCCAACCGTCGACCCAGTCGGTGGTGCCGCCGATGGCCAGCACCACGACCGCCGCCACGTCGGCCTTTGCCACCAGGAACAGGTAGAGGAAGAGCGGAACGCCCAGCAGCCGCCCGAAGCTGATCAGGTTGGGCAGGGTGAGGACCTGGTTGCCGGGAGTCTCGTCACCGGTGTCCCGCGGTTGCTCTGCCCGAGCCGGCCGACGCGACACCGATCCTCCTCCACGGCACGCGGGCCCCCGGCCGGCGCCGGGCGCGGCTGAGGGTCGTACGCGCTGTCGGGCCGACCAGCGCCGGCTCTCCCCTGCGGCCCCGGGCGGGACCCCATGCCCTGATACGGCCCGCGATCTCGATGATCGCGGGCCGGCTAGGTGCGCTGCCACTATATCGGGCTTCCTCTCGCTGGTCGGGCGCTGCGGCGGCCCGCCGGTGCGGTGGTGTCGCACTGTGGCGTGGATCACCACGCGTAGAGCGTCCTAGGATACTAGTGGAGGAGGGGACGGCGATTCAGGCCGTCTGAACGGCGGGATCGGTCTGCTGCTCGGGCACCGACGTCGCCGCCCGAGCGAACCCGGCCAGCGCCAGCAACAGCTCGTGCTGCATCCGCGACGGCATCCGATCCAGCACCGCCTGCACCGCGCGCTGACGCCGCTCGGCCAACTCCCCCAACAGGGTCAGCGCCGCAGGCGTCGGCACCAGCCGCACCTCACGCCGGTCCCGCGGATCCGCCACCCGACGCAACAACCCGGTCGCCTCCAACCGGTCGCACAGGCGGCTCGCCGACGACGGCACCACGTCCAGCAGCTCCGCCAACCCGTTGACGTTGGTCTCCGGACGACCGGTGATCAGCGTGAGCACCCTCAGCTGGGTGGGCGGCACCTGGTGGCGCGAACCGGCCGACTCCAGCACGGCGATCAGCGTCTCGGCGGCCGTGGTGATCGCCGCGGCGAGATCCGCAGGTCGCTCCACCTGATGTCCCCTGCCGTTGTCGCGCTGGTGCCCGCCCGGCAATGCGGCGGCGAGACTCACGCCATGCTCCGCTCGCGTGGACCGTGCCAGTCCAGACAGACCACGACGGCGTCGTCACGCAGATCGGAATCGGCGTGATAGGCGTGTAGTTCGCGCATCACCGTACCAACCGCCTCAGCCGGCGGCTGCAACCGCGTGGCGCGCAGAGAACGTGCCATCACCCGCTGCCCGTACGGCTCCTGGCCCGGCGGCTCGGCGGCCCACACCCCGTCGCTGACGACGAAGAGCCGGTCACCGGGCGCCAGTTGTATCTCCTGAAGCTCGTAGCGGGTCTCGGCGAACATGCCCAGCGGCAGCTGCTGATCCAGTTTCACCGGCTCGACAGTGGAGCCGCGCATCCGCAACAGGTGGGGTGAGCCGGCGTCGACGGCCCGTACCCGGCCGAGGCGGGTGTCCACCTCAAGCAGCAGGGTGGCCACGTACCGCGCGCCCCGGTGCTGGTAGAAGACCGTGTCCGACGCCAGCTCGGCCTGCTCCACCAAACCGCCACCGGAGCGACGCGCGTTGCGCATCGCGTTGACGGAGACGGCTGTCAACAGCGACGCCGCCAGGCCGTTGCCCTCACCGTTGAGCACCGTCACGGTGAGACGGTCGCCGTCCAGCGACCAGTCGAAGTGGTCGCCACCCACCGTGTACGCCGGTTCGAGCTGGCCGGCCAGCTCGAACGCGTGGTGGGACACACCACGACCGGGCAGCAGGTCCCACTGCATCTCGGCGGCCATCGTCAGTCGCTCGCGACGGCGGGCCCGCCGGTAGCGGTCGGTCTCCCGGTCCGCCGCGCGCATCGCCACCGCCAGCGCGCCGGCGATGTCCGTCGCCCGACCGGTGACCGCCGCGTTCGGTGCCGTCGGCAGCTCGATCATCAGCACGCCCAGCCGTTCCCCCCACACGGTCAACGGCAGGTAGAGCCGGCAGGGACCCGCACCGTCGCGGACCGGCTGCTGGCTGCTGAAGCAGCGCTGCGCCATGGTGTGACAGGCCAGGAAACCGCCCGCCGGCAGGTCCGGGTCCAGCACCGGCCACAGGCCGCTGATCCGGTAGTCGGCGACGAAGACATCGGTGCGCAGCGCGCCCATCGCGGACCGGATCGCCCGGTCCGCCGCCTCCGCCAACTGGTCGGGCGGAGCCTCGCGCAACGCGCGCGACACCACGTCCGGCGCGTCTATCATCGTCGCCCTCCCCCGAAACTTGCTGTAGGGCAAGCATCATACGGACGTCGCCGGACGGATGATCGGCGCGGTCAGTCACCCGCGCGGGTCGCGAGCACACCGTGGAACGCGTCGGGCACCTCGGCCGGTGGGCCTTGCGGCCGCCACTCGGTGACCGGGACGATCCCGTCCGCCGTCGGCGCCCACCGACCCAGCAGGGGCGCGAACGCCGCCGGTGGACGCATCCGGAACTGCGGCCCCATCATGGCCAGCGCCTGCGGGTGACCGGCCAGCTCCTCGGTGTCGAAGTCCACAGCGAGCAGGCTGCCCGGCGCCGCGGCGGCGTACAGCTCGTCGAGGGTGCGGGTCAGCGTGACGTCGTCGAGGAACGCGGCCAGCCCCAGGAAGACCACACCGACCGGCCGCCGACCCCACCCCGGCACGAAACGGTGCAGCTGCGCCGGGTCGACGGTGCCGATGTCGGTCGCGTCGCCGAAGCCGTAGCCGGCCCGGTCACTGCCGGCGAGGATGCTCTGTCCCAGTCGGATGGTGACCGGGTCGACGTCGGTGTAGAGCACCGTCGCGTCGGCGGCGACCTCGTGCACGTTGCCCATCGTCGGCACCCCGGCGCCGAACACCAGGAACCCGTCCACGCCCTGCTCGGCCATGGCCCGCACCGCCCGGCCCAGGAACGCCCGCAGCTCGCGGAACACCGGCGCACACGGCCCGTACGCCTGCTCGAACGCGTTCGCGGCGGCCACGTCCACCGGGAAGTGATGCTGCCCTCCGAGCCAAAAGTCGATCATGCGCGCGGTGCTCGGCTGGTCTGGTTCACCCATCGTCGGCGCTCCCTCCCCGGTCGTCGCCAGCGTACCGACCCCGACGCGCTCGGCGGTATCGCGACGCGGGGGCGTCCGGGACCGCGATACTGGCCGCGAGCGGAGGTGGGCGGTGAACTCGGCGAACAACGCGGCGGTGGTGGCCGGCGTCGACGGCTCGGAGTCGGCGCTACGCGCCGTGCGGCTCGCCGCCACCGAGGCGGCCCGCCGGCACCGACCGCTGCGGGTCGTGCACGGCTTCATCTGGCCGCTGCTGCACGTACCCGTCTCCCCCGCCCCGGACGCGCCGCCCGGCGGCGGGCTGCGCCACCGGGCCGAGGAACTCGTCGAGGCCGCCGTGCGCGAGGCCGAGGCGACAGTGCCCGGGTTGTCGATCTCCGGCGAGATCATCGACGGCGAGGCCGCCGCGGTGCTGGTGGGCGAGTCCCCCACCGCCGCGCTCATCGTGCTCGGCGACCGCGGGCTGGGTGGGTTCTCCGCGCTGCTGGTCGGCTCGGTCGCGGTGCAGGTCGCCGCGTACGCCGACTGCCCGGTGCTGGTCGCGCGCGGCACGCAACGCCCCGACCAGCCGGTCCTGGTCGCGGTGGACGGCTCGGACGCCTCCCGGCGGGCGGCGGACGTCGCCGCCGAGACCGCCGTGTCCCTCGGCGTGCCGCTGATGGCGGTGCACGCGTACCGACATCCCGGCAGCAGCGGCCCGGGCGACATGCAACCCCTGGTGTACGACGAGGCGAAGCTGCGCGGCGAGCAGGAGCGGATGCTCGCCGGGTGGCTGACCGGGCTCACCGAGGACCACCCGGGTCTGCGGTTGACCTGCCAGGTGGTGCACGGCCGACCCGGCACCGCGCTCGCCGAGGCGTCGCGCTCCGCCCAACTGGCGGTCGTCGGAGGGCGCGGGCGCGGCGAGGTGAGCGGGTTGCTGCTGGGGTCGGTGAGCCAGTCGATGCTGCACCACGCGCAGTGCCCGGTGGTCGTGGTCCGCGTGCCCCGGTAGGGCCGGGGTTGGTCCGCCCCCAGACGGGTAGACGGCCGCGGTACGCCCAGCGGACGGCGGGCAGCACCAGGTGCCCAGACCGACGAAGGAGGCACAGATGCCAGGACCACGACCGGGCAGTAACGCGTACGACAAGCAGCGCGCGCGGTTGCGTAACGCGATCGACGACTCCGGACGCCGAGTACCCGACGGCAAGGCCAACCAGGTCGCGAACAGGATCCTGCAGGAGGATCGCGGTCAGCGGGGCGTGGTGCGCGGCGACCGGACGTACGGCCCGAAGAGCGAGCGCGAACCGGGCGACCCGAAGTGAGGACGGTCGACGTGGCCGACGGCGCGATCGCGGGCGCCGTCGGCAGCACCGCGCTGAACGTGGTCAGCTACCTGGACATGGCACTGCGGGGGCGGCCGGAGAGCGACGTCCCCCAGGAGACCGTCGACCGGCTGGCCGGGATCGCACACGTCGACCTGGGCAACGGGGCTCGAGCGGCCAACCGCCGCTCGGGCCTCGGGCCGCTGATCGGTTACGGGTTGGGCATCGCCGCGGGCGTCGGTTTCGCGCTCTACGCCGGTGGTCGACGTCAGCCGTTGCCGGTGGCCACCGGTCTGCTCGGCGCGGGCGTCATGACCATGACCGACGGGTCGATCACCGTGCTCGGGATCAGCGACCCGCGGACGTGGCGGCGCTCCGACTGGATCTCCGACATCATCCCGCACCTCGCGTACGGGCTGGCGGCCGCCGCCACCTGGAACAGGTTGCGACGGCCGCCAGGGCGCGGACGCTAGGGCCGTCAGCGGGTGTCGCTGTCGTCGTCGGCCACCGGCTCGCCGGCCGGGCCGTACGGCGACACCTGCCCCTTGGGCACCGGACGACCGGCGTCGCCACGCGAGCTGCCACGGTTGGCCGGGTGCCCGCCCGGGGCGGGGCCCTTGTTGTCCTGGCTGGTGGCGCCCAGTGCGTTGCGGCGCAACTCCTGCTGCTGCGGGTTCGTCACGGGGTGTCTCCCTCCGGTACGGCAGGCGGCAGAAGCCGCCTCCACCGTCGGCATACCCGCCCGCCCCGAGGGCATTCCGGCCTCGCTCAGCGGTGCGACGGCTAGCGGGTCCTCAAGTGGGTAACCCGCCCGGGTGGGCAATGATCGACGTGTGGTGCGGGTGTTGCTCGACCGGCGTGGCCGCACGTACGCGGAGGAGGCCGGTATCCGCCTCTCCGACCGGCCGGGGCCGCTGTACCAGCTGCTGGTGCTGACCACGCTGCTGAGCACCCGGATCCGCGCGTGTGTGGCGGTGGACGCCGCGCGGGAACTGTTCGCCGCCGGCTACCGCACCCCCCAGTCGATGGAGGCGGCCCGTTGGCAGGAACGCGTCGACGCGCTGGGCCGGGGCCACTACCGCCGCTACGACGAGCGGACCGCCACCATGCTCGGCACCGGCGCCCGGCTGTGCCTGGATCGTTGGCACGGTGACCTGCGACGCCTGCACCGGGAGGCCCAGGGCGACCCGGCCGGGCTTCGGCGGCGGCTCACCGAGTTCCCCGGCATCGGCCCCACCGGCGCGGACATCTACCTGCGCGAGGCGCAGACGGTCTGGTCGGACGTGCGTCCGTACGCCGACCGTCGGGCCCTGGCGGGGGCGAAGCGGCTGGGCCTGCCGGGGTCCCCGGACCGGCTCGCCGGTCTGATCGACGAACCGGACTTCGGCCGGCTCGCGTCAGCGCTGGTACGGGTGGCGCTGGGTGAGGAGTCCGCCGGTGAGGTCACCCGGCTCGCCGCCCGGTGAGGCGCTCACTTGACGGTCTTGTCCCCCGGGCGGGTCAGGTGCCACACCAGCAACGCGGCGAGCAGCGCCAGGACCACCACCCCGCCGGAGATGCCACGGCCCTCCTCGGGGCTGCGGCCGGCGCTGCCGAAGTAGATCACCGCGAGGCCGGCCAGCACCGTGACGAACGTACGCAACCCTCGGTCCTTCACGTCTGGCACGGTAGGCGTACCGCGTTGCCCGCTTTGTCAATTTGGGCCTTTTGTCAGCCTTCTGGGTGAACGCTCAACGCTCGGTGACGAACCCGCAGAGGCGTACCCGGCGCACCGCCCGGTCGGCGACCTCCACCACCTGCAGGGTCAGACCGGGCAGCCGCACCGTCTCACCCGGGGAGTCCGGCAGGTGCCGCAGTCGGGCCAGCACCAGACCGGCCACCGTCGTGTAGTCCCGGGACAACGGGAAGCTCAGCCGCACCCCCAGGTCGGGCAGGTCATGCAGCGGGAAGTCACCGGGCACCAGCAGGGACCCGTCCGGTTCCCGGACCACCCCGTGCATGTCCCGGTCGGTCTCGTCGTACAACTCACCGACCACCTCGGCCAGAAGATCCTCCATGGTGATCATGCCGTCGATGCCACCGTGCTCGTCGACCACCAGGGCCAGTTGCTGATGCTCCTGGCGCAGCTGACGCATCGCGTCGGCGACCGGCAGGGTCACCGGCAGCAGCAGTGGCGCCTGGACCCGCGCACCGACTCGGGCGGTGCCGGCCCGCACCAGGTCGCGGATGTGCACCACCCCGAGCACCTCGTCCAGGCCGCCGGGGCCGGTGACGGGAGCGCGGGAGCGTCCGGCGGCGGCGAGCCGCCGGACGCCCTCGTCCGCGGCCAGATCGGCGGGCAGCGTCGTCACCTCGCGCCGGGCGACCAGGATCTCCCGCAGCGTCCGGCCGGCGATGTCGAACGCGCCGGTCAGGATCTCCCGCTGCTGGGCCGACAGGCCGCGCTGGCTGGACAGCATCTCCCGCAACTCCTCCTCGGTCATCTCCTCCCGGTTGGCCCGCGGGTCACCACCGGCGAGCCGCACGACCGCGTCGGTGGCCCGGCTGAGCAGCCACACCGCCGGCCGGGACACCCGAGCCAGCAGGTCCAACGGACCGGCGCTCAGCAGCGCCCAACGCTCGGCCCGCTGCATGGCCAGCCGCTTCGGGGCCAACTCACCGAGCACCAGCGTGACGAACGTCAGCAGCACGGTCACCAGCAGCACCGCGGCGGGACGCGCCGCCGCACCGAGGAACCCCAACGGCCCGACCAGCGGAGAGGCCAACGACACCGCGGCCGCCGCCGAGGCCAGGAACCCGGCCAGGGTGATGCCGAGCTGAATCGTGGCCAGGTAGCGGTTCGGGTCGCGGGACAGCTGCACCAACCGGTCACCGGCGCGGCTGCGCCGGCCCAGCCGCCGCAACTGCCCCTCCCGCAGGGTCACCAGCGCCATCTCGCTGCCGGAGAGCGCGGCGTTGACCAGCACCAGCACGGCCACCAACGCCAACTGCCCGAGCTGACTGCCCATCGCGTCCCCCGTCCGCCGCCTGAGGTCACTCAACCGCAGCAGGGCGCGGCGTGGGCGGTGTTTGCGACCGCGCCCCCGCTCAGTCGACCTCCAGGTCGTCCAGCGAGATGGAGTGCGTCATCAGCCATCGGGCCAGCGCCGTCATCCCGAACAGCCACAGCGGCACCGACTCGGTGGGGCCGTTGGTGGCGTAGATGGCGAAACGGAGGTCCGGTGCCCGGTACGCCTCGATCCGCCACTTGTGCTGCCGGTCCCGCCAGACCGCCGAAGGGTCCATGGCGTCACCGTAGGTGACCAGCGTCGGTCGGGTGGCCGGTTGGCCCAGCACGCCGGCTCAGCCCGGCACCACCGTCGGCCCGAACACGATGCGGGCAACGGACACCAGGAGGCTGATGCCGATCGCGGCGAGGATCAGCCAGCCGAGCCCTCGCCACCCCGAGGCACGGCCGGGCACCGGCACCGGCGGTGGTCTCCACAGCTCCCGGTAGGTCCAGGCCAGCACACCTGTTCCGAATGGCAGCAGGCCGACCCAGAACCAGAACCACCGGGTGCCCACCACCGGCGGCGCGCCACCGATCAGCCGGCCCAACCAGAGCACGGCCAGCACACCGGCGAGCAGCGCCGCGGCGTTCCCGATCCGCTGCCCGGGGTCACCGTCCGCGCTCCCCGCAGCGGAGATGGCGGCAAGCTGGGTGTCCCGCCAGCTCGGCGGGGCGGCCGCCGACGGGTCCGGCTCGCCGAGGTGCGACTCCCAGACGGGCGGCGCGTCAAGAACGTAGCGGCTCTGGCCGTTCGGCACGGTCCAGACGAGCATTGCACCGTTGGTCGCATACTGCGGTCGGGGCCGGCTTCCCCAGTACGCGCCGTCGTCGGCCCAGCCGGACGCCCGTTGGAAGGCCACCACCTGGCCGGTCGCGAGATCGCGGTCGAGCTGGGCCTCGGTCGACTGGCGGGGCTCCACCCACCACGCCAGACCGGCCCACAGCACCCAGAGCACCGGCAGCCCCCAGCGCAGCACCACCGGGAGGATCTCCCGCCAGCGGCCACCGAACGGCCGCGCCCGGGACGCCATCACCTCGACCATCAGCCCACCGTCGCATTCCGACGCCACCCTGTCAGCCCCGCACGGGCGCGCGTTCAGGTGACGACGATCCGGGCGTCGTCGGGCAGCCGGCGGGTCGCGCCCCGCCGGTCCAGCAGCTCCAGCAGGGGCACCGCCACCCGGCGGGTGGTGTCCAACGCCTGCCGGGCCGCGGAGAGGGTGAACGGCTGCGGCAACCCGGCCAACACGCGGACCGCGTCGTCGAGCGCGTCGGGCAGCAGCACCACGTTCTCGGCCAGCCGCAGCAGCGCCCCCGCCCGCACCGCGGCGCCGATCTCCCGGGGGCCCAGGCCGAGGTCGACGAGGCGGTCCGTTTCGGGGGCGCGGAACGGGCGGTCGCCGTACTCGGCGCGGACCCGGCGCACGGCCAGGGCCACCGGTTCGGGCAGCGCGTTGGCGCTCGCCGCGCCGACCCGACCGGCGTGGACGCGCAGCGGCGGCCGGACCAGCGCCTCGACCAGCACCCGGTCGGGCAGGGCGAGGCGCTGACGCAGGGCGTCGACCGGCATTCCGGGCTCCAACGGGTGCTCCCGCGCGTGCCGGGCGACCTCCTCGGTCAGCCGCTCGCCGAGCCGCCGCCAGTGCGCGGGGTCGGCCAGCCAGTCGCCGGCCACCGGCGCGGGGCTGTCCCGCCCCGGCCCGGTGGGCACCGGCACACCCATCCGGACCAGCGCGCCGGCCCGGATCAGGCGGCGACGGCGCAGCTCCCCTGCCAGGTCCGGTCGACCGTCCAACTCGGCGAGGACCTGGGCGCGGGCGGCGGCCGCACCCCGTCGGCCCAGCGGTGGCGGTGCCACGTCCAGCACCCGCACCCCGCCGCTGACGTGGTGGCGGCCCGGGTCACGCAGCAGCGCCCGGTCACCCACCAGCAACGGCAGCGGGCGGGCCAGCCGCAGCCGGACGGTGTCCGGGCCGAGCGGACGCACCCGTACCGGCACCGCCGCGGACCCGACGTGCAGGGTGAGGGTGGCCGGCAGGTCACCGGCCGGGTCGCCGGCGAGCCGGACGTCGACGAGGTCGGTGTGGTGAAACCGGCCCGGGGTGAGCAGCGCGTCGCCCCGGCCGAGCCGGTCGCGGGGCGTACCCCGGAGGTTGACCGCGACCCGGGCGACCGCCGTCGCCTCCGGGCGGGCCTCGCCCAGGCAGTGCAGGCCGCGGACCCGGACCGGTTCGTCGGCGCCGGCCAGCTCCAGTTCGTCGCCGACCCGCAGCCGGCCGCCGCCGAGGGTCCCGGTGACGACGGTGCCGCTGCCCCGCACCGTGAAGCTGCGGTCCACCCAGAGCCGGACCGGGTCGTCCACGACCGGCGCGGGCAGTTGGGCGGCGAGGCGGTCCAGGGCGGCCCGCAGCTCCGGCAGGCCGGCGCCGGTCAGGCCGCTGACCGCAACCGCCGGCACCGCGCCGAGGCTGGTCGCGGCGATCTCGGCGCGGGCGCGGGCCGTCGCCGGCCCCGGATCGGCCAGGTCCGCGCGGGTCACCGCGAGCAGGCCGTACGCGACGCCGAGCGCGTCGAGCGCGGCCAGGTGCTCGGCGGACTGCGGCATCCAGCCCTCGTCGGCGGCCACCACGATCAGCGCCGCCGGGACCGGGCCGACGCCGGCGAGCATGTTCGGCACGAACCGCTCGTGCCCGGGCACGTCGACGAAGGCGACGGTGCCGCCGGACGGCAGCGTCGTCCAGGCGAAACCCAGGTCGATGGTCATCCCCCGGCGGCGCTCCTCGGCCCACCGGTCGGGTTCCATCCCGGTCAACGCCCGGACCAGCGTCGACTTGCCGTGGTCGACGTGCCCGGCGGTCGCGACGACGAACACGCCTCAGTCGTCTCCGGGTACGCGCAGCACGGCCGCGCGGACGGCGTCGTCGGCGTCGGCGGGCACGCAGCGCAGGTCGAGCAGGAGCCGCCCACGTACCACCCGCCCGAGGACCGGCGGGTGTCCGGTGCGCAGCGGGAACGCGTACCGCTCGGGCAGGCTCAGCGCCCACGAGTCCAACTCCACCCCGGGGGCACCGCCCCCGCCGACCACCGCGACGGCCGGCACCACCTCCGCCTTGCGGCCGTCCGCGCCGAGGCGGTCCCGCAGCCGCTCCACCCGTTCCCGCAGAGCGCCCGGCTCGGCGTGCAGCGCCGCGCGGGTCGGGGTGTGCGGTTGGTGCAGGGTGGCGGCGAGCGCGGCCAGGGTGAGCTTGTCCACCCGCAGCGCCCGGGCCAGCGGGTGACGGCGCAGCCGCTCGACCACCTCGACGTCACCGAGCAGCAGCCCGGCCTGCGGCCCACCGAGCAGTTTGTCGCCGCTGGCGGTGACCAGCGCGGCGCCCGCCCGCAGGGTGCTGGCCGCGTCCGGTTCGTCGGGCAGCAGCGGATCCGCGCCGAGCAGCCCGGAGCCGATGTCGGCGACCACCGGCACCCCGAGCGTGGCCAGTTGCCGTACCCCGACGGCGGAGGTGAAGCCGGTGACCCGGAAGTTCGACGGGTGCACCTTGAGCACGAAACCGGTCTGCGGGCCGAGCGCGGCGGCGTAGTCGGCGACTGTGGTGCGGTTGGTGGTGCCCACCTCGCGCAGCCGCGCGCCGGTGCTCTCCAGCAGGTCGGGCAGGCGGAACCCGTCGCCGATCTCGACCAGTTCGCCCCGGCTGACCACGATCTCCCGGCCGCCGGCCAACGCGGTCGCGGCCAGCACCAGCGCGGCGGCGCCGTTGTTGACCACGTGCACGGCGCCCGCGTCGGGCACGGCGGCGGCCAGCGCGTCGAGCGCGCCCCGGCCGCGGCGGGCCCGCCGCCCGGTGGTCAGGTCCAACTCGACGTCGGTGTGCCCGGCGGCGGCCACCACCGCGGCGACCGCGCCGGACGACAACGCCGCCCGACCCAGGTTGGTGTGCAGGACGACACCGGTGGCGTTGAGCACCACCCGGGGACCGGGCGTGGGCAACGCGGCGACCGCCGCGTCGCGTACCTCGTCGGGGTTGAGCTCACCGCGGCGGGCGCGGCCCTGCGCGTGGGAGACGATCGCCTTGACCTGCTCCCGGCCGAGAGTCACGGTGGCGGCGGCCAGCGCCGGGTCGGCGAGCAGCGTGTCCGTACGGGGCACCCGACGTCGCGGGTCCACCGGGCCGTCGCCCATCTCGTCATCTCCTGCAAGCGGTGTGGCGGAGACGGACGGGAATCGAACCCGCCTGGCCCGGGTCCCGGACCACTCCGGTTTTGAAGACCGGGAGGGGCACCAGCCGCCTGAACGCCTCCACGGGACATTCGATCACACCGCGGGCGGGTCCGCCCGATCAGATGGAAGATCCATGGCGGTCCGCCGCGCCTGCGCCCGCTCGCGCTGCGGCACCACTGTGTATCGGGGGTCGCGGGCCGAGGCGACACCACCGTAGAAAATGCCGAACCGGGTCAACACCGACGCGGCCAGCAGCGAGGTCCCCGACAGCGCCCCGACCACCCGGTGACGCCGGCCCAGCAGAGCGCCCGCCACCCCACCGAGGGTCAGCAGCCGCGCGGCGCGCAGCATCCGGCCCGGCCGGCCGAGTCGGTAGGGCTCGCTGAGCAGGCCGAGGCGGCTCTCCACCCGATGCGTGCCGTACAACTCCAGGGCCGCGCCGGCCACCGCCATCCGGCGGGCCGGCCCGGCCTGGGCCGGCGGCGCGGCGAGCAGACCCACGCCGGCGCCGCTGGCCAACGCGCTGCCCGCGAAGATCACCGGCAACTCGGGGTACGCCTCATGCCACGACGGCACCGCCGTGTCGGCCAGCAACACCCCGGTGTACGTGGCCAGCGCCGGCGCGGTGCCGGCGGCCAGCAGCCCGGCGGCGTGCCCGATCGGCGGCAACACCCGGCCGGCCAGCCCGAGCAGACCGCGCCGGGGCAGCACACCGGCCACCTCGGCGATCGCCGCGACACCCGCCGCCGGCCCGTACGCGGTGAGGATCCAGGTCCCCATCGACATCGGCGAGGTCGGCTTGGCCACCCGCAGCATGTGGTGGAACCGCGCCGGCCGGCCCAGGTCCTTGACCAGGAAGACGGCGCTGGCGCTGACGGCGGCCAACGCGGTGACCCGACCGGCGCGCCGCAACGCGGGCCGCCCGGTGAGCTGCCCACCCGCGGCCAGCAGCGACGAGCCGGCTGCCAGCCCGCCGGTGAACAGGTACGCGGCGATGTCCCACTTCCACACCGGCCCCTTGAGGATGGGCCGACCGTAGTAGGACGTGAACTCGGCCTCCGGCACCCGCAGTTCCTCACCGCCACCGCCGCGCCGCCTGCGCCGCCGGCCGGGAGACTCGCCGCTGCGCCGCACCGTCAGGTCACCCCCGGGGGTGCCCACCGAGGGTTGGTGGCCGTTCTCGTCGGCGAACCGCTCCCGGAAGCGACGGAACCGGTCGCCCACCGGGCCCGACGGGGTCATGAGGAACCTCCCACGAACGCGGCGACGGTCGCCGCCGCCATGGCGAGAGCGGCGAGGCCGGCGCGCTTCCACATCTTCGGCAGGTCACGGGTGGTCACGACCGGGTCGGGCGGCAGCCCGTACACCTCGGGTTCGTCCAGGAGCAGGAAGAACGCGCCGTCACCACCCACGCCGTCGTTCGGGTCGTGCCCGTACAGGCGGGCCTCGGGGACGCCCCGGTCGTGCAGCGTCGCCACCCGGGCGGCGGCGCGTTCCCGCAGCTCGTCCAGGGGCCCGTACTGGATCGACTCGGTCGGACACGCCTGAGCGCACGCCGGGGTCATCCCCGCGCCCAACCGGTCGTAGCACAGCGTGCACTTCCACGCCCGACCGTCGTCCTTACGCTGGTCGATCACCCCGTACGGACACGCTGAGATGCAGTAGCCACACCCGTTGCAGATGTCCTCCTGCACCACCACCGTGCCGAACTCCGTGCGGAACAACGAACCCGTCGGACACACGTCCAGGCAGGCGGCGTGGGTGCAGTGCTTGCAGACGTCCGACATCATCAACCACCGGAAATCCGTGCGCTCCTCGACGCCCGTGCCCCGGCCCGGTGGTTGGGCCCCCGGCATCCCCAGGAACTGCGGGCCCGCGTCGACCGGCCGGGCCGGGTCGGCGTCGACCGGCGCCCCGAGGACGTCCGCCAGGGCGACACCGTGCCCGGCCGGGCGGGGCTGCTCGATGAACGCGACGTGCCGCCACGAGTTCGCGGTCAACGCCCCGGTGTTGTCGTACGACATGCCGAGCAGGTCCAGGCCGCTCTCCGGAACCCCGTTCCACTCCTTGCAGGCGACCTCACAGGCCTTACAGCCGATGCAGACGCTGGTGTCGGTGAAGAACCCCATCCGCGGCGGCGCGTTCTCGTACCCTGCCTCGGGTGCCGGGTCCAGCGGGCCGTACAGGCTGTGCGGGTCAGGAAGCACCGGGTTCCTTCCCCTCGTCGTCGGTGGTCACGGCCGGCGCGTGCCGGCCCGGGATGATCCCGGCGCGCCGCTGGTAGTCGCCCACCAGGTCGAGCAACGCCGGGCCGGTGGGACGACGGCCGGGCCGCACGTCGCAGGTGCCGACCTTGCTCTCCTGGATGAGCACGTTCGGGTCCAGGCTGATGCCGAACAGGTCGTTGGCCGAGTCGCCGGTGACCAGACCCTCGAAACCGAAGTGGTACGGCAACCACACCTGGTGGATGATCCGACCGTCCACCCGCAACGGGGTGAGCCGATCGGTCACCAGCACCCGCGCCTCGATCACCGCGCGGCCGCTGACCAGGTGCGCCCAACCCAGGTGCGTCAGCCCGACCTCGCCGGCCAGGGCCGGGGACACCTCGACGAACATCTCCGGTTGCAGCTCGGCGAGGGGTGACACCGACCGGCTCATCGCACCCGCGGTGTGGTGCTCGGTGAGCCGGCTGACAGTGAACACGTACGGGAACACCTGGGCGTGCTCCTGCGGCGGACTCGGGTTCACCGAATTCACCGGGTGCGCGTACGTCTTGCGCGTCGGGTTGGCCTGCTGACCGTAGAGCGGGTTACGCACCGGCGACTCCACCGGCTCGTAGTGCGTCGGCAGCGGCCCGTCCAGGACACCGCTGGGCGCGTACAGCCAACCCTTGCCGTCGCCCTGCATGACGAACGGGTCGTCGCCCGCGATGCCCTCCGGTCCGGACGCGCCGGGCGGCGGCCGGTACGACGGCGGCTTGGTCTTCTCGAAGTCCGGCACGTCGTAGCCGGTCCACTCGGCCTTCTCCGCGTCCCACCACACGTAGCGCTTGCGCTCGGACCACGGGTTGCCGTCCGGGTCGGCGGAGGCACGGTTGTAGAGGATGCGCCGGTTCGCCGGCCACGCCCAACCCCACTCGGCGGCCACCCAGTCCTGGTCGTGCCGGGACTTGCGCCGGGCCGCCTGGTTCACCCCGTCCGCGTACACGCCGGTGTAGATCCAACAACCGATGGCGGTGGAGCCGTCCGCGCGGGCCTCCGCGAAGCTGGACAGCGGACGGCCGGTCGCCACGTCGTACCCGTTGATCTCGCGCAGCACCGCCTCGGCGCTCGGCTCCGCGTGCGGACCGTGCGTGGGATAGTCCCAGGTGAGGTCGAGCAGCGCGCGGTCGCGCGGCAACGGCGAGTCGGCCAGCCGCTCCCGCAGTCTGCGGCCCAGGTGATAGAAGAACCACAGCTCGGAACGGGCGTCGCCCGGCGGTTCGACGGCCTTCTCCCGCCACTGCAACAACCGCTGCGTCTGGGTGAACGTGCCCTCCTTCTCCACATGCGACGCGGCGGGCAGGAAGAACACCTCCGTGCGACACTTCTGCGGCACAATCTCACCGGTCGCGACCTCGGGGCCGTTCTGCCAGAACGTCGCGCTCTCGATCATGAACAGGTCGCGGACCACCAACCAGTCGAGGTTGGCCATGCCGAGGCGCTGCGCGCGACCGTGTGCCGACCCGACCGCCGGGTTCTGCCCGAGCAGGAAGTACCCCTTGATCTTCCCGTCGATCATGTTGAGCACCTGCTGGTAGGTGCCGTGATCACCGGTCAGCCGAGGCAGGTAGCCGTAACAGAAGTCGTTCTCCGGCGTCGCCGCGTCACCCCAGTACGCCTTGAGCAGGCTGGCGGCGAACGACCCCGCGTTACCCCAGAACCCCTTCTGCCCCGGATGGCGAATGCTGTCCACCCACTCCCCGAAGCTCGGGTGTTCGGCGTGGTGCGGCATCGGCAGGTAGCCGGGCAGCAGGTTGAACAACGTCGGGATGTCCGTCGAGCCCTGGATGCTGGCGTGCCCGCGCAGGGCCATCACCCCGCCACCCGGGCGGCCCATGTTGCCCAGCAGGAGCTGGATGATCGCGCCGGTGCGGATGTACTGCACACCCACACTGTGCTGCGTCCAGCCCACCGAGTAGATCAACATGCCGGTGCGGTCCCGACCGGAGTTCGCCGTCCACGCCCGCGCCAACTCCAGGAACTGCGCCTGCGAGATGCCGCAGACCCGCTCCACCATCTCCGGGGTGTAGCGGGAGAAGTGTCGCTTGAGGATCTGGTACACACAGCGCGGGTGCTGCAACGACTCATCGCGTCGGGTCTGCCCGCTCACCGGCGCGCCGTGCGACTCGTGCGTCAAACCCGCCGCGCTGTCCCGCTCCTGCGCCGTGTGCCCACTGCCCGACGAACCCTCGTGCCCCTCGTACTGCCAGCTGTCCTGCACGTAGGCACCGGTCTCCGGATCGAAGCCGGAGAAGAAACCGTCGCCGTCCTCGGTGTCGCTGAACTCGTCGCTGACGATGGTCGCCGCATTGGTGTACGCGAGCACGTACTCCCGGAAGTCCAGCTCGTTGTCCAGGATGTAGCGCACCACCCCGCCGAGCAACGCAATGTCCGTGCCCGCCCGGATCGGCAGGTACTCGTCCGCGACCGCACTCGTCCGGGTGAACCGGGGGTCGACGTGGAAGACCTTCGCGCCCCGACGCTTGGCCTCCATCACCCACTGGAAACCCACCGGGTGCGCCTCAGCCATGTTGGAGCCCTGGATGACGATCACGTCAGCGTTGGCGATGTCCTGCTGGAAATCCGTCGCACCGCCACGACCGAAGCTGGCCCCCAGACCGGGGACGGTGGCGGAGTGTCAAATACGCGCCTGGTTCTCGATCTGCAGCGCCCCCATCGCGGTGAACAACTTCTTGATGAGGTAGTTCTCCTCGTTGTCCAACGTCGCCCCACCGAGGCTGGAGATGCCCAGCGTCCGGTTGAGCGGGCGGCCCTGCGTGTCGACGTCCTCCCAGGTCTGCTCGCGGGCGGCGAGGATCCGGTCGGCGATCATGTCGAGCGCCGTGTCGAGCTCCAGATCCTCCCACTGCGTCGAGTACGGCCGGCGGTAGCGGACCTTGGTCTGCCGCAGCGGACTGGTCACCAGGCTCTTGCTCGCCGAACCCTTCGGACAGAGCCGACCCCGCGAGATCGGGCTGTCCGGGTCCCCCTCGATCTGGCTGACCCGCCCGTCTTTGACGAACACCCGCTGACCGCAGCCGACGGCGCAGTACGGGCAGACCGAGCGGGCGACGCTGTCGGCGGTCTCGGTCCGAGCGGTCAACGCGCGGGACCCGTCGGACTTCGCCGCGGCGCCCCGGCCCAGCGGGTCCGTGCCGGTGAGCTGGCGATACACCGGCCAACCCTCAATGAAGGTCCGTAAACCCATCCCGACACCCCCTCCCACGCGAGCGACCCCCTGAAGATAGGTCACCTGAGACAGCTTCGCGAACCGAGGATGCACAGACAGCGCCGCCCCCGGCTGAAGGGCCGGGGGCGGCGCTGGTGTCGGTGTGCAGGTCGCCTCTCGGCGAGTGGCACGACGCGGCTCCAGC